>NZ_JBXAKN010000008.1:0-279206 GCF_058798375.1 Acidovorax sp. GW823-FHT01C06
CTGGGGCGGAATTCACCCTGCTCGTCGAAGTCCGTGATGGGGAACGACAGCAGGCCGGAGCCCATGATGGATTTGAGTTCTTGCGGGGTCATGGATGGTGGTATCAGGTCTGGTGGGTGGTCAGGGCGTATCAACAGGTCGTACAAGCGGCTTGCAGCACGCTGCCTTCAGCGGTTTCAAGCAGTGTTCAAGGGGGCGAGCCGCCTTTCAGACCGACCAAAGCGGCTTGAAAACCCGCTTCAGACCATGCCTAAACGGCAGCAACACACGAATGTTAACGTTAACATTTCCACAAACTATAGGGAAAACCCTTTGTTATGCGACATCTTGGGAAATTGCGGAAGGGGTGTGGGCTGACCGGAGCCGGCCCGAACGGCCCCTTCGATGCCCCGAGGACGCCGGGTACGAGACCGTTGTGCCGACGGCGTGACCCCTTCTCGGCTACCGCACCGCAGGCGCGGCCGCAAACACCTCGATGGTTTCGAGCGCCGAGACCGGGCGGCCGGCCTTGCCATCGCCCGCTACCACCAGCCGCGCCATACCGCGTGCCAGTGGCTGGCCGTCCAGCCGACAGGCGATCAGCACGCGCTGGTTGTCCAGCGACACCAGGGCTGGTAGCCGTCGGCCCCGGTGGCTACCAGGTACACGCCCTGCACGTTGGCACCGCCGGCGCTGTCAGGCCTCGACGCCGGCCACGCTACTCAGCAACACCCACCGGTCCGCGCCCGTGCAGCGGGCCCGGGTAGCGCAGCATGTACCAGCCCGAGAGCGGTGGCGGCCAGCACAGCCTTCATCAACAGGGCATTCCAGCGGGGCATGGGGCTTTCCAGTAGTGCTTGGGCAATGGGTCATTCTGACGCCATGGGCCGGGCCCGCCCCACCACCCTCACACCTGCTTGCACATCCCGCACCACCCGTCCTCTGGCTGGTTTCGCCGCACGTCAACTGGCATCTGCACTGTTGCGCAAGGCCTCCAGGCGCCGTGCCAGCAACTCCATGCGGTCGCCGCCCCAGAACAGCTCGCCCTGGTACGGGCTGGTGCGCGGCTTCCTGCAGATGTACGTGGTGGCGTCGGACGGTGCCGAAACCATGCTGTATTGTTTGCGCGAGGGCGAATGGGGCGGCGAGGGCTCGCTGCTCAAGAAGGAACTGCGCCAGTACGACCTGCGCTCGCTCACGCCGGCCCACCTGTGCCTGGTGCCGGTGGAGACCTTCGAAACGCTGCGCCAGTCGTCCATCGCGTTCAACCATGTGATCTGCGACATCATGAACGCGCGCATGGGGTGTTCGTGGGCATGCTGGAGGCATCGCGCCTGCGGGGTCCCGAGACACGGGTGGCCCGGGCCCTTCTGATGCTGGCCGACAGCCAGGGCGAGGCGGTGCAGGAGCTGCTGATCTCGCAGCAGGAACTGGCCCTGATCTGCGGGCTCTCGCGCCAGCGGGTGAACGTGGCGCTCAGCGTGTTCAAGCCCCGGGGCATCGTGCGCATCGAGCCCAATAAGGGCTCGCTGATCGTGCATGTGCCGCTGCTGCGCGACCATGTGACGGGCATCGCCTGAACCTTCGGGCCGGCCCCATTGGCGCGGAGCGTGATCTCCCGCAGAATCCGGCGGTGCCTGTTTCCACGCCACCATGACCGCAGATCCCCTCGACCTCTTCCTTGCCCAGTCGCCCTGGGTGTCCGCCCTCACCGCCGAGGAGGCCGCACGCGTGCGCCGGGCGATCACGGTGCGCAACTACCCTGCGGGCGGCGCGGTGTTCTCGAAGGGCACGCCCACCGCGCATTGGGCCGGGGTGATGGAAGGCATGCTCAAGCTGGACAACATCACCGCCGAAGGCCGCACCAGCACCTTCGCGGGCGTGCCCTCGGGCGCCTGGTTTGGCGAGGGCTCGGTGCTCAAGGACGAGCCCCGTCCCTACGCCGTGACGGCGCTGACCGACAGCGTGGTGGCCCTGCTGCCGCGCAGCGAGTTCCTGCGGCTGCTGCAAGAGAGCCACCCTTTTGCGCTGTGGCTGATCGGGCAGCTCAACGCGCGTCTGGCGCACTACGTGGCGCAGGTGCAGACCGACCGGCTGGGCGACACCACGGCGCAGGTGGCCTACAGCCTGTCGGGCTTGTTCAACGATGCGCTGTTCCCCAACACCGCGCGGCGCATCACGCTGTCGCAGGAGGAGCTGGGGCGCCTGTCGGGCGTGTCGCGCCAGGTGGCCAACCGGGCGCTGCAGGAACTGCAGGACCGGGGTGCGATCCGCCTGGGCTATGGCTCGATCGAGGTGATCGACCTGAAGGTGCTGCAGTCGATTGCCCGCGAAGGCTGAACGCTCAGCCTGCGGGCTCGGTCTGAATCTGCGCCAGCCGCGTGATGGCCTCGCGGCTGCCCGCGATCTCGCGCAGGCGGAACTTCTGGATCTTGCCGGTGGCGGTCTTGGGCAAGACCTCGAACACGATCTGGCGCGGGCACTTGAAGCGCGCCAGATGGCAGCGGCAGAACTCGATCAGCTCCTCGGCACTGACGCTGCCTGCGGCATCGGGCTTGAGCTCCACGAAGGCGCAGGGCACCTCGCCCCAGCGTTCGTCGGGCTGGGCCACCACGGCGGCCAGCAGCACGGCGGGGTGGCGGTGCAGCACGTCTTCCACCTCCACCGAGGAGATGTTCTCGCCGCCCGAGATGATCACGTCCTTGGAGCGGTCGGTGATCTGCACATAGCCGTCGGGGTGCAGCACCGCGATGTCGCCGGTGTGGAACCAGCCGCCGGCAAAGGCCTTGGCCGTGGCGCCGGGGTTCTTGAGGTAGCCCTTCATCACGGTGTTGCCCCGGATCATGATTTCGCCAGCCGTCACACCGTCCGCCGGCACGGGCTCCAGCGTGTCGGGGTTGAGCACGCGCAGGTGCTCCAGCGCCGCGGCGCGCACGCCCTGGCGCGCCTGCAGCCGGGCACGCCCGGCTTCGGGCAGGGCCGCCCAGCCGGGCTGGCGCACGCAGCTCACGGGCGTGCCCGAGACCTCGGTGATGCCGTACACGTGGTCCACATCGAAGCCCATCGCGGCGATCGCCTGCAGGATGGCGGCCGGCGGTGGCGAGCCCGCTGTGAGCACGCGCACCGGGCGCGGCAGCGCGATGCGCTCGTGCGCCGGTGCATTCGCCAGCATGGCCAGCACGGTGGGCGCGGCACAGAAATGGTCCACACCGTGCTCGGCAATGGCCTCGAAGATGGCCTTGGCCGTGACCTTGCGCAGGCACACATGCGTGCCCCCCGCCGCCGTGACGGCCCAGGTGAAGCACCAGCCGTTGGCGTGGAACATGGGCAGCGTCCACAGATACACCGGGCGGCGCGGCATCGCCCAGTCGGTCATCTGCAACAGGCTCATGAGGTAGGCCCCGCGGTGGCTGGGCACCACGCCCTTGGGGTCGCCGGTGGTGCCCGAGGTGTAGTTCAGTGCGATCGGGTCCCACTCGTCCTCGGGCCACAGGCCTTCGAAGGCCGGGTCGCCTTCGGCCAGCAGGGCTTCGTAGTCGAGCCCGCCAAGGGCCGGCTGCGCGGGCAGGCCCGCATCGTGGATGGTGATCACCAGCGGCTGCTGCGCCAGGCCCTCGACGGCCCTGGCCGCGAGCGCCGAAAATTCGCTGTCCACCAGCAGCACGCGCGCCTCGCCGTGGCGCAGGATGAAGCGGATGGCCTCGGCGTCGAGCCGGCAGTTGACGGCGTTGATGACCGCACCGCACAGGGGGATGCCCAGGTGCGCCTCCAGCATCGCGGGCGTGTTGGGCGCCAGGATGGCCACGGTGTCGCCGCGCTGCACGCCGCGTTGTGCCAGTGCGCTGGCCAGGCGGTAGGCGCGCTCGCGCGTCTGCGCCCAGGTCTGCGTGGTGCCGCCATGCACCACGGCGATGCCTTCGGGATGCACCTGCGCGCTGCGGTCCAGAAAGCCCAGCGGCGTGAGCGGCAGGTGGTTGGCGGGGGTGCGTTCCAGGCCGTGCTGGTAGGGGCTGTGGGGGGCTGCTTGGCTCATGCTGGTCTCCTGTTTTGCGCGTTCATGGGTGGTAGGTGGTGAACGACTCGACGCTCTCGCGCTCCGTCACCAGCGTGTTCTCGATGCCCGCCGGGTCGGCGTGGCCCAGGCTCATGCCGCAGACCACCATCTCGGTATCGGGGATGCCCAGTTCGGCGGCAATGACCTGGTGGAATTTGGTGAACGCCACCTGCGGGCAGGTGTCGAGCCCGCGCGCGCGGGCCGCCACCATCACGCTCTGCAGGAACATGCCGTAGTCCATTAGGCTGCCGGCCTGCATCACCCGGTTCACCGTGAAGATCAGCCCCGCGGGCGCATCGAAGAAGCGGTAGTTGCGGCCGTGCTGGGCGTGCATGCGCGCCTTGTCGCCCCGGGCGATGCCGAGCAGGCCATACAGGTCCCATCCCACCTTGCGGCGCCGGTTGACATAGGGCGATACCCATTCGAGCGGGTAGTAGTGGTAGGGCTCGGTGAGGGTCGCAGCCTCATCCTCATCGTTGTCCACGGCGGCGATGGCGGTGCTCAGCCGCTCCTTCGCGGCCCCCGTGAGCACGTGCACGCGCCAGGGCTGCGTGTTCATGCCCGAGGCCGCATGGCGCGCCACGTCGAGGATGGAATGCACCTCTTCGCGGGAGACCGGCGTGGGCAGGAATGCGCGGATGCTGCGCCGCGAGACGATGGCCCAGTCCACCGCCTGCCGCAGCTCTGGTAGGGAGGTGGGGGCGGCGGAAACCCGGCTTGCCGCTGGCGCGGCTGGGGATGTGCATGGGGGCGAACAGGTCATGGCGGCATGCTAGGCATGGACGCCGTCCGTGACTGTCGATGCAATGACATTTGGCCGCCTCCGCCTGCCATCCGCCGCGACGGGTCTCAGAACCGGCTCAGTCTCTTTTTGGAGGTCGCATCGGAGGGCAATCGGGATGAGTGGGCGCGTCGGGTGCGCCGCGTGGGCTCATGCCCATGCAGGCAGCCTGGGCGTCCAATCGCCCGATTTCACTCCAAACAGAAGGGCAACAGCCTTGCCGGGCGGTCTGCGGCGTTGCGGCGCTTGCCGATAGCACGGGCCATCGGCTGCGCACCGCGCCTGGCATCCCGTCCCGGCAAAGCACTTATGCGACTCCCCAAGGAGACTGAACAGGTTCTTATAGACTTCCCCGCATGCCAGCCTCCCCGCCCTCCCCCTCCCTTGCGCCCGCCACCCGCGACCGTCCTTCGGTCACGCTGCGCGAGGTGGCCGAGCGGGCCGGGGTCTCGATGATCACCGTCTCGCGCGCCATCAACACACCGCACCAGGTGTCGGAGGCGACGCGGGTGCGCGTACAGGAGGCCGTCTCCAGCATGGGCTACGTGCCCAACCTGGTCGCCGGGGGCCTGCGATCGGCGCGCAGCCATGTGGTCACCGCGCTGGTGCCCACGCTCACGGGGCCGCTGTTCGGCGAGATGGTGCAGGCGCTCACCGATGCGCTGGAGCTGCGAGGGTTCCAGGTGATGGTGGGCCAGGTCGGCTATGCACACTCGCGCGAGGACGAGCTGCTGCGCGCCATCGTCGGCCGGCGCCCGGACGGCATCGTGGTCACCGGCATCATGCATTCGCCCGAAGGGCGCCGCATGCTCATCGCATCGGGCATCCCCATCGTGGAGACCTGGGATTTCACCTCCACGCCCATCGACATGCTGGTGGGGCTGCGGCACGAACAGCTGGGCGCTGCCGTGTGCGAGCATCTGTACTCCAGAGGCCGGCGCCGCCTGGCACTGCTCAGTGGCGGCGACGAGCGCGCCGCACGCCGCGCACGGGGCTTCGAATCCGCTGCCGAGCGCCTGGGCCTGCGCGCGCCTGCCGTGCGTCTGGGCAAGTCACCCACCACGCATGCCGATGGGCGCGACGGCCTGGCCGCGCTGCTCGCCGGGCACCCCGACATCGACGCCGTGTTCTGCAGTTCCGACATGCTGGCTCTGGGCGTGCTGACCGAAGCCCGCGTGCGCGGCATGTCCGTGCCGGAACAATTGGCCGTGATGGGTTTTGGCGACATCGATTTCGCGCAGACCGTGAGCCCCAGCCTCTCCACCGTGCGCATCGACGGCACGCGCATGGGCCAGACGGCTGCCCGACTGATCGCCGACCGCGCCGAGGGCCGCCCCGTGGCCGAACCGGTGGTGGACATCGGCTTCGCGATCATCGGGCGCGAGAGTTCGTAATGCGCAGAGAACGGCATCGAGCAGCTCTGCATAGGTGGGGCTCACAGAGACTGGCCGGAGACGCGCAGGATTCAGGGTTCACATCACAGGATCCAGGTGCAGAAGCACTGATGCGCGCTCGGCCGTGAGGCACTTGAGGTGAATATTCCCATCATGGGAATAAATGACAAAAGCCGCTGCAACTTTGATAGTTGCAGCGGCTTTGCTTATATGGGGTGGCTGATGGGGCTCGAACCCACGACAACAGGAATCACAATCCTGGACTCTACCAACTGAGCTACAGCCACCGTAGCTTTGTATTATAGCCTGGGATTTTCATCCCACGGCCAATTTGATCAATTTTCTGCGGTAGCTTGTGCCAGGGCGGACGGACGAGGCGCCTTGATCTCTGCCTTGAAGCGCTTTTTCAGCATCTCGTAGTACGCCTGGCCCTCGGCCGATGCCCACCATTGCAGGTATTGCTGACGTTCTTGCTGGGCACGCTGCGCATCGGGGGCCTGGCGTGGCACCACACGGTTGACCTTCACCACCGCGTAGCCTTCAGCCCCCAGGTCCACGCCAGTCCAGGCCGGCAGGGGTTCCGTGGGTGTGTGCAGCGCGGCATCAATCACCGGCCGGGGCAGGCTCTGCACCTGCTCGCGTGAGATCTGGACAGGGGCGCTCAAGCCACTGGCGCTGGACGGAGTCGCCTTCCACGCTGCCAGCTTGGCTTCGCCTTCCTTGCGCGCCAGCTCCGAGGCCTTCTGCCCAATGTAAAGCTCCCGCACGCGGGCGCGAACCTCTTCCAGCGGCAGTGTCCTGGCGGGGGTGTACTGCACCACGCGGCCGGCTGCCATCTGGCTGGGCCCGACTTCCACGGCCTCGGTATTGCGCTTGTTCTGCAGCGAGTCCGAAGAAAAGAGGGCTTCGAGGAATTTGGCATTGGCCAGCGGGCCAGCCGCACCGGGCGCCGGCGTGCGGGTGATGCCGGATGCCGCCTGCACCTTCAGCTTGAGCTTGTCGGCCACCGGCTTGAGGCTGTCAGCCTGCTCGTACACACCATTGGTGAACGCTTCGGCCACTTCCGCGAACTTGCGCTGGGCCTGCTGCTGCTTGAGCTCCGCCTCCATGGCGGGGCGTAGCTCTTCGAAGGAAGGCTGGCGGGGCGCCTTGATGTCGGTCAGCTGAATGATGTGGTAGCCGAAGTCTGTTTCCACCACATCGCTGATGTCGCCCTTCTTGAGCGCAAAGGCCGCGTCTTCAAACGGTTTGACCATGGCGCCACGCCCAAAGAAATTCAGGTCGCCGCCGCCCGTGGCCGAACCCTTGTCGTCCGAAGCTTTCTTGGCAACCTCCGCGAACGTGGCGGGCGCCTTGCGCACCTGTGCCAGCAGTTCGGTGGCGCGGGCCTTGGCCTTCTCGCGGTCGGTCGAAGAGGCCTCCTTGGGGGCATTGATCAGGATGTGGCTGGCACGGCGCTCTTCCTTGCCTGCCATGCGCGCCACGTTTTCCTTGTAGTAGGTGCGCAGATCATCCTCATTGAGCGTGATGCCGGAACGCACGCTGTCGAGGTCCAGCACCACGTACTCCACCGCGGCCTGCTCCAGTTGCTGGAACTGGGCGGAGTGGGTCTTGTAGTACGCCTCCAGGTCCGCATCCGTGGGCACCACCTTGCCGGCGAAGTCCGTGGACTTGAAACGGGCCACCTGGACTTCGCGCTGCTCGTACAGCGAATCCAGCGCGACCTTGACCTGGGCATTGGTGCCGAACACCGAACCCATCACGCCGCCAAGGACCTGGCTGGTGGAAAGATCACGCCGTACGTTCGCCTCGAAGCCTTCGGGTGTCAGGCCCTGCGTACCCACCAGGGCCCGGTAGGCCTCCGCGTCGAGCGTGCCGTCCGCGCGCTTGAGCCCGGCGATCGCGGGGATCTCCTGCAGGCTGCGAGCCAGGCGCGAGTCGCTCGTCACCAGGTGCATGTCCTTCGCGGCGGCGGCCAGTACCCGGTCGCGCACCAGCCGCTCCAGCGTGGCATAGCGGGCCTGCGGCGAGTCCAGGAGCTTGGGATCGACCGAGGGAGACTGCGCGCGCATGCGGTCAGTCTCCATGCGATGTGCGTTGTCCCAGTCGGTCTGGTTGATCTTGTTGCCATCGACGCGCGCGACCACAGGGCTCTTTTCAGAGAAGTAGTTGCTGTCAATGCCCACCAGCACAAACGATGGAATGATCAGCAAGAACAATAAGACCATGACGATCTTGGAGTGCTTGCGGATGGATTCAAACATGGTCGATCTTTCAGAAGGCAAAAAACAAAAGGCGAACTTGCGTTCGCCTTTGTTCGGTGATGGTGGGTCCTGACGGTCTCGAACCGCCGACCTACTCCGTGTAAAGGAGCCGCTCTACCAACTGAGCTAAGGACCCCACCTAAACTGATCCTCAGTTCAAGGCATCTTTCAATGCCTTGCCAGGACGAAACTTCGGAACTTTAGCAGCTTTGATTTTAATCGTTGCGCCCGTGCGGGGATTGCGGCCCGTGCGGGCAGCGCGCTTGCCGACCGCAAAAGTGCCGAAACCGACGAGCGAAACGGTGCCGCCCTTCTTCAGGGTCTTCTTGACGGCCTCGATCGTGGATTCCAGGGCACGAGCAGCAGCGGCCTTGGAGATGTCGGCGTTGGTAGCGATGTGCTCAATCAGTTCGGTTTTGTTCACAAGAAGCCTCTCGGAAAAGAGTTGATGGAATGTCTCGCGGATATCTGGTCTTCACACGTCCGAAAGCACAGCCAAGGGCTGGTTGAAAACAGACGGGGGAATGACTGGCATACACAGCAGTGGCTGCTGCATCAGATTAAAGCCATCGAGTTTCCGGGTGTCAATACAACACGCTGCTTTGGAGCAGCGTTGCGTCGAATTCTAGTCGTATTTCACGCTGCGACAGGGCTTGTGGGGCGTTTTTGTCTCAAACATGCCGTATGGGCAGCATTCCGTATTGACACCCCAGTTCCAGCACTGCACGGCGGGCTGAAACACGTTGCCGCGCACCGGAATGCAGGGCGTCGGCGGGGTGACAAGAAGTACGCGGCCCCCGCCCCCCAGGGAGCCGGCGCCCCGGCCAGGGCGCGCGCCGAAAGGGGGCGAAAAGTCGGGCCTGGCCCAGGCCATGGCGCCTGCGGCCCACGGTTCCATGTCACTTCACGCGCGCGCGGATCTCGGGCAATGCCTTTTGCAGGTAGTAGACCATGGACCAGACCGTGAGCACGGCGGATGCCCAGATCAGCCAGGTGCCCCACACCCCGGTGTCGATCATTCCGAACAGACGCCCGTCGTACAGCAGGAACGGGATGGCGATCATCTGCACCGTCGTCTTGACCTTGCCGATCATGTGCACGGCCACGCTCTTGCTCGCGCCGATCTGCGCCATCCACTCGCGCAGGGCCGAGATGGCGATCTCGCGCCCGATGATGATGAGCGCCACGAACACATCGGCGCGCTGCAGATGGACCAGCACCAGGAGCGACGCGCAGACCAGGAACTTGTCGGCCACCGGGTCCAGGAAGGCGCCAAAGGACGAGGTCTGGTTCAGCTTGCGGGCCAGATAGCCGTCCAGCCAGTCGGTGGCGGCAAACACCACGAACATCACGGTGGCGATCAGGTTGCGCGTGGCGGGGTCCAGCGGCGCATAGAACACCCCCACGATCAAAGGTATCGCGACGATGCGCGTCCAGGTCATCAAGGTGGGGATAGTCCAGAACATGGCGGCGATTGTGTCACGGCGGCACGGGGAACTCCGGGTGCGCCGCGATCGGCACGGCGTCTAGCGCAATGCGCGGTAGATTTCCTCGGCAAGCTCGCGCGAAATGCCGTCCACCGTGGCCAGGTCTTCCACGCTGGCCGATGCCACGCCCCGCACACCGCCAAAGCGCTGCAGCAGCCGGGCGCGCTTCTTGGGGCCCACTCCGGCGATCTCCTCCAGTTGGCCCCCGCCCACGCGCACCTTGGCGCGCGCCGCGCGCATGCCGGTGATCGCGAAGCGGTGGGCCTCGTCGCGGATCTGGGCCACCAGCATCAGCGCGGCCGAGTCCTTGCCCAGGTAGACCTTCTCGCGCCCGTCGGCGAACACCAGCTCCTCCAGCCCCACCTTGCGTCCTTCGCCCTTTTCCACGCCCACGATGCGGGTAAGGTCCAGCCCCAGCGCGGTGAACACCTCGCGTGCCACGCCCACCTGGCCCTTGCCGCCGTCGATCAGCACCAGGTCGGGCAGGCGGGCCACGCCGCGGGGCTGAACGGGCTCGCCGGCCCCTGGCGCCGGGTTGGCCGCAAAGTCGATGCCCCCCGCCTCGCGCGCGGCTTCGGCCACCTTGCTGTAGCGGCGCGTGAGCACCTGCCGCATGGCGGCGTAGTCGTCGCCCCCGGTGATGCCTTCGATCTTGTAGCGGCGGTATTCGCTGCTCTGCATCTTGTGGTGGTGGAACACCACACACGAGGCCTGGGTGGACTCGCCGGCCGTGTGCGAGATGTCGAAGCACTCGATGGTGAGCTGGTCCAGGTCCTCGGGCGGCAGGTCCAGCGCTTCGGCCAGGGCGCGCGTGCGCGCCTGCTGCGAGCCCTCTTCCGCCAGCAGGCGCGCCAGCTGCAGGTCGGCGTTCTTTTGCGCCATGTCCAGCCAGGCGCGCCGCTGCTCGCGGGGCTGGTGCACGGCGGTCACGCGCAGGCCGCACTGGTCCCCCAGGGCTTCCAGCAGCGCCTTGTCCACCGGCTCGCTGGTGACCAGTACCGGGGGCACGGGCACGCCGATGTAGTGCTGTGCAATGAAGGCCTCGAGCACCAGCACCTCCACGCGGCGGGCGACGCGGGTGGGGGTGGCGTCGTCGGCGCCCTCGCCCCCCTCTTCCTCGAACACGGCCGCGGCGTCCTCCACATGCACGGGGAAGTACGGGCGGTCGCCCAGATGCCGCCCGCCGCGCACCATGGCCAGGTTCACGCAGGCACGGCCGCCCAACACCCGCACGGCCAGGATGTCCACGTCCTTGTCATGAGCGGTCTCGATGGACTGCTGGTGCAGCACGCGCGACAGCGCCTGGATCTGGTTGCGCACCTCTGCGGCCTGCTCGAACTCAAGCTGGCCGGAGTGCGCCATCATGCGCGCCTCCATGGCCTGCAGCACCTCCTGCGTCTCGCCGCGCAGCATGGCCTCGGCATGCGCAACGTCGGCGGCATAGGCTTCGGGCGATATCAGGTTGACACACGGCCCCGTGCAGCGCTTGATCTGGTACAGCAGGCAGGGCCGCGTGCGGTTGGCGAACACCGTGTCCTCGCAGGTGCGCAGGCGGAACACCTTCTGCAGCAGCTGGATGGACTCCTTCACCGCCCAGGCGCTGGGGTACGGGCCGAAGTAGCGGTGCTTCTTGTCCACGGCGCCCCGGTAGTACGCCATGCGCGGAAAAACCTGCGAGGGCGAATCCCCGCGGCCCGCCCCGGCAGCCCCCGGCGTGCCGGTGATCTTGAGATAGGGGTAGCTCTTGTCGTCGCGGAACAGGATGTTGAACTTGGGGTTCAGCGTCTTGATCAGGTTGTTTTCGAGCAGCAGCGCCTCTGCCTCGGAGCGCACCACCGTGGTCTCCATGCGCACGATCTTGCCGACCATGTGGCCGATGCGCGTGCCGCCATGGTTCTTGGTGAAGTAGCTCGATACGCGGCGCTTGAGGTGGCGCGCCTTGCCCACATACAGCAGCGCGCCCTGGGCGTCGAAATAGCGGTAGACACCGGGCAGCGCGGGCAGCGCAGCCACCTGCGCCAGCAGTTCTTCGGAATGCACATCAGACATGCCGCATATTGTGGCTGCGCGCAGGACAGCGCACAGCCACCTCCACCCGGCATGCTACAGAAATAATAGCTACTGGCGCTTGTCAATCAAGTGCCGACGGCCAATTTGATCCTTATTCCGCTTCGATCTTCGAGGTCTTCACCACCGAGGCCCAGTTGGCCAGGTCGGCCTTGACCTTCTCGCCCAGCTGCGGGGGCGACTGGTAGTCGGCCGTGGCGCCCTGCTCCTGGGCCTTCTGCTGGAAGGCCGGGTTCTGCACCACGGTGCGGATGTCGGCCGTGAGCTTGTCCACCACGGCCTTGGGCACAGCGGCCGGGGCGAACACCGCGAACCACGAGGTGGCATCGACCTTGGGGTAGCCCGCCTCGGCGGTGGTGGGCACGTCGGGCAGGCTGGGCAGGCGCTGCTTGCCGGTCACGGCCAGCACGCGCAGCTTGCCGCTGGCGATGTGGGGCATGAACGGGGGCGCGGTGCCGAAGGTCAGGTCCACCTGGCCGCCCAGCAGGTCCTGCAGCGCGGGGCCCGTGCCCTTGTAGGGCACGTGCACCATCTTCACGCCGCCCTGCTGCTCCAGCATGGCGCCGGTCACATGCTGCAGCGAGCCATTGCCCGACGAGGCGTAGTTGAGCTTGCCCGGGTTGGCCTTGGCGTAGGCGATGAGCTCGGCCAGCGTCTTCACGGGCAGGTCGTTGCGCACCACGATGATCTGCGGGGCCGAGATCACGTTAGCCACGGGCTGGAAATCCGCCTGGTCCCACTGCTTTTGCCTGGTGATGTGGGGCGAGATCACGTGGTAGCCGGAGTACTGCATCAGCAGCGTGTAGCCGTCGGCCTCGGCGCGCTTCACGGCGGATGCCGCGATGTTGCCGTTGCCGCCGCCCTTGTTGTCCACCACCACCGACTGGCCGAGCACGGGCGCCAGCGCCTGCGCCAGCATGCGGGCCGACAGGTCCGTGGTGCCGCCGGCGGCGGTGGGCACCACCAGGGTCACGTTCCTGGACGGGTAAGCGCCCTGCGCCCCCACGCTGCCAACACAGCAGGTGCCCAGGGCCGCGAGGGCCAGGATGGTGAATTGTTTGCGGGTTGTGTTCATGAACGCGATGTCTCCGTTGTCGTTGTTGCGAAGGGTTTGACCCCCAAAAAAGTGAAAAGCCGAAAGGGGCGGCGGCCGCCCCTCAATCGACCGTCGCCCCCGTGTCCTTGACGACACGGCTCCACTTGGGCAGATCGGATTGCACCAGCGCGGCCAGCTGCGCCGCCGTGCCCTTGAAGGGCTCGCAGCCCACGGTGGCCAGCTTGTCCACCACGTCCTTGTGCTCCAGCGCGCGGGCCACCTCGGCCTGCAGCAGCGCCACGATGGGCGCAGGCGTGCCGGCGGGTGCAAACAGCGCATACCAGGGCGCCTGGCCAAAGCCCTTGAGGGTTTCGCCAATGGTGGGGGCATCCGGCAAGGCCGCCACGCGTTTTTCATTGACCACGCCCAGCACCTTGAGCTTGCCCGCCTTGATGAACGCAATGGCCGACGGCAGGCTTTGCACCGACAGCGGCACCTGTCCGCCCACCACGTCGGTGGCCGCCGCCGCCGAGCCCTTGTAGGGAATGTGCTGCAGCTGGATGCCGGCGGCCTTCTGCAGCATCTCGCCGATCAGGTGGTTCAGCGTGCCATTGCCGGCCGAGGCGATCGAATATTTGCCGGGGCTGGCCTTGGCCAATGCGACCATTTCAGCCACCGTGCTGGCGGGGAAGGATGGGTGTGCCACCAACACATAGCCCGCCGTGGCCACGGGCGCCACGGGCGCGAAGTCCTTGACGGGATCGAACCCCGGGTTCTTGTACAGCGCGGGGCCGATCACATGGGCGCTGTCGGCCGTGAGCAGCAAGGTATAGCCATCGTTGCGCGCACGGGCCGTGGCGCCCGTGGCCAGCGTGCCGCCCGCGCCGGGGCGGTTGTCCACGATCACGCTCTGGCCCAGTTGCTCGCCGAGCTTTTGCGCCACCACGCGCGCAATGGCGTCGTTGGCGCCGCCCGCCGCCTGGGGCACCACCACGGTGATGGGCTTGGAGGGGTACTTGTCCTGCGCGCCCGCGGCCAAGGCGGCGGAGCACAGCACGGCGGCGGTAAAGATGCGGCGGGACAGCGGGGTGTGAAATGTCATGGCGTTTGTCTCCTCGTGTTATTGGGGTAATGCGGGCTCGCCCGTGTTCAGCGGGCAAGCGCCCTTTCGCGGATCGCCTCGAAATCGGCAGGCACCGGGTGCAGCGCCAGGCGCGGACCCGCCTTGGCGATCTGGCTGGGAATGTCGTGATCGATGAACGCAGGCAGTTGCCGCGCCACCGCCACGAGTTGCGCCAGATCCACCCCGGTGTCATAGCCCATCAGCGCCAGTGCATGAACGATCTCTTCGCTGCACACATTGCCGCTGGCGCCCGGCGCATAGGGGCAGCCGCCCAGGCCGCCCAGCGAGGCATCGAACCGGTCTGCGCCTGCGTCAATGGCCGCCAGCACATTGGCCAGCCCCATGCCGCGCGTGTTGTGGAAATGCAGGGTGAACTCCACCCCCGGCCAGCGCGCGCGGGCTGCCGCGGTGAGCTGGTGCACCTGCGTGGGGTAGGCCATGCCCGTGGTGTCGCACAGCGTGATGCCACGCACGCCCCGATCCACAAAACGCTGCACCCAGCCGAACACATCGGCCTGGGCCACATCACCCTCCATGGGGCAGCCAAACACACAGGACAGCGACACATTCACCGCCACGTTGGCGCCCTGCGCCAGGGACACCACCTGCGCCAACGCCGCGAACGACTGTTCCTGCGTCATGCGCAGGTTAGCCAGGTTGTGCGTGGTACTCACCGACATGACGAGATTCAGCTCGTCCGTGCGCGACTCGATGGCGCGCTCGGCCCCGCGCAGGTTGGGCACCAGTGCGGTGTAGACCGTGCCCGGGCGGCGCGTGATCTCGCGCATCACGATCTCGGCGTCTTTCAGCGCAGGAATGGCCGTGGGCGAGGTGAACGAGGTCACCTCGATCTTGGCCAGGCCCGCTGCCGACAGCGCATTGCACAGTGCGATCTTGTCGGCCGTGGGCACGAAGGCCTTCTCCATCTGCAGGCCGTCGCGCAGGCCGACTTCCTGCATGTGGATGCGGCGGCCTGCGCCCTGCCACACCGTATTGGATGCACTCATTGAATCACCCCCTTGCTGCGCAGCAGCGCAATCTGTTCGGCCGTGAGGCCTGCCTCGGCCAGCACCGCATCGGTGTCGTCGCCCAGGTGCGGAGCGCTGCTGCGGATGCTGCCCGGCGTGGCCGAGAGCTTGGGTACGATGCCGGGCACCTCCACGCTGTAGCCGTCGCGCGTCTGTTGCGTGAGCAGCATGTCGCGGGCGCGGTAGTGCGGGTCTTGCGCAATGTCCTTGGCGGTGTAGACCTTGCCGGCGGGCACGCGGGCAGCGCCCAGGGCGTCCAGCACCTGCTGCACCGTGCGCTGCGCGCTCCAGGCGCCGATGGCGGCGTCGATTTCTTCCACGCGGGCCACGCGGCCGGTGTTGTTGGCCAGGTCGGGCGCGGCGCCCAGGTCGGGCCGACCAATCGCGTCCATCAGGCGCTTGAAGATGCTGTCGCCATTGCCCGCCACCAGCACCCAGCCGTCGGTACAGGGGTAGGCGTTGGACGGCGCGATGCCCGGCAGCGCACTGCCCGCGGCCTCGCGCACGGCACCGAAGGCGCTGTATTCGGGGATCAGGCTTTCCATCACGTTGAACACCGCCTCGTGCAGCGCCACGTCGATCACCTGGCCTTTGCCGCCGTTGACCTTGCGGTGGTACAGCGCCGTGAGCACGCCGATGGTGCCGTGCAGCGCCGCCAGCGTGTCGCCGATCGACACGCCCACGCGCACCGGCACGCGGCCGGGCTCGCCCGTGAGGTGGCGCAGGCCGCCCATGGCCTCGCCAATGGCGCCAAAACCGGGCAGGTCGCGGTACGGCCCCGTCTGGCCGTAGCCCGAAATGCGCAGCATGACCAGGCCGGGGTTGAGCGCGTGCAGCTCCTGGGGCGACATGCCCCAGCCTTCGAGCGTGCCGGGGCGGAAGTTCTCGACGAGCACGTCCGCCTCGGCGATGAGCTGGCGGGCGATGTCCTGGCCTTCCTTCTGGCGCAGGTCCAGCGCCACCGAGCGCTTGTTGCGCGACTGCACCTGCCACCAGACGGAGGTGCCTTCCTTGATGAGGCGCCAGTTGCGCAGCGGGTCGCCCGTCTCCGGGGCCTCGATCTTGATCACATCGGCGCCGAACTCGCCCAGCGTCTTGCCGCAGAAGGGCCCGGCGATGAGCTGGCCCATTTCGATGACGCGCACGCCTTGCAGCGCGGCGGGGGAAGCAACGGAATCCATGGAAATACATTCTCCTGCGGCCTCGCTCCGGGCCGGTGTGCGCGAATCATGCGCAGCACGCGCGGCGCCGTAAATCGCTCAAGCACGAAGCTGCCATCGCAAACCAGCATGGCGGGGTACCATCCACGGTCCATGAAACTCGACCCCGTCTCCCTGCGCCTGTTCGTGGCCGTGATGGAAGAAAACACCATCGCCGCCGCCGCCGCGCGCGAGCACCTGGCCGCCTCGGCCGTGAGCCGCCGCCTGGCCGACCTGGAGGCGGCCCTGCGCGTGGAGCTGTTCACCCGCAGCAACAAGGGCACCGAGCCCACCGCCGCCGCGTTCGCGCTGCTGAACATGGCACGGGGCGTGCTCAACGACCTGGACGGCATTGCCACGCAGATGCATGACTACGGCACGGGCGTGCGCGGCCATGTGCGCGTGGTGGCCAACATTTCGGCCATCACGCAGTTCCTGCCGGCCGAGCTGCAGAGCTTCATGGCGCTGCACCCGCAGGTGGATGTGCGCCTGCAGGAGCAGATCAGCAGTGCCATCGCCCATTCCGTGGCCGAGAACGCGGCCGACGTGGGCATCCTCAACGAAGGCCACTACGGCGAGCGCGTGACGCTGCTGCCCTACCGCACCGACGAACTGGTGCTGGTGGTTCCCACCGGCCACGCGCTGGCGCGCCGCAAGGCGGTGCGGCTGGCCGATGCCCTCCCGTTCGACTTCGTGGGTGCCCACCCCAACAGCGCCATCAACAACCAGTTGGCCCGGGCGGCCTCCGCGGCGGGGCTGCCCCTGCGCCTGCGCATCCAGGTGACCAGCTACGACGCGCTGTGCCTCATGGTCAACGCCGGCCTGGGCGTGGGCGTGATGCCGCGCGGCAGCGCCGCGCTGTACCAGGGCAAGCTGGCCGTGCGCACCCTCACGCTGAACGAGCCCTGGGCACACCGGCGGCTGGCGCTGTGCGTGCGCTCGGAAGAGGCGCTCTCCAGCGTCGCCCGGCTGCTGGTCGATCACCTGCGCAGCCCCCCGCCATCCCCCCCCGCCCCATGACCCAGTCTTCCGCCCCCCTGCAGTGGGACGTGTTCTGCCGCGTGATCGACAACTTTGGCGACATTGGCGTGTGCTGGCGCCTGGTGGCGCAGCTGGCCGGCCTGGGCCACCGCGTTCGGCTGTGGGTGGACGACGCCTCGGCCCTGCAATGGATGGCTCCCACAGGCTGCCCCGGCGTGGAGCTGCGCGCCTGGGGCTCGCCACCGCCCGGCCCCGGCGAGCCGCCGCCCGATGTGATGGTGGAAGCGTTCGGTTGCGATATTGCTCCTGAATTCATAGCTTACAGCGCTTGCCAGGCAAGCGCCATGAGCCCAAAGCACCCAAAACCGGTCTGGATCAATCTGGAATACCTGTCGGCTGAAAGCTATGTGGAGCGCCATCACAGGCTCTCCTCGCTCCTCTCGTCCGGCCCCGCTGCCGGCTGGACACGCTGGTTCTTCTATCCCGGCTTCACCCCCGGCACGGGCGGGCTGCTGCGCGAGCCCGGCCTGATGGCACGGCGCGTGGCGTTTGACCGCAGCGCCTGGCGTGCACGGCACGCGTCAGCGTTCGGCCTGGGCCATGGCGGCCCCGAGCAGCGCTGGGTTTCGCTGTTCTGCTACGAACCCGCCGCCCTGCCTGAGCTGCTGCGCCACAGCCAGGCACAGCCCACGCAGTTGCTCGTCACACCCGGTCGCCCCACCGCCGCCGTGCGGGCAGCGCTGGCGGAAGACAGCGCCAAGACGACGAGCCAAATTGACCGCCAGCCCTTGTCCGACAAGCGCGAGCAGCTCTGCATTTCATACCTGCCCCACCGGCCCCAGCCCGCCTTCGACGAGATGCTGTGGGCCTGCGACTTCAACGCCGTGCGGGGCGAGGACTCGCTGGTGCGCGCACTCTGGGCCGGGCAGGCGCTGGTCTGGCAGATCTATCCCCAGCACGACAACGCGCACCACGACAAGCTGCGGGCGTTCCTGGACTGGCTGCAGGCGCCGCCTTCGCTGCGGCGGTTTCATGCCACCTGGAACGGACTGGACCAGGCTGCGCTGCAGTGGCCCGATGACGCCACCCTGGCGGAATGGACCGCGTGCATCCAGGCGGCCCGTGCACGGCTGCTGACGCAGGACAATCTCGTCGCACAGCTTTTGGGCTTTGTCGCTGAAAAACGGTAAAATCCAGGGCTTTGCGCAAAACAGGGGCGGCACACCGGTGTCCAGCCCTGGCGCATTCCCGCCGCGGAACATGCATCGGCAGGGCAAAACCAGCTGGTCCACCCAGCGAATTTGCCGGCCCGCGCGTTGAGCGGCCCCAACCCAAGCAACTTGCTATGAAAATCGCTCAAGAAATCCGCGCCGGCAACGTCATCATGCACGGCAAGGACCCCATGGTGGTCCTGAAGACCGAATACGCCCGCGGCGGCCGCGGTGCCGCCACCGTGCGCATGAAGCTCAAGAGCCTGATCGGCAACTTCGGCACCGAAAACGTGTTCAAGGCCGACGACAAGATCGACAACGTGATCCTGGACAAGAAGGAGTGCACCTACTCCTACTTCGCCGACCCCATGTATGTCTGCATGGACACCGAGTTCAACCAGTACGAAGTCGAAGCCGAAAACATGGGCGACGCACTGAACTACCTGGAAGACGGCATGTCCCTGGAAGTGGTGTTCTACGACGGCAAGGCCATCTCGGTCGAACTGCCCACCAGCGTCGAGCGCGAAATCACCTGGACCGAGCCCGCCGTCAAGGGCGACACGTCCGGCAAGGTGCTCAAGCCCGCCAAGATCGCCACCGGCTTCGAAGTGCCCGTGCCCCTGTTCGTCTCGCAAGGCGACAAGATCGAAATCGACACCCGCACCGGCGAATACCGCAAGCGCGTGTAAGCATCGTGTGGCACCCAGCAAAAAGGCTTCCCTCGGGAAGCCTTTTTTCATGGGGTCCTGCCCCACGGCTCTATCAAAAAATGAGCTGCCGCCGCTTGCTGCCTATAGGTTTCCAGGAGAAAACACCTTGAAACCCTCTACACACCAGCGCTGGCAGCTCACTTTTTTCAATCACCCATTCAGATAGGCTGTGCCACCAGGTCGTGCCCGCGCACGCCCACGATGCGGGCCCTGGTGAACTCGCCCACCTTCATGGTCTTGCTGATCTTCTCGGGCGGCAGCAGCTGCACCGTGCCGTCGATCTCGGGCGCATCGGCGTAGGTGCGGCCCACGCCGCCCTTGCGGCCCAGGCCCGGGGCGGAGTCGACCAGCACCTGCATGGTGGCGCCCACGCGGCGCTGCAGGCGGGCGATGGAGACCTCTTCGGCCACGGCCATGAAGCGGGCGCGGCGTTCCTCGCGCACTTCCATGGGCAGCATGCCGGGCAGTTCGTTGGCGGCGGCGCCGTTCACGTCGCTGTAGGCAAAGCAGCCCGCACGGTCGATCTGCGCCTCGCGCACGAAGTCCAGCAGGTGCGCGAACTCTTCTTCCGTCTCACCGGGGAAGCCGGCGATGAAGGTGCTGCGGATGACCAGCTCCGGGCACACCTCGCGCCAGCGCTGGATGCGCTCCAGGTTGCGCTCGCCGCTGGCCGGGCGCTTCATGCGCTTCAGGACATCGGGGTGGCTGTGCTGCAGCGGCACGTCCAGGTATGGCAGCACCTTGCCCGTGGCCATGAGCGGCAGCACCTCGTCCACGCTCGGGTAGGGGTACACATAGTGCAGCCGCACCCAGGCGCCGTAGGGCTCGGCGATCTCGCCCAGGGTCTGCACCAGCTCCAGCATGCGGGTCTTGACGGGCTTGCCGTCCCAGAAGCCGGTGCGGTACTTCACGTCCACGCCGTAGGCAGACGTGTCCTGGCTGATCACCAAGAGCTCCTTCACGCCGCCTTCGAACAGGGCCTTGGCCTCGCTCAGCACGTCGCCGATGGGGCGCGACACCAGGTCGCCGCGCATCGAGGGGATGATGCAGAAGGTGCAGCGGTGGTTGCAGCCCTCGCTGATCTTGAGGTAGGCGTAGTGCTTGGGCGTGAGCTTGATGCCCGCGATGCCGAAGTTGCCGGGCACCAGGTCGATGAAGGGGTCGTGCGGCTTGGGCAGGTTCAGGTGGACAGCGTCCATCACCTCCTGCGTGGCGTGCGGACCGGTCACGGCCAGCACGCTGGGGTGCATCTGGCGCACCATGTTGCCGCCATCCTCGCCCGCGCGCGCGCCCAGGCAGCCGGTGACGATCACCCGGCCGTTCTCGGCCAAGGCCTCGCCAATGGTGTCCAGGCTTTCCTTCACGGCATCGTCGATGAAGCCGCAGGTGTTGACGATGACGAGGTCAGCCCCGTGGAAGGTCTTGGAGGTTTCGTAACCCTCGGCGCTCAGCTGCGTGAGGATCAGTTCGGAATCCGTGAGGGCCTTGGGGCAGCCAAGGCTCACAAAACCGACTTTGGGTGTTTTCGTGGGGGACAGTACTTCGCTCATATCCCCGTATTGTCCCAGTTCCGGCGTGCAACAGGGTGGGATTGCCCATTTCCCGAACGCTTGCCGTGCCCGGCGGCCCGTGAAACCGGCGCGCCCGGGGCCAGCGGACGCCGTGGAATCCGCGTCGCCAGTGGCTCAGGGGCTTACCTTTTGATGCCGAAGGCGCCCAGCATCTGCTCCGTCTGCTTTTGCATCTGCTCCTGCATCTGCGTGAGCATGGACTGCGACTGCTCCACGTAGTTGCCCATCATGCCCTTGAGCATGGGCGACTGCAGGCTCATGAACTGCGCCCACATCTCCGGGGTCACGCTTTGCGACTGCTCGGCCAGCTTGGCCTGGATGTCGGTGAAAGCCTGGACGTTCTTCTCCAGGTAGGCCCCCATGAAGCCCTGCATGGCATGGCCATAGAAACGGATGATGTTGGCCAGCACGGCCTCGGTGAACATGGGGGCGCCGCCGGCCTCCTCCTCCAGGATGATCTGCAGCAGGATGCTGCGCGTGAGGTCCTCGCCCGTCTTGGCGTCGCGCACCACCACGCTCTGGTGATCCATCACCAGATGGCGCACTTCGGCCAGCGTGATGTAGGTGGAGGTATCCGTGTCGTACAGACGACGGTTGGGGTATTTCTTGATCACGCGCTGGGCCGATTTGGACGCGGCACTTTTCTGTTCGGACACAACGAACTCCTCGGGCTCGGAAACCCATGTATTGCAGTGCAACACATTCTAGGGAGGGAGAGCCCCGGCAATTGCAAAGGAATACCCTGATGGCAACTTGTCCACCCCTGCCGCAGGGGCGCCTGCAACGGGTTGTGCGCCCGCCTGCCGACCAGCCCATGGCGGGGCCCACGCGCATGCACGGCGAACAGGCGCGGCGCCCCGTCCGACAGACAGCGCCCGGTGCCGATGCGAGAGTCGCTGTTCCCGCCCATCTGCCGTTCGCGGCCTCGCCCCACCCTGCCCTGCCATGCCCGAAGGACTTCACCTGTCTCCCTGGTCTGCCACCGCCCTCGCCGCCCTCCTGGCCGTGGCCGTCGCCGCCATGGCCCACCGCATCGCCGCGGTGGTGCTGCGCCGTGCCACGGCCCCGGTTCCGGTAGTGCGCGCGGTGGTTATCGCCTGCATTCCCGTCATGCGGGTTCTGCTGCCGCTGATCGCGCTCCAGCTCGTCTGGCAGGCGGCCAGCGACGACTTGAGGTACATCGGCAGCGTGCGGCATCTCAACGGCCTGCTGGTGATCGGCGGAGCGTGCTGGCTGCTGATCGCGGCCATTGGCGGACTTGCCAATGGCGTCATCGCGCAGCATCCCGCGGATGTGGAGGACAACCTCACGGCGCGGCGCATCGCCACGCAGGCACGCGTGTTGTCTCGCACCGCGATGACCGGCGTGGTGATGGCCGGCGTGGCCCTCATGCTCATGACCTTTCCAGGGGCGCGGCAGGTGGGCGCCAGCCTGCTGGCATCGGCCGGCGTGGTGGGCATCGTCGCCGGCATCGCAGCGCGCCCGGTGTTCAGCAACATGATCGCGGGCCTGCAGATCGCGCTGGCCCAGCCGCTTCGCATCGACGACGTGCTCATCATCGAGGGCGAATGGGGCCGCGTGGAAGAGATCACCGGCACCTATGTGGTGTTGCGCATCTGGGACGAGCGGCGCCTGATCATTCCGCTGCAGTGGTTCATCGAACACCCGTTCCAGAACTGGACGCGCACCAGTTCCGAGATCCTGGGCACCGTGTTCCTCTTCGCCGACTACCGCCTGCCGCTCGATCCCCTGCGCGCCGAATTGCAGCGCGTGCTGGAGGCGGCCCCCGAATGGGACCGGCGCGTCGGCATTCTTCAGTTGACCGACGTGACCGAGCGCACCCTCCAGATACGCGTGCTGGTTTCCGCGCGCTCTTCGGGCCTGGCCTTCGACCTGCGGTGCCGCGTGCGCGAGGCACTGGTGACCTTCATCCAGCGCGAGCATCCCGACTGCCTCCCACAGGTGCGCCTGCACGCGCAAGGCAGCCCCCTGGTGCCCGCAGGTGCCGCCTCACCCGCTCCGGGCATGGGCTGACGCCTGCCCGCAGTGGCAGGCGTTGCACCCCAGGGGCAGGCGCGCGGCGCGCGTGGGGAGGCCCTCAGCCCAGGCAAAAAAAAGCCCGCACCAGGCGGGCCGAACTCTCGCATGAAAAAAAGCAAGAGGAGGGGAGGTGTCAGGGAGAGAGCCTGACAGAAGCATCGTAGGCCCCTATCGGCGTTACGCGCTGACAACGCAAGCAACTTGCCTGTCGAGACGTAACGGCCCCTGCCCGGGCCTATCGCACGAGGCTGAGGCCGGGTCGGCGTGTTGGCTGGCACAAAGCGCCACGGGAAGGCGATAACGTGAGGCCATTGCCCAGGTCCACTCGAAAGGAAAGACCGCGATGCTTCACACCCACGTACCCGCCCCCTCCCCCGTACCCCCCTTCCCTCCCGTGGACACCCCGCCCCCCTGGACGCCCGAGCCACCCCAGGTCGATCCGCCAGCGCAGCCAGGCACACCCCCGGTGCAAGACCCGCCGCCCCACTTCTAGCTAGCGGGCGGCTTCGGCGAAAGCAGCTCAGGTCGGCCCGCACCGCGTGGCGCCGGTGCTTCGAAGGGGATGGGGATGAACTTTCTTGCCGCTCAGGAGGGCGGCGCGATCAGGGTCGCGAAGTGCTGCGGCAGAGATGGGCCGCGCGGCCTTTGGTGGGTGCAAAGTGCCAGCCATGTCATGCGCCGTGCAGCGCTGCTGGTATACAGGGGATACGTCAAGAATCAAGCCCAGCGGTGCCGCTTGCACTCAAGAGATAGCACCAGCGCGATGAAGCACCACGCTTGGCGATGCGGTTGACAGCAGACGGGAACGGCGGCCCAGGCGACGGCGCATGGAACGATTCAATAGCCCATCTTGAAATACGCCACCGCCAGCACCGCCACCGTGGCAACCACTGCGGCAAGCCAGAAGACGCGGGTGTCGTACATGCCCAGTTCTGGATCCGTATCCACGAGAACGTGTTGCATGCGGGAAGAATTGGCTGGTGTGTTCATGGTGGTGACCCTTCTCTCTGGAGCCCCCAAGTTAACGCGGCGGAGCCTTTTGCCGTGTCAGACAAGAGCCCATCCGCATGTGGTTTTCCGGCAAGGTGAAAAGGCGGCTCCCACCAAGGGCACTGATTCGGTACAGCGGGCCAAAACGATGCCGCCGCATGCAGGCGGAGCCTGTGCCGGAGCACCTCCTGTCCTACAACCTCTGAAATACCCACGTGATAGCTTTGGCCGTTCACTCAAGGAGCCGGCAATGAGCGATGACAAAAGCCAGACGGTACAGGACCGCCGTTTCATCAACCTCAGCGAACCCTGTGAAGTGCGCGACTGGACCCATAGCCTGGGCGTCGCGGAAGCCCCGGCCGGCCCGTCCGCCGACAAGGTCCGCGAGTACCTGGTTTCGCGGTAGTGGGGCCTGCCATGGCACCCCCAAGGCAACGCGCCCACCCCGGACGCCGTTCTGCGGCATAGTCGCCTCGAGCCACCATGAAGGAGCCCTTGGCCCAGTACAGGAAGAAGCGCAACTTTGCGCTGACGCCGGAGCCCGCGGAAGGCGGTGTGCCGGGCGGCGATGCCCTGCAGTACGTGATCCAGAAGCACTGGGCCAGCCGCCTGCACTATGACTTGCGGCTTGAACTGGACGGCACGATGAAGAGCTGGGCCGTGCCCAAAGGGCCGAGCTACGATCCGGCCGACAAGCGCATGGCGGTGCAGGTGGAAGACCATCCCATCGCCTACAACAGCTTCGAAGGCCAGATTCCGGCGAAGCAGTATGGTGCCGGCCGGGTCATCATCTGGGATCGCGGCTACTGGGTGCCGGTCGGGGACCCCCACGAGGGCTACCGCAAGGGGAAATTGAAGTTCGAGCTTCACGGGCACAAGCTCCAGGGCCATTGGACGCTGGTGCGCATGCACGGCCGCGCAGGGGAGAAGCAGCCCCCCTGGCTGCTCATCAAGGAACACGACGGGCTGGAACGCCCCGGCCACGAGTTCAGCGTGGTGGATGAAATGCCCGACAGCGTCGCGGCGGCGCCCGCGGTCTCCGCGCCCCGAAAGGCCCCGGCAAGGCCCGGCGACGTGGCGCCGTCCGCCAAGCGCCAGGCGAGCGCGATGACGGCGCCCAGAGCGCCGCTCCCGGAGACGCTGTCGCCCCAGCTCGCCACCTTGGTGGACGGTCCACCCCATGACACCACGGGCTGGATCTGGGAGCTGAAGTTCGACGGCTACCGCCTCCTGGCCCGCGTGGAACGAGGCAAGGCGCGGCTGTTCACCCGCAACGGCAATGACTGGACGGCCAGGATGCCGGACCTGGCGGCGGCCATCGCCAGGCTTGCGTTGAAGTCCGGCTGGATCGACGGTGAAGTGCTCATGCCCGATGCCCATGGCGTCCCAGACTTTCAGGCGCTGCAAAATGCATTCGATGGCCAGTCCACGCAAGCACTGGTTTTCTATGTGTTCGACTTGCCCTACGCGGATGGCCATGACCTTCGTGCGCTTCCTCTCGTGGAGCGGCGGGAGCATCTTCGCAAGGTCGTGGAAGGGGCACCCACCGACCGGGTGCGCTTCAGCGAGGCCTTTGAAGCGCGGCCGGCCGACCTGGTTTCCTCGGCCTGCAAGCTGGGCTTTGAGGGGGTCATCGGAAAACTCAAGACCGGCGGGTACGCTTCTCGGCGCAGCGCGGAGTGGATCAAGCTCAAGTGCACCCACCGCCAGGAGTTCGTGATCGGCGGCTACACCGACCCGCAGGGATCTCGCACGGGGATTGGGTCCTTGCTGCTCGGTGTCCACGACGACACCGGCGCACTGCGCTATGCGGGCAATGTGGGTACGGGGTTCAGTGAACGCGTCCTGGCCGATCTGAGCCGAAGGCTCCGTGCGCTGCGCACCAGCGCGAGCCCGTTCGCCAATCCGCGCGCCATCGGGAAAAAAGCCCACTGGGTCGAGCCGAAGCTCCTCGCCGAAGTCTCGTTTGGAGAATGGACAAAGGAAGGCAGAATCCGGCACTCCGTGTTTCATGGCCTGCGCGATGACAAGCCGCCCCAGGCCATTGTCCAGGAAAGGCCGAAGCAGTGGGCGAAACACCCGGCCGCCGCCGGCTCCGGGATCGGTTCGTTGCGCGTATCGCATCCCGAGCGGGTCATTGACCCATCCACCGGCACCACGAAGATCGACCTCATCCGCTACTACGCCACCGTGGCGCCGCTGCTGATGCCCCACCTGGAAGGCCGCCCGGTTTCCCTCGTCCGAGCACCAGACGGGGTGAGCGGTGAACTGTTCTTTCAGAAGCACCTGGAGACTGGCCGCATGGAGGGCGTGCGGCAGCTCGCGGAGAGCCTTTTTCCCGGGCACCCTGCTCTGCTTGAAATCGCGGGCCCACAAGGGCTGCTGTCGGCCGCGCAGATGAACACGGTCGAGCTGCATACATGGAATGCCCGCAAGGACAGGATAGGGCGACCGGACCGGATGACCTTTGACCTGGACCCCGGCGAGGGAGTGCCCTGGACCCACGTGCAGGAAGCAGCGACCTTGGTGCGCCTGATGCTCACCGAGCTGGGCCTGCCCGCCTTTCTCAAGACCAGCGGAGGCAAAGGCCTGCACATCGTCGTGCCGATCAAGCGGCTTCATGACTGGGAAACGGTCAAGGGATTCAGCCAGGCGGTGGTGCGGCATCTGGCACAGACGATTCCACAGCGGTTCGTGGCCAAGAGCGGGCCCAAAAACCGCGTGGGCAAGGTCTTCGTGGACTACCTTCGCAATGGTTTCGGAGCGACGACAGCAAGCGCCTGGACGGCCCGCGCACGCCCCGGGATGGGCATATCGGTCCCGGTATCGTGGCCGGAACTGGACATGCTGGGCAGCGGTGCGCACTGGAATATCCAGAACGTAGGGCCACGTTTGCCCGTGGGCAACGGCGCCTGGGAGGGCTATGGGCAGGCTGCGGTGTCGATATCCAGCGCCCTGAAAGCGCTGGACTGAAGCCGCGCCACCCTAAAACTCCATTCGACGAAGACACGCCGCTTCAAAAATCGATGAAAACTCCGCCAGGAACGTCATCGACCGCCCCTGCTTTCGCCTCACGCATCTCTGCGATTGATATAGAAGACGCCGTCCTGTCCCTCGTCCACCTCGAGCTCCATGGGGCTCTTTCCGGTGGCGGCAAACAAGGACCAGGCCGTGTCCGCGATGGCGCCATGGTGGGCCATCACAAGCCCCAGCAGCTTTGCGACATCTTCCTTTGCATGGTGCCGCGGCCAGACCACGTCGACGGCGATGTTCTCCTTGCCATCACTGCAGCTGAAATTGATTTTTGCGTTGACCCCATGCGGGGAATGCGCCTCATCAGGATTTCGGCCCACCATGGCCCTTACCACGTCCAGCGCGGCGCCCGGATCCTCCTCCCCGGCAATGGATTCCCGGACGTGCGCTTGATTCAACAGGTCATTTTGCATCTCAGCCTCGCATTCTCATCACCAGGGGGCCCGTTTCTCGGTGCTGTCTCCAGCGCTGGCAATCGCCCCACGGGCCCGTCATGCAAGCTTCATTGAATGCCCCGCGTTCGTGCGCGGATGTCAGTCATATGCCTGCCCGCCAGTCGGACACGTGGTCGTGGCAACACAACCGAAATTGCAACAAATTGCATAATTTGCTTCAAAAAGTGCGATCTGTTGTCATGAGAATCTGCTCTATTCACAATAAGTCACTCCACCCCCTATGGAGTGCAACATGCCCATGGAGCTACTGTTCGCCCTTGCACAGACCGAGTTGCCCAAGACCGTCGAGAAGCCTTGCGACGTGGACAAGCTTCGGGTGCTGGCGGCCGCGCAGCTTGTTGACGTCCGGCTCCCGGATGTGGGGGCCCGCGACCAGGTGGCGGAGGTCTTCGGCATTTCCCAGCAAGGTCGCGCGGCATTGGCAAAAGCCTATCCCCACCACGCCTTCAGGTTCACCGCCACCTTGTCTTCCGGCTCCATCATTCCCGACTGGCTGCCCTCGCTGGACAGCTGCCGCATGGAACGCGATGCGACACGGACGACATTGGATTCCTAGCACCTGCGGACGTTTTCAAGGTGGGCGTGCAGGATCCGCGCCCCCAACTCACAAAGCCCCTTCCCGCCCACTGCAGCCTGCGCCGAGAACCGCAACGGCCTCGCGCGCATGGGCGGGGCGATGCGCGTCCATGGCCGAAGCGGACATGCCTTCTTCGTCAATGGAGTGCGCGCACTTGTCCCTGCCGGCCTGTCTGGCCCGTTCGGCCAAGCGCACATAGAAGCTCGCGACCTCGCGCAGGTCCTGTTCGTCCAGGTCCTCGATGCCGATCATGCGGTTGCTCGCATGCCGATTGGCCGCCAGCAGCTCATTGAGCTTGAGGTGAATGGCCACGCTGTCCTTGTTCTGGCTTTGCTGGATGAGAAACACCATCAGGAACGTCACGATGGTGGTTCCCGTGTTGATGACCAGTTGCCAGTTCTCTGAAAAGTGAAAGATCGGCCCGGTGACGGCCCAGGCCAGCACCATGAGGAGCGCGGCGCAGAACATGCCGGGAGATCCGGCCCACCGCGTGACATGCGATGCGAAATGGTCAAAGGCCGCCTGCACGGAGGTACGGGTGGCGTAAGACGGGCTGCTGGTCGAAGGCATGGCACCCATCGCATCCGTGCCCTCGCCCTGCTGCAGTAGTGGCTCTTTCATGGGGACTTCCTTTCTCGCTGACTGGTCAAGGACCGGAGGGCTGCCGCCGCCGATCCGCAGCGCACGGCCTGCAAGCAGCCAAGGGGAAAGCCCGGTCGCGCCAGCCCTCGCATGAAGGGCCCTGCCGGGCTGCGGTGATTGTGGGAGTGCCTTGCCCGGCCGGCAGGTCGGAAGCCTTGCCCATCCGCCATGGGCCGGGTCCTACAGATTCACCCCTGCGAGCACCCGGACACCCGGGGGCTCTTCATCCCAGCAATTGCAACCAAAGGCAACAGCGTCCAGCCAGCGCCCGGTATCGCAGTTGTCTGACAGACGCACACCGGTTGCTTTGCTGAAATCTCCGCTATCAGCCATTGAGGCTGGCCCGGGAGGTCATTGCGACTCCCACCTTTTTTGACAAAGGAACCATCATGAAACGCCACCCTTTGCCCCCCGGAGCCCGCGCACTGGCAGCGTTTGCCGGTACGGTCGTGCTTGCGGTACTTGCAGCGGCATCCTTGTTGATGCCCGATGTGGCGGTGCAGTCGGTGGACTCCATGTCGCTCTTGCCCCATGGGCTGGACCAGCTCCTGCCCACGAGCCTGTTCCAGTAGCGGACTGCCGGCACTGGGTTGCCAGGGCACGTAGATTGACCACATCCGGTGCGCGCTTCTGCACTTTTTTGGCAAAGTAGAAAAAATCATAGCATCGGAGTACCATCTGGCGCTGCACAACGGCATTTTCGTTGTCATTCAAGAATGGAGGACGATCGTGACCACACGTTTTCGAATCTCTGCAGGCCTGAATTCCTCTTCCTCTCACGCCATCGCATGGCGTTGGTCCGTCCTGGCGCTGATGGCGGGCCTCCTGGGCTGCACGAGCCCGCGCGACAGCTCCCTCGAAGAGTTCGCCCGCTGGCATGATGGCGCCCGCGCCCAGGCCCAGGCGGGGACGCTGAGCTGGAGCGAACTCTACAAACAAAGCTTCGACCGCCTGACGGCCCTGCCCCCTTCATTGCAGCAAGACACACGGCTGGAGAACACCGTGCTTCTGCTTTCCACGGCGCGCAAATACGAGGCGAATGAAATCAGCGCCCAGCAGTTTGCCTCGGAGCGGGACCACATCGAAACACAGCTGCAGGCACGGTTGCGCTGAGAATCGCCCCTGGAGTCCCGGCCCGCTAGCGCAAGCCTGCGGCGCCCTGCTCCACGATGGCAATGCGCCGCCGCAGCGCCGATGCCGACTCCGCGTCTCCTGCAGCGTCAGCGCGCTGCGCCTGCAGCGTCAACCAGGCCATCAAAGGCCGCCGCCAGCCCTGTGTGGACGCGGCATCGATGGCGTTGCCAATCACGGCCGGGCTGGCACGCCCTGCCTGAAACAGCACCCCGGCCGCCACCAGGCGCGAGAGCGGATCCTCGATGGCGGACAAGGCCGCCCCATCCCCCGACACGGCCACCTTGCGCTGCGCTTCGGGCAGCAGGCTTGCCCCTTGCGGCGGCAAGCTGCCGGCCAGGTAGTCGGCATAGGCACGCTCCGGCGCCGCCGCATCCGCGCGCAATGGCTCAAAGCGTTCACACGGGCCAGCCACCAGACTGGCGACCTGCGCCGCGCAGCGCATGAGCTCCAGGCGGGCCAGCAGATCCGGGCGGCCCGTGCGGGCGACCTCCGCGCGGGCGCGGTCCCACTCCAGCCTGTCGACACGGTCATTGCCTGACAGATAGGCTTCCAGCGCCTTTTGCGCGGAGGCCTGGGCGTTCATCTGCCAGTCGGGCACCCGGGGCTTGCCGGAGCAGGCGGACAGCAGCAGCGCCGCCGCCAGGAGCGCGGCATGGGTCAGGTGCCGCCGCAGCACAGCAGGGGGCGTGGGGATAAGACGCTTCATGGCAGCTTGAGCTCCGTGTCCCGCGCGAAAGGCCATTTGCGGTTGATCTCATTGACCAGGCTCTCCACCTTGCGCAGGTTGCTTTCCACCTCGGCGCGCAATGCGCCCAGGTCGGTCGTGGCTTCCCGCGCATTGGCACCGATGGCCTGCGCCTCCACCAGCACCGCGTCCACCTTCTGCAGGCTCGCGCGGGTGTCGGCCAGCAGGCCCCCCAGCTGGGCCACCGTGGCCCGCACTTCGGGCACCAGCGCGTCCTTGCTGCCATCGGCCCCAAACACCTGTTTATCGGCACGTGCCGCCATGCCATCCAGGCGCGCGAGCAGTGCGTTGGTGCGTTCCAGCGTGGCCACGATCTTCTTCGCATCGGCCTCGTTGCCCATCAGCACGCCCAGCACGCCCCCCGGGCCGTTGATGCGGTCGGTCAGCGCCCGCACGTTGGCCAGGCTGCCGCCCAGGGCCGCGTCCTGCGCGGTGAGGGCATTGAGGTTGGACAGCAGTTCGCGGGCCGAGGCCATGAGCTGCGGGATCTCGGCGGTGGCATCTCCGCGCAGCACAGGGCGCACGGAGCCGTCCGGCAGGAGCTTGTCGTTCAGCATGCCCGTGTAGGCGCGGATGTTGGTGCCCCCCACGATGCCCCGCACCAGTGTGAACACGCTGGATTCGCGCAGCCAGTGGGCGTCCTTGCGCGGCACGTCCACGATGATGCGGGCGTTGCCGGTTTCGGCCAGTTCGATGCGGCGCACGCGGCCAATGGGGAAACCGGAGAAGGTCATGTCCATGCCCACCACCACGCCTTCGGAGTCGTCGGCGGTCAGCACCAGGGTCTGCGTGGGCTCGAACGCACCGCGCGCGTACAGCAGGTACAGGCCCGATCCCACGATGAGCGCCAGCGTGAACAGCAGCAGCGCCGCCGCCTTGAGCTCCAGGTAGGCTACCGGGCGCAAGGTTTCCACCGGCGGCACGTCGGCGGCCGCAGGCGCTGGCGCTGGCCCGGGGGGCAGTGTGGGGCGGTGGTGGGGGTTCTGGTCGTTCATGGATGCCGGGCGTGGGTCGCGGGATGTAAGGGTCTGGCGGATGTCGGCAGGCAGGAGTCAGTAGTAGTTGCCCATGAGCGAGGCGACCTCGATCAGCAGCAGGACGGCGAACATGCGGGCCAAGCCCCCCAGCTCCGAATCGGGCTGGGTGCGGTCGCCAGTGTCGTACAGGCCCGCAGCCATGGGAATGAGCGCCACGGCCAGGCTGAAGAACACCGTCTTGAGCACGAACACCATCGTCACACTGGGCGTGAACACCTGGCCGAACATGCGCGTGTAGCTGGGAGCCCCCGCCAAGTTGAAACCATACACCCCCAGATAGGCCAGCACCAGTGCCACCACGCAGCTGAGCGCGGCGAGCGTGATGCACGCGAATACGCCCGCGATCACCCGCGGCAGAAGCTCGATGCGCACCGGGTCCGAGCCCTGGGCGCGCAGCGCGTCGAACCGGCCGTTCTGCCGCAGGCGGGTGATCTGCGTGCCGTTGGGAATGGTGCAGCGCATCGCCACGAACAGCGCGGCCGTGAGCGGGATCAGCTCGAGCACCAGCACGCGGATCACCATCTCCAGCGCATAGCGCGAAAGGCCATAGCTGAGCGCCGTGACCACGACGATGCGCGTCAGCACCAGGCTGATCAGCGCCGCCAGCACCGTGAACCCCAGCAGCACGGGTGCCGTATCGAGGTACAGATGGCGCGCCAGCGCCCTGCGCGTGCCCTTGCCGTAGCTGGACGGAGACAGCACCAGCACGAGCACGACGGCGCCCAGGTACAGGATGCGCCACCACGCGACCGCCCAGCGCCGCGCGGTGTTCCACACGCGTTCGGGCAGGGAGAGGCCGGGCAAGCGCGAAATCATGGCCGGATCATAGCGGCGCTAGCCCCAAAATACCGCTCAGGACTGGAGGACCAGAGACAAGGCGATTGATCTTCCCGGAGGCTATTTTTAGAGCCTCCTTTGCTATCAATCAGCAGCAATCACCCTTGCTGCTTAAATCACGCCACCTCTTACTGTGCCGTGGGTTCCAGCATGCACTTCTTCATTGCGCAGGGCACGCATCCGCCGAGCCGCCAGCCCTGGAGTTGAGACACAGGCACACCGGCTCCCGCCCAGCCACTGCGTTTTCCTTGTTGGCCTGAACGCACGCCTTGCGATTGCCCACCATAACCGAGCTCAGTCATTGCACGAAAGCGCGAGCACCCTCCGTTGACATTGCCAGGGCCGGCAACAGGCATGGCACAATCGCGCCGCTGCCTCAGGGCAGTGAATGCTAGGGGTGTCCCGCCAGAACGGGGCTGAGATCACACCCTTTGAACCTGTTGCGCACAGTCTTGATTTGTGCGCGTGAGATCATCCTCGCGCAGGGAAGCACGTCCTCCAACGCCGCACCCGAGCTTCGCCGGGCACCGGCAACGTGGGCCGCCCCTGCTCTGTACTGCCACGGAGCCTGCCATGTCCTCATCCCCCGCCGCGCCCGCCACCAACGAAGCGCTGGCCCCCGTCTCCCCCGACCGCCGCGTCTTCCAATGGCACGACCACGCCTCGCTCTGGTTCAGCCTGGGCGTGGGCCTGCTGGTCATGCAGGTGGGCGCCTACCTGATGCCCGCGCTGGGCACGCAAGAGGCGCTGATCGCCATCGTCTGCGGCTCCATCGTGGGCGCGGGCCTGCTGGGCTGGGTGGCCAAGCTGGGCTGCGACAGCGGCCTGGCCAGCGCCGGGCTGATGCATGCCGTCTATGGCCGCACGTTCGCCAGCCTGCCGATCATCCTGAACATCGTGCAGCTGGTCGGCTGGGGCACGTTCGAGCTGGTGGTGATGCGCGACGCTACGGTGGCCATCGGCCAGCAGTCCGGCACCATGGCCGGCGCGCATTGGCCCGTGCTGGCCACGCTGCTGTGGGGCGGCGTGGTGATGCTGCTCATCAGCGGATCGATGGTGCAGCTGGTGCGCAAGGTGATCGCGCGCGTGGCGCTGCCGCTGGTGGTGCTGTCGCTGCTGTGGCTGTCGTGGCAGTTCCTGTCGCTGGCGCAGGCCCAGGGTTTTGAAGCGCTGTGGACGCGCAAGGGCGAAGGCGGCATGGGCGTGCTGCCCGCGCTGGACCTGGTGATCGCCATGCCCATCTCGTGGCTGCCGCTGGTGGCCGACTATGCGCGCCACGGCAAGAACGGCGGCTCCGCATTGCGCGGCACCTGGCTCGGCTACGCGCTGGCCAACATGTGGTGCTACACGCTCGGTGTGCTGGTGGCGTTGACCTTGCCCAGCAAGGATCTGGTGCAGGCCCTGTTGCTGGCCCAGGGCGGGCTGATCGCGCTGTCGCTGATCCTGATCGACGAGGTGGACAACGCCTATGGCGACACGTATTCGGGCGCAGTGTCGGCACACAGCCTGCTGCCACGCTGGGGCGTGCGCAAGTGGGGCCTGGCCATGGCTGCGGTGTGTACCGGCCTCGCGCTGGTGCTGCCCATGCACAGCCTGGAGCCATTTTTGCTGCTGCTCAGCTCGGTGTTCGTGCCGCTGTTCGGCGTGATCCTGGGGCGGCTGGCCTTTGGCGCCAACGCACCCGCGCTGCTCGCTGCGGCACGCCGGGTGAATGCGGCCCCGGTGGCGATCTGGCTGGTGGGGATTGCCGTCTACCACCTGGCCCCGCAGGTGGTGCCGGGCGCGGGCTCGGCGCTGCCGGCGCTGGCGTTCAGTTTTGTGCTGGCCTGGGCCACACGGCCACGGGTGCGTTGAATCGCTATTTTGTGAGCACCTAGCGCTTAATGGATAAGCGCCAGAGGCCAAAAACAATCAAACCTTTAAAGCACCAGCTGCGCCACGGGCGCATGGCCGTGGTTGAGCGGGCCATGGCCACGGCCGGTGGTCACATCGGCCCCTGCCGCGATGGCGCCCAGAATGTAGGCACGCGCGCGCTCCACCGCCTGCTGCAAGGGCAGGCCCCGCGCCAGGTGTGCAGCGATGGCCGATGACAGGGTGCAGCCCGTGCCATGCCCGTTGGGCGTGGCAATGCGTGCGGACTCCAGCCGCTGCCGCACGCCGCCGCGTGTGGCCAGGACATCCACCACCCAGTCTCCGGGCAGGTGGCCGCCCTTGAGCAGCGCCGCCGGGGCGCCCAGGGCCAGCAGCCCGTCCACCGCAGCTGCCAGCGCATCCACGCCCTCGATCGTGCGCCCCAGCAGCCAGCCGGCCTCGTCCAGGTTGGGGGTGATCACCTCGGCCAGCGGAAACAGTTCCTGCACCAGCACGTTCACGGTTTCCGCGGCGATGAGCCGGTCGCCGCTGGTGGCCACCATCACCGGGTCGAGCACCACGTGCGGCAGCTGGTAGGTGCGGATGGCATCGGCCACCACGCGCACCACTTCGGGCGAATGCAGCATGCCGATCTTGACCGCGTCCACGCCGATGTCCTGCACCACGGCATCGATCTGGGCCTTGAGCATCTCGGGCGGAATGCCGTGGATGCCCGTGACGCCGCAGGTGTTCTGGGCCGTGATGGCGGTGATGGCCGTCATGCCGTAGCAGCCCAGGGCGCTGAAGGTCTTGAGGTCGGCCTGGATGCCCGCCCCGCCGCCGCTGTCGGAACCGGCGATGGAAAGCACGCGCACATAGCGGCGTGCTGCGGAGGTCGGGGGAATCAATGAAGTCATGGCAAAAATTATGGCCTATGCGTTAGCGCAAAAAGAGCTGCCACGGGTTGTGCTGTAATTGATTTTTCCGGACGAAACAGGGGTGTCCCGCGGCCGAGAACTGAACAGGTTCTTGGGTGCGCGACTGAGAAATACCCTGGGGCACCACAGAACACTGCGCACCGCGCGGCGCGTACTGGCCCCGCTACCCGATCCAGGTCATGCTGGCGTGGGGAGTTTCCAAGAGCGGCCCTGCCCCCGTTTTGTCCATGGTTGCCAGCCAACACACAGACAGACAGACGGACTTATGCCACTTCAACCCTCTTCTTTTGCCATTCTGGGCGCGGGCCTCATGGGCCGATTGCTGGCGGTGGAGCTGGCCCGCCAGGGGCACCGTGTGGACATCTACGAGGCGGGCAGTCCGGCCGCCGAGCATTCGGCCGCGACCGTGGCCGCCGCCATGCTGGCGCCGCTGGCCGAATCGGCCATCACCGAGCCCGGCGTGGTGCGCATGGGCCACCATGCCCTCACCCGCTGGCCGCAGCTGCTGGCGGCGCTGGCCGAGCCCGTGTTCTTCCAGCAGGCCGGCACGCTCATCGTGTGGCACCGGCAGGACGCGGCCGAAGCCCAGCGGCTCACGCGCCAGCTGGAAGCCAACCAGCACACGGTGCCCGAGCTGCCCGCCCTGCAAAAGCTCGACGGCGCCGCGCTGGCCCAGGCAGAGCCCACGCTGGCACAGCGCTTTGCGCAGGGCCTGTACCTGCCCGGTGAAGGCCAGCTCGACAACCGGCAGCTGCTGGCTGCCCTGGTGGTAGAAATGCAGCGGCTGTCCGTGCGCGCGCACTGGCACGCGCCCCGGTCGCCCGAGGCCTTTGCGCCCGGCGCCCCCGGCCAGCCCGACTGGGTGCTGGACTGCCGCGGCCTCGGTGCCAGGGCCCAATGGCCCGCGTTGCGGGGTGTGCGGGGCGAGGTGGTGCGCATCCACGCACCGGATGTCACGCTGCAGCGCCCCACGCGGCTGGTGCACCCGCGCTACCCGATCTACATCGCGCCCAAACAAGACCATCTGTTCGTGATCGGCGCGACCGAGATCGAATCGGACGACGTCTCGCCCGCCAGCGTGCGATCGACGCTGGAACTGCTCTCCGCCGCCTACGCCGTGCACCCCGGCTTTGCAGAGGGGCGCATTCTGGAACTGGCCACGCAGTGCCGCCCCACGCTGCCCGACAACCTGCCCGCCATTCGCCAGCCACGCCGGGGCGTGCTGGAGATCAACGGCCTGTACCGCCACGGCTTCATGATCGCGCCCGCCCTGCTGGACGTGACGCTGGAAGTGCTGAACGCGGGACAATCGCAGCTTTCGCAACGTTTTGACCTCGCGCTGGAACTGGAGCCCGCCCCCCTGCCCCCAACCAGCGCGGCCGCCGCCTTCGCATGAACATCTCCATCAACCAGATCCCGCATGAACTGCCCGAAGGGGCCACCGTGGCCGATGCCGTGGCCGCCATCGCGGCACGCCCTCCGTTTGCGGTGGCCGTGAACACCCACTTTGTGCCCAACACCCGCTACGCCGCGCAGGCCCTGCAGCCCGGCGACCGCGTGGAAATCATCTCGCCCGTGACGGGGGGCTGACCCCCGGCCTTCTTTCTTGAGACAAATTGGCCCTTGGCGCTTTTCCACAAAGCGCGAGCAGCTATTAAAAAGATAGTAAATTCATGACCACCTCGACGCCCCAAGACCCCCTGGTGCTGTACGGCCAGCAGTTCGCCAGCCGCCTGCTGCTGGGCACCTCGCGCTACCCATCCCCTGCGGTGCTCGAAGCCGCCGTGCTGCGCGCGCAGCCCGCCATGGTCACCGCGTCATTGCGCCGCCAGGGCAGCAACCCGGCCGAAAGCGGCAGCAGCTTCTGGGAGCTGCTGCGCAAGCTCAACGTGCCCGTGCTGCCCAACACCGCCGGCTGCCACAGCGCGCAAGAGGCCATCACCACCGCGCAGATGGCGCGCGAGGTGTTCAACACACCGTGGATCAAGCTGGAGCTGATCGGCGACGACTACACGCTGCAGCCCGACACGCTGAACCTGGTAGGCGTGGCGGAACACCTCATCAAGGAAGGTTTTCAGGTGCTGCCGTACTGCACGGAAGACCTGGTGCTGTGCCAGCGGCTCGTCGATGTGGGCTGCCAGGCCGTCATGCCCTGGGCAGCGCCCATCGGCACCGGGCGTGGCCCCGTGAACCCCTATGCACTGCAGACGCTGCGCGAGCGCCTGGACGTGCCCATGCTCGTGGATGCGGGCCTGGGCCTGCCGTCGCATGCCTGCCAGGTGATGGAATGGGGCTATGACGGCGTGCTGCTGAACACCGCCGTGGCCCTGGCGCAGGACCCGGTGGCCATGGCGGGCGCGTTCGCCGACGCCGTGAATGCCGGGCGTGCAGCACGCAAGGCCGGTGCCATGGCGGCGCAGGAGGCCGCCCAGCCCAGCACGCCCGTGCTCGGCACCCCCTTCTGGCACCATGAACAACATGCGTGACGACACCAGCGCCATGGTGCAGGCCCTTCTTGCGCACCACGCCCCCACCTTCGCGGGCTTTGGCGCCGAGCCTGTCCCGGAGCCCACGCGGCAGGAACCCGCCTACCTGGCAGCCCTGCAGGCCTGCAGCACGCTGGGCTTCATTGCCCACGACGCGGAATGCCTGGCCCAGGCCTGGCTGGCGCAGAGCCTGCGCACGGGCGCCTTCCAGCCAGCCCAGTGGCCCGACGAGCCACAGGACTTTGGCCTGGTGCCCCGGCCGCGCGCCGATGCGTTCGCCCCCTGCCCGGAAAGGCTGGGCCTGTACGCCGTGCTGCCGGATGCCGGCTGGGTGGGCCGCATGGCCCGCGCGGGCGTGCCCACGGTGCAGCTGCGCTTCAAATCCGCCGACGAGCACGCGATTGCGCAGGAGGTCCACGCCGCCGTGCAGGCGGTCGAGGGCACGGGCGCCCTGCTGTTCATCAATGACCATTGGCGCGTGGCCATCCAGGCGGGCGCCTACGGCATCCACCTGGGCCAGGAAGACCTGGATGCACTGGCCCCCGACGAGCTTCAGGCGCTGCGCGCTTCGGGCCTGCGCCTGGGGGTCAGCACCCATGGCTACGCGGAAATGGTGCGCGCAGATGCCGTGGGGCCCAGCTACATTGCCATGGGTGCCGTGTTTCCCACCACCCTCAAGAAGATGGCCACGGCGCCACAGGGCGTGGGCCGGCTGGGTGCCTATGCGCGCCTGCTGCGCCACTACCCCCAGGTGGCCATTGGCGGCATCGGGGCGGAGCAGTTTGCCCAGGTGCGCGCCACGGGCGTGGGGTCCATCGCCGTCGTGCGGGCCATCGTCAATGCCTCCGACCCCGAAGCCGCGGCCGCGCAGCTCATGCGCGGGATGGTGGAGTAAGGCCAGGCCCGCGGGGGCCGGAGGGCGCGCCGCCGCGGCCTAGCTGCGGTCGGCCTTCTTCTGCTCCAGCTCCAGCCGCAGCTCCACCAGGTCGTTGTCCATGCCGAAGCCCACCGCCTGGCCCGAGGACGGTGGCGCGGTCGCGGGCACGGGCGGCAAATCGCTGAGCGTCAGGTGGGGCGGCTCCGAGAGATCGAGGTCCAGCGGCGCACCCCGGGTGTCAGCGTCGGGCATGGAAGGCGCGGTGGCCGCCAGTTCCTGCGGCGGCCATCCTGTGGCCGAAGGCATTTCGCCCAGATCGAACTCCAGGCTCGCGGACAGCGAATCCAGCGGCAGGCCGCCCCCCGCTGTGCTTGCCGGCGCCACGGGCGGCGCTGCCAGCACCTGCGCGTCGACACGCGGCTCGGCCAGTGGCGTGGTGCGCTTGCGGGGCGCCGGCGCGCCCCGGGCGCTTGCCGGGGTGGTCTGCGCGATGGCCAGCAGCAGCAGCAGGTCGTCGTAGGCCGCCAGATCAAACGGCTCCACCGACACCGCGCCGTCCTGCCGGAACAGCAATTTCTCCAACAGCCCGAGCACGGACGGAGAGGTCCATTCGGCCTCGATCTCCGCCAGCGCATCGGTGTAGTGATAGAGCATGCGGCCGGTGCGGTGGAAGCCGGTAAATTCGGGCACCTGCGCATTGAACGAGCGCATGAACTGGGCGCGCAGTTGCGAGAACTCCTCCACCCGGCTCAGCGTGTGATAAAGCCGCAGAAGCTCCAGATACGCCAGGGGCGAGGTATCGCCCCGCTCGGCGATGTGCTTCTTGAGCACCTCGATGGCCTGCTGGTGCTCCCCCACCGAAATGAAGAACTCGGCCTGCTGCTGAATGTCGAAGAGCTCTTCGGGGCTGACGATGTGCAGCACGGGCTGGGGCGGTGCTGCAGCGGGGGGCGGGCTGGCCGGCAGCGGCGCGGGCGCACTCGGCACGGGGGCGGTGGCTACGAAGGCGGGCCCGGGCGCCGCGGATGCGGTGGAAGCCACTGCCGCCGCTTCGGAAGCCGGGGACTCGCCGGACGACAGCCAGGCATCGCCCGGATGGGGCGCAAGGCCCAAGGCGGCTTCGTGCGCGGCCATTGCATCGCGCCCGCCCAGCGCCGCCACGGAATCGCGCCACGCGCGCACCGCCTTGTCGGAGGCGCTGCGCAAGCGCGTCCATGTCCACGCCGCGAGCAGCAATGCCAGCAACAGCAAGCCGCCCAGCACATACACCACCGTGGCCGGGAATCTGTCGTTCTCGGCCAGTTCCAGCTGCTGCTGCAACTGCGCCGCGCTGGCCCGGTCGCGGGCCGCCTGCGCACGCAGCGTGGCCACATCGTTCTCCAGCGCCTTGAGCCGGCCGCTGTCCTGGCGGGCATCATCCGGCTGGGCATTCAGCGCCTTCCACACGGCGGCGGCCTCGGTACGCTGCGCGGAGGGTTGCTCCGAAGGAAGGGCCAGCAGCCCGGGCGATGAACGCAATGCCACCGGCCGGTCCACCCAGATATCGAGCGGCTCGACCACGAGCCGGGCCTGGTCCACCGGCCTTGCCACCTGCGCCGTGCCCTTGGCCGGGGGCAACGCGGCGCTGGCCGGGGGCCGTGCCGTGCCGCGCGCTGGCTGCCGTGCGGGCGCACTGCGGGAAACGGGCTCCGCCGCGCCGGCAGGAGGCGGTGCCGTGGCGGGCCGGATCGCGGAAGGCAATGGTGCAGAAGGTGCCGCCGGCCTGGCCGCTCGCTGGCCCGCCGCGCCCGGGGACGCACCGGGGGCTTCCGTGCCACCTTCGGGGAAAGAAGGCAGCCGCGCGACATCGATCGGCGCCGCCGACCGGGCCATCGTGACGGGAGGTTCCGCAAGAAAAGTGTAGGTGCGCGTGACCTTGCCCGTGCATCCCGCCGACAAGGTGACCAGCAACACAGGCTCATCCACCGCGATGGCCGCCTGCACCCGCACGGCCGGTGAACGCCCGCGCATGTCGGGCAGGGGCACGACACGCACCCTGGCATCGCCAACCGGCGTATCCCCCGCCTTCAGCTGCGCCGTCACACAGGAAGAGGCCACGTCCGTGCCTGGATCGGGCTGCACATCGAACGACAGATCCACCGGTGCACCCAACACCACCGTGCCTCTGCTGCCTCCCAGCGAAAGTGCCGAGGCGCCCGCAGCAACCACCCACAGACCGGTCCCAAAAATGGTGTTACGGATTTTCACAATAAATTCTGTTTTTGGCGCAGCCCATTCTTGCACATAAGTCCCACGCAACGCCACAGCCATAATGGCGCTATGAAAATTCAGTTTCCCAACATCGCAATCGTGGGCACCGGCGCCATGGGTCGGGGCATTGCACAGATCGCCGCGCAGGCCGGCAGCCAGGTTTTTCTGCTCGACGCAACCCCAGGCGCCGCCCAGGCCGCCCAGGCTGCGCTCCAAGACCAATGGAGCAAGCTGGTCGCCAAAGGGCGCATTGATGCCGATCAAGCCACGGCCCTCGCTGCGCGGCTGCACCCGGTGCAGGCAGTGGCCGATCTGGCCGCGTGTGACCTGGTGATCGAAGCCATCGTCGAGCGGCTGGATGTGAAGCAGAAGCTGTTTGCCGAACTGGAGTCCGTGGTGCGCAGCGATGCCGTGCTGGCCACCAACACCTCGTCCCTGTCCGTGACCGCGATTGGGGCGGCGCTCCAGCGCCCGCAGCGGCTGGCGGGTTTTCACTTCTTCAATCCGGTGCCGTTGATGAAGGTTGTCGAGGTCATCGCGGGCCTCAAGACCGACCCCGCGATTTGCACCGCCCTGGCGGCCTATGCCAAAGAGATGGGCCACACCCCCGTTCAGGCGCAGGACACCCCGGGTTTCATCGTGAACCACGCGGGGCGCGGCTTCGGCACGGAGGCCCTGCGCATCGTGGGCGAAGGCGTGGCCGACTTCGCCACCATCGACCGCATCCTGCGCGACCAGGTGGGTTTCAAGCTCGGCCCGTTCGAGCTCATGGACCTCACCGCGCTGGACGTGTCGCACCCGGTGATGGAATCCATCTACCGCCAGTACTACGACGAGCCGCGTTTTCGCCCCAGCGTGATCACCGCGCAGCGCCTGGCCGGCGGCGTGGTGGGCAAGAAGGTGGGAGAAGGTTTTTACCGCTACGTGGAGGGCGTGGCGCAAATCCCCGCAGAGGCACCGCCCCCGGTGGTGACCGACCTTCCCCCGGTATGGGTGTCGCCCCGCGCGGCACGGCGCGCCGAGCTGTACCAGCTGCTGAAGGACCTGGGCGCCACCATCGAAACCGGCCCATCGCCCTCGCCCCAGGCCATCACGCTCGTCGCGCCGCTGGGCTTTGACGTGACCACCGTCGCCGTGGTCGAGCGCCTGGACCCGGCCCGCACCATCGGCATCGACATGCTGATCGACGATGCCGCCACCAGACGCCGCGTGCTGGCGACCAACCCGGCCACGCGCGTGGACATCCGCAACGCGGCGCATGCGCTGTTCGCCCGCGACGGCAAGGCGGTGAGCGTGATCCGCGACAGCGGCGGCTTCGTCACGCAGCGCGTGGTGGCCACCATCGTGAACATCGCCAGCGACATCTGCCAGCAAGGCATCTGCTCCCCCAAGGACCTGGAAACCGCCGTCACGCTGGGCCTGGGCTATCCGCTGGGGCCTTTGGCCATGGGCGACCGCTGGGGTCCCACCAACATCCTGGAAGTGCTGTTCAACATGCAGACCGTCTATGGCGACACCCGCTACCGCCCCAGCCCCTGGCTGCGCCGGCGCGGCGCGATCGGCCTGAGCCTCACGCATGTGGAGGAATGAATGAATGAATGAAGGCTCCTTGCGGGGCGCGGCGGCCGCTGGCGCTGGCCGCGCGCACCGCACGGGCCCTGCTTCCAGACCGACTGCACGCCCCCACGTGAACCGTCCGCAGCCCTTCACAAGGTAACCCACGCACATGCCCGCAGAACTCCAGAGCACCAGCCAGGGCCAGACCCTGATCCTGACCCTTCGCAATCCCGAACGGCGCAATGCCATCGACCCTGCGATGTACGCGGCGGGCGTGGAGGCGCTGGGCGTGGCCGAAAGCAGCCCCGACATCCGCAGCGTGGTCATCACGGGCGCGGACGGCATGTTCTGTTCGGGAGGCAACCTGCAGCGCCTGCTGGCCAACCGCCAGCAGGACCCGGAGGTGCAGGCCCAGAGCATCGAGGGGCTGCACAACTGGATCGAGACCATCCGCACCTATCCCAAGCCCGTGATCGCCGCGGTGGAGGGGGCCGCCGCCGGTGCCGGCTTCTCGCTGGCGCTGGCCTGCGACTTCATCGTGTCCGCGCGCAATGCCGTGTTCGTGATGGCCTACAGCAACGTGGCCCTGTCCCCGGACGGCGGCGCGAGCTGGAGCCTGGTGCATGCCCTGCCCCGCCAGGTGGCCACGGAGATCCTGATGTGTGGCGACCGCATTGGCGCCGAGCGCCTGCACGCGCTGGGCGTGGTCAACCGACTTGCCGAAACTGGGGGCGCACTCGATGCCGCGCTCGCCCTGGCCGAGCAGCTCAATGCGCGTGCGCCGAATGCGCTGGCCAGCATCAAGGAGCTGATCAATGAAGCACCCCATGCAAGCCTCACCCACCACCTGGGCCAGGAGCGCAATCATTTCGTGACCAACCTGCACCATGCCAACGGCGGCGTGGGCATCACCGCGTTCCTTGAAAAGCGTGTGCCCCGCTACGAATAGCCCCGCACGCTGCCGGCGGTGACCGCACGCCGACGGCCACCACCATCCACGATGAAGCCCCTGGGATGCCGCCAAGCACCCAGGGGCTTTTGCATGGCGGGCCTGCTGCAGACACGCAGGTGACAACCCTGACGCTGCGCGAAGGTCCCTGACGCGACAATGGGCCTGTTTCCAGTCACACAAAAGACAGACCATGGACGACCCGATTCTTACTATCGAAGAACGTGAAGCGATCAACTCAGGTCGCTGGTTTTCTTCCCTCTCACCTTCACTACGCCACGACATCCTGCGATGTGCATACGTCAAACGCTTCAAGGACGGCGGCCTCATCGCCGCGCGCGGCGACCCGCCCGAGGAGTGGATTGCGTGCGCGCGCGGCGCGGTGCGGGTGAGCTCCACCTCCATCTCGGGCAAGCAGATCACGCTGACCTATGTGGAGCCGGGCATCTGGTTCGGCGACGTGGCGATCTTCGACGGGGACCGGCGCACGCACGATGCCTATGCGCACGGCGACACCACGATCCTGTGCGTGGCCAAGGCCGACTTCCGCAAGATCCTCGCGGCGCATACCGAGTTCTACGAAGCCATGCTGCGCCTGCATGCGCGGCGCATCCGCCAGCTCTACGGCCTGGTGGAAGACCTCAACACCCTGCCGCTGCGCGCGCGGCTGGCCAAGCAGCTCGTGCACCTGGTGCGCAGCTACGGCATTCCCAGCCTGTCGGACGGCAGCGAGATGCGCATCGGCCTGCAGCTGGCGCAGGAAGAACTGGCGCAGCTGCTGGGCGCATCGCGCCAGCGGGTGAACCAGGAGCTCAAGGCCATGGAGCGCGAGGACGCCATCCGCATCGAGCCGGGCGGCCTGGTGGTGCGCGATCGCGACGCCCTCATGCGCATTGCTGAAACCGACAACTGACTGACCGAACCCTCGCCCCGTCCATGAGCAACTTTGACCATTTCGTTGGCACCCGTCCCGTCTCCGACCAGCACGCGTTCGACATCGGCGCGCTGACAGCCTGGCTCACGCAGAACATGGAAGGCTTTGCCGGCCCCCTGACGGTGGAGATGTTCAAGGGTGGGCAGTCCAACCCCACCTACAAGCTCATCACCCCCGGCGCCCACTACGTGATGCGCTCCAAGCCCGGCCCCGTGGCCAGGCTGCTGCCATCGGCCCACGCCATCGAGCGCGAATTCGCGGTGATGAGCGGCCTGCATGGCACCGACGTGCCCGTGCCCCGCATGCACGTGCTGTGCGAGGACGAGTCGGTCATCGGCCGCGCCTTCTACGTGATGGAGTGCATGCAGGGCCGCGTGCTGTGGGACCAGTCGCTGCCCGGCATGTCGCCCGCCGAGCGCGGCGCCATCTACGACGAGATGAACCGCGTGATCGCCGCGCTGCACACCGTGAAGTTCGCCGACCGGGGCCTGGCCAGCTATGGCAAGCCGGGCAACTATTTCGACCGCCAGATCGGCCGCTGGAGCAAGCAGTACGTGGCCTCCATCACCCAGCCCATCCCCGAGATGGACCGGCTCATGGAATGGCTGCCCGCCCACATGCCGGCGAGCGCGCGCGATGAAGGCCACGTGTCCATCGTGCACGGCGACTACCGGCTTGACAACCTCATGTTCCACCCCACCGAGCCCCGCGTGATCGCCGTGCTCGACTGGGAGCTGTCCACCCTGGGCCACCCGCTGGCCGACTTCAGCTACCACTGCATGAGCTGGCACATCCCCGCCGCCATGGGCCGGGGCATCGCGGGACAGGACCTCGCGGCCCTGGGCATTCCCGGCGAAGACAGCTACATCCGCCGCTACTGCGAGCGCACCGGCATCGCCACGCCCGAGGCGCTGCGCGCCGACTGGAACTTCTACCTCGCCTACAACATGTTCCGCATCGCCGCCATCTTGCAGGGCATCGCCAAGCGGGTGGAGGCGGGCACCGCCTCCAGCGCGCAGGCCAAGGCCTCGGGCGACACGGCACGGCCGATGGCCGAGCTGGCCTGGTCGTTCGCGCAGCGGGGATGAGGCGCCCCACGATTACCAACGGAGAAGAAACCCATGGACTTTGACTACTCGCCCAAAACCAAGGAACTGCAGGCCAGGCTGCTCCAGTTCATGGATGACCACGTCTATCCGAACGAAGCCACCTACTCCGCCGAGCTGGCGGCCAACACGGCGGCGGGCAAGCGCTGGAGCGCGCTCAAGACCATCGAGGACCTCAAGCCCAAGGCCCAGGCGGCAGGCCTGTGGAACCTGTTCCTGCCGGTGGACAGCGCGGCGGCCTCCGGATACGACGGCGCGGGCCTGACCAACCAGGAATACGCCCCGCTGGCCGAGATCATGGGCCGCGTGCCATGGGCCAGCGAGGTGTTCAACTGCTCGGCGCCCGACACCGGCAACATGGAGACCATCGCGCGCTACGGCGATGACGCCAACAAGGCCCGCTGGCTCAAGCCGCTGCTCGAGGGCAAGATCCGCTCGGCCTTTGCCATGACCGAGCCGGCCGTGGCATCCAGCGACGCCACCAACATCGAAACGCGCATCGAGCGCCAGGGCGACGAATACGTCATCAACGGCCGCAAGTGGTGGATCTCCGGCGCGGCCGATCCACGCTGCGCGGTGTTCGTCACCATGGGCAAGACCGACCCCGATGCCCCCCGCCATTCGCAGCAGAGCATGGTGCTCGTGCCGGCGGACGCCAAGGGCATCACCGTCATTCGCCCGCTCAATGTGTTTGGCTACGACGACGCGCCCCATGGCCACGTCGAGATGACCTTCGAGAACGTGCGTGTGCCCGTCTCCAACATCCTGCTGGGCGAGGGCCGTGGCTTCGAGATCGCCCAGGGCCGCCTGGGCCCCGGGCGCATCCACCACTGCATGCGCCTCATCGGGCTGGCCGAGCGTGCGCTGGAGCTGATGTGCAAGCGCGCCTCGTCGCGCACGGCCTTCGGCAAGACCGTGGCCCAGCAGACCGTGACGCAGGAGCGCATCGCCGAGGCCCGCTGCAAGATCGACATGGCGCGCCTGCTCACGCTCAAGGCCGCCTGGCTCATGGACGTAGCCGGCAACAAGGTCGCCAAGACCGAGATCGCGATGATCAAGGTGGTGGCGCCCAGCATGGCCTGCCAGGTGATCGACTGGGCCATGCAGGTGCACGGCGGTGGCGGCATGTGCGATGACTTCCCGCTGGCCTATGCCTATGCCAATGCGCGCACGCTGCGCTTTGCCGACGGCCCCGACGAGGTGCACCGCAACGCGATCGCCAAGTGGGAGCTGGGCAAGTACGGCACCTACGGCCGCGACGCGGGCGTGCCCATCACGCGCGGAGGATGAAGCTCCGCCCGAGGCGACAGCTCTTTGCTGCCATCCCAGCGTGCGCAGGCATGCGGGGAGCCGCGGCACTCAGCCCCTCGCTCGCGTAGCACGCGGGAGGGGGACACACCCGGTGGCCTGGCGACACCAGTTCCACGGTGCACTCGCCTGGAGCGCGCCAGTTTTGCGGGGTGGGTGCATGCCGCACCATGAACAACGGGGCCACTGGCCCCGTTTTCGTTTGGCGGGCGCTTGCAACGCTACCCGGCAATGCCCGGCTCGTCGTCCGGCCCTGCCACCGACATGGGCGGCAGGTTCTGCAGCGCGGCCTGCCCCGCCACCAGCAGCAGCTGCTTGGCATGCGCGATCTCGGCCAGGCTGCGCTGCGTGTGCTCCATGCGCAGATAGACGCGACCCCGCGCCAGCATCAGCACCAGCGGCGATTTCGCCCGCTCGGCGCCGCCCTCGCCTTCCACCGCGTTGAGCAGCTGCGAGACCACGGGCGCATGGATCCAGCGCTGGGCCAGCTCGATGCGCTCGGACACCACGGTGAAATGCTCGCGGAACGACGCGGGCAGGCCGGGCCAGGACATTTCCTCGTACATCGAAAGCCAGCGCATTTCCTCGGGCAGGCTGCTGCTCACGGCGGTCTGCAATGTGTCCGTGATGGCGTCGTAGGCGGTGCCCTCCAGCACCTCCTGCAAGGGCCGGTTGATCACCATCACCGCGGCATCCGGGTCGGCGCCCACGTCGGCGCGGCCGCGCAGCTCCAGGCCCTGCAGATAGTCGCGCGTGGGCGCGCCGCATTCCAGCCGCCAGGGGTGGCCGTGGATATCGCCGCCCAGGTCGAAATGCCCGTCGGTCGCATGCGCCACGATCGCCAGCCGCTGGCCGGCCGCCCAGCGGGATACGTCGCGGTTGGTCACCGGCCGGCCCGGGGTGGACGCGGAACTGCCGGATGCGCTGAATGCTTTGCGGAGGCGGTCGAACATTGCAGGGACGAAGCAGGAGCTTCGCAAGAGTCGCGGGTGCAGGCATTATTGAGGGCATTGGCGGGGGAAGGAAGCCCCCTGGCGGAAGCACCCTGAGCCGCCCGATGGCGCCTTCCCCCGACGGGGACGCACCCGGTGGACTGGCGAAGCCAGATCCACGGGTGCACGGGCCTCCAGCGCGCCAGTGTCGGCGGCGGTGCGTATGAGCACGCTTTTTTGGATGAAGACATGTTTTTTGTGACTGCGAACCGCCGGTTCGCGCTGACCGCCCTGGCTGCTTCTTGTGTGCTGGCCACCCTGCCCGTCGGCGCTGCGGAATTGCCCAAGGATGCCTCGCCCACGGCGCGCCGGTTGGTGCGCTGGGCCACCGACACCGCCGACCACCAGGGCCTGCCTTTTGCCGTGATCGACAAGCCCGCCGCCCGCATCCATGTGTTCTCGGCCCGGGGGCAATGGCTGGGCAGCGCGCCAGTGCTGCTGGGTGCGGCGCTGGGCGACCGGTCCGCCCCCGACATCGGCCAGCGGCCGCTGTCGCAGATCCGCCCCGAAGAGCGCACCACGCCCGCGGGCCGCTTCGTCACCGAGCCCGGGCGCAACCTCAAGGGCGACGACATCGTCTGGATCGACTACGACGCCGCCGTGTCGCTGCACCGGGTGCGCAGCGTGAGCGCCGCCGAGCGCCGCCACCAGCGCCTGGCCAGCCAGGGCGCGCAGGACAAGCGCATCAGCTACGGCTGCGTGAATGCGCCCGAGGCGTTCTACAACCAGTTCATCGCGCCGCTTTTCGGCCAGTCGCGCGGCGTGATCTATGTGCTGCCGGATACGGAGCCATTTGCTACTATTTTTGTAGCTGCCAGCGTTTACCAGTAGTGTGCTGGAGGCACTTTTTATCACAACCCGTTGAACAGGCGCCGCGCGGAGGCCCGGCTTTGCCCCGTGCCCGGTCTTCAGCCGCCGGCCGGCTCCAGCCTGAACACCGCCTTCCGCTCGCCCACCTGCAGCCCCTTGGCGTTGGCGATGCGCGCGGACCGGCGCGGGGCCAGCGCTTCGCGCTGGCGGGTGTCGAGCCAGCCGAGCTGGTCCATCACCTCCACCGCCGCCGCCACCTGCGCCACCATGTTGCCGTCCATGACCTTGAGCGCGAAGGCTTCGCCCCGGCTGCGGCTGCCCACCACCTGCACGCCGTCGGCCCCGGTCTTGGACACCCAGTCGCCCTGCCCTGCGCGCATGAAGTCCAGGTCGTGCCGTCCGGTGCCCGAGCCCAGCTCGGGCCGCGCGACCATGGCATCGGCCAGCGCGGTCAGGCTCTCGTGCAGGTCGGTATCCGGCGCGCCGCCCGCCAGCCGCGCATAGCCCCGCGCCAGGTGTGCCAGGGGCATGGCGTAGTTGGGGGCGGAGCAGCCGTCGATGCCCATGGCCAGCTGATGGGGTGCGAGCCCCACTGCCTTCGCGACATGCTCCCGGATCGCCACCTGCAGCGGATGGGCCGGGTCCAGGTGGCCGTCCAGCGGCAACCCCTGTCGCACGCAGTGCGCGACAAAACCGGCGTGTTTGCCGCTGCAGTTGTTGTGGCGCTCGTCGGGCACAAAACCTTCGGGCAACGAACCGAGCCCCAGCTCGGCAAACAGAGGCCGGTGGCAGCCGCAGCGCAACGCGCGGTAGTCCTGGTCCACGCTGCCCAGCATGCGGTCCACCTGCTCCACATGCATGGGTTCGCCGTTGTGGCTGGCGCACAGCAGCGCCAGTTCGCCCGGCCCCCAGCCAAGCGCCCGTGCGCCACCCGCCTGCATGAAGGGCAGCGCCTGGAATGCCTTGATGGTGGAGCGCGTGAAGGTGACCGTGTACGGGTCGCCCACCCGCGCCAGCACCCGGCCTTCGCGGTGGGCCACGGCCACGGCGCCCCAGTGCAGGCACTCGGCCAGGCCGCCCCGGGTGACTTCGATCAACGGAACAAAACCCATGGCGTGGCTCCTCGCGGCGCGCGTCACTGCGCGGGGGTTGCGGGGGTCAGCGTCAGCGCGTGCACCCAGCGCGCGGGCTGGCGCTGCAGCGCGCGGTAGCCGGTCTCGGCCCACGTGGTGCTCATGTCGCGGTAGCGCGGCGAGAACACGAGGCCGCTCTGGCCCGTCTGGTAGATGAAGCGCGACTGCTCCAGGTCGGCCAGGTCATACACCGCGCGCAGCGAGGCCGCATGGCGGTTCACATACGGGCCCGTGGCCTCGCCCGCGTTGTACTGCCCCACGTTCACGGTGTACGCATCGCCATGCGAAGGCACGCTCACATCGAAGAAACGCGCCAGCGCGGGCACGTTGCCAAAGGGCCGGTGCACGCTGAGCGCGGGGTGCGCCGTGCCCCAGCGCCACCGGGCCGGGTCCGCCCCATAGGCTGCCTGCAGGCGGTCGAGCGCTCGGCCCAGGGCAGCGGCAGATTGCCCGGCACACGATGCGGGCTGGCACCACCAGGTGTCGTTGCGCTCCAGGATGCCTTCGAGCGCCGCGCGGTAGTCGCGCTTGCCATAGGTCGCGGTGAAGCGGTCTTCACCGATGCGCGGAATGATGAGGCCGCGCGCGAGTTCGTCCGTCCAGGCCGCGAAGATCAGCGGCGCGGCCTTGCCCGCGTCCATCACGCCGTCAAAGCCTTGCAGCTCTTTCTGGGCGGCGGCCGCCAGCGCGTGTGCGGACTGCGCCTGTTGCAGGTGGGGCAGCAGGCGGCGCGTGGCCAGCGAGGTCACATCGCGGTGGATGGCCTGCATGCTGGCCGCGTCGTGTTTTTCGGTGGCCTCGATGAGCTGCGCGATGCGCTCGTAGCGGTAGGGCAAGGCCCAGTCCTGCGTGAGGAAGTGCGGGTAGTCCGGCGCCGTCACGCGCTGGTTGGCCGTGGCGATCCAGCCCCTGGCGCCTTGGGCGCCATCTGCGCTGCCTTTGCCATCGTCCTGCGGGGTTTGTTCGTAGGGCAGCCAGCCCTTCCAGTCGTAGCGCGCATCCCAGCCGGGGGACGGGGCCACGCCGCGGATGTCGTTGGCGGCATCGCGCAGCGGCACGCGCCCCGCCGCCTTGAAGCGGATGTGGCCCTGGTCGTCGGCGGCCACCACGCTCTGCATGGGCGAGTGGTAGTGCGCCAGCCCCTCGAAGAGTTCGTCCACGCTCTTGGCCTGGTTGGTCTTCAAGCCCGCCAGCACGGTTTGGTTGTCAGCGTCCAGCGCGCTCCAGCGCAGCGCGAGCACGTACTTGCCCAGGTCCAGCACCTCGGCGTGCGACTTCTGCACGTCGCTCAGCACCGGCCCATGGCGGGTGCTGCGCAGCGCCAGCTGCACGTCGGCCCCGCCCTTGACGCGGATGGTTTCGCTGCGCACCGTGAAGGGCGCCCAGCCTTCTGGCGTGCGGTACTGCGCCGCATCGGCCGGGTTGATCTGCTCCAGGTACAGGTCCTGCACGTCCGGCCCCGTGTTGGTGAAGCCCCAGGCCACGCGGTCGGTGCGCCCCAGCACCACGAATGGCAGGCCGGGCAAGGTGGCCCCCACGGCATCGATGGCGGCGATGGGCGTGCCGTCCGACGCGGTGCCGGCGGGCGCCTGCATGCCGGCGAAGTACCAGATGGCCGGGGCCGACAGCCCCAGGTGCGGGTCGTTGGCCAGCAGCGGCTTGCCGCTGACGGTGCGGGTTCCCGCCAGCACCCAGTTGTTGCTGCCCTTGCCTTCATTGGTGCCCGCGTTGCGCGTCAATTCATCGGCCCAGGCCAGCATGCCGGTGCTGATCTGCCGCGACAGCAGGCCTTCGTCCTTGCGGCTGGCTGCCCCGCTGGCCGCCGCCAGCCCGTCGGCACCGCCCGGCCCGGCCGCCGTGGAGCCCGCGCCAGCCGCGCGGTACACCCCAAGCTGCCGGTACAGCGCGGCGAGGTCGGCCGATGCGGCCGGCTTCTCGCCCGGATAGGGTGGCATCAATTGCCACAGGCGGTCGGTGTCCAGCGTCCGCGCGACCGACAGGCGCGCGAATTCCGTTCCCCAGTTGCCGCCCAGGTCCAGCGCCATCATCAGCGCCCAGCCCACGCTGTCCTCGGGCTCCCACACCGCGCCCGCCGCGCCGCCAGGCTGGACGCCGAGCACATGGAATTCGGGGGGCAGGGCCTGGGGCCGTTTCAGGTGGAACGCGTGGATGCCCTTGCTGTAGGCCTGCAAGGCCTCCTTGGCATAGGGCGGCAGGCCTGCGTACTGGCGCCGGGCCGCGCCCATGATGTCCAGAGCGCGCATCAGCTTGTCGGTTTCGAGCGTCGCGGGGCCGAAGACCTCCGACAGCTGGCCATGCATCACCCGGCGGTTGAACTCCAGCTGCCAGGTGCGCTCCTGCGCGTGCACATACCCCATCGCGAACCAGGCGTCCTGTGGCGTGCGCGCCTGGATGTGGGCCACGTCGGCCCCATCGCGCCGCACCTGCACCGCGCTGCCCAGCCCCGCCACGCCCAGTTCGCCGTCGAGTTTCGCAAAGCTCCGCTGCACATACACCGCCGCGCCCGCGCCTGCCAGCAGCGCCGCCGCCACCAGCCCCAGGGCCGTCCGCTTCATCCATGCCATCTTTGTTGTCTCCTGTTGTTGGGTGTGTCGTGTGTCCGTATCGCCCGGGCCGCGACCGGCCCGAAGGAGGTGCCCGGCGCCCGGGCAGCCCCATGGCGGAAGTCCCTCGCGCAGCCCGTCAGCGCAGACGCACGCTGCCTCCGGCCACGTGGAAGCTCATGGTCGGCGCACTGGGCTCCGTGAAGGAAACGCCCAGCGCGATGTGCCCGGTGCCATGCAGGATGCAGGCATCGCGCCGCAGCCGCACGGGCGAATCGCTGCCCTCGAACCGCACCCAGGTTCCAAAGCTGCTCATGTCCGTCAGGACGAAGCCGCTGTTGCGCCAGTCGATGCGCGCATGCAGGCGCGAGACGCGCGGATCGTCGACGCACAGCTGGGCGTGCAGCGCCCGCCCCACCAGGACGGGGGCGTCGGACGAGGTGAAGGTGCGGTCCACGCCATGCCACGAGAACTGGATGTGCCCCAGGATCGAGTCTGCCGGCGCAAAGTTGCTGACAAGGGAAGCCTGCATGGTGAGGGAGTCGGGCGCCTCGTCCTCGCGCCACTCCACGTGGTAGAGCATCAGCAGCTCGGCCTTGCCGCGAATGTCCATCATGCCCAGCTTGCGGTACCAGACATCCGGCGCGGCCCCCGCCAGCAGCACGGTGGTCTCGGTGGCCCAGATCTCGGCCGGGCCGGCCCGCTCGCACAGCCTGGAGGCGACGTTGACGGCATCGCCATAGCAGTCGCCATCCACGTCCACCACTTCGCCGCTGGCCACGCCAACGCGCACCTCCATGCGCAAGGGCTGGGGCCAGCGCTCCTGGCGGGCCTTGTGCTCGCGCAGCATGGCCGCCATGGCGGATACGGCGCTGGCGGCATCGCCAAAAACGCCCAGCACCCCATCGCCCAGCTTCTTGACCACCCGCCCCCCGTGCGTCTGGATGGTGTCGCTGATCCATTGCGTGACCTGGGTCACCGCCTCGGTGGCGCGCTCATTGCCCAGCGCTTCATACAAGGCGGTGCTGCCCGAGATGTCCGCAAAGACCATCGTCGACAGCACGCTCATGGACACCGGCCTATTGGTAACATCATGTGAATCAGTTTAGTGCAAGCGCCCTGACGGCGCACCCCTGAAAGCGTCAAGAATCGTTGCCCGGCGCCGCCAGGCGTCCGATGGTGCCACCCGGGACCTGACGGCGCCGCGGGGGTGCCCCAGGCAAAGTGAATTTCGTGGGCCCGGCGGTACATGGAGGCGGTTGCCACCCGCGATTTGCCGCCCATCCCAAAAAATCAACAAACACGTAAAAGTTCGCAACAAACAAGGTGCGTTTGTTGTCTTTACGCAAAAACAGTAGCGCGCCCCTTGCGTGGCGCCTCGCTCCGGCTTAATTTGGCCGACCCTGTTACAAAAAATGCGTCCGCCTCCCTCCATGCGCTGGAACAAGCCCAATCTCCGCAACAACCTTCACGACCTTCTGGGCCGTGACAAGCCGTCATCGACGGCCTGGGTGCGCGACCACGGGCTGGAGGAGGTACGCCGGGCCATGCTGCAAAGCCTGGCGGGCATGAGCGGTTGCGAGGTGGCGCGCATGAACATGCGCCTGCGCTACGCCGGCGACATCGAAGCGTTGTGGTACCTGCGCACCGATCTCTTCAGCACGCTCGTGCCCTTGCGCGGCGAAACCGGCGCGCGGGGCGTGATCGACCAGGTCACCCCCCTGTTCCAGGGCCAGTTGCCACGTGCACTGCGCCCGGCCCAGCCCCCTCCCGGCAACGCCTGACCCGAGCCCCAGCCCGGGCGGACACCCGCCGCTGGCAGGTGCCATGCCGCCCGGCATCCCCTGGGCCCAGCGGGCAGGAATCCAGAGGCAGGCGATTGAAGGCAGCACCGAATCAGTGCTGGTGTCCCCAGTAGATCAGCGCATCCCGCCCTTCCACCGACAGCGATACCGTGCTCCCCACGGGCAGCAGCACCTTGGTCGCCACATGGCCGAAGGGCAGGTTCGTGAGCACGGGCGCCTTGATCTGCGTGCGCAGCCAGTCCACCACCGACTGCAGCTTGTAGCCCTTGTCGTGCGGCGCGAGCTTGAAGTTGGTGAACTGCCCCAGCACCACGGCCTTCTGCTGGGCCAGCACGCCGGCGTGCAGCAGCTGGGTGAGCATGCGCTCGATGCGGTAGGGGTGCTCGTGCACGTCTTCCAGGAACAGCACGCCACCCTTGATGGCCGGCAGGTACGACGTGCCCACCAGCGAAGCCAGCACCGCCAGGTTGCCGCCCCACAGCGTGGCGCTTTTCACGTAGACATTGGGGACGGCCGGCTTGCCCGTGGCGGCGTCGGGCTTTTCATTGTTCATGCGCCAGCCCGTGCCTTCGCCATGGCCGGTCAGCAAATCGTCGAAGCAGGCCTCCATGATGTCGTCGGGCTCGCCGGCCACGCCAAAGTCGGCGCCCAGCGAAGGGCCGGCCCATGACGTGGCGCCCGTCTTGGCCAGCAGCGCGGTCTGGAAGGCGGTGAAGTCGCTCACGCCCACGAAGCGCGTGCCGCCCGCGATCGCCTTGGCCACCGCCTTGTAGCGGATGCCCGGCAGGATGCGCGACAGCCCGTAGCCGCCGCGCGAGATCAGCGCCACATCGGCGCCGCTGGCCGCGGCACGGTGGATGGCGGCCAGGCGGGTGGCGTCGTCGCCCGCGAAGCGGGTGTGCACGGCCAGGGCGTCCGCATCCACCTCGACCTCATGGCCCAGGGCCTTCAGCCGGGCGAGGCCGCGCTTGAAGGCGGCCTTGTCCTGCACGGCGCTCGACGGCGAATAGATGTAGATGTGCTTGGGGCCGTGGTCGTGGCTGCACTGGGAATGGTCGTGATCGGGATGATCGTGTGAATGGTCTTGCAAAGCGCTCAGGCCGTGAAGGGGCCTGCTCCGTCAAAAAGAGAGTCCGTCTGGCGCCATGTCAGCCGGTGGCACGGCCGGCGCCGGGAAACGAGAAGTATTCCACAGCCTGCCGCGCGATCGGCTCGCCATGCTCCTGCACGAAGTGCCCGGCGTCGGCCAGCACGGTGGGCGCGGGGCAACCGCGAATGTGGCGGTGCAGATCGTGCATGGTGGCGGGCCCGAGCACCGGGTCCTTGTCGCCAATGAACATCAGGCTCCGGCCCTGCCACCGCTGCTGCCAGAAATCACGCGCCTGGCGCGACAGCGCGGCCCCCGGCGCCTCCTCCGATGCCGGCACGCGTTCAGGAAAGGCGCGCAGCGCGGCGCGGTAGCCCTTGTCGGGGAACGGCGCGTCGTAGGCGGCACACTCCGCCCCGGCCAGGTGCGGGTTGCCGCGCGCCAGCAGGCGCCCCACGCCATACAGCGGCTTGTCGCGGCACATCGCACGCCAATCGAGGAATCCGGCGGGCAGCGGCGCATCACCCGTGGCCAGCACGGTGTTCATCACCAGCAGGCCCGCAAACCGCTCGGGGCAGGCCATGGGCAGCGTCAGGCCCAGGATGCCGCCCCAGTCCTGCACCACCAGCACCACGTTGCGCAGGTCCAGCCGCCCGATGAGTTCCAGCAGCACCTGGCGGTGCCATTCGAACTGGTGCGCCGACTCTTTCTTGGGCTTGTCGCTCTTGCCAAAGCCGATCAGGTCGGGCGCGACCACGCGGTCCCCGGCCGAGAGGAACACGGGCAGCATGCGCCGGTACAGGTAGCTCCAGGCCGGGTTGCCGTGCAGGCACAGCCAGGTGCGCGGCGCGTCCTGCGGGCCTTCGTCCAGGTAGTGCAAACGCAAGCCGGCCAGGCTGGGCAGGTCGCTCAGGTAGCGCGGCGCCCAGGGGTAGCCGGGCAGATCCGCGAAGGCGGCATCGGGCGTGCGCAGGGCGTCGTCGCGCAGCGGATGGCGGGCCAGTGCCTCGGTGCGTTGTTGATGGCGGCGCTGCCGGAAGAAGCCGCTGAGCAGGCCGCCGCACTCGTCGGCCAGCACCCCGCCCCGCACCTGGGTCTGGTGGTTCAGCTCGGCATGGCCAAACAGGTTCAGCACCGAGCCCGCCGCACCCGTCTTGGGATCTGCGGCGCCGTACACCACGCGCGCCAGGCGCGCATGCAGCATGGCACCGCTGCACATGGCACACGGCTCCAGCGTGACATACAGGCTGCAGCCGTCCAACCGGTAGTTGCCCAGCCGCCGCGCCGCCGCGCGCAGGGCCACGATCTCGGCGTGGGCCGTGGGGTCGTGCCCCTCGACCGGCGCGTTGCGGCCGGTGGCGATCACCTGGCCATCCTTGACCACGATGGCCCCCACGGGCACCTCGCCCGCGCGCACGGCGACTTGCGCCTCGGCCAGGGCCAGGCGCATCCAGTGCGCGTCTTGGTCAGGATTCATTGCTATACAAATAATAGCTACCAGCGCTTGAAGGATAAGCGCCAGCAGCCCATTTCATCCTATTTCTCATCGTCCGGGATGGGCCGCGCCTGCTGCATCAGGCCTTCCATCTGCTGCTTGACCTGCTGCTGGATCTGCTGGCTCTGGTCGCGCACCGTGGCCGGCTGCGCCGCCGAAGCCGGGGCACCGCCGGCCGGCGCTGCTGTCTGCAGCGACGGCACGGGCGTGCGGACGGCGGACAGCTGCTTTCTGGCAAGGACACCCACCACGGCCAGCGCCACCACCAGCCCGGCCAGACCTACTACAGCACGCATGAAAAGACTCCTTGGCGGGCGGGGTGCCCGGACCACAGCCGGCGGGACCGCCCTGCCCGGCTTGCTACCGGCCCGACTGTAATGGCAAACCGCCGTGGGCACCCCCATGAAAAACGGCCGCGCGGGGCGGCCGTAGCGGTGGCGGGCCGTGCCCGCGGTGCTCAGTTGAGCGCCACGCGGTTGCCGTCCTTGTAGGTGTACAGCGTCACGGCGGGCGTGGTCAGCTCGCCCTTGGCCGTGAAGGCGATGTTGGCGGTCACGCCCTTGTACTCGGTCTTGCCGATGAAGGGGATGTACACCTTGGGGTCCACCGAGTTGGCGCGCTTCATCGCATCGGCCAGCACCATGGCCGCGTCGTAGGCGTACGGGCTGTAGATCTGGAACTGGCCGGGGAACTTGGCGTCGTAGCGCTTCTTCCAGTCCGCCCCGCCCTGCATCTTGTCGACCGAGGCGCCGCCCGTGGCGCAGGTCACGTTCTTGAGCGCAGGGCTCTTGCCCGACAGCTCGGGCAGCTTCTCGGTGCACAGCGCATCGCCGCCGAAGAACTTCACGTTGCCCAGGCCCACCTGCTCCATCTGGCGCAGCATGGGGCCGGCCTGCGCGTCCAGGCCGCCGTAGAAGATCGCGTCGGGCTTCTTGTTCTTGATGGCCGTGAGGATGGCCATGAAGTCGGTGGCCTTGTCGTTGGTGAATTCCTCGCCCACCACCTTCAGGCCCTTTTGCAGGGCGGTGGCCTTGAACACCGAGGCCACGCCCTGGCCATACGCGGTGCGGTCGTCGATGATGGCCACGCTCTTGAGCTTCAAGTGGTCGGCCGAGAACAGTGCCAGCGCCGCGCCCAACGCGTTGTCGTTGGCGATCAGGCGGTAGGTGGTCTTGTAGCCGGGCTTGGTCAGGTCCGGGTTGGTGGCGGCGGCGGTGATGTGGGGCACGCCGCACTTGTCATAGACGGCCGCCGCAGGAATGGACGTGCCCGACTGCAGGTGGCCGACCACGCCCGCCACCTTCTGGTCGCACAGCTTTTGCGCCACGGCCGTGGCCTGGCGCGGGTCGCCGGCATCGTCTTCGGCCGCCAGCTCGAACTTGATCTTCTTGCCGCCGATGACCAGGTTCTGGGCGTTCAGGTCGTCCACCGCCAGGCGCACGCCGTTCTCGGTGTCCTTGCCGATGTGGGCGATGCCGCCCGACACCGGGCCCGCGTGGGCGATCTTGACGGTTTGCACGTCCTGGGCGAAGGCCGCGTGGGCAGCCGCAGCGCAGGCTGCGGCGATGGTCAATTGCACGAAGGGGCGGGAAGCACGGCGAAACACGTTGGAAGTCTCCAGAACAGATAGGAAGGGCAGCCAAGCACCGGTGCACCACCTTGGGGCACGGCTCGGCCCCGCATCCTAGCCATTCACACCCAGGTTTGCGCGCGAATGATATGTAAACATAGCAACTTGACAGGTCATTAACTGGGCTAATAGTGGACTCGTCACTCGGACATCAGCTGCCAGACGCCCCGACACAGGACTGCCTGGGATAATCACGCCCCATGTCCCTCCTGCCCCACCAGCTCGAACTGCTCTCGCCCGCGCGCGACGCCGACATCGGCATCGAAGCCATCAACCACGGCGCCGACGCCGTCTACATCGGCGGCCCGGCCTTTGGCGCACGCGCCAGCGCGGGCAACGACATCCGCGACATCGAGCGCCTGGTGAAGCACGCGCACCGCTTCAACAGCCGCATCTTCATCACGCTCAACACCATCCTGCGCGACGACGAACTGGAGGCCGCGCGCAAAATGGCCTGGCAGGTGTACGAGGCCGGGGCCGATGCACTCATCATCCAGGACATGGGCCTGCTCGAAATCGACCTGCCGCCCATCCAGCTGCACGCCAGCACCCAGACCGACATCCGCACGCCCGAAAAGGCGCGCTTTCTGCAGGACGCGGGCCTCTCGCAGATCGTGCTGGCGCGCGAGCTCACGGTGCAGCAGATCGCCGCCGTGCACAAGGCGCTGGGGCCGGTGGATGCCCCAGGCCGCGCCAACATCGAGTTCTTCATCCACGGCGCGCTGTGCGTGGCCTACAGCGGCCAGTGCAACATCAGCCATGCGCAGACCGGCCGCAGCGCCAACCGGGGCGACTGCAGCCAGGCCTGCCGCCTGCCCTACCAGGTGACCGACGCGCAGGGCCGCTTCATCGCGCACGACAAGCACGTGCTCTCCATGAAGGACAACAACCAGAGCGACAACCTGCGCGCGCTCATCGACGCCGGCGTGCGCAGCTTCAAGATCGAAGGGCGCTACAAGGACATGGGCTATGTGAAGAACATCACCGCCCACTACCGCACGCTGATCGACGAGATCCTGGAAGAGCGCGAGGCGCAAGGTCGGCCGCTGGGCCGGTCCTCGAGCGGGCGTACCACCTTCACCTTCACGCCCGACCCGCTGCAGAACTTCAACCGCGAGTTCACCGACTACTTCGTGACCGGCCGCAAGGAAGACATCGGCGCGTTCGACACCCCCAAGAACCCGGGCCAGCCCATCGGCTGGGTGACCAAGGTAGGGCCCGACTTCGTGGAACTGGAGGTGAGCGACCCCGCCACCGTGCTGCACAACGGCGACGGCCTGTGCTACTACGACCTGCACAAGGAGCTGGTGGGCATGGCCATCAACGTGGCCGAGCCCGTGTCAGCGCGCAGCGTGGGCCAGTGGCGCGTGTACCCCAAGGACCCGATGGAAGGCTTCAAGGACCTGCGCAAGGGCACCGAGGTCAACCGAAACCGCGACATGGACTGGGTGCGCACGCTGGAGAAAAAGTCCAGCGACCGCCGCATCGGCCTGTGGGCGCACCTGAGCGAAACGCCTTGCGGCTTCAGCCTGATGCTGACCGACGAGGATGGCAACGTGGGCTGTACTGATGTGCAGCAGCCGCACCAGCCTGCCACCGATGCCGCCAAGGCCGAAGCCAGCCTGCGCGAGCAACTGGGCCGCTTCGGCGCCACCATCTTCGCGGTTCACGACATTGCGCTGCAACTGACTGAGCCCTGGTTCGTGCCCGCCTCGGTGCTCAACGCGCTGCGCCGCGATGCGCTGGCCGACCTGGAAGCAAACCGCGCGCGCAACTTCGAGCGCCTGCAGCGCGCCACGCCCATCGAGCCGCCAGCGCCCTACCCCGAGGACACGCTGAGCTTTCTGGGCAACGTGTTCAACCACAAGGCGCACGATTTTTACGTGCGCCACGGCGTCAAGGTGATCGATGCGGCCTACGAGGCGCACGAGGAAGAAGGCGAAGTCAGCCTCATGATCACCAAGCACTGCGTGCGCTTCAGCATGAGCCTCTGCCCCAAGCAGGCCAAGGGCGTGACGGGTGTGCAGGGCACCATCAAGGCCGAACCCTTGATGTTGATCAACGGCAAGGAAAAGCTGACCTTGCGCTTTGACTGCAAGCCCTGTGAAATGCACGTGGTGGGCAAGATCAAGCGCCAGGTGCTGAACCAGGTGCCGGAAGCCCCGCTCCAGTTCTACAAAGCCCGGCCGCAAGTCGCGCACTAAGGCAAGGCCGAAGAAGTCCTTGCGCGGGCGTGCGGCCCGTCTCACCGATCGCCGCATGTCCCCATCCACCGCCCCGCACCTGCACCCCACCGAGGCCGTGGCCCAGGCCCATGGCGTCAACCCTGACGCAGGCCTGCACGCCGACGAAGCCCTGCGCCGCAGCGCCATCCACGGAGCCAACGAACTGGCGGCAGGGCAAGACCGCCCCTGGTGGCGCCTGCTGGCCGACCAGTTCAAGGACTTCATGGTGCTGGTGCTGCTGGGGGCGGCCGTCATCTCGGGCCTGGTGGGCGAGGTCACCGACACGCTGGTCATCCTCGTCATCGTGGTGCTCAACGCCGTCATCGGCTTTGTGCAGGCCTGGCGCGCCGACCAGGCCATGGCCGCGCTGCGCCAGCTGGCGGCGGCGCACGCCACGGTGCTGCGCAGCGGAGCCGTGCAGGTGGTGCCCGCCAGGGCGCTGGTGCCGGGTGACATCGTGCTGCTGGAGGCGGGCAACCAGATCCCGGCCGACCTGCGGCTGATCGAGATTGCGCAGCTGCAGGTGGATGAATCCGCCCTCACGGGCGAGTCCGTCACCGTGGCCAAGCAGACCGAAGCCCTGGCGGCCGGGGACGTGGGCGCGCTGGGCGACCGCACCAACATGGCCTTCAAGGGCACGACCGCCACCCACGGCCGGGCGCGTGGCCTGGTGGTGGCCACCGGCATGCACACCGAGCTGGGCAAGGTGGCCACGCTGCTCGACACCGGCGACCGCAGCACGCCGCTGCAGTTGCGCCTCGCAGCCTTTGGCAAACGGCTGGCGCTGGCGGTGCTGGGCATCTGCCTCGTGATCTTTGTGGTGGGTGTGCTGCGCGGCGAGGCGCCGCTGCTGATGGCCCTCACCGCCATCAGTCTGGCCGTGGCCGCCATCCCCGAGGCCCTGCCTGCCGTGGTCACGGTGCTGCTGGCTCTGGGCGCGCGCCGCATGGTGGCCGTGCATGCGCTGGTGCGGCGCCTGCCATCGGTGGAGACCCTGGGCTCGGTCACCACCATCTGCTCGGACAAGACCGGCACCCTGACGCAAAACCGCATGCACGCCGAACTGCTGATGGCCCACGGCGTGCGCTGGGTGCCCGGCGACCCTCTGCCCGGCCCCGCCCATGCCGAGGCCCTGCGCGCCGCCGCGCTGTGCAACGACGCCACGCTGCAGGTACACAACGAAGAAGGCCCGTCGGGCATCCACTGGCAGGGCGACCCCACCGAGACCGCGCTGGTGCTGGCTGCCCACGCGGGTGGGCTGGACAAGGCCCGGCTCGACGCCACCAGCCCCCGCGTGCAGGAGCAACCGTTTGACTCCGACCGCAAACGTATGACCACCTTCCACCGCGATGCGCACGGTTTTGTTGCCTACACCAAGGGTGCGCCTGAGTCGGTCTTGCCCCGGTGCACCGCCCACTGGACGCCCGACGGCGCTGCTGCACTGGACACCGCCAAGGTCCTCGCCACCGCCCAGCAGCTTGCCGCACAGGGCCTGCGGGTGCTGGCCCTGGCGCGCCGCAGCCACGCCCGCCTGCCCGACACCAACGACATCGACGCGGTGGAAAACCAGCTGGAGCTGCTGGGCCTGATCGCCCTCATCGACCCGCCGCGCCCCGAGGCCCAGGCCGCGGTCCGCGACTGCATCAGCGCGGGCATCACGCCGGTGATGATCACGGGCGACCACCCCGCCACTGCGCGCGCCATTGCGCACCGCCTGGGCATTGTGAAGCGTAGCGATGCCCCGGTGCTTACCGGCGCCGACCTGGCCACGCTCGACGACGCCGCGCTGCGGGCGAAGGTGGAGCAGGTGCAGGTGTACGCCCGCGTGGACCCGGCGCAGAAGATCCGCATCGTCGAGGCACTCCAGGCCCAGGGCCACTTCGTCGCCATGACGGGCGACGGCGTGAACGATGCCCCGGCGCTCAAGCGCGCCGACATCGGCGTGGCCATGGGCCAGGGCGGCACCGACGTGGCGCGCGAGGCCTCGAGCCTGGTGCTGCTGGACGACAACTTCGCCACCATCGTCGCGGCCGTGCGCGAGGGCCGCCGCATCTACGACAACATCCGCAAGTTCGTGCGCTACGCGATGACGGGCAACTCGGGCGAGATCTGGACCATCTTCCTCGCGCCGCTGTTGCTGCTGCCCATTCCGTTGCTGCCCATCCACATCCTGTGGGTCAACCTGGTCACAGACGGCCTGCCCGGCCTGGCGCTGGCGGCCGAACCGGCCGAGCGCGGCATCATGCAGCGCCCGCCCCGCGCGCCGCGCGAAAGCCTGTTTGCCCATGGCATGTGGCAGCACATATTGGGCGTGGGCCTGCTCATCGGCGGGCTGTGCCTGGCGGTGCAGGCCTGGGCCCTGCACACCGGCCACGCGCACTGGCAGACCATGGTGTTCACCGTGCTCACGCTCGCGCAGATGGCGCATGTCATCGCCATCCGCTCCGAATCCGAACCCATCTGGCGCCTGGGCCTGTTGAGCAACCGCCCGCTGCTCTACGCCGTGCTGCTCACCTTTGCGCTGCAGATGGCCACCATCTACGTGCCCTGGCTCAACCCCATCTTCCGCACCGAGCCGCTGAGCCTGGGCGAGCTGGCGCTGTGCATTGGCGCCGCGCTGGTGGTGCTGGTGGTGGTGGAAATCGAGAAGGCCTGGCGCCGCAGCCAGCAGGCGCGGCGCACTACCCCAGAGCCCATGGACAGCGCCATGGACGAGCCTTCTGACTGAAAGAGCCCACGGCGCACAAGAACGTCATAAGCACATAGCCAACGATTCGATGACGCCACGGGCCAGCAGTGCCAGAATGGCCCGCGCCATCGGCACATCGGCAACGCCCAGCCATGCGTGGAGCCCGGTGGTGCCACCCCCTTCCCTTCAACGAAAGAGACAGCCTTCATGAGAATCGAGACCCTGGCCGTACACGCTGGCTACAGCCCCGACCCCACCACCAAGGCCGTGGCCGTGCCCATCTACCAGACGGTGGCCTACGCGTTTGACAGCGCCCAGCATGGCGCCGACCTGTTCGATTTGAAGGTGCCGGGCAACATCTACACCCGCATCATGAACCCCACCACCGACGTGCTCGAAAAGCGCGTCGCGGCGCTCGAAGGCGGCATCGCCGCGCTGGCCGTGGCCTCGGGCATGGCGGCCATCACCTATGCCATCCAGACCATTGCCGAGGCGGGCGACAATATCGTGTCGGCCAGCACGCTGTATGGCGGCACCTACAACCTGTTTGCCCACACCCTGCCGCAGCAGGGCATCACCACCCGCTTTGCCGACCCGCGCGACCCGGCCAGCTTCGCGCAGCACATCGACGCGCGCACCAAGGCGATCTTCATCGAGTCCATCGGCAACCCGCTGGGCAACGTGACCGACATCGCAGCCATCGCCAAGGTGGCGCATGACCATGGCGTGCCGCTGATCGTGGACAACACCGTGCCCAGCCCCTACCTGCTGCGCCCCATCGAGCACGGCGCCGACATCGTGGTGCATTCGCTCACCAAGTACCTGGGCGGCCACGGCAACAGCGTGGGCGGCGCCATCGTGGACAGCGGCAAGTTCCCGTGGGCCGAGCACAAGGCCCGCTTCCCACGCCTGAACGAGCCCGATGTGAGCTACCACGGCGTGGTCTACACCGAGGCCCTGGGCCCCGCCGCCTTCATCGGCCGCGCGCGCGTGGTGCCGCTGCGCAACACCGGCGCGGCCCTGTCGCCGCAAAGCGCCTTCCTGATCCTGCAGGGCATCGAGACCCTGGCCCTGCGCATGGACCGCATCTGCGAGAACACGCTGGCGCTGGCGAAGTACCTGCAGGGCCACCCCAAGGTGGAATGGGTGCGCTACGCGGGCCTGCCCGACCACCCGGACCACGCGCTGGTGCAGCGGCAATCCGGCGGCAAGGCATCCGGCATCCTGAGCTTCGGGCTCAAGAGCACCGATGCGGACCCGCGGGCTGCCGGTGCACGCTTCCTCGACGCGCTGCAGCTCTTCACACGCCTGGTGAACATCGGCGACGCGAAATCGCTGGCCACGCACCCCGCATCGACCACGCACCGCCAGCTCAACCCCGAAGAGCTGGCCAAGGCGGGGGTGAGCGAGAGCATGGTGCGGCTGTCGGTGGGCATCGAGCACGTCGATGATCTGCAGGCCGACCTGGTGCAGGCACTCGAGGCTGTCTGAGCGTACGGCAACAGCCGGCGCCAGTTGCGGGATACTGGAGGACCTGCCCCGCGAATCGCGGGGCGCTCCCTGATTCAAGATCGCCATGTCCCGCCTATCCCCTCTTGCCCCGGTCACTCTCGGCCTGCTGATTCTGGCCGGCTGCAGCTCCACATCATCCATCCCGCCGCGCGGAGTGGATGTGACCGAATCCCACGTCACCAGCTTCCGCCAGAAGGAGGACGAGCAACTGCTGCAAAAGCAGGTTTCGCCTCCGCTGGATGCGCCTTTGACGCTGCTGGAGGCACCGCTGCCGCGCTACCCGTCCTTCCTCCTGAATGACACCTCGCTCAAAGCGCGCGGCGATGTGACGGTGTCGTTCGAGATCATGCCCAGCGGGCTGGTCGGCACCGCGCGCGTGCTGTCAGGAACGGGGGAGGATGCGCTGCACAAGCCGGCGATCGATGCGGTGCGCCGCTGGAAATTTGCGCCGCTGCTGCGCAATGGGGAGCCCGCCCGCCTGGTGCTGCAGCACACCTTCCGCATGGAACCCTGAGCGCGCCAGATACCGCCGCAAAGCCGCTCATGCGTCACGAGCCAGCCGCACACCCGTGTACTGCCAGCGGGCCGTGGCCGGGAAGAAGTTGCGGTAGGTGCTGCGCGCGTGCCCGGGCGGCGTGGCGCAGGAGCTGCCGCGCAGCACGTACTGGTTGACCATGAACTTGCCGTTGTACTCGCCCACGGCGCCGTCGGCCGTGCGAAAGCCTGGGTAGGCGGCGTAGCTCGACTGCGTCCATTGCCAGGCCGCGCCGAACAGCTGCTCCAGGCCATGCGCGTCAGTTGTCCCTGCGGTCTGCGCGGCATGCTCCCATTCGGCTTCCGTGGGCAGGCGTGCGCCCACCCAGCGCGCATAGGCGTCCGCTTCGTAGTACGACAGGTGCACAACCGGCATCGCGCTCTGCACGGGCCGCAGGCCCGCCAGGGTGAACTCGTGCCAGGCGCCGTCGTCCCGCCGGTGCCAGTACAAGGGGTGCCGAAGCCCCTGGGCCACGCGCCAGTCCCAGCCTTCGGCCAGCCAGTGGGCGGGGTTGTCGTAGCCCCCACCTTCCACGAAGGCCATCCATTCCGCGTTGGTCACCAGCCGCGAGGCCAGTGCGTACGGCGCCAGGTAGGCGCGGTGGCGAGGGCTTTCGTTGTCGAAGGCGAAGCCGTCTCCGCCATGGCCCACCTCCACCAGCCCGCCTTCCAGATGCCGCCAGCCCAGGGGCCTGGCCGCCGGTACGAGCGCCTGGTCGCCGACGGGCACCACGGCGGCGCCATAGGCGGGATGCACAGGGTTGCACGACAGCAGGTGCTTGATGTCCGTCACCAGCAGTTCCTGGTGCTGCTGCTCGTGCTGCAGGCCCAGCTCGATCAGCGCACACAGCGCGGCGTTCTGCAGCACGGCGGGCACCAGGCGCGCCATCCGCCGGTCCACATCGGCGCGGTAGGCCAGCACCTCGTCCAGCGGCGGGCGCGTCAGCAGCCCCCGCTGCGGGCGCGGGTGCTTGGCGCCCACGCCGTTGTAGTAGGAATTGAACAGCACGCGGAACGCGGGCTCGAAGGGCGCGAAGCCCGGCTCGTTCGGCTCGAGCACAAAGGTCTCGAAGAACCAGGTGGTGTGCGCCAGGTGCCATTTGGCCGGGCTGGCATCGGGCATGGACTGAGCGCCGCAGTCCTCGGCCGACAGCGGTGCCACCAAGGCCACGGTGTGATCCCGCACAGCGCCGTAGCGCGACAGCAGCACGGCAAGCGGGGAGCAAAAATCCATATTGGTCATACGGGCCCTCAGGGTCTGGCGTGCACCACGGCAAACCAGCCACGGTCGTCCGTCCACGCCTGGGCCTGCGAGAAGCCTGCGCGCGCCAGCATGTCGGTGAACACGTGCAGCGGGTACTTGTAGCTGTTTTCGGTGTGGATGCGTTCGCCCTGGTCGAACCTGCGCCCGCCACCGGGCCAGCGCACCTCGGAGTCAGCCATCGCTTCCAGGTGCATCTCGATGCGCGACTCGCCCGGGTTGAAGAACGCCCGGTGCCGCCACTGGTCCACATCGAAATCGCTGCCGATCAATCGATTCACATGCCGCAGCACATTGCGGTTGAAGGCGGCGGTCACGCCGGCGGCGTCGTCGTAGGCCGCTTCCAGCACCTCCACGTCCTTGGGCAGGTCGATGCCGATGAGCAGGCCGCCGTCATCGTCGATCAGCTCGCGCATGTGGGCCAGCAAATCCAGCGCGTGCGGCGGGTCGAAGTTGCCGATGGACGAGCCCGGGTAGAACACCAGCCGTCCCGTGCGCGGAATGTCCTCGGGCAGGGCCACGCCCTGGGTCATGTCGCCGCCCACGGCCCGCGCGTCCAGCCCCGGAAAATCGTCGCGCAGGCCCCGCACCGCCGCCTGCAGGAAGTCCGCCGAGATATCCACGCCGACGAAGCACGCGGGCTGCACCAGCCGGCACAGCGTGCGCGCCTTCTGGCAGTTGCCAGCCCCCAGCTCCACCAGCGTGCGCCCCGTGCCCACGGCCTGCGCGATGTCGGCCGCATGCTGCTGCATGAGGGCGGTTTCGGTGCGCGTGGGGTAGTACTCGGGCAGGCGGGTGATTTCCTCGAACAGCTGCGAGCCGTGCTGGTCGTAGAAATACTTGGGGGAAATGCTCGCGGGCCGCTGGTTCAGGCCACGCGTGATGTCGTCGTTGGGGCTGGGCAAAGGCATGGGTCTTGAAACGTCTTGCGCGGCAATGCCGCTGGTTCTGTCCGACGGGGCCGTCCCGGGAGCCCAATGCCCGCCAGGCTGCCACGTACCCAGGCAAGGGCGCGAAGCCCCACCGCGTCCGCCATTGTGAGCCGAGCCGATGGCGCCGTGTGTAGGCCAAATCCCCATGGCGCGGGCGGGCCTTCGGGTGCGGAAGCCGGCGGCGCAGCCGCCAGGGGCCGCCGCGGGCGGGGTGTACTGCCCGGTACGGGTCCATCTGTACCTTGTGAACGGCGCGCGCCCGGCATACGCTCGCCCTTCCCACGGACTTCTCACAAGGACCCTGCCATGCTTCAGATGCGCCCCAACTGCGAATGCTGCGACAAGGACCTGCCGCCCGATGCCACCAACGCGCGCATCTGCACCTTCGAGTGCACGTTCTGCAGCGACTGCGCCGGCGCCCGGCTGGGCCACGTGTGCCCCAACTGCGGGGGCGACCTCGTGCAGCGCCCGCGCCGGCCCGCCTCCAGGCTGGCGAAATACCCCGCATCCACCGAGCGGGTGCTCAAGCCCCAGGGCTGCGGGGTGATGGCATGACGCTCGCGACCCTGCTGGTCTTCTCGCTGGTGGCCCTGGTGGCCATCGCCACGCCCGGCCCCACGGTGCTGCTGGCGCTGGCTAACGGATCGCGCTATGGCGTGCGCCGGTCGCTGCCCGGCATGCTGGGCGCCGTGGCGTCGGATTTTGTGCTGGTCGGTGCCGTGGCGCTGGGCCTGGGCACGCTGCTGGCGGCGTCCGAGTTCTGGTTTTCGGTGGTGAAGTGGCTGGGCGCGGCCTACCTGGCCTGGCTGGGTTTGCGGCTGCTGCGCTCGCAGGGGGGGCTGGACCTGGCCGCAGCGGACGGCGCGGCCGCCGGGCCTGCGGCCACGCCGCGCGGCATCTTCACGCGCTCTTTCCTGGTCGCGGTGACCAACTCCAAGGGATACCTGTTCTGCTCGGCGCTGATGCCGCAATTCATCGATGCCAGCGCACCACAATGGCCGCAGTACACCGCCATTGCAGCCGTGTTCGCGGGCCTGGACTTCGCCGTGATGCTGGCCTACGCCGCCATCGGGGCGCGCGCCGTCAAGCTGCTGCACCGCCGCGCGGTGCTGTGGCTGGACCGCTGCTGCGGCGGCGCGCTGCTGGCCCTGGCCGGATCGCTGGCCTTCTACCGACGGACGTAGATCCGTCATAGCCGATGAAAACTGGCGCACCGTCAACGCGAGCGCCACCGTGGATCCGGCTTTGCCGGTCCACCGCAGGCGTCCCCCTCAGGGGGAAGGCGCGAAGCGCCTCAGGGGGAGCCTGGCTAGAACCTCCAGCCCAGGCCCACGCCCACCAGCACGGGGTCTGCCTTGAAGGTGCCCAGCTTGGCGCCGCCTGCCGTCACGTCGGTCTTGATGAAGACCTTCTTCAGGTCGAAGTTGAGGTACAGATTCTTCTGCAGCGGAATGTCCACGCCCACCTGCAGCGCGGGGCCGAAGCTGTTGCGGTCAATGTCCACGCCGGCGGGCAGCTTCACGCCGGAAAAGCGCGTGTAGTTCAGGCCCGCGCCCACATAGGGCTTGAAGCCGGGTGCATCGAAGTGGTATTGCAGCAGCAGCGTGGGCGGCAGGTGCTTGAGCGAGCCGATGGCCGTGCCGGAGGCGCTCAGCGTGTGCTTTTGCGGCACGGTCAGGATCAGTTCGGCCGCGATGTTCTTGTTGAAGAAGTACGTGACATCGACTTCGGGGATGGTCTTGTCGTTGATGGTCAAGCCCAGGGGCGTGCTGTCCTTGTTGGCACTGTCCAGGTGCACGGCGCGCGCGCGGACCATCCAGGGTCCTTCAGCCTGTTGCGCCAGGGCGGCGCCGGAAGCCAGGGCGCAGAGGGCGGCTACTGCCAGCAGGTTCTTTTTCATGGTGATTTCACATCGGTTGGACGGGGACGACCCCCGTGCATCCATTGAACCGCCATGCCCCTCGACCGGCCTTGCCCTATCTCAAGCCCCTCGTATTAACCCTTAGACATACATCAAGAAAAACGGCCTGCCCTTGTCAATGCGCAGCGGATTTCCCGCGCAGGCGCTGCACCAGCGTGACGGCTGCGAGCACCAAGCCTCCCGCCACGATGCCGACCACCGCGTTGAGCAGGTTGGGCACCAGCACATGCCAGAGGGCGCCCACCGGCCATTGCGCGGCGGCCTCGCCAGCGGCATCCACCGCATGGTGCAGCGCGGGCACTCCATGCACCAGGATGCCGCCGCCCACGAGGAACATGGCGGCGGTGCCCGCCACGGACAGGCCCTTCATGAGCCACGGCGCGGCCCGCAGGATGCCCGAGCCCAGCGCCCTGGCCACGGCGCTGGCCTTGCCGTTCAGCCACAGGCCCAGGTCGTCGAGCTTGACGATGCCGGCCACCAGGCCATATACGCCGATGGTCATGATGACCGCGATGCCCGACAGCACGGTGACCTGCTGCACAAACGGCGCCGACGCCACGGTCCCCAGCGTGATGGCGATGATCTCTGCCGACAGGATGAAGTCGGTGCGCACCGCGCCCTTGATCTTGTCCTTCTCGAACGCCACCAGGTCCACCGCGGGGTTGGCATTGGCCAGCACATGGCTTTCATGCTCGGCGGCGTCTTCGTGGGGGGCGTGCAGCAGCTTGTGGGCGACTTTTTCAAAGCCTTCAAAGCACAGGAAGGCACCGCCAATCATGAGCAGCGGCGTCACGGCCCAGGGCGCGAACGCGCTGATCAGCAAGGCCGCGGGCACCAGGATCACCTTGTTGATGAACGACCCCTTGGCCACGGCCCACACCACCGGAATCTCGCGCTCGGCGCGTACCCCCGTGACCTGCTGGGCATTGAGGGCCAGGTCGTCGCCCAGCACGCCGGCCGTCTTCTGCGCGGCCACCTTCGTCATGACCGAGACGTCGTCCGCCATGGCCGCGCTCTTCTTGGCGGCCACCTTGGTCATCAGGGCCACGTCGTCGAGGATGGTGGCGATGTCGTCCAACAGGGCAAGCAGGCTGCCAGAGGCCATGGGAAGTCCTTGAGATAGCAATGGAAAAGGCGGCATGCGTGCCGCCGCGCGTGGGCTGGACTATAGCAACGCACGGTCTTCGTTTGCGCCCGCCCCCCGGCCCCGGGAGCCTTTTGCGCAGGCCGTCGCCGTGGCCCTCCTCGCGGCCCGCCATGGGGGCTGCGGCGCGCAAGGCGCATACTCGCGCCCTCACCCACCACTTTGGGGTCCCCGGGGCTTGTCCCCCTGCACGGGCTTCACGCCCATGCCATGCCCGGCTACCTGACCAAGCAAGAAGACATCGCCATCACCGGCGCGGCAGACCTGATCATCCGCTCGCTTCTGGACAAGCAGCAGTTTTCCGACCCGGAGGGTGCCGCCGAAGCGCTGGGCATCTCTTCCGCCGCCTGGCCGCTGTTCGGCCTGCTGTGGCCATCGGGGGCCCAGCTGGCGCACCGCATGGCCAGCCGCCCCCTGCGAAGCGGTGAGCGCGTGCTGGAGATCGGCTGCGGCCTGGCCCTGGCCAGCCTGGTGTGCCACCGGCGCGGCGTGGACGTGACCGCCAGCGACTGCCACCCCCTGGCATCGGCCTTCCTGCTGGAGAACGTGCGGCTCAACCGCATGTCGCCGCTCAAGTACCGCACCGGACAATGGGGAGCCGACTTGACCGACACCTGCGCCGATGTGCAAGGCCGGTTCGACCTCATCATGGGCAGCGACGTCCTGTACGAGCGCGACGCACGAGGCAGCCTGGCCAACTTCCTCGACCGCCATGCGGCCGAAAGCGCGCAGATCTGGATCGTGGACCCCAACCGCGGCAACCGCTCCGCCTTCAGCAAGCAGATGGCCGCGCTGCGTTTTGACGTGGTGGAAGAGCGCCTGGACCACCCCGCGCTGGCCGATGTTCCGGCGTACAAAGGGCGGCTGCTGGTGTATCAGCGCGCCCCTGCAGTGGCCTGAGCAGGACTTGCCGGGCAGCCCGGCGCGACAGCGCCGCCAGCAGCCCGCCGGGCCCGCGCACCCCAAACGCCCGTGCAGCCGTGCAAGGGCCGCCAAGCTGCGTATGCGGCGCTTTGCGGGCGTGCACCGGCTGCGCCCCTTCCCGCAGGGCAAGCCATTGAGAGAAGGGGGAAGGCGCGAAGCGACTCAGCAGGATGTGCTACGTCACCCCACCCACTTGCGGGCATTGCGCCAGATGCGCATCCAGGGACTGAGTTCGCTGCGGTCGCCCGAGGTCCAGCTCATCTGCACGTTGCGGAACACGCGCTCGGGGTGCGGCATGATGGCCGTGAAACGGCCGTCCGCCGTGGTCACGCCGGTCATGCCACCCGTGCTGCCGTTCGGGTTGAACGGGTATTGCTCGGTGGGCGCGCCGTGGTTGTCCACGAAACGCATCGCGGCGATGGCCGCGCCGGCGTTGCCGCGGTACTTGAAGTTGGCATAGCCCTCGCCGTGCGCCACGGCGATCGGCAGGCGGCTGCCCGCCATGCCCGCGAAGAACAGGCTGGGAGACTCCAGCACCTCCACCATCGACAGGCGGGCCTCGAAGCGCTCGCTCTGGTTGGTGGTGAAGCGTGGCCAGTCCTGCGCGCCCGGGATGATGTCCGCCAGCTCGGCAAACATCTGGCATCCGTTGCACACCCCGAGGCCAAAGGTGTCGGTGCGGCCGAAGAAGCCCTGGAACTGCTCGGCCAGCACGGGGTTGAAGGTGATGCTGCGCGCCCAGCCGATACCGGCCCCCAGCGTGTCGCCGTAGCTGAAGCCGCCGCAGGCGACCACGCCCTTGAAGTCTTCGAGCTTGACGCGGCCGGTCTGCAGGTCGGTCATGTGCACGTCGTAGGCCTCGAAGCCGGCCTCGGTGAAGGTGTAGGCCATCTCGATGTGCGAATTGACGCCCTGCTCGCGCAGGATCGCGACCCGGGGTTTGGCCAGGTTCAGGAACGGCGCCGCCACGTTGTCGGCCGCGTCGAACGTGAGGTGCACGTGCATCCCGGGGTCGGCGGCCGCGCCCGCGGTGGCGTGCTCGGAGTCCGCGGTCGCGGGGTTGTCGCGCTGCTGGCAGATTTTCCAGCTCACGGCATCCCACACCTGGTGCAGGTCGGTGAGCTTGGCGCTGAACACGGCCTTGGCATCGCGCCAGACCTGCAGCTCGCCCTTGCCGGCGTCGATGCCCGACGATTGCGGACGCGTCTTGCCGACGAAGTGGCTGAATCTGGACAGGCCGTGCTCGCGCAGCACCTGCATCACATCGTTGCGCTCTGCGGTGCGCACCTGCAGCAGCACGCCCAGTTCTTCGTTGAACAGGGCCTTGAGCGTGAGCTCCTCGCGGCGCGCGCTGACCTGCTGCGCCCAGTTCTTGGCATCCCCGGTCTCCATGCGGCTGTCGCTGATGCCGTCGCCTTCGGTCACGAGCATGTCCACATTGAGCGCCACGCCCACATGGCCCGCAAAGGCCATCTCGGCCGCCGCCGCCAGCAGGCCGCCGTCGCTGCGGTCGTGGTAGGCCAGGACATGGCCCTTGGCGCGCAGCGCGTTCACGGCGTTGACCAGGTTCACCAGGTCCTGCGGATCGTCCACGTCGGGCACCACGTCGCCGCTTTGTTCCAGCGTCTGGCCCAGGATGCTGCCGCCCATGCGGTTCTGGCCCTTGCCCAGATCGATCAGCACCAGGGTGGTGTCATCCTCGGTGGCATCGAGCTGGGGCGTGAGCGTGCCGCGCACGTCGGAGAGCGACGCGAACGCGCTCACGATCAGGCTCACGGGGGACGTGACCTTTTTCTTGTCGCTGCCGTCGCTCCACTGCGTGCGCATCGACAGGCTGTCCTTGCCCACGGGGATGGAGACGCCCAGCGCCGGGCACAGCTCCATGCCCACGGCCTTCACGGTCTCGTACAAGGCAGCGTCTTCGCCGGGCTCGCCACACGCGGCCATCCAGTTGGCGGACAGCTTCACACGCGGCAGCTCGATGGGCGCGGCCAGCAGGTTGGTGATGGCCTCGGCCACGGCCATGCGGCCCGATGCGGGTGCGTTGATCGCGGCCAGCGGCGTGCGCTCGCCCATGCTCATCGCCTCGCCCGCAAAGCCCTTGTAGTCGGCCAGCGTCACCGCGCAGTCCGCCACCGGCACCTGCCAGGGGCCGACCATCTGGTCGCGGTGCGACAGGCCGCCCACGGTGCGGTCGCCGATGGTGATGAGAAAACGCTTGGACGCCACCGTGGGATGGGCCAGCACGTCGATCACGGCCTTTTGCAGCGGGACGCCGGTCAGGTCGATGGGCGCGAACTGGCGCTGCACCGTGGCCACGTCGCGGTGCATCTTGGGCGGCTTGCCCAGCAGCACGTTCATGGGCATGTCCACCGGCAGCTTCTGGTCGCCCGCCTCCACGGCGGTGTCCTGCAGCACCAGCTGGCGTTCCTCGGTGGCCGTGCCGATCACGGCGAAGGGGCAGCGCTCGCGCTCGCAGAACGCCTTGAACAGCGGCAGCGACTCGGGCGCGATGGCCAGCACGTAGCGCTCCTGGCTTTCGTTGCTCCAGATTTCCTTGGGCGCCATGCCCGATTCTTCGAGCGGCACGGCGCGCAGGTCGAAGCGAGCGCCACGGCCGGCGTCGTTCGTGAGCTCGGGGAAGGCGTTCGAGAGGCCGCCCGCACCCACGTCGTGGATGGCGAGGATGGGGTTGGCGGCGCCCTGCGCCCAGCAGTGGTTGATGACCTCCTGGGCGCGGCGCTCGATCTCGGGGTTGCCGCGCTGCACGGAGTCGAAGTCCAGTTCGGCGGCGTTGGTGCCACTGGCCATGGAGCTGGCGGCACTGCCGCCCATGCCGATGCGCATGCCGGGGCCGCCCAGCTGGATGAGCAGCGAGCCAGCGGGGAACTCGATCTTTGTCGTCAGGCCCGCGTCGATCACGCCCACGCCGCCGGCGATCATGATGGGCTTGTGGTAGCCGCGCTGCACGCCAGCGACTTCCTGCTCGTACTCGCGGAAGTAGCCCGCCAGGTTGGGGCGGCCGAATTCGTTGTTGAACGCCGCGCCACCCAGGGGCCCTTCCACCATGATCTGCAGCGGGCTGGCGATGTGCTCGGGCTTGCCGACCGTGCTGCCCCAGAGCTTGGACACGGTGAACCCCGTGAGGCCGGCCTTGGGCTTGGAGCCCCGCCCGGTGGCGCCTTCGTCGCGGATCTCGCCGCCCGCGCCGGTGGATGCGCCCGGGAAGGGAGAGATGGCGGTGGGGTGGTTGTGCGTTTCCACCTTCATCAGCACGTGCTGGGTGGCGCTACTTTTTTGATAGCTGGTAGCGCCCGCTGAATCAGCGGTAGAGGCCATTTTGGCCACAAACCGCTCGACCTCGCCGCCTTCCATGACCGAGGCGTTGTCCGAATACGCGATCACCGTGTGCTGGGGCGCCAGCTGGTGGGTGTTGCGGATCATGCCGAACAGCGATTTGTCCTGCGCCACGCCGTCGATGGTGAACTGGGCGTTGAAGATCTTGTGGCGGCAGTGTTCGCTGTTGGCCTGGGCGAACATCATCAGCTCCACGTCGGTGGGGTTGCGCGCCAGGCCCGTGAAGGCGTTGACCAGGTAGTCGATCTCGTCGTCGGCCAGGGCCAGGCCGAAACGGGTGTTGGCCGCCTCCAGCGCGGCGCGGCCGCCGCCGAGCACGTTGACGTGCTCCATGGGCGCGGGCTGCAGTTCGGTGAACAGCGCGGCGGCGGCGGCGCGGTCGGCCACCACGGACTCGGTCATGCGGTCGTGCAGCAGGGCGGCCACCTGGGCCAGTTGCTCGGCCGTCAGCTCGGGCGCCTTGCCCAGCAGGCCGGCCTTGAGGCTGATGCGGTATTCGGTGATGCGCTCCACGCGGCGGATGGCGATGCCGCAGTTGCGGGCGATGTCGGTCGCCTTGGACGCCCAGGGCGACAGCGTGCCCAGGCGGGGGGTGACGATGATGGCGGTGCCCTCGGCGGGGCCCGCATAGGGGTCGCCATAGGTCAGCAGGGCGGCCAGGCGCTCATGGTCGGCGGGCGTGGGGGGCGCGTCGGTGGCGACAAGGTGCACGAAGCGCGCTGCAATGCCGCTGATCTTGGGGTGGATGGCCTCCAGGGCGGGTTGGAGTTGCTGGGCGTGGAAGGTGCTGAGGGCGTTGCCGCCCGCCAGCGTGGTCATGTGCAAGGTCACGGTAGCGGCCTGTTGGGTGTGAGGGGTACGGTCGAGGCGCCGACCCGGGCCCGGGCTCTGGCCTGGGCATGTGGGTGGACAGCCCGACATTTTACCGGGCGGACCAGGGCCGCCGCCCGCCTCCAAGCAGCCGGCGGGGGGCGATGGGATAATTACGCCATGAGCATCACCATCAAAAGCGCAGAAGACATTGCCGGCATGCGCCTCGCGTGCCGCCTGGCCTCCGAAGTGCTGGACTACATCGCCCCCCACATCAAGCCCGGCATCACCACCAAGGAAATCGACCGCCTGGGTGCCGAATGCATGGCCCAGCAGGGCACCATCTCGGCCACCGTGGGCTACCAGCCGCCCGGCTACCCGCCCTACCCCGCCTCGCTGTGCACCTCGGTCAACCATGTGGTGTGCCACGGCATCCCCAACGACAAGCCGCTCAAGAAGGGCGACATCGTCAACGTGGACGTGACCGTGATCACCAAGGACGGCTGGTACGGCGACAACAGCCGCATGTACCAGATCGGCGAGTGCTCCATTGCCGCCAAGCGCCTGTGCGCGATCACCTTCGACGCCATGTGGCACGGCATCCTGCAGGTGAAGCCTGGCGCCCACCTGGGCGACGTGGGCCACGCCATCCAGAAATTCGCCGAAGGCCAGGGTTTCTCCATCGTGCGCGAGTTCTGCGGCCACGGCATCGGCCAGAAGTTCCACGAAGAACCCCAGGTGCTGCACTACGGCCGCCCCGGCACGCTGGAAGAACTGGTGCCCGGCATGGTCTTCACGATCGAGCCCATGATCAACGCCGGCCGCCGCGAGGTGAAGGAGTTCGGCAACGACGGCTGGACCATCGTGACCAAGGACCACAGCCTGTCGGCGCAGTGGGAACACACCGTGCTGGTGACCGAGACGGGCTATGAGGTGATGACCCTGTCGGCCGGCTCGCCCGCGCTGCCCGCCTTCGTGACGGCCACGGCCACCTGACGGCCGGCCCGGCAACGCCTGCGCGACCGGCATTCACACTGGCTCGCACAACTCTTGCATGGCTTTTTTCATGGCACCTTATCCGCGCGCACCACGACCATGACCGAACTCCATGCCCTGCGGGACGCCTACCGCAGCGACAAAGCCGCCCTGCTCGCCGCCTTGCAGGCCACGGGCGCCTCCACGCGTGGCATCCGCGTGCTGCTGCGCAAGCTCTCCACGCTGGCCGGCGCCCTGCTGCACACGCTGTGGCAGCGGGCGCAGCTCCCAGCGGACATGGCGCTGGTGGCCGTGGGCGGCTTCGGGCGCGACCAGCTTTTCCCCTATTCGGATGTCGACGTCCTGCTGCTGATGCCCGATGGAAGCGCCCCCGAGGCCGGCAGCGAGCTGCGCACGCGGCTGGAGGGCTTCATCGGCAGCTGCTGGGATGCGGGCCTGGAGATCGGCTCCAGCGTACGCACCGTGGCCGAATGCCTGGCCGAAAGCGCGGGCGATGTCACCGTGCAGACCTCGTTGCTCGAATCGCGCCTGGTGTGCGGCAACGCGGCGCTGTTCGCCGAATTCCAGCGCCAGTACCGCCTGCAGATGAACCCGCAGGCCTTTCTGGTGGCCAAGACGCTGGAGATGCGCCAGCGCCACAACAAGTACGAGAACACGCCCTACTCGCTGGAGCCCAACTGCAAGGAGTCGCCCGGCGGGCTGCGCGACCTGCAGATGATCCTGTGGGTGGCGCAGGCCGCGGGCCTGGGCCGCAACTGGAAGGAACTGGCCGCCAGCGGCATGGCCACCGCCTTCGAGGTGCGCCAGATCGAGCGCAACGAGGCCGTGCTCTGCCTCATCCGCGCGCGCCTGCATGCAGCCGCCGGGCGGCATGAGGACCGCCTGGTGTTCGACCTGCAGACCGCCGTGGCCGAGTCCTTCGGCTACCGCTCGCAGGCGCCCGACGGCTCGCGCCTGCCCATGCGCGCCAGCGAAAGCCTGATGCGGCGCTACTACTGGGCGGCCAAGGCCGTGTCGCAGCTCAGCCAGATCCTGCTGCTGAACATCGAGGAACGCCTGAACCCCTCGACCCACGAGCCGCGCCCCATCAACGAGCGCTTCTTCGAGAAGGCCGGCCTGATCGAGGTGGCCAGCGACGACCTGTACGAGCGCGACCCGCACGCCATCCTGGAAACCTTCCTGCTCTACCAGACCACCGTGGGGCTCAAGGACCTGTCGGCGCGCACGCTGCGCGCGCTGTACAACGCACGCGGGGTGATGGACGGCGCGTTCCGCCGCGACCCGGTCAATCGCGCCAACTTCATGCGCATCCTGCAGCAGCCCTCGGGCATCACGCATGCCATGCGCCTCATGAACCAGACCTCGGTGCTCGGGCGCTACCTGTGGGTCTTCCGGGGCATCGTGGGGCAGATGCAGCACGACCTGTTCCATGTGTACACGGTCGACCAGCACATCCTCATGGTGCTGCGCAACGTGCGCCGTTTCTTCATGGCCGAGCACGCGCACGAATACCCGTTCTGCTCACAGCTCGCGGGCGGGTGGGACAAGCCGTGGATCCTGTACGTCGCGGCGCTGTTCCACGACATCGGCAAGGGCCGCGGCGGCGACCATTCGCAGATCGGCGCCGTCGAGGTGCGGCGCTTCTGCCGCCAACATGGCGTGGACCGTGAAGACGCCAGGCTCATCGAGTTCCTGGTCAGCGAACACCTGTCGATGAGCCGGATCGCCCAGAAGGAAGACCTCTCCGACCCGGACGTGATCGCGGCATTCGCGCAGCGCGTGGGCAACGAACGCTACCTGACCGCGCTGTACCTGCTCACCGTGGCAGACATCCGTGGCACCAGCCCCAAGGTGTGGAACGCCTGGAAGGGCAAGCTCCTCGAAGACCTGTACCGCGCCACGCTGCGCACGCTGGGTGGCCGGGCCCCGGATGCCGCCGCCGAGATCGAAGCGCGCAAGCGCGAGGCGCTGGTGCTGCTGGCCCTGAGCGCCCTGCCCTTCGAGGCCCACAAGGCCCTGTGGGCCACGCTGGATGTGAGCTACTTCATGCGCCACGAAGCGGCGGACATCGCCTGGCACACGCGCCACCTGTCGCGCCATGTAGGCACGGCCAGGCCCGTGGTGCGCGCGCGCCAGTCGCTGGCGGGCGATGGCCTGCAGGTGATGGTGTATGCCGCCGACCAGGCGGACCTGTTCGCGCGCATCTGCGGCTATTTCGACCGCGCGGGCTTCAGCATCCTGGATGCGCGCGTGCACACCGCGAACAACGGCTATGCGCTCGACACCTTCCAGGTGGTGGCCTCGTCGCAGGCGGGGCACTACCGCGAACTGACCCATATGGTCGAAAGCGACCTGGTGCGCGTGATCGAGGCGGGCGGGCCGCTGCCCGAACCCGCGCGCCGGCGGGTGTCGCGCCGCGTGAAGAGCTTTCCGGTCGCCCCGCGCGTCACGCTGCGCCCCGACGAAAAGGCGCAGCGCTGGCTGCTGGCCATTTCCGCCAGCGACCGTGCGGGCCTGCTGTACCTGGTGGCGCGCATCCTGGCGCAGCACCACCTGAGCGTGCAGTTGGCCAAGGTCAGCACCCTGGGCGAACGTGTCGAAGACACCTTCCTGGTCCAGGGCCCCGAACTGCAGAACAATGCACGCCAGATCGAGATCGAGACCGAACTGCTGCGCGAGCTGGCTGACTGACTGACTAGCGGCCTACCGCATCCCGTCTCCGGCCTCCGGGCAGGCGGTGGATCCCCTCACGAGAAGGCTGCGCGCCAAGATGCTATTCCATTGATAGCATCCATCGCATGCCAATCAGGCGCCAGGGCGCATTTCCCCCTGTTGTCGAATGCTGAAGTGCGCCAGGGCTGGCGCTTGCCTTGTGCCCATCTTGAGCCTATAACAGCCACATGCATGTGGCGCGTTCATGGCGCCCACGGTGCCTGCCAGCCGCGTTGCGCCACCGCACCCGGGCAGGCGACCCGGCGCCCTGCCGGGACTGCCCACGCAGCCCCCAAGGAGCCAGCATGTACAAGCACATCCTGATGCCCTCCGACGGTACGGCGCTGTCGGAAGCGGCCATCCTGCGCGGCATGCGCTTTGCCCGCGAAGCCCACGCCAAGGTCACCGGCTTTTATGCCCTGCCCGAATTCCATGCACTTGCGTACCACACCGCCATGCTCGAACACACGCGCAAGAGCCAGGAAGACCAGGCCCGGGCGAGGGCCGAGGAGGTCCTGAACTACATCCGGGAGACCGCGGCACAGTACAGCGTGCCCTGCGACACCCTGACCAGCATCAGCGACCATCCTTACGAAGCCATCATCGACGCCGCGCACGCGCAGGGCTGCGACCTGATCCTGATGGCCTCGCATGGCCGCCGCGGCCTCCAGGGCATCCTGCTGGGAAGCGAGACCCTCAAGGTCCTCACGCACAGCAAGATCCCGGTGCTCGTGCACCGTTGACCCCAAAGCGGGCGCTGGTTCCGCCCGTCAGTCGTCCTCGGCGGCGCTAATGTCGGGGAAGAGCACTTCCGTGAAGCCGAACTGCGTGAAATCGCGCACCCGCATCGGGTACAGCTTGCCAACGAGGTGGTCGCACTCGTGCTGCACCACACGGGCATGAAAGCCGTCCACCGTGCGGTCTATGCGGTCGCCGTAAGGATCGAACCCCGTGTAGCGGATGCGCGCCCACCGGGGGACCTTGCCGCGCAGCCCCGGCACGGAAAGGCAGCCTTCCCAGTCCTCCTCTTCTTCATCGCCCAGCGGCGTGATGACGGGATTGAGCAGGACGGTGGGAGGAATCACCGGACGCTCGGGGTAGCGCGGATTGCGTTCGCCGGAGCCAAAGATCACGAGTTGCAGATCCACGCCGATCTGCGGCGCGGCAAGCCCCGCCCCATTGACGGAGCGCATGGTGTCGAACATGTCCCGCACCAGAAGATGAAGATCGTCTGTATCGAATGCAGTCACGGGCTGGGCAACGCGCAGCAGGCGCGGATCGCCCATCTTCAGGATGGTGTGGATGGTCATCGGTGTGAAATTTCTGCGAAAGCGGCTGGCGCGCGCCAGCCTGCGGCAGCATAGCGCGTGTCGGCGCGCCGCGCAGCGGCGCGCCCATTCACAATACCGGCATGGACTCTCCTCCAGACCAGGCCTCCACCGACACGGCCCCGCCCCTGCGCCCCTTGCCATGGCCCGCCCGCTGGCTGCTGCTGGTCTTTGCCGTGGCGTGCCTGGTGATGGGCATCATCGGCGTCATCGTTCCCGGGCTGCCCACCACGGTGTTCATTCTCATGGCGGCATGGGCTGCGGCCCGCAGTTCGCCCCGGCTGTACCGCTGGCTCTGGAACCACCGCCTGTTCGGCCCGCTCTTGCGCAACTGGGCCCAGGGAGGCTGCGTGAGCCGGCGCGCCAAATGGAGCGCCACGTGCCTGATGGTGCTGAGTGGGATCGTGCTGTTTGCGACGGGCACGCGCACCTGGATCGCCGTGCTCGCCATCACCTGCATGGCGTGCGTGCTGGCCTGGCTGTGGCGCAGGCCCGAGCCGCAGTGAGCGAATGGGCAGCATCGACAGCCAGGCATGCGCCCCGCACTCCCGGCCGGGGCACCGTGCAAATCGTCGGGTACATCAGCGAAGCGGCTGGAGCCCATTTTTTATGTATATAATCTAAGTCTTGTTCCTCGATAGCTCAGTCGGTAGAGCGCCGGACTGTTAATCCGTAGGTCCCTGGTTCGAGCCCAGGTCGAGGAGCCAAGAATTTGCAGGCCCTGCATGTGTACGCGGGGCCTTTTACATACCGATCATTCCTCGATAGCTCAGTCGGTAGAGCGCCGGACTGTTAATCCGTAGGTCCCTGGTTCGAGCCCAGGTCGAGGAGCCACTCAGAAAGCCCACCATGCCCACGCATGGTGGGCTTTTTTGTCGCCGGCTTCATCCGCGCCGCGCACGCCCGGGTTGCCGGACAATAAGCCAGTCTCCTTGTCGTTGTTGTTTACCCGCGCACCATCCCATGCCCCCGCAATTGCCCTGGCTGGAACCCGAAGACCGTCTGCCGCATCCCGCGACCGCATGGGGACCGCAGGACCCCGCACCCGGGCTCCTGGCGGCAGGTGGCGCGCTGGCGGTGGCGCAGTTGCGGGCGGCATACGCCCAAGGCACCTTTCCCTGGTACGGCCCGGGGCAGCCCATCCTGTGGTGGGCCCCCGATCCCCGCATGGTGCTGCCCACCGCGGAGTTCAGGCTGCACCGCTCCCTGCGCAGGACGCTGCAGGCATTCCGCACCGATGCAGCCTGCCAGATCCGCGTGGACCATGCTTTCCGGGAAGTCATCACGGCCTGCGCCACCAAGGAACGCGATGGCCAAGTGGGCACCTGGATCGTGCCCGAGATGATCGAAGCCTACATCCGCCTCCATGCGGCAGGGTATGCCCACAGCGTCGAGACCTGGGTTGAAGGACGGCTGGTGGGCGGCCTGTACTGCGTGGCCCTCGGCCAGGCAGTGTTCGGCGAATCGATGTTCGCCCACGCCACGGACGCATCGAAGATCGCGCTCGCGGCCCTGGTGGGCCTGTGCCGCCACCACGGCGTTGCGATGATCGACTGCCAGCAGAACACGCGCCACCTCGCCTCCCTGGGAGCCCGGGAGATTCCCCGCGCGCAGTTCCTGGCCGAGATCCAGAAGACCCAGCACCTTCCGCCACCGCCCTGGGCCTTCGACCCCGTATACTGGAACGGGCTGCTGCCCTCCACCGTGTCCACGGCATGACGCAACTCAACGACCTTCCACTGCAAACCCTGCAGTTCTATGCGACAGCCCCCTACCCCTGCAGCTACCTGCCGGACAGACAGGCTCGGTCGCAGGTGGCCACGCCCAGCCACCTGATTCAGAGCGACGTGTATTCCGACCTCGTCGCCAAGGGGTTCCGGCGCAGCGGCATGTTCACCTACCGTCCCTACTGCGATGGCTGCCAGGCCTGCACTCCGCTGCGCGTGCTCGTGAATGAGTTCCAACCCGATCGAAGCCAGCGGCGAGCGACCGTTCGACATGGCGGCCTGCAGGCGCGCGTGCTGCGCCTGTGCTTCGTGCCCGAGCACTACCAGCTCTACCTGCGCTACCAGAATGGCCGCCACGCGGGCGGCGGCATGGACCATGACAGCATCGACCAGTACACCCAGTTCCTGCTGCAAAGCCGGGTGAATTCGCGCCTCGTGGAGTTCCGCGAAACGGATGCCAGCGGCGAGCCCGGCGCGCTCAAGATGGTATCCATCCTGGATGTGCTCGACGACGGGCTTTCCGCGGTCTACACCTTCTACGAGCCCGAGCCCCACTGCAGCTACGGCACCTACAACGTGATGTGGCAGATTGCGCAGGCGCGCTCCCTGGGGCTCCCCCATGTCTATCTGGGCTACTGGATCGAAGCCAGCCCCAAGATGAACTACAAGGCCCGCTTTCACCCCCACGAAGTCCGCACCGATGGCGCGTGGCACCGCGCCGAACAAGGCGCCTGAATGCAGGATTGAATTTCACAAGATAAAATGCTGCGGCCCTCATTGCATCGCCGCCCATGAAAAAAATCGATCCCAGCATTCCTGCCAAACCCAGCGTTCAGGTGCTTGAACGCATGTTTACGCTGATCGATGTGCTGGCGTCGCGCGAGGAGGCGATCTCCCTCAAGGAAATCAGCGAGAAGACGGGGCTGCACCCCTCCACCACGCACCGCATCCTGAACGACCTCACGATCGGCCGCTTCGTGGACCGGCCGGAATCCGGCAGCTACCGGCTGGGCATGCGCCTGCTGGAACTGGGCAACCTCGTCAAGGCGCGCCTGAGCGTGCGCGATGCCGCCCTGACCCCCATGCGCAACCTGCACAAGCTGATCCAGCAACCGGTCAATCTGAGCATGCGGCAGGGGGATGAGATTGTCTACGTGGAGCGCGCCTACAGCGAGCGCTCGGGCATGCAGGTGGTACGCGCCATCGGCGGGCGCGCCCCCCTGCACCTGACATCGACGGGCAAGCTCTTCCTGGCCCTGGACGATCCCCAGCGCGTGCGGGCCTACGCCACGCGCACCGGGCTGGCGGGACACACGCGCAACAGCATCACCCAGCTGCCCAACCTTGAGCGCGAACTCGCCAAGGCACGGCAGTACGGGATTGCCCGCGACAACGAGGAACTGGAACTGGGCGTACGCTGCATGGCCGCCGGCGTCTATGATGACCAAGGCAAGCTGGTGGCGGGTCTGTCGATATCGGCCCCGGCGGACCGGCTGGACGAAGGGTGGCTGCCCAAATTGCAAGCCACGGCCAACGAGATCTCGCTCGCGCTGGGCCACGTACCCACCAGCACCGAGGCATCGGCATCCAGCGAAGCCGGCTTGCGTGCAGGCCTTCGCTGAGCGGCGCACCACGACCCCAGAAGCCACCACGCATGAAATGAAAAGCCGACACAGGCGGGCAATGCCTGGTCGGCCCATGGATGATCAATGCGCTTCGATGGCACCACGGCCCCGGCGGGGCCGCTGGCGCGGGAAGCTAGCTGCCGCTATCGGCTAGCCATTGCTTCCGGCCCGGGCCTGCAACGGGGTCGCCAGGGATGGCATCGACTCCACCCAGTGGCGCACGCGCTCCGCATCCCCCAGCCGGCTGAACTTGCCCGCGGAATCCAGAAACACCATGATGAGCTTGCGCCCGGCGATCTGCGTCTGCATCACAAGGCAGCGGCCCGCCTCGGAGATATAGCCCGTCTTTTGCAGTCCGATATCCCAGGTGGGGTTCTTTACCAGCCCGTTGGTATTGTTGTACTGCAGCGTTCTCGGGCCCACGGCCACCTCATAGCCCGGAGACGTGGACAGCTCGCGCAGCAAGGGATCGCTGTGCGCCACATTCACCAAGGTGGCCAGGTCCCGGGCGCTGGACTGGTTGCGGCTGGACAGCCCCGTGGGCTCCACATAGCGGGTGTCGGTCATGCCCAGCAAACGGGCCTTGGCGTTCATCTGCGCCACGAAAGCCTCCAGGCCACCAGGGTAGGTACGGCCCAGCGCATGCGCAGCCCGGTTCTCGCTGGACATGAGGGCCAGATGCAGCATCTCGCCCCGGGTCAGCGTAGAACCCACCGTCAGGCGCGAGCGGCTGCCCTTTTCCGTATCGACGTCGTCCTGCGTGATGGTGATCGGTTCATCCATCGGCAGCTTGGCCTGGGAAATGAGCATCCCGGTCATGAGCTTGGTCAGGGACGCGATGGGCAGCACCGCATGGTCATTCTTGCTCAGCAGGACCTCATGCGTGTCCTGGTCGATGACCAGGGCCACACTCGACTTCAGATCCAATGGATCGTTGACCTCGTGCAGGCCCGCCATCTGCCCGAAGGACTGCTTGGCCGGCACGAACGCCACGCGGGTGGCGGCCTTGGAGGTCCTGGCCGTCACGCGCACGGCCCTGGTGGAGGCAGCAGCCACCTTGCGGGGCGCAACGCCCCGTTTGGCAGTGGCCGTGCTGATCTGCTGTTTTTTGTCCGAGGCTTTCTTGCGCTCGCCTGCGTGCGCGGCCGGGGCAGCCAGGACGGCGCTCACGGCGACAACGCTCAAAATTTGAAAGAAACGGCTCACTGCGGCGCGGTGGCGATGGTGCATCAAAGTGCTCCAAACGGTAATAGGTGTTGAGCAGTGTACAGAATCAAAAAAAGTCGCGCAAGATCAATGCCTTGCGCGACTTTCCGAGAAAGTGAATGAAATTATAAATTGTTCATTCAACCTTGTGCAGCCACCCGGTCAGCTTTACTTTGTAACTTGTTCAGCGCGCTGAGGTATGCCTTGGCCGAAGCCACCACGATGTCCGGATCCGCGCCCACGCCATTGACCACGCGGCCGCTGTTTTGCAGGCGCACCGTGACCTCGCCCTGGCTCTCGGTCGAGCCGCTGATGGCATTGACCGAGTACAGCACCATCTCCGCCCCGCTCTTGACGTGCGATTCAATGGCCTTGAGCGAGGCGTCCACGGGGCCGTTGCCTTCGGATTCGCCGCGCACCTCATGGCCGTCGACCGTGAAGACGATGCGCGCGCGGGGGTGCTCACCCGTTTCGCTCTGCTGAAAAAGGGAGACAAAGCCGTACTGCTCCTTCTCGCTGGTCACGCTCTCGTCGCTGACCAGCGCCAGGATGTCCTCATCGAAGATTTCGCTCTTGCGGTCCGCCAGCTCCTTGAAGCGGGTGAACGCCGTATTGACCTCGGTTTCGCTCTCCAGGCTCACACCCAGTTCCTGCAGGCGCTGCTTGAAGGCATTGCGGCCGCTCAGCTTGCCCAGCACGATCTTGTTGGCGCTCCAGCCCACGTCCTCGGCGCGCATGATCTCGTAGGTGTCGCGCGCCTTGAGCACGCCATCCTGGTGGATGCCCGAGGCATGTGCGAACGCGTTGGCGCCCACCACGGCCTTGTTGGGCTGCACCACGAAACCGGTGGTCTGGCTGACCATGCGGCTGGCAGCCACGATGTGCTGCGTGTCGATGTTGAGGTCGAGGTTGAAATAGTCCCGGCGGGTCTTGACCGCCATCACCACCTCTTCGAGCGAGCAGTTGCCCGCGCGCTCGCCCAGGCCGTTGATCGTGCACTCCACCTGGCGCGCACCGCCGATCTTCACGCCAGCGAGCGAGTTGGCCACCGCCATGCCCAGGTCGTTGTGGCAGTGCACGGACCAGACGGCCTTGTCGCTGTTGGGGATGCGCTCGCGCAGCGTCTTGATGAAGTTGCCATAGAGCTCGGGGATGGCGTAGCCCACGGTGTCGGGCACGTTGATGGTGGTGGCGCCTTCCGCGATCACGGCCTCCAGCACGCGGCACAGGAAATCGGGATCGCTGCGGTAGCCATCCTCGGGGCTGAACTCGATGTCGGCCACCAGGTTGCGGGCGAAACGCACCGACTGCTTGGCCTGCTCCAGCACCTGCTCGGGCGTCATGCGCAGCTTCTTCTCCATGTGCAGCGGGCTCGTGGCGATGAAGGTATGGATGCGCGCGCTGTTGGCGCCCGCCAGGGCCTCCGCCGCGCGCGCGATGTCGCGGTCGTTGGCGCGCGACAGCGAGCAGATGGTCGATTCCCTGATCGCATTGGCGATGGCCTGCACGGCTTCGAAGTCGCCGTTGGAACTGGCCGCGAAGCCCGCTTCGATCACGTCCACCTTCAGGCGCTCAAGCTGGCGCGCGATGCGCAGCTTCTCGTCCTTGGTCATCGAGGCGCCGGGGGATTGCTCGCCATCGCGCAAGGTGGTGTCGAAGATGATCAGTTTGTCAGCCATGTTGTTCTCCTGGTATCGGTGGGTGGGGTTCCCGCAACGTCAAAAATCTGGCGCCCAAAACAAAAGGCCCGTTGCGGGTGCATACGGGCCTGTGTGGAAAAAGTGTGCGCGTGCGCTTACTGTCTCCGCCCGTGGGGAGGTAGCAGTAGGGCCAGTGCAAACGTGTTCATGCGATGCAATGTAGCACAAGTCACGACCCGCCGCCGTGGTCACTTGTGGAGTCCGCGCTCATCGGGTTCATCGGTCGACGTGCTGATCACGCTGCTGTGCTGGCCCTTGGCCTTGCGCCAGGCATAGACGCCGTAGCCGCTCAGCCCATAGCAGACGAACACGCCGAAAAGCACGATGGGGGGATGGATGTTGATGACCGCGATGCCCAGCGCTATCAGCACGATGGCGGCAAAGGGCACGCTCTTCTTCATCTGCACGTCCTTGAAGCTGTAGAACGGCACGTTGGTCACCATGGTGAGTCCCGCATACAGCGTGAAGGCGAACATGACCCAGGTGGTCTGCGTCCAGGTCAGCCACAGGTCTTCTCCCGGATGCACCCCCAGCTCCGTCATGAGCCAGATGAAGCCGGCCACCAGGGCGGCGGCGGCTGGCGAAGGCAGTCCCTGGAAGTAGCGCTTGTCCACCACGCTGGTATTCACATTGAAGCGCGCAAGGCGCAAGGCCGCGCAGGCGCAGTACACGAACGCGGCGATCCAGCCCCAGCGGCCCAGGCCCTGGAGCGACCACTCATAGGCGATCAGCGCGGGCGCCGCTCCAAACGAGACCATGTCGGACAGCGAATCCATCTGCTCGCCAAACGCGCTCTGCGTATTGGTCATGCGCGCCACGCGCCCGTCCAGGCTGTCCAGCACCATGGCGCAGAAGACGCCCACCGCCGCCATGTCGAACCGGCCGTTCATGGCCATCACGATCGAATAGAAACCACCGAACAGGGCCGCCAGCGTGAACAGGTTGGGCAGGATGTAGATGCCTTTGCGCCGCTTGCGCACCATCACACCGGGGTTGTCGGTGGATTCATTGCCGTCATGCATCAAATAGACCTCCAGCGCTTGCCTATATTGCGCAAGCTGCTATTAAATTTATAGTTTTCAACCCTGACCCACGGAACAGGCGGCGCGCCGCACGCGCAAAAGGCGAAGGCCGCAGTGTAGCGCCTGCCAACAGGCGTCCCGCCAAAGGAAGCGCCCCAGCCCCCGGCACAGGTGAGCGCGCGCCCACGTAGCGGGCGGGCTTTGCGCCAGGGGTTGGCCCGGCAACAAAAAAGGCCACTGTGAAGTGGCCTTTTCGTGCTTCGCACAGGAGATCAGTTGCGGGTCTGGTCGACCAGCTTGTTCTTGGCGATCCAGGGCATCATGGCGCGCAGCTTGCCGCCCACCACTTCGATGCTGTGGTCGGCGGTGTTGCGGCGGCGGGCCGTCATGCTCGGGTAGTTCAGGCGGCCTTCCTGGATGAACATCTTGGCGTAGTCGCCGTTCTGGATGCGCTTCAAGGCATTGCGCATGGCGGCGCGCGACTGCTCGTTGATCACTTCGGGGCCGGTCACGTACTCGCCGTACTCGGCGTTGTTCGAGATCGAGTAGTTCATGTTGGCGATGCCGCCTTCGTAGATCAGGTCCACGATGAGCTTGAGCTCGTGCAGGCATTCGAAGTAGGCCATCTCGGGGGCATAGCCGGCTTCGACCAGGGTTTCATAGCCCATCTTGATCAGCTCGACGGCGCCGCCGCACAGCACGGCCTGCTCGCCGAACAGGTCGGTCTCGGTTTCTTCCTTGAAGTTGGTCTCGATGATGCCGGCCTTGCCGCCACCATTGGCCATGGCGTACGACAGGGCCAGGTCGCGGGCCTTGCCGGACTTGTCCTGGTGCACGGCCACCAGGTGGGGCACGCCGCCGCCCTGGGTGTAGGTGTTGCGCACGGTGTGGCCAGGGGCCTTGGGAGCGACCATCCACACGTCCAGGTCGGCACGGGGCACGACCTGGTTGTAATGCACGTTGAAGCCGTGGGCAAAGGCCAGCGAGGCGCCCTGCTTGATGTTCGGGGCCACGTTGTTGGTGTAGACCTCGGCGATCTGCTCGTCGGGCAGCAGGATCATGACCACGTCGGCGGCCTTGACGGCGTCGTTCACTTCCATCACGTTCAGGCCGGCCTTGCCAACCTTGTCCCACGAGGCACCGCCCTTGCGCAGGCCGACCACGACCTTCACGCCGCTGTCGTTCAGGTTCTGTGCATGGGCGTGGCCCTGCGAGCCGTAGCCGATGATGGCAACGGTCTTGCCCTTGATCAGGCTCAGGTCACAGTCTTTGTCGTAGAAAACTTTCATGGGTTGCTCCGGTTGAAATGCGTTGTTCGGGTTGAAAAATAAAACGGGGTATTGTCCTGGAAAGCGCTCAGGCGCCTTTTCAGACACGCAGGATGCGTTCGCCTCGGCCGATGCCGCTGGCACCGGTGCGCACGGTTTCCAGGATGGCCGTGCGGTCGATGGCCTGCAGGAAGGCATCGTTCTTTCCCTGGTCGCCGGTGAGCTCGATGGTGTAGCTCTTCTCGGTCACGTCGATGATGCGGCCACGGAAGATGTCGGCCATGCGCTTCATCTCCTCGCGCTCCTTGCCCACGGCGCGCACCTTCACCATCATGAGCTCGCGCTCGGTGTAGGCGCCTTCGGTGAGGTCGACCACCTTGACCACCTCGATGAGGCGGTTCAGGTGCTTGGTGATCTGCTCGATCACGTCGTCGGAGCCCGTGGTCTGGATCGTCATGCGCGAGAGCGATGGATCCTCGGTGGGCGCCACGGTGAGCGATTCGATGTTGTAGCCACGGGCGGAGAACAGGCCCACCACGCGCGAGAGCGCGCCGGGTTCGTTTTCCAGCAGAACGGCAATGATGTGTTTCATGATGAAGAGATTCCTCTTTTCGCTGCCCTCCCCCGTGCACGGTAATGCACGGGCTTGGCAGGCAATAGATTCGTCAAAAAGTGATAGCTATCAAATTGATAGCTGCTTGCGCTTGCCAATCAAGCGCTGGAGCCCGATTTTGCTTAAAGGTCTTCCGACCCCAGCAGCATTTCGGTGATGCCCTTGCCGGCCTGCACCATCGGGAACACGTTCTCGGTGGGGTCGGTGCGGAAGTCCATGAACACCGTGCGGTCCTTGAGCTTGCGGGCTTCGCGCAGCGCGGGCTCCACGTCCTTGGGATGCTCGATGAGCATGCCCACATGGCCGTAGGCCTCGGCCAGCTTCACGAAGTTGGGCAGCGCGTCCATGTAGCTGTGGCTGTAGCGGCCGGAATATTCGATCTCCTGCCACTGGCGCACCATGCCCAGGTAGCGGTTGTTCAGCGAGCAGATCTTGATCGGCGTGTTGTACTGCAGGCAGGTGGACAGCTCCTGGATGTTCATCTGCACCGAGCCTTCGCCCGTGATGCAGAAGACCTCGGAGTCCGGCTTGGCCAGCTTGATGCCCATGGCGTAGGGAATGCCCACGCCCATGGTGCCCAGGCCGCCCGAATTGATCCAGCGGCGCGGCTCGTCGAAACGGTAGTACTGCGCGGCCCACATCTGGTGCTGGCCCACGTCGGACGTGATGTAGGTGTCCGCATCCTTGGTCATGTTCCACAGCGTCTCGACCACATACTGTGGCTTGATGACGTCGCTGCTGCCCATGCTGTACTTGAGGCAATCGCGCTTGCGCCAGCCTTCGATGGTGTCCCACCAGGCGGCCAGAGCACCTGCGTCAGGGCGCGTGCTGCTCTCGCGGATCATGGAGATCAGCTCGGTGAGCACGTCCTTCACGTCGCCGACGATCGGGATGTCCACCTTCACGCGCTTGGAGATGCTCGACGGGTCGATGTCCACGTGGATGATCTTGCGGTCGTTCTGCGCGAAATGCTTGGGGTTGCCGATCACGCGGTCGTCGAAGCGCGCGCCCACGGCCAGCAGCACGTCGCAGTTCTGCATCGCGTTGTTGGCCTCGATGGTGCCGTGCATGCCCAGCATGCCCAGGAACTTGCGGTCCGACGCGGGATAGGCGCCCAGGCCCATCAGCGTGTTGGTGACCGGATAGCCCAGCATGTCCACCAGCGTGCGCAGCTCATTGGTGGCATTGCCCAGCAGCACGCCGCCGCCGGTGTAGATGTAGGGGCGCTTGGCAGCCAGCAGCAACTGCAGCGCCTTGCGGATCTGGCCGCCGTGGCCCTTGCGCACGGGGTTGTACGAGCGCATTTCCACCGACTGCGGGTAGCCGCTGTAGGGCACCTTCTTGAACGAAACGTCCTTGGGCACGTCCACCACCACGGGGCCGGGGCGGCCGGTGCGGGCGATGTGGAAGGCCTTCTTCATCGTCATGGCCAGATCGCGCGGGTCCTTGACGAGGAAGTTGTGCTTGACGATGGGGCGGGTGATACCGACCGTGTCGCACTCCTGGAAGGCGTCCAGCCCGATGGCGGGCGTGGGCACCTGGCCGGAGATGATCACCATGGGGATCGAATCCATGTACGCCGTGGCGATGCCGGTGACCGCATTGGTCAGGCCGGGGCCCGAAGTGACCAGGGCCACGCCGACTTCGCCGGTGGCGCGCGCATAGCCGTCGGCGGCGTGCACGGCGGCCTGTTCGTGGCGCACCAGCACGTGCTGGATGGTGTCTTGCTTGTAGAGCGCGTCGTAGATGTAGAGGACGGCGCCGCCGGGATAGCCCCAGATGTACTGGACGTTCTCGGCCTGGAGCGACTTGATGAGGATCTCGGAACCCATGAGGTCCTGCGAGCCGGAAGCGGGAGAAGCATTGCCCTGCGTGGCAGCGGCAGCTGAAGTGAGTTCAGCCTTGGAGATTTCCATGATCGATCAACCTTTGTGAATTTCTCTGACGAAAAACCTTGGGTGCCCCTCGCACGCGCTCTTGTGAAGCCAGCTTGGAACTTGAGGCCAAGGACATGGGCGGGATGATTGCCGCGCCGGACCGTGACCCGTTTGCCTTTTGAATTGCAGCAGCGATTATCGCACTGCAACACATGTAAAACCGCAGGCAGCCTAAAAAAACCCTGGCGGATGCGATAATCAAAGGCTCCACGTGTCGGATAGCCACATTTTTGCGCGCTCACCGGCACCGATCCCCTCCCGGGCTGACCCGTCTTGGCAACCGAACAAGAACTCTCCGACTTCCTCAAAAGTGTAGAAAAGCGCGCTTTCAAGCGTTCGGTCTACCACGTTCGCAATGAGGAAGCGGCGCTCGACATCGTGCAGGACAGCATGCTCAAGCTGGCGGAGCACTACGGCGACAAGCCGGCGGCGGAGCTGCCCATGCTGTACCAGCGGATCCTGTCCAACTGCACCCTGGACTGGTTCCGGCGCCAGAAGACACGCAATGCACTGTTTTCGAGCATGAGCGACTTCGAGGGCCCCGGCGAAGATGGCATGGATTTTGATCTGCTGGAGGCGTATTCAGGACCGGATGGTGGAGAACGGGCGGAGAGCGCCGAGGATCTGACCCGCCGGGCGCAGATCTTCCACGGTATCGAGGCTGAAATCGCCGAGCTTCCGCCACGTCAACGGGAAGCGTTCCTCATGCGTTACTGGGAAGAAATGGATGTTGCAGAAACGGCGGCCGCCATGGGCTGCTCCGAAGGCAGCGTCAAGACGCACTGTTTTCGTGCCATACAAACCCTCAGCAAGGCACTGAAGGCCAAAGGAATCGAGCCATGAACACTGTACAGACCCCATCGACACAGGCAGAAGCTGCGGCAGAGCGCTTTGCGCTGCGCGTCGCGTCGCGGTTGTCCAGCGGCACCGCCGAATTGCCTTATGACATTTCCGAGCGGCTGCGCGCCTCGCGCGTGCAGGCGCTGGCCAAGCGCAAGAAAGACATCGTGCCAGTGCGCCTGGCAGCCCCTGCGGCCGTCATCCACGGCGCGGGCGGCAGCGCCACGCTGGGCCGCGGCGGCAGTGAAGGCGGTGGCTGGTGGAGTGCGCTGGTTTCCGCCGTTCCCCTGATGGCCCTGGTGGTGGGCTTGGTCGTGATCAACATTGCCCAGGACGAAAGCAGTGCCAATGACGTGGCCGAGGTGGATGCCGCGCTGCTGACCGATGATCTGCCACCCGCAGCCTACGCAGACCCGGGCTTCGTACAATTTCTCAAGACCTCCGCGCAGCCGAACTGAGCTGCCCGACACCGTACTGCATGCACCCAAGCCCTTCTGACGCTTCCCCCGCCCTGCCAGCCTTCGTGCTGGCTTTGGCGCTCTTGGGCGTGCTCGCGGCGGTGGGTGGCCAGGTGCTGGTGCAGATGCGCATGGCACCCGGCACCCTGCTGCCCGCCGGCGCGGAAGCGGCCGTGGCCAGCCCCAACAACGCGCGCTCGCCCACGCGCCATGGCACCTCGATGGTGCCGCAGGTCGAGACCGGTCCGGGCTGGGAGACCTTGACCACGCCCCAGAAGCTGGCGCTGTACCCGCTCGCGGAGCGTTGGGCGCTGATCAGCGAGGCGCAAAAACGCCGCTGGCTCGCGCTGGCGGCCAATTTCTCCGCGCTCCCCGAGGAAGAACAGGCCAAGTTCCACGACCGCATGGCGGACTGGGCCAGCCTGAGCGCCCAGCAGCGCAACCAGGCCCGGCTCAACTACGCGGTCACCAATCGCCTCGCCCCCGACGACAAGCGCGCCCAGTGGGAGGCCTACCTGGCCCTGTCCGAGGAAGAAAAACGCGCCCTGGCGGCCCGTGCGGCGCCCAAGCCCAAGGGCGCCGCCACGGCGCTGCGGCCCGTGTCGCCCAAGAAACTGGCCCAGGTGCCAGCGGCCACGCAGGCCAACCCCAGCCGTCCGAATGCGCCCAAGATTCCCCCCGTGCTGGACCACAGCCTCCCGCGCGTGGCAGCGCCGGTGACGCCCGCGGCGCCACCCGCATCGGGCGTGCCCACGCAGAATCCGGCCTCCACGGTGGTGGAGACCGCGCCCATCTCGGTACCCGTGGCGGTTCCGGCGGCGCTGGCACCGCTGGGCGCAGGCTCCGCGGAAGCGCCCGCCGCCCCGGCTCCCATCGTCACACCCGACAATTCAGGCCTGTATCCTCAGTAGACCGCCGGCCGGCCTTTCCCGCCTTGCTCCTGCCTCGCTTTCGCCCCCTGGAATGACCGCCTCCCCTCCCGCCCGCACGCCGCCGGCCGCCCCCTCCTCCCCTGCGCCTTCAGCCGCCGGCATCGGCGCGACGCCCAACCTGTGGCGCCGCATGGCGTGCTGGCTGTACGAGGGCATGCTGATGTTCGGGGTGGTCTTCATCGCAGGCTACCTGTTCGGCACCCTGAGCCAGACCCGCCACGCGCTGGACAACCGGCATGCCCTGCAGGCCTTCCTGTTCGTGGTGTTTGGCATCTATTTCACCTGGTTCTGGGCCAAGGGCCAGACCCTGGCCCAGAAGACCTGGCTCATCCGCGTGGTGGACACCGCAGGGCGCCCCATCACCCAGGCGCGCGCCCTGCTGCGCTACCTGCTCAGCTGGGTCTGGTTCCTGCCGCCGCTGGCCGCCTACCTGTTCGGCGTGCCCGCCCTCGAGGTGCTGGTGCTGCTGTTCGGCTGGGTCGCCATCTGGGCCATCCTGAGCCGGTTTCATCCCCAGCGGCAGTTCTGGCATGACGCGCTGGCCGGCACCCGCCTGGTGCACTTCGAGCTGCCAAAAAAGTAGCCCCCCGCCACCCCTTCGCCGTGCCAGCTGTCACGCGGGTGCGAGACAATGCCCGGACCATGTCCCTATCTCCGCCGCAGCCCATCGCGCCCGCCAACCCCCAGAAAGCCCGCTCGGGCCTGAACCGCATCTGGCACGCCGCCGGCTATTCGCTGGAAGGCCTGCGCGCGGGCTGGAACGAAAAGGCGTTCCGCCAGGAGGCCATTGCCGCCATGGTGCTGCTGCCCCTGTCGCTGTGGCTGGGGCGCAGCTGGGTGGAGGTGGCGCTGCTGGCAGGCTCCGTGGTGATCGTGATGATCGTGGAGCTGCTCAACACTGGCATCGAGACCGCCATCGACCGCATCGGCCCCGAATGGCACGACCTTTCAAAACGCGCCAAGGACATGGGCAGCGCCGCCGTGCTGCTGGCGCTGCTGCTGTGCATGGGCATCTGGGGCGCGGCTGTTTTTCAGAGGATCTTCCATGGTTGAACCGGCATTTTCAGTGTGTGTGTACTGCGGCTCGCGCCCTGGCGAGAACCCGGCCTTCGCCCAGGCCGCCAAGGCCGTGGGCCAGTGGATCGGCCAACGTGGCGGGCAGCTGGTGTATGGCGGTGGGCGCAGCGGGCTGATGGGCACGGTGGCCGAGGCCACCCGCGTGGCGGGCGGGCGCGTGGTGGGCGTGATTCCGCAGGCGCTGGTGGACAAGGAGCTGGCCAACCGCCTGTGCGACGAGCTTCACATCGTGCAGACCATGCACGAGCGCAAGGCGATGATGGCCGAGCGCAGCGACGCCTTCCTGGCCCTGCCCGGCGGCATCGGCACCTTCGAAGAGCTGTTCGAGGTGTGGACCTGGCGCCAGCTGGGCTACCACGACAAGCCGCTGGGCCTGCTCAATGTCGCGGGCTACTACGACGCGCTGATGGGCTTCCTGGACCACAGCGTGGCCAGCGGCTTCATGGGCGAATGGCAGATGGGACTGCTGCATGCGTCCGCCGACGCCGATGCGCTGCTGCGCACGCTGGTACAGTCCGCCGGCCCTGGTCAGGCGCCGGTGCCGCTGCGTGCCGTGATCTGACGGCCGGGCCGCGCGGGTACGGGGTCACCCCCGCATCGCGCTGCCGGCAGCCACACAACAAAACAAAAGCGAAAGGGGCGGTTTTCCGCCCCTTTCGCTTTGTGCCTTGTCCTTGTGTGTCTTGCGTGCCTTTTCCTTGCGGGAGCCCGTGCGGCCCCGGCCAGGCGGGCGCGGCCCCTCAGACCGCGGCGTCGTCCAGGTCGCCGGTGCGGATGCGCACCACGCGCTCCACCGAGGTGACGAAGATCTTGCCGTCGCCGATCTTGCCCGTGCGCGCGACGCTCACGATGGCATCCACGCAGCGGTCCACGTCTTCGCTCTTCACGACGACCTCGACCTTCACCTTGGGCAGGAAGTCCACCACGTATTCAGCGCCCCGGTACAGCTCGGTGTGGCCCTTCTGGCGGCCAAAGCCCTTCACCTCGGTCACGGTGAGGCCGGTCACGCCACATTCAGCCAGGGCTTCGCGGACTTCTTCGAGCTTGAAGGGCTTGATGACGGCGGTGATCATTTTCATGGCGGGTCTCCTGGAGGATGTAAAAAATGGGGGCTGAAAGCGCAGCGCCGAAGCGTCACGCCCTGAATTTGCTAGTGATAGGGTAACGCCAGTCCTTGCCGAAGCTACGGCGCGTGACGCGAATCCCTACGGGAGCCTGGCGGCGCTTGTACTCGTTGAGCTTGATGAGGCGCGTCACACGCTCCACATCGGCGCGCGCAAAACCGCTGGCGATGATGGACTCGATGGGCTCATCGTTCTCCATGTAGCGCGCCACGATGGCGTCCAGCACTTCGTAGGGCGGCAGGCTGTCCTGGTCTTTCTGGTCGGGGCGCAGCTCGGCGCTGGGCGGGCGGGTGATGATGCGCTCGGGAATGGGACTGGCGCCCGTGCCATACGGATCGTTGGCGTTGCGCCAGCGCGCCAGGTCGAACACCCGTGTCTTGGCCACGTCCTTGATCACCGCGAAGCCACCCGCCATGTCGCCATACAGCGTGCAGTAGCCCGTGGACATCTCGCTCTTGTTGCCCGTGGTGAGCACGATGGCGCCGAACTTGTTGGACAGCGCCATGAGCAGCGTGCCCCGGATGCGCGCCTGCAGGTTTTCCTCGGTGGTGTCCTCGGCCAGTCCCGCGAAGTCGCTCGCCAGCGCGGCCTTGAAGGCCTCGAACTGCGGCTTGATGGAGATCTCGTCGTAGCGCACGCCCAGGCGGGCAGCCATGTCGCGCGCATCGATCCAGCTGATGTCGGCCGTGTAGGGCGACGGCATCATCACCGTGCGCACCTTGTCGGCGCCCAGCGCGTCCACGGCAATGGCCAGCACCAGGGCCGAGTCGATGCCGCCCGAGAGCCCCAGCAGCGCGCCCGGAAATCCGTTCTTGCCCACATAGTCCCGCACCCCCAGCACCAGGGCGTCCCACAGGTCCGCCTCCAGGCTTTTCTCCGGCGCGATGTCTGCTTCAATTTTGATAGCATCCTGCGCTTGCTGGACTTGCGCAAAGACCAGTTTTTCTTCAAACCCAGGACCACGACCAGCCACCGAGCCGTCGGCGTTGAGCGCGAAAGAGCGGCCCTCGAACACCACCTCGTCCTGCCCGCCCACCAGGTGGGCGTACACCAGCGGCAGGCCGGTCTCGGCCACGCGTTCGCGCATGGTCTGCTCGCGTTCGGCGCTCTTGCCCAGGTGGAAGGGCGATGCATTGATGACCGCCAGCAGCTGCGCGCCCGCGGCCGCCGCATCGTGCGCCGGCGCGGCGAACCAGGCGTCCTCGCAGACCAGCAGGCCCACCCGCACGCCCTCCACCTCGAACACGCAGGGCGCGCTGCCCGCCACGAAGTAGCGGCGCTCGTCGAACACCTGGTAGTTGGGCAGCTCGCGCTTGGCGTAGGTCTGCTCGATGCGGCCCTCGCGCAGCACGCTGGCGGCATTGAGGCAGGCGCTGAACGCAGGCGCATCGGGCGACACCGCCTGCGGATGGCCCAGCACGATGGCCAGGCCTTTCAACCCTGCCGTCTCGCGGGCCACGGTTTTCACGGCATCATCGCAGGCCGCGATGAAGGCCGGGCGCAGGAACAGGTCTTCGGCGGCATAGCCACAGATGGCGAGTTCGGGCGTGAGCAGCAGCCGGGCACCCCGGGCATGGGCTTCGCGGGCCGCGGCAATGATCTTCTGCGCGTTCTGGGGCATGTCGCCCACGACAAAGTTGAGCTGCGCAGTGCAAATGGAGAGCGTCATGGAACTGGAATCGGCCCCTGCGGCCAGGTTGAATACCGCCACTGCGGACCCGCGGCACCGGGGGTGGAGCGGGGGATCGCATGGCTGAAGCCGCCATTATCGCCCGCGTACTCGCATCCCCGCTCGACGTCGGGGCCGACGCCTGGAACGCCCTGCTCGCCCGGCAAAGCCACCCCACGCCCTTCATGCGGCACGAATACCTGGCCGCCCTGCACGAAAGCGGCAGCGCCACCCCACGCACCGGCTGGGCCCCCCGGTTCATGACCCTGTGGGAGGACGGCACGCTGATCGCGGCCTGCCCCCTGTACCTCAAGAGCCATTCGTACGGCGAGTATGTGTTCGACTGGGCGTGGGCCAGCGCGTATGAGCAGCACGGCGTGCCGTACTACCCCAAGGCCGTCGTGGCCGTGCCTTTCACGCCCGTGCCCGGTACGCGCCTGATGGCGCGCGACGAGGCCACGCGCGCGCTGCTGGTGCAGGCCGTGTGCCAGTGGTGCGGGGAGGAAAACGTCTCTTCCGTGCATGTGCTGTTTGCCAGCGACGACGACGCGCGGACCTGCGCGGGGCGCGACCTGATGCTGCGGCACACCGTGCAATTCCACTGGAAGAACCAGGCTCCCGCGCCCGGCGGCGGGGACGGCTACCGCAGCTTCGACGAATTCCTCGCCAGCCTGTCCCAGGAAAAACGCAAGAAGATCCGCCAGGAACGCCGCCGCGTGGCCGATGCGGGCGTTACGTTCCGGTGGGCACGCGGCACGGACATCCCGCAGGCGGACTGGGATTTCTTCTACCGCTGCTACGAGCGCACCTACCTCGAGCACGGCAACCCGCCCTACCTCACGCGCGACTTCTTCGCGCGCATGGCCGCGCAGCTGCCCGGCGCCTGGCTGCTTTTCATCGCCGAACGCAACGGGCGGCCCATTGCCAGCAGTCTGATAGCTGTCGGCGCGGATTCATCAAGCGCCAGCGGCCCAAACGCCCATGAACCCGTGGCGTATGGCCGCTACTGGGGGGCGCTGGAGCGCGTGGACTGCCTGCATTTCGAGGCCTGCTACTACCAGCCCCTGCAGTGGTGCATCGAACACGGCGCGCGGCGCTTTGAAGGCGGTGCCCAGGGTGAACACAAGATGGCCCGCGCGCTGCTGCCGGTGCAGGCCACCAGTGCCCACTGGCTGGCGCACCCGGCCTTCGCCGAAGCGGTGGAGCGGTTCCTGGCGCGCGAAAGCGAAGGCGTCCAGCACTACCTGGACGAACTGCAGGAGCGCAGCCCGTTCAGGCAGGCGCCGCCGGGGGCAGAGGCCAGGGCCGCCTTGGCTCCGCACGGCGCCGGCACGGGCTGAGGGAGAGGCCGCAGCCCCAGCCCCGTCTCCTTCCGGCCCCTTCCAGCCCGGGCGCCTGTCAGAAGCTCTCCCAGTCATCCTCCGCGCCCGCCGCCACGGGCTGCGGTGCAGGGGACTTCGGCCTGGCCGCCGCGATGGAAGGTGGCCGCGCGGCGGGGGCCGCCTTGCCGCCGGCGGGGCGCATCGCGGCACCCGCCGCCCGCAGGGCGGGCCGGGGCGGCGCCGCGACGGCGGCGGCAGCAGCGGCGGCCACGGGCCGGGACTGGTCGGACGAGAGCTTGAACACCGCCACCGCGCCCACCAGCGCCTGGGCCTGCTGGCTCAGGCTGCTGGCGGCCGCGGCCATTTCCTCCACCAGGGCCGCGTTCTGCTGCGTCACCTGGTCCATCTGCGTGATCGCCTCGCCCACCTGCGACACGCCCTGGCTCTGCTCGCTGCTGGCCGCGCTGATCTCGCCCATGATGTCCGTCACGCGGCGGATGGAGGACACCACCTCGGTCATGGTGACGCCAGCCTTGTCCACGAGCACCGAGCCCTGCTCCACGCGCTCCACGCTGGCGGTGATCAGGGCCTTGATCTCCTTGGCCGCCTCGGCGCTGCGCCCGGCCAGGCTGCGCACCTCGCCCGCCACCACGGCGAAGCCACGCCCCTGCTCGCCCGCGCGCGCCGCCTCCACCGCCGCGTTGAGCGCCAGGATGTTGGTCTGGAAGGCAATGCCGTCGATCACGCTGATGATGTCGGCGATCTTCTTGCTGCTGTCGTTGATGCCCTTCATGGTCTCGACCACCTCCGACACCACATCGCCGCCCTGCCCCGCCACGGTGGATGCGCTCATCGCCAGCTGGTTGGCCTGGCGCGCGTTGTCGGCGTTCTGCTTGACGGTGGAGCTGAGCTCCTCCATCGACGCCGCCGTCTCCTGCAGCGCGCTGGCCTGCTGTTCGGTGCGGCTGGACAGGTCGTTGTTGCCCGACGCAATCTCGGCACTGGCAGACGCCACACCCTGCGCATTCCCGCGTACCCCCGATACCACATGGGCCAGGTTGTCGCGCATGGTGGTCAGGCCGCCCAGCAGCAGGGAGATCTCGTCCCTGCCCCGCGCATCGATCGGCACCGTCAGGTCGCCCCGCGCCACCGAATCGGTGATCTGCACCGCATTGCCCAGGGCGCGCGATATCTGCCGGATCATGGCGCCGCCCATCAGCACCGCCAGCACGATGCCCAGCACGACGGCCGTGAGCGCGACGGCGCGAATCGCCTGAAAGCTCGATTCGGCCCGGTCGTACTCGGCCTTGGCCCGGTCCAGCTGCACCTGCATGAGCAGGCCCAGCACGTCCTGCAGCGGGTCGATGGCGGGGTACATCTCCTTGGCGGCGAACGCCGTCAGCGCCGCCGTGTCGCCCGATCGGAAATGGCCGGTCAGCGTGTCGGCGGCCGCGTCGGCCTTGGCCTGCAGGGGCTTGAAGCGCTCGACCAGCTGGGCTTCCTCGGGCACGAGGTGCGTGGCCAGGTAGGCCTTCCAGTTGGTGTCGATCGCCTTGCGCGCATCGGCCACCGACTGCTGGCCCTGGGCAGGCGTCATGGCCCCGTCGCGCACCTTGTGCGCGGTATCGACCACGTTGACCGCATACATGTCCGCGACCACCTTGATCTGCTTGAGCGGCACCACCCGGTCGTCATACACCGACTTGAGCCCCGCGTTGGACTGCCCCATGCCGAACAGGCCCGCCGCGCCCACCAGCAAAACGAGCAGGCACAGCGCCGCCAGCAAGCCGGCGAGGCGCGTGGATATCTTGAACTGGCTCATGGCAGCGCTCCTGAAGTGGGGAAAGAGAAAGGGGACCGGGAACTGGACGGCAGCCCGGGGCGCCCGTCGAGGCGATGACGCCATGGCGCGCGCGGGCGAAGGAGAGCGGGATTGCGGGCGATGCGGGGCCCGTGCAGGCAGGCACCGCCCCACGGGCGGGCAGTGCGGGAATCAGCAGAGTCGGAGCCGCGAACCATGAGAGAACTCCCGGCGGAAGACCAACACGTCCCAAGGGCGGGCCCGCCGCCCTGGAACCGGTACACGCGCACGGTCCGGGCCGGGGCCCCTGGCACCCAGCATAGCGCGTTCTGTTACGTTTGCGAACGCCGTGAGGGCGATAAACCACAGGCCCCCGCCGTGAGGCCTTGCGGGCCTACCTGGCGACCTGGGCGATCAGCCCGGTCTCCTCGCTACTGAGCAGCGCCTCGATGTCCATCACGATCAGCGTGCGCTCGCCCAGGCTGGCAATCCCGGTGATGAAGGCCGGGTCCACGTGGCCCTGGCGCTCGAACTGGGGGGCGGGCTTGATGAGGTCGGCGGTCAGCGAGGCCACGTCGGCCACGGCGTCCACGACCACGCCCACCACGGCCGTGCCGATGTCCAGGATGATGACCACCGTGAACTCGGTGTAGCTTGCCTCGGGGCACTGCAGCTTCAGGCGCAGGTCCAGGATGGGGACGATGCGCCCGCGCAGGTCGATCACTCCTTTGATGAAAACCGGGGAATGCGCCAGGCGCGTCGGCTGCTCGTAGGAGCGGATTTCCTGCACCCGCAGGATGTCGATGCCGTACTCCTCCGCCCCCAGCCGGAAGGTCAGGTACTCGCCCGCAGGCGCGGCGGCGGTGGCCGCTGCGGCGGGACGGGACGAGGAGGCAGGGGCTGCGATCATGGCGCGGGCTTTCGGAAAGCAAGGGATGGAGGGGCCGAGGAACGTCTGGACGGTCTCCCGCAGGCGGGGCGGGCCGCGCGGATGCGTGCGGGCGCGGGCACAGCAGCATAGCAGCCGGCGATGGCCAGGACCTGCCTCGCGGCGCGGGGCCCGCCGTCCCCGGGGCGCCAGCGCAGGCCTCGCGGCCTGGAATTGGAGAGCTAGCTCCATTCGGGCGCCCTGCCCGCCCGCGAAAAAATGCTACCGTCGCCCACGGTGCGCCGTGCAGCCCTTCCCTTCTTTTCCTGGAAGGCCCTGCACGGCACACCCGCAAGCCACACGACATGGCGCCCCGCTTTGTTTGAAATGATGAACCGATGCCCTTCTTCAGCAAGAAAGAAACCGATCCCGCCGACATCCCGCCGCCAGGCCTGCCGCTGCTGGCCCTGGAACTGCGGGCCCCTTGGGAGTTTGGCGCGGTGCTGCCCGCCTGGCCCGTGCTGCAGCGTGCCCCGCTGGGCGATGGCCACACGGTGATCGTGTTCCCCGGCCTCACGGCGGGGGATGCCACCACGGTTCCGCTGCGCCGCTACCTGGAGTCGCGCAACTACGAAACCCAGGGCTGGGGCCAGGGGTTGAACCTGGGCCCCAGGGACGGCGTGCTGGAAGCCGCCAAGCGCCAGCTGCAGGAGGCCAGCGAGGCCAGCGGCGGCAAGGTGAGCCTGGTGGGCTGGAGCCTGGGCGGCATCTATGCGCGAGAGCTGGCCAAGGAAATGCCCGGCCTGGTGCGCTGCGTGGTGACGCTGGGCACGCCTTTCGCCGGCCCGCACACCTCCACGAACGCGTGGCGCATCTACCAGTTCGCCAGCGGCCGCAGCATCGAGCGCGAAACCGAGAGCTACAACCTGCCCGAGGCCCCGCCCGTGCCCACCACCAGCATCTACTCGCGCACCGACGGCGTGGTGGCCTGGCGCGGCAGCATCCAGTCGCCAGCCGCGCACAACCCCCACACCGAGAACATCGAGGTGGTCGCCAGCCACTTCGGCATCGGCCTGAACCCCAGCGCCTGGTGGGCCGTGGCCGACCGGCTGGCACAGCCCCACGGGCCGGACGCCATGTGGCAGCCCTTCGAGCGGCCGGGCCTGCCGGGGCTTCAGCTGATCTACCCCGACCCGGAACGCTGAGCCGCCCGCGCAAGAAAAAAAGCACGCCCGAGGACTCCTCCTCCCGCGTGCTTTGTTTTTGATAGCTGCCAGCGCTCGGGTATCAAGCGCTAGCAGCCTATTTGGCTTGCATTCTTCGCAGGCTCCCGCTCAAAAGCTCTCCCAATCGTCATCGCTGCCCGCCGGTGCGGCGGCGGGCTTGGGGGCGGGCGGTGCCGCGGGCCGGGGGGCTGGCAGGTGGGCGGCAGGGGCCGTGCTGTTGCGATGGCCATCCCGTGCCGCCGCCGTGCCGCCGCGCGGGGCCAGCGCGGGCGGCGGGGGTGCCGCCGCCACCCGCCGGGCCGCGGGCATGGCCGCGGCGGGGGGCCGCACCGGCGCCGCCGTTCCGGGCTGCGCCCCGGCCTCCAGCTTGAACACCGCCACCGCATTCACCAGGTCTCCGGCCTGCGCATTGAGCGCGCTGGCGGCGGCCGCCATCTCTTCCACCAGGGCCGCGTTCTGCTGCGTGGCCTGGTCCATCTGCGTGACCGCCTCGCCCACCTGCGACACGCCCTGGCTCTGCTCGCTGCTGGCCGCGCTGATCTCGCCCATGATGTCCGTCACGCGGCGAATGGCCCCGACCACCTCGGTCATCGTGGCGCCCGCCTTGTCCACCAGCGCGGTGCCCTGTTCCACGCGCTCCACGCTGGTGCCGATCAGGGCCTTGATTTCCTTGGCGGCCTGCGCCGAGCGCCCGGCCAGGCTGCGCACCTCGCCCGCCACCACGGCGAAGCCCCGGCCCTGCTCGCCCGCGCGGGCCGCCTCCACCGCCGCGTTGAGCGCCAGGATGTTGGTCTGGAACGCAATGCCGTCGATCACGCTGATGATGTCGGCGATCTTGCGGCTGCTGTCGTTGATGCCCTTCATGGTGTCCACCACCTCGGCCACCACGTCGCCGCCCTGCTGGGCGACGGTGGAGGCGCTCATCGCCAGCTGGTTGGCCTGGCGCGCGTTGTCCGCGTTCTGGCGCACCGTGGAGCCCAGCTCTTCCATCGAGGCGGCCGTCTGCTGCAGCGCCGAGGCCTGCTGCTCGGTGCGGGCCGACAGGTCGTTGTTGCCCGAGGCGATCTGCGAGCTGGCCGAGGCCACGCCTTCGGCGTTGCCGCGCACGCCCGAGACCACGCGCGCCAGGCTGTGGCGCATCTCGCCCAGGGCGGTGAGCAACTGGCCCATTTCATCCTTGCCGCCGGGCGGCACCTCGGAGGTGAGGTCGCCCCCGGCGATCGCACGGGCGGCCTGCACGGCATGGCGCGCAGGGCCCGTCACGGCGCGGGTGATGCCGATGCCCAGCACCGCCGCCAGCGCCACGCACACCGCCAGCGTGCCCAGCACCCAGATACGCGCCAGCGAGAAGACCTGGTAGGCATCCTCCTTGGCCTGCTGCGCGGCCTCGGTGTTGATCTTCTGCAGCTCGCCCAGTGTCTCGGCGGTGGCCACGAACGCGGCCTCGGACTCGCCCGCATAGAGCATGCCCAGCGCGTCGCTCGTGAGCTCCAGGGTTTCGGTGGTGCTGAAGTCCACGTTCCGGGCGATGTCCATCAGCTTGGCCTGCAGCTCCACATAGGCGGCCTTGCGCTTCTTGTAGGCGCCGTAGACCTCGCGCTCCCTGGGGATGTCGATCAGGGCTTCGTACGTGGTTTCGACGCGGTCCAGGTCCTTGTGGCGCGCGGCCACCTGTTCGGAGAACGCCTTGACCTCGGCCGCGTTGCGCGCGGTGACCATCCCCGCCTCCGAGCGGCGCATGCGGTTGAGCAGCACCCGCAGTTCGCCGGTCTGGGACACGCTGGGCAGCAGGTTGGTGGCGATCTCGTCGGCATTGGCATGGATGCGCGACATCTGCACCAGCGCGATGGCGCCCAGCAAGGCCGTGAACAGCACCAGCGACAGGAATCCCACGCCCAGTTTGACGCCGATGCGCAGATCGGAAATTTTCATGAATCACCCTTCCGGAGGGCGCCGCCACGGCCGCCCCCATTTGTAACAAAATGCTGAGCCAGTCTATCAGTCCGGCGCGGCATCTTCTCTCAGGTGTTTCACGGTTTCGGCGTCCACGCCGGGCGCGGCCTGCGGCCGCAGCGGCCTCCAGACGCTTCCAATTCGATAGCTGCCCACGCCGTGCCGGCGGGCACCGGGCGGCCGCCGGGCGCCTCAACCGGGCGCCGCTCCCAGGCGCTACTGCGGCAGCACCTCGAACACGATGAACTGGCTGGCCTGGGTGTCGGCCGTGAAGTTATTGTCGGCCGCCAGCACGAGCGTGCGGTGGCCGTTGGGCAGCGTGTGGCCCCAGGTGATGGCCTCGATGTTGTCCAGCTTCACGCCCTGGTAGGCCAGCGGCATCTCCAGCAGCACCCGCCGCGTCATGGGCGCATAGGTGGCGCCCGCCAGGCGCGGGGTGCCGATCACATCGGTGGTGGCGCCGGTGATCTCGGTCCACACCAGGCGGATGGTGTTGCCCACGCCCGAGGCAAAGGCACGCTCCACCGCGATGAACTGGCCGTTGCCCACGGCCAGCAGGTCCGACAGGCCGTTGTCGGGCCCGAACGGCGCGCCCGGGGCCGCGTCCACCGGAATCGGGGGCAAGGCGTACGCGTACTGGCCCCGGGGCCGGCCGGAGCCTGGGTCGAAGGCCGTCACGCGCACCACGCTGCCGGCCTGCAGCGTGGTGAGGGGCCCGTCCTGGACCAGCGCGTCCTCGTTGGCCGCGTACACCGTGCCGTCGGGCGCCACCGCCAGCGCCTCGAAGACCTTGTTGCTGCGCGCGCCTTCCGTGGCGTTGTCCACGTAGCGGTACATGGCGGGCATCGCCAGTTCGCGCACGAAGGCTCCCTGGGCCGTCATCTGCCGCACGAACGGCTGGAAGCGGCTGGCGGCCGTGGGGCTCCAGTTGCCTTCCGAGGCCCAGTACAGGCTGCCGTCCGGTGCGGTGCGGATGGCTTCGGGGTCCACCGTGCGGGCCGTGGCGGGGAACGGCGTGCCGTCCTCGCGCAGCATGTTCGCCTGGCGGTTGATCTTGACCGTGACGTTGCCGCTGGCACCGTAGTCGATGCCCAGGTTGTAAAAGCGCGGCGTGCCCCGCTCGCCGCCTCGGTCGTCCGAGATCGCCCAGTAGCTGCCGTCCGCCGCCCGGTCCAGACCCGAGATGCCGCCGAACTCGACCCCTTCGAACACCGTGCCCGTGGGCAGTGACGCACTGCCCAGCAGCCGCAGCGAGGCAATGGGCTGTGCGCGGCCATCGTCACCGTTGCCACCGCAGCCCGCCAATGCAGCCGCCATCGCCACGGCGGTTGCCACGCCCACGGCCATGCGCCGCCATGAATGCACCAGTGCCATCGCCGCCGCTCCCGCCCTGTCGGGCCGTTGATTGAATGGAATGAATGAACCAGGAAAGCGCCAGAGCCTAGGGCGGCCGTGTTGCGGGACCATGACAGACGGGACCGGGCGCGGCAGACCGGCACCGCGCGGGCGTGCCGCCCCCCGGCCATGAAAAAAGCGCACAGGCCAGGAACCTGCGCGCTTTCACCAATTGCTTCTATTTTGATAGCTGCCAGCGATTTACCATCAATCGCTGGCGGCCTCCACGGACTCCAATCCGGCACGAACGGCCGGTGCGGAGGCCGGGTGCGGGAATCAGGCGTTGCCGGACTTCTTGTAGGCCTCGATGCCGTCCGTGATTTCCTTCTTGGCGGCGTCCAGGCCTTCCCAGCCCAGCACCTTGACCCACTTGCCCTTTTCCAGGTCCTTGTAGTGCTCGAAGAAATGGGCGATGGCGTTGCGGCGCATGGCGTTCACGTCGTCGATGGTCTTCCAGTGGTCATACATGGGCAGCACCTTGGAGGTGGGCACGGCGATGACCTTGCCGTCCACGCCGGCCTCGTCTTCCATCATCAGGATGCCCAGCGGGCGGCAGGGCACGACAACACCGGGGAACAGAGGGTAAGGCGTGATCACCAGCACATCCACCGGGTCGCCGTCGCCCGACAGCGTCTGCGGCACGTAGCCGTAGTTCGTGGGGTAGTGCATGGCCGTGGTCATGAAACGGTCCACGAAAATGGCGCCCGATTCCTTGTCCACTTCGTACTTGATCGGGTCGGCGTTCATCGGGATTTCGATGACGACATTGAAGGCGTCGGGGACGTTCTTGCCTGGGGGGACGTTGTTGAGGGACATGTCTTTGGATAGTGGTTTGAAAACGATAACCCGCGAGGCATCCGGCGCTGACGCAGCGCAATGAAGCGTCGGGATTAACCCTGATTTTAGGCGCACGCCCCTTTCTGCCCGCTTGCAAACCGGCGTTTGCCTGTAAATTGGGCCCGTTGGCCAATCGACTCCTGCCGCGAAATGCCCAGGGAGCACGAGGAAGCAACGCAACGGAAGCACCACCGTCCCGCGTTGTGATGTTTCCTTCCGTGCAACTGAATATTTCAAGGAGTGACGAATGGCTGGAAATACAGCGCTGACTGCCCCTCTGATACTGGCTCTGGTTTGCGGATTGATTGCGGTGGCCTATGGCATCTGGGCCCGGGGATGGATCCTGGCCAAGGCCCCCGGCAACGCCCGCATGCAGGAGATCGCCGCCGCCATCCAGGCCGGCGCCGCCGCCTACCTCGCCCGCCAGTACAAGACCATCGCCATCGTCGGCGTGGTGCTGGCGGTTCTCATCGGCATCTTTCTGGACGGCACCACGGCCGTGGGCTTCGTGGTGGGCGCGGTGCTCTCGGGCGCCTGCGGCTTCATAGGCATGAACGTGTCGGTGCGCGCCAATGTGCGCACGGCGCAGGCCGCCACGCACGGCATCGGCCCGGCGCTGGACGTGGCGTTCCGTGGCGGCGCCATCACCGGCATGCTGGTGGTGGGGCTGGGGCTGCTGGGCGTCACGGGCTTTTACTGGTTCCTGGCGGGCAACGGCAACCTCACGCCCACGGCCAACCTGGCCAATCTGCTCAACCCGCTGATCGGCTTTGCGTTCGGCTCGTCGCTGATCTCGATCTTCGCGCGGCTCGGTGGCGGCATCTTCACCAAGGGCGCCGACGTGGGCGCCGACCTGGTGGGCAAGGTGGAGGCCGGCATCCCTGAAGACGACCCGCGCAACCCCGCGGTGATCGCCGACAACGTGGGCGACAACGTGGGCGACTGCGCCGGCATGGCGGCCGACCTGTTCGAGACCTATGCGGTGACGCTGATCGCCACCATGGTGCTGGGCGCGCTGCTGGTGGCGGCGGCTCCGGTCAATGCGGTGGTGTACCCGCTGGCGCTGGGCGCCGTGTCCATCGTGGCGTCGATCATCGGCTGCTTCTTCGTCAAGGCCTCGCCCGGCATGAAGAACGTGATGCCCGCGCTGTACAAGGGCCTGGCGATCGCGGGCGTGCTGTCGCTCATCGCCTTCTACTTCGTCACCCTGTGGATCATGCCGGACAACGCCATCATGGCCAGCGGCAGCCAGATGCGCCTGTTCGGCGCCTGCGCCACCGGCCTGGTGCTGACGGCCGCGCTGGTGTGGATCACCGAGTTCTACACCGGCACGCAGTACTCGCCCGTGCAGCACATCGCGCAGGCCTCGACCACCGGGCACGGCACCAACATCATCGCGGGCCTGGGCGTGTCGATGCGATCCACCGCCTGGCCGGTGATCTTCGTGTGCCTGGCCATCCTCTCGGCCTACCAGCTCGCGGGCCTGTACGGCATTGCGGTGGCGGCCATGTCCATGCTGTCCATGGCGGGCATCGTGGTGGCGCTGGACGCCTACGGCCCCATCACCGACAACGCCGGCGGCATCGCCGAGATGGCAGAGCTGCCCAGCAGCGTGCGCGACATCACCGACCCGCTGGACGCCGTGGGCAACACCACCAAGGCCGTGACCAAGGGCTATGCGATCGGCTCGGCCGGCCTGGCCGCGCTGGTGCTGTTCGCCGACTACACGCACAAGCTGGAGAGCTACGGCCGCGCCATCACGTTCGACCTGTCCGACCCGCTGGTCATCATCGGCCTGTTCATCGGCGGCCTGATCCCCTACCTGTTCGGCGCCATGGCCATGGAGGCCGTGGGCCGCGCGGCCGGCGCCGTGGTGGTGGAGGTGCGCCGCCAGTTCAACACCATCCCCGGCATCATGGACGGCACGGGCAAGCCCGAGTACGGCAAGGCCGTGGACATGCTGACCACTGCCGCCATCAAGGAGATGGTGATCCCCAGCCTGCTGCCCGTGGTCGTGCCCATCGTGGTGGGCCTGCTGCTGGGGCCCAAGGCGCTGGGCGGCTTGCTCATGGGCACCATCGTCACCGGCCTGTTCGTGGCCATCAGCATGTGCACCGGCGGTGGCGCCTGGGACAATGCCAAGAAATACATCGAGGACGGCCACCACGGCGGCAAGGGCAGCGAGGCCCACAAGGCCGCCGTGACCGGCGATACCGTGGGCGACCCCTACAAGGACACCGCCGGCCCGGCCATCAACCCGCTGATCAAGATCATCAACATCGTGGCGCTGCTGATCGTGCCGCTGGTGGTCAAGTTCCACGGCGGGTAGGTCGCCCGCGCCAGGCAGTCACCAGGCCTGACCCGCCTGGAATAGAGGGCAACCAGGGGCTTCGGCCCCTTTTTGCCGCGTACCATGATGGCTACCGGTATCTCTTCAGAGAAGATGGCCTTGAAACACACCGCATCGTCCGCCCCTGCCCCCTCCGACAGCCACGCCTCGCCGTACCAGCGCATCGTGCACGGCATGGTGGCGGAGTCCAGGCACCTGATGGAGCTCGTCGCCGAGGCCGCGCGCATGTCCCTGCAGGCGCGCCTGGACACCGCCCGCACCCCCGGCGAGCACCATGCCATGCTGGAAGCACGGCAGCAGCTCTCGCGGCTGGCCTTCGTGATGAGCGAGCGCTATCCCGACGCGCTGCGCAAGGCGCTCGACCAGGAAACCACGCGCAAGGATGAAAAATCCTCGCGCTCCCTGTTCACCGTCCATTTCGATGAACTCGAACTGATGGACGAGTCGCAGATCAGCGAAAGCGTCGAGCGTGCCCGTGCCCGCCAGATCCTGATCTCCGCCGTCGAGGGGCCGCTGGCCGACCTGGACGCCCTGGTGTGCGCGGCGCAGGGGCTGCCGAAAGTACTGCCCGACCAGAACCCCCTGCGCCCCGAGGTCTTCCTGCAGGCGCTGCAGGCCGTGGTGTCGCAGATGCAGGTCACGGACCAGGTGCGGCACGACTGGATGGGGCACCTGGCGCAGGCGCTGGGTACAGAGCTGCGCGGGCTGTACCTCGCCCAGACCGCGCAGCTGCGGCAAAGCGGCGTGCAGCCCGTGGGCTACGCCATGCGGCAGGCCGACGGCCAGGTCGTCTATGTCGCGCCGGCCGAGGGCGGCGCGTCCCCCGGCTTCGCCGCCGACACCGACCTGTCCGCCTCGGGGGGGGCTGCCGACCCGCTGCTCACGCTCGACCGCCTGCGCCGGCTCCTGCTGGGCGAACTCAGCGACAAGCCCGCCCCGGTACCGGAGCACGGGCCTGCGCCCCAGGAGAACTTCGCCGAGCGGTTCGCGCGCGAGTTCGAGAACCCCGATCAGCTTCCGGCGCTCGATCCACCCCCCACGGATTTCGCCATCACCGTGCCCGCCGCCTTCGAGGCACTGCAGGAGATGAACCAGGTCGGCCACATGATGGAGCGCCTGGGAAACCAGCGCCCTCCGGCGGGCGGCGGCGAGGGAGCGAGCTCCGCGGCCACGCCGCGCCGGCACGCCAGCGGGCTCGGTCAGGCCCTGAGCATGGAGGTAGTCGCGCTGATGGTGGACAACATCGCGCGCGACAGCCGGCTGCTGTGGCCCGTGCAGCAGTTCGTGCGGGCGCTGGAGCCCGCGCTGATGCAGCTGGCGCTGGCCGACCCCCGTTTCTTCAGCCACAAGGAGCATTCCGCGCGCCGCCTGCTGCAGGACATCACCGACCGCAGCCTCGCCTTCAACAGCACCGAGGCGCCCGGTTTCCAGAGCTTCATGCGGTCGCTCATGAACATTGCGGGCCCGCTGGCCACGGCCACCATCGAGGGCCCCCACGATTTCGAGCAGGTGCTGCAGCAGCTGCACGCCAAATGGGAGCAGAAAGAGCAGGCGGGCAAGCAGGAGCGCTTGCGCGCCATCGAGGCGCTGCAGCACGCGGAGCAGCGCCACCTCCTGGCGGCCAAGATATCGCGCGACATCTGGCTGCTGCCCGACATCGGCAAGGTTCCCGACGCCATCTCCCGCTTCCTGCTCGGCCCCTGGGCCAAGGTCATGGCCGAGGCGCGCCTGGCCGACAAGACCGGCAGCACCGACCCGGGCCGCTACCAGGAAGTGGTGGACGCGCTCATCTGGAGCGCGCAGCCCGAGCTGACGCGCATGAACACGGGCCAGCTCGCGCGCCTGCTTCCCAAGCTGCTGGCCAAGCTGCGCGAGGGGCTGGCGTCCATCGACTACCCCCCGGACCGGACCGAGGCCGTCTTCGCGCTGCTGATGCAGCTGCACCAGCAGGCCTTCAAGCCCACGCCGAGGCCGGCCGCTGCGCCGCCCGCGCCCTGCGCACCGCCCGCCGAGGCGAAGGCGGCGGCGCCAGCGCAGCCCGCCCCCCTCGAGGACGAAGAGCCCTGGGTCGCGCCCTCCGAAGCCAGGGAGTCGGGCTTCATGGAATCCTCGCAGTCTCCCGAGTCCGAGAGGCCGGAGCCCGTGCCGGCGCCCGAGGCGGGCGAGGCGCCAGGCATCCCCCCGCTGGCCATCGGCAGCTGGGTGAACCTGCTGGTGACAGGCAAGTGGGAGCGGACCCAGCTGTCGTGGATCGGCTCGAACGGAACCTTCTTCCTTTTCACCAGCGCCTCCGGCCACACCCAGTCGATGACCCTGCGGCTGGTGGACCGGCTCATCCAGCAAGGCGCCCTGCACGTGCTCTCCCAGCAGACCGTGGTGGACGGCGCGCTGGATGCCGTGGCCCAGATCGCCATGCGCAACAGCGTGGAGAGCAGGCTCTGATCTGCTCCTGAATCAAGAGCAGCCAAGACATATTTCACAAGCGCTGAGGGCTTTCTTGCCTCCCACCGCGCGGCGAGCCGCGCCGTCCGGCCGCCCAAGGTCCCAAATATCGTGGCACGGCCTATCGTTCCCCTGATGGTCAAACGCCACGGCGGGTGATAGGCTCTCCACGTCCAGTCCAAGGCTTTGCGACATTCGAGAGATCGAGGGGATTTGTCAGGGCCTTAGCCCGCTTCGGCGGGCTTTTTTACGCCGGTGCCGCTCCAGCAGGCCTTTTTACACAGCCTCCCGCGCGGCGGGCAACGCAAGCACCACCCGCAGGCCGCCCAGGTCGGCCGGCTCCAGGTCCAGCCGCCCGCCGTAGATGGCCGCCAGGTCCTGCACGATGGCAAGGCCCAGCCCCGTGCCCGGCACCGTCTCGTCCAGCCGCACGCCACGTTCCACAGCCTGCGCACGCTGCGCGGCACCGATGCCGGGGCCGTCATCCTCGACACTGACCACAACCTGTGGCTGCCGCCCGCCGAGGGCCTGCGCCTGCAGCCGCACGGTGGACTGCGCCCATTTGCAGGCGTTGTCCAACAGGTTGCCCAGCATTTCCTGCAGATCCTGCGCCTCGCCTGCAAAGAACAGCGGAGCATCGGGCAGCACTACCCTGATGTCCAGGCCCCTCCCGGCATGCACCTTGTTCATGACACGCACCAGTCCGCCCACCACCGGCTCCAGCGCCGTGCGCTGGCCGGGCAGGCGCGCCGATGCGGCCAAGCGTGACCGTGCCAGGTGCCAGTCGATGTGGCGCCGCGCGACCCGCACCTGGTCGTGCACCAGCGCCGCCAGCGCGCCCCCATCATCGGATGGTGAAGCGCGCGCCGCGTTCTCCAGCACGGTCAGCGGTGTTTTCAAGGCGTGCGCCAGATTGCCCGCCTGGGTGCGCGCGCGTTCCACCACCTCGGCATTGCGGCCCAGAACGGCGTTGAAGTCATCCACCAGCGGCTGCACCTCGACAGGGAATGCGCCCTGCAGCTGGGTGGCCCGCGCCTGCTGCACATCCAGCAAACCCCGCTGCAGCGCCCGCAAGGGCTTGAGCCCCACCGCCACCTGGGCCCAGGCGGCCGCTGCCAGCAGCACCAGCAGCGCAGCCAGCGACAGCGCCAGCACGCGCGTGAAGCGCGCGGTGGCCGCCTGCGTGGCCTGCAGATCGGCCGCCACGATCAGGCGCCAGCGCGCCGTTTCCGCGCCCTCGGCACGCACCGAGCGCTCCAGCACCAGCAACGGCGCGCCCTTCGGGCCAGCCACTTCATGCACATGCACGGCGCCATCGGTCAGCGCATCCACCTGCAAGGCCAGGCTGGTGTCCCACAACGAGCGCGAACGCAGCACCCCGGCACGGCCGTGTCCATCGGGGGCCATGGCGTCCACCTGCCAGTACAGGCCGGAATAGGGTTTGAGCCAGCGCGGGTCCGACAGCGCCTGCGCAGCGATCGCCGGCCGGCCCTGGGCATCAAACTCCAGGCGCGCCGTGACCTGGTCCAGCTGCTGCAGGAGGGCCGCCTCGAACTGGCGCTGCACATGCTCGCGGAACAGCCCGCTGAGCACCACGCCAGCCAGCACCACGGCCACCGCCACCCCCGCCACCGTCACGGCCAGCAGCCGAAACCGCAGGGAGCGCGACCAGTGCAGACCGCTCCAGCTCATGGCGGCACCAGGCGGTAGCCCATGCCACGCACCGTCTCGATACGGGCAGCGTGGACCGACAGCGAATGCAGCTTTTTTCGCAAGCGCCCGACAAAGACTTCGATGGTGTTGGAGTCCCGGTCAAAGTCCTGTGCGTAGATGTGTTCGGTCAGCTCGGCGCGCGATACCAGCACGCCGGGCCGGTGCATGAGGTAGGCGAGCACCTTGTACTCATGCGCCGTCAGCGCCACGGGCTGGCCCGCGCAGGTCACACGGCCACTGCGGGTGTCCAGCGACCAGTCGCCACACTGCAGCACCGCCGACGCCAGCCCGCTGGCGCGGCGGATGAGTGCGCGCAGGCGCGCCAGCAGTTCTTCCTGGTGAAATGGTTTGGTCAGGTAGTCATCGGCACCGGCGTCGATACCCGCCACCTTTTCGTGCCAGTTGTCCCGCGCGGTGAGGATCAGCACCGGCATGTTGCGCCCCTCGGCCCGCCAGCGCTTGAGCACCGTGAGCCCGTCCACCACCGGCAGGCCCAGGTCCAGCACCACGGCATCCACCGCCTCGGTGTCGCCCAGAAACTGCGCGTCGCGCCCGTTGTCGGCTTCGTCCACGGTGTAGCCAGCGCCGTGCAGCGCCGTGCGCAACTGGGCGCGCAGCAACGTGTCGTCTTCTACCAGGAGGATGCGCATGGATGGCTAATTGCGAGGCCGCTCTTGCCGGTGCTCTCGGCCGGTGCGTTGATCGTCGCGCGATTTGATGCGCAACACCTCGGCCGTGCGCGCATCCAGCTTGACCTTGGTCAACTGCCCCGCAGGTGTGAGCAGCTTGATCTCGTAAATCCAGCGATCCCGCTCCTGCTCCTGCTCCAGCTCCACTTCCAGCACCTGGCCGGGCACTTCGCGCTGCAGACGCTCCAGCACCACGGGCAACGGCAGCACCTGGCCCGCCTGCACGGCCTGCCGGGCGCGGTCGTGGTCTTCCTTGCCGCTGGCCAGAGCGTGTGGCGTAGCCAGCGCAGCGGCCCACAGCACACACGCCGCCACGTCCAGGCGCGCAACCCGGCAGCTTGTGGAGGCGCGGTAGGGGATGGAAACCATGGGTGCATTGTCCTGTCCGGTGTCTGAACGGCCGATGAACAGCCCTTTCACGCCCCGTTCAGGCAGCCATTTCAACAATGGCTGCACACGAAACAACCCACAAGGACAACACAATGCCCGCCCTCCGCACCCTGGCACTGACTGCGCTCTGCGCAATGGCGGCCACCAACATCAGCCACGCCGCAGACACCACCGCCGCCCGGCAGCTCGCGCACTGGAGCGCACAGGCCGGCAGCCCGGGCCACGCCGACAAGGGCAAGGTGTTCTTCACCACCCGACATGGCGGCGAGTGGTCTTGCGCCTCGTGCCACGGCACGCCACCCACCACGCAGGGCAAACATGCCAGCACCGGCAAGTCGATCGCACCCCTGGCCCCCGCCTTCAACCCCAGGGCCTTCACCGACACGGCCAAGATCGACAAGTGGTTTCGCCGCAACTGCAACGACGTGCTGAGCCGCGAATGCACAGCGATCGAGAAGGCCGATGTGCTGGCCTACCTCAACGCTCTCAAGCCCTGAAGCCATCGCATCATGAAGAAATCTGTTCCCCTCCGCCCGGCGGCCAGGGCCGCCGCCGTGTGCGCGCTGACCCTGCTGTCGCTCTCCAGCGCCCGTGCGGAAGGCGGGAGAGCCATGCCCCGCAACATGCCCGCCGCCTACACGCAGGAATGCGCGGCCTGCCACACCGCCTACCCACCCGGTCTGCTGCCCGCCGCATCATGGAACCGCGTGATGACGGGCCTCGACAAACACTACGGCACCGACGCATCGCTGGACGCGGCCGCCGTGCGCCAGCTCAACCAGTGGCTGCAGGCCCACGCAGGTACCTACAAGCGCGTGAACGAGGAGCCCACGGAGGACCGCATCACCCGCTCGACGTGGTTTGAACGCAAGCACCGAAGGATTGCCTCCGCCACCTGGAAGCTCGCCAGCGTGAAAAGCGCCGCCAACTGCGCGGCCTGCCACACGGGCGCGGACCAGGGGCGGTTTGATGAACACAACCTGCGCATGCCGGCGGGGCTCGATCCCCGATCGCGCCGCGCATGGAACGACTGACCGCCACGGACAGAAACCTTCGGCGTCCCCACCAGGAGAACACGATGAACAACACCCCGTCCCTTCACCCTGCCAGCACCACTGCGCAGCCAGCCCCTGCCAAGGCCTCCGGCCGCCGGGTGACCGATGCGCCCACGCGCATGTTCCACTGGCTGTTCGCACTGTGCTTTGCGGGGGCCTACGCCACGGCCGACGGTGAACACTGGCGGCTGCTGCACGTCACGCTGGGCTACACCATGGCGGGCCTGCTGGGCTTTCGCTTGCTGTACGGCATCTTCGGGCCACGCACATCGGGCCTGGGCCTGCTGTGGCGCAAGCTGGCGGGGGCCCCGGCATGGCTGCGCACCCTGCCCCAGGCCACGTCGATCGCAGGGATCAACTGGCGCCAGGGCCAGAACCTGCTGATGGCGCTGGCCATTGTGTTGCTGCTGGCGCTGGTCGTGCCCCTCACGCTCAGCGGCTATGCCACGTACAACGACTGGGGCGAAGCGCTGGGTGGCGACTGGATGGAAGAAGTGCATGAGTTTGTTGGAAACGCCTTGCTCTTGGTGGTGCTGGCTCACATCGCACTGATTGCAGGCTTGAGCGTCCTGCGGCGCAAGAACCAGGCAATGCCCATGCTGACCGGCCGGGTGGAGGGCAAGGGGCCAGACCTGGTCCCCAAGAACCGTGCCTGGCTGGCCGCCCTGCTGCTGATCGCAGCCCTGGCCTTCGGCGCCTGGCAATGGCAGCAGTCACCCAGCGGCTGGACCGCCGGCAGCACATCGGCCCAGCGCCAGCAGCACCACGAGGACGACTGAGCCACGGCAACCACCACTGAAGGAAACCATCCCATGAAAATCTACATGTGCGTCGTCTGCGGGTGGATCCATGACGAAGCCGCTGGCAGGCCCGAAGACGGGTTGGCGCCCGGCACCTGCTGGGCCGACGTGCCTGAGGACTGGCGCTGCCCCGAGTGCCATGTCGGCAAAGCGGACTTTGTGATGTGCGAGGTGTGATGAAGGCAGATCGGGTGCGGCGCACTGCGCTGCGTCAGGGATGCAGACACCTGCGCGCGGTATAACAGTTGCACCGTTGCAGCCCTCTGTACAACGCTGCCCCACGCCCCCATGCCCACCCCAGACTCCCCCACCGGCCTCGACCCGGCCCTGGCCGCCCAACGCCTGCGTGAAGAAGGCCCCAACGAACTGGGCATCACCCAGCGCCGCACGCTGCGCGACATGGCCCGGGACGTGGTCACCGAGCCCATGTTCCTGCTGCTGCTGGGCGCAGGCGCCATCTACCTCGCCATGGGCGACGCGCACGAGGCGATGATCCTGCTGGGCTTTGTGGTCATCATCATGGCGATCACGGTGCTGCAGGAGCGCCGCACCGACAACGCGCTGAGCGCCCTGCGCGACCTCTCCAGCCCCCGCGCGCAGGCGCTGCGCGGCGGCACCCTGGTGCGCATTGCGGGCCGCGATGTGGTGCGCGAAGACCTGCTGATGATTGCCGAAGGCGACCGCATCCCCGCCGACGGCCTGCTGCTGCAGGCCCACGAGCTGGCCACCAACGAATCGATGCTGACCGGTGAATCCGAGCCCGTGGCCAAGCAAACTGCCGACAAGGTGTTTGCGGGCACGCTGGTGGTTGGCGGCCAGGGCCTGGTTCGGGTCACGGCCGTGGGGCGCCACACCGAGCTGGGGCGCATTGGCCAGTCGCTCGACACCATTGCGCTGCAGGCCTCGCCGCTGCGCGAGGAAATGGCGCGACTCACGCACAAGCTGGTGCTCATCGGGCTGTCGCTGTGCGCGCTGCTGGTGGCCCTGTTCTGGGCGCTGCGCGGCGACGCGCTGCAGGCCGTGCTGGCGGGCATCACGCTGGCCATGGGCATCCTGCCGCAAGAGCTGCCCGTGATCATGATCGTCTTCCTCGCCCTGGCCGCGCGGCGGCTGGCGGCACAGCAGGTGCTGACGCGGCGGCTCAACGCCATCGAGACGCTGGGGCAGACCACCGTGCTGTGCGTGGACAAGACCGGCACCCTCACGCAAAACCGCATGGCCGTGGCGGCGCTGTGCATCGCAGGCCAAGAGCTGGATGTACAGAACCTGCGCGCAGCAGCAGGCGGCACGGCGCTGCCGGAGGTTTTCCACGAACTGCTGGAATACGCCGTGCTGGCCAGCGAGATCGAACCGCACGATCCGATGGAGCAGGCCTTTCACCGCATGGCGGGCGACCACCTGCTGGGCACTGATCATTTGCACCCCACATGGTCGCTGGCGCGCGAATACGAGCTGTCGCCCCGGCTGCTGGCCATGAGCCACCTGTGGCGCGACGGCACCTCGGCGCACGACACCGTGGCCACCAAGGGCGCGCCCGAAGCCGTGGCGGACCTCTGCCACCTGCCCGACGCCGAACGCGCCGCCGTCAGCGCCCAGGCCGCCCGCCTGGCCGACCGGGGCCTGCGGGTACTGGGCGTGGCCAAGGCCCGGCACCGCGCACAGGACACCTGGCCTGACATTCAGCACGACTTTGACTTTGAGTGGCTGGGCCTGGTGGCCCTGGCCGACCCGCTGCGTCCCGAGGTGCCCCAGGCCGTCGCGCAATGCCGCCAGGCGGGTATCCGCGTGGTGATGATCACCGGCGACCACCCTCGCACCGCCCGCGCCATTGCGGCCCAGGCGGGCATTGCCCATGAGAGCGTGGTCACCGGCGATGAGCTGGCCCAGATGCCGCCACAGGTACTGGCCGACAAGGTACGGCAGGTCAGTGTGTTTGCCCGCATCAAGCCGCACCAGAAACTGGCGCTGGTCGAAGCCCTCAAGGCCCAGGGCGAGGTGGTGGCCATGACGGGCGACGGTGTGAACGACGCCCCGGCCCTCAAGGCCGCCCACATCGGCATCGCCATGGGACAGCGCGGCACCGACGTGGCGCGCGAGGCCGCAGCCCTGGTGCTACTGCACGACGATTTCGCAGCCATCGTGTTGGCGATTCATCGGGGGCGGCAGACCTTTGCCAACCTGCGCCAGGCCATGGTCTACACGCTGGCGGTGCACGTGCCCATCATTGGCCTGGCGCTGCTGCCGGTGCTGCTCGGGCTGCCGCTGGTGCTGGCGCCGCTGCACATCGCGTTTCTGGAACTGGTCATCGACCCGGCCTGCTCGATCGTGTTCGAGGCCGAGGAAGGCGCTGCCGATCTCATGCAGCAGCCGCCGCGCGGGGCTGGCGAGCCCCTGCTCTCGGCACGCCACTTCCTGCTGAGCATGTTGCAAGGCAGCGTGGTGACCGCCGCCGTGGTGGGCCTGTATGCCTGGCTCCTGGGCCAGCCGGCACATGCCGCCACTGCCAGCACGGCCGCATTCGTGGTGCTGGTGGCTGCGAACGCAGCGCTCATCCTGCCCAGCCGCAGCAGCGACACCCCCGGCATCTTGAGCTGGCGCAGCCTGTGGGCGGGCCTCACCCCCGTCAGCCTGTGGGTGTCGGGGGGCACGCTGGCGGCGCTGACCGCGATCACCACCGTGCCGGGGCTGGCCAGCGCTTTCAAGTTTGCGCCGCTATCGCCCCCGCACTGGTTCATGGCGCTGCTGGCCGGGCTGGCGCTGACGGCAGTGTTTGCGGCCAACAAGCGGTGGCTGCAGCCCGCGACACTGGAGCACAATCACCCGCCTGCTTGACCACACCGCCGCACGCCATGCCCATCGCTCTGGAATCAATCGACCACGTCGTCCTCACCGTTGCCAGCATCGACAAGACCATTGCGTTTTATGAGCGCGTGCTGGGCATGATCGCGCGGGAGTTCAAGCCCCGGCGGTACGCGCTGCACTTCGGCGCGCAAAAGATCAACCTGCACGAAGTAGGCACGGTGGTGGACCCCAATGTGCGCCATGCCACTGCGGGCTCGGGCGACCTGTGTTTTCTCACCAGGATGCCGCTTGACGATGTCATCGCGCACCTGCAGGCCGAAGGCGTCGCCATCGTGCAAGGCCCGGTGGGTGCAACGGGCGCACGCCACAGGCTGCGCTCGGTCTATATCTACGACCCGGACGAAAACCTGATCGAGATTGCCAACGAGGTGTGACCGGCTCGCGGCGCGGGCTGCGGCACCCGTGCCGACAACACGCTCAGAACTCCGCCGAAATCGCGGCCCGCAGCAACGCTGCGGCGGGCTCCACCAGCTCCTGCAACTGGCCCGCCCGCTCCTGCTCGATCGCCTGCAGGACCATCTCGTTGATGCCGCCCACGACCGCCATGGCCATGGTGGGCTGCAGCGGCGTCTTGCGCAGGCGCTCGCCCGGGCGGTTGTTCACCACGTCCAGCATCAGGTCGGCCAGTTGCTGGTTGGCGCGCCGCCGCGCTCCCAGGCCCGGAGCGCCCAGGCCCAGGATCTCGATGAACAGCGTGCGCAGCAGCACCGGGTTGCGCGTGAGCACGCCGAAGTACGCACCCATCGCCTGCTCCACCTGCGCCTGCCAGTCGCTGTGCGGGTCGATCGCCGCGCGCAGCACCGCGATCGCATTGCCGCTGGCCACCTCGTACAGAGCGATCAGGCACTCGGCCTTGTCGGCGAAGTTCTCGTAGAACGTGCGGCGCGACACGCTGGCCTCGCGCACGATGTCGGCGATGGTGGTGTCGGCATAGCCTTTGGAGGCCACCGCACGGGCCATGCCCTCGAGCAGACGGGCGCGGGGCTCGGGGGCCGGGGCGGAGGGGGCGGCGTCAGGGGTCGGCATGCGGATGGGGGCAGGAATCACAGCGGGTACTTGACAGTACCACACCTGGCAGGCATGATCCAGATCATTGGTACTTACCAGTACCAGCCCTGTTCCCCGGCCTTCCCAAGGAGTGTTTTCCATGACCGAACTTGTTGTCCGCCGCCTGCTGATCGACCTTGAAACCCCGTTCGAGCGCCACTGGTGCGGGGGGGATGCGTTTCGCTCGGCGTTCTTCAATGCGCTGTCGATGAGCTTTCCGGTGGGTGAGCAGTTCTTCATCGACGCCGTGAAGGACGGCCACAAGGCCCTGCCGGCCGAACAGCATGCGCGGTTCGCGGACGAAGTGCGCGGCTTCATCGGCCAGGAGGCCACGCACCGCCGCATCCACGCGCTGTTCAACGGCCACCTGGAAAAGCAGGGCCTGGTCAACGAATGGGCTCCCCGCGCGCAGGAGCGCATGAAGCTTTTCGCCCATGCCGATCCGCGCCACCCGCTGGCCGTGACCGCCGCCAACGAGCACTTCACCGCCCTGCTGGCCGAATGGCTGCTGGCGCACCCCGAAACGCTCGCCGGCGCCGAGCCGCGCCTGGCCACGATGTGGCAATGGCACTGCGCCGAAGAATCGGAGCACCGGAACACGGCCTTCGACCTGTACCAGGCCCTGGGCGGCAACCACGAATGGCGCATCACCTGGTTTCGCCGCATCACCCTGGTGTTCCTGGGCGATGTGCTGCGCCAGACCCTGGGCAACCTGCGCCGCGACGGCACGCTGTGGAAGTGGAGCACCTGGGCCAGCGCCGCCCGCACGCTGCTTGGCAAGGGCGGCCTCGTGCGCGAGACGTGGCGGCCCTGGCGCGAATACCTGCGGCGCGACTTCCATCCCGGCCAGCACGGCAGCGACCTGTCCGCGCGCTGGCTGGCCGAACACAGCGACGCCTTCACCCCCGTGGGCGCGCGCTGATGCCGGCAACGGACCACCGCGCACCGCCCCTTTGACCCGCAAGCCCCGTGCTGCTACAAACCAACCACCTGCCCTGCACCGCGCGGCCTGCCCCCGGCCACCGGGGCAGGCGCTGACCACGACGAGCTGAAACATGACATCCAACAGAACGCACCGGCGCAAGAGCCGGGCAGGCGAAGCTTTGCTGTGCCTGATCGCCACCGCCCCCCTCGCGCTTGCCGCCGGGGCCGCACATGCGCAACCCATGGCGTTCGACGCCGCGCTGCAGCAGCTCGGCCAGCGCTCCGACCAGCTTGCCGCCTCGAAAAGCGCCATCGAGAGCGCACGGCTGCGCCGCGATGCGATGCAGCGCCTGGGCGGCCCGGTGGTCAACCTGACCGGAGCGGCCTATGCCTACAACGCCAACCTGGATGTGGACCTGAACCCGCTCAACCGCGTGCTGCCCGGCGTGCTGTCGCAGCTGCCGCCACAGCTGGCGGCCCCACTGGCGCAGCTGCCACACCTGCCGTCGAGCTACACGCTCAACCGCCACAAGAGCGACACCACCAGCTCCGTCTCGGCCGTCTGGCCGATCTACATGGGGGGCGCCAGCCAGGCGGCGCGCGGCCTGCTCGATGCGCAGACCCACGAGGCCGAGGCCGACGCCGCCAGGACGGGCCATGAAGCGACCACGCTGCTGGTGCAGCGCTACTTCGGCACCCAGCTGGCCGAGCGGGCGGCCGCGCTGCGCGAGGCAGCCCTGGCCACCATCGAGCAGCACGACGCGGCCGCGCAGAAGATGCTGGACGCTGGCGTGATCGCCCGCGTGGAGCGCCTGCAGGCCCGCTCCGCCCTGGAAGAGGCTCGCCGCAACGCCCGCAAGGCGCGCGACGACGCCGAGCTGGCCGCCACCGCCTTGACCCGCACGCTCAAGGCCAGCGAGCGCGTGACGCCCACCAGCCCGCTGTTCGTGCTGAACGGGCCGCTCGAGCCCCTGCCGCAGTTCATCGACACCGCGCTCGCGCGCCACCCGGGCCTGTCCAAGGTGGCCGCCAAGAAGGAGCAGGCCACGCAGCTGCACGCCGCGCAGGAGGCACTGCGCAAGCCCCAGGTGTTCGCCTTCGGCCAGCGCCAGCTCAAGACCGGCAAGGAGGCCGACTGGGTGGCGGGCGTGGGCGTGCGCTGGACGCTGTGGGATTCGATCGACCGCAATGCGCTGGCCGAGTCGTCCAACCGCCAGATCGAGCAGGCCGAGCGCACCGGCGCGCAGGCGCAGAACGACATCGCCCTGCTGGTGGAAAAGCGCTGGCTGGGCGTGGAGCAGGCCCGCCGCCAGTTCCTGGCCATGGCCCCCAGCCTGGAACTGGCCGACGAGGTGCTGCGCCTGCGCGCTGCGGGCCTGAAGGCCGGCACCAGCACCACGCTGGACCTGATCGACGCGCAGGTGAACCAGGCCAAGGCCCAGACCGAACGCGCCCAGGCGGCGCACGACTACGTGAAGGCTCTGGCCGACCTGCTGGAGAGCTGCGGCCTGTCGGAAGACTTTGGCAACTACATGGCGCGCGCCGATGCGGTGCGGCTGGAATGAACGAAGGCGAAACGAACGAAGGCGAATGACATGAGCAACAGCAAGAACAACAGCAAGAAGGCCGCCGTGATCGGCACCGTGGCCGTCGTGGCCGTGGCCGGTTTCGTGGGCTTTGGCCTGTGGAAGGCCTCGCAGCCCGCACCCGAGCTTTTCCAGGGCCAGATGGAGGCCCAGGAGGCCGACATCGCTCCCAAGGTGACCGCGCGCATCGCGCAGATCCTGGTGAAGGAAGGCGACCAGATCGCCGTGGGCGCGCCGCTGATCCGCATGGACAGCCCCGAAGTCAAGGCCAAGCTGGCCCAGGCCACCGCCGCGCAGGAGGCCGCCCAGGCCGTGGCCGACAAGGCCCAGCACGGCGCCCGCCCGCAGGAAATCGAAATGGCCCGGCTGAACTGGCAGCGCGCCGTGGCCGCCGCCGACCTGGCCGAGTCCTCCTTCAAGCGCGTGGACGGCCTGGCCCGCGAGGGCCTGGTGGCCGCGCAAAAGCGTGACGAGGCCGAGGCCAACTTCAAGGCATCGCGCGACCAGGCGCTGGCCGCCAGGGCCCAGTACGACCTGGCCCGCGCCGGCGCCCGCACCGAAGACCGCTCGGCCGCCAGCGCCCAGGCACGCCAGGTCGCGGGCGTGGTGGCCGAGGTCGAGGCCGCCCAGGCCGAGACCGAGCTCAAGAGCCCCGTGGCGGGCGAAGTGGCCAAGGTGCTGGCCCGCACCGGCGAACTCTCCCCCCAGGGCGTGGCCGTGGTCACCGTGGTGGACCTCAAGGACCAGTGGGTGGTGCTGAACGTGCGCGAGGACCGCCTGCAGCGCTTTGCCATCGGCAGCGAGTTCGACGCCACGCTGCCGGCCCTGGGCAACAAGGCGGTGAAGTTCAAGGTCTACCACACCGGCGCCCTGCCCGACTTCGCCACCTGGCGCGCCACGCGCGCGGGCCAGGGCTTCGACGCCCGCACCTTCGAGGTGCGCGCCCGCCCCGCCGCGCCCATCGAGGGCGCGCGCCCCGGCATGACGGTGCTGGTGCAGTGAAATGTACCGACACCCCCTGAGCGCCTGCGGCGCTTCCCCCCGGCTCTCGCAACGCTGTGCGTTGCGGGCAGGGGAACGCAGCCCTCGCCGCGGGGCGGCCCTTGTCCGGCTGCCCTGGCTGGGCCGCGCGTCTTTCACGCCCTGCGATGGCCGTGAAGCGCAATGGATCATCGACGTAAAAATTGCCTTCAGCGCTTGATACATAAGCGTCAGCAGCTATGAATTCAATAGTAAACAGCTTTCGCCGCGAGGCCCGCCGCCTGGCGGCCGACCCCTGGGACCTGGCCATGGTCACCTGGGTGCCGCTGTTGGCCGTGGCGCTGCTGTGGTGGATTTTCTCGGCCGGCCTGCCGCGCCACCTGCCCGTGGGGGTGGTCGATGAGGACCACTCCAGCCTGTCGCGCCAGCTGGTGCGCATGCTCGACGCCACGCCGGGCGTGCGCATCGCGCAGAACCACGCCAACACGGCCGAGGCGGAGCGCGCGCTGCGCGCCCTCGAGGTCTATGCCGTCGTCACCATCCCGCGCGACTTCGCGCGCACCGTGAAGGAAGGCCGCGCAGCCCAGGTCACGCTGCTGCACAACGCGCAGATGGGCACGCATTCGGGCCTGCTGCAGCGCGACGTGCGCGCCGCCGTGGGCACACTGTCGGCGGGCATCGAGATGGCCGCGCGCAACAAGCGCGGCGAAAGCGCGCAAGCCGTGCGCGTGAGCATGGAGCCCATCCACACGCAGCTGGTGGCGCTGTTCAACGTGTCGAGCAACTACGAGCAGTTCCTGGGCGCGGCGCTGATCCCCGCGCTGCTGCACATCCTGGCCATGACGGCCGGTGCCTGGACGGTGGGCCGCGAGCTGCGCGACCGCAGCCTGGGCGAGTGGCTGGGCACGGGCCGTTTCGTCCCTGTCGCAGGCGCCTTGCTGGGCAAGCTCGTGCTGCCCTGGGCCACCCTCACGCTGGTGGGCCTGCTGGCGCTGGCGGGCATCACCTGGGGCCGGGGCTGGCACCCGCCGGGCAGCCTGCCCTGGGTGGCCGCCGCGCTGGCGCTGCTGATGGCCGTGTCGGTGGCGGCGGGCGCGGCCCTGGCGGCCCTCACGCGCTCGCTGCGCACCGCGCTGTCGGGCGCGGGGTTCTTCGCGGCGCCGGCGTTCGCGTTCAGCGGCGTGGCGTTTCCCCTGGCGGGCATGCCCGCCAGCGCGCGCACCTGGGCCGAGGCCATGCCGTTCACGCACTACATCCGGCTGCAGATCGAGCAGTTGCAGATGGGCGCGCCGCTGGCCACCAGCGTGTCCACCATGGCGGCGCTGCTCATCGCCACCGGCGTGCTCTGGCTCGTGGCCGCCATGGGGCTGAGCTTTGCCGCGGGCCAGCCCGCCAGTTGGGGAGGCCGCTGACATGCACGTCCACACGAACCCCGCCCCCCGGGGCCTGCTGCACGCCTGGCTGCTAGCGCTGGCCACCATGGCGCGCGACAAGGGCGTGCTGCTGCTGCTGATCGGCGCGCCCGTGCTCTACGGTTTCTTCTACCCCTGGTTCTATGCCGACGAGGTGCTCACCCGCGTGCCCGTGGCGGTGGTGGACATGGACCACAGCAGCCTGTCGCGCCAGATCACGCGCTTTGCCGACGCCGACCCGCGCATCGAGGTGCGCCTGGTCACGGGCAGCGAGCGCGAGGCGCAGGAGGCCCTGTGGCGCGGCGAGATCGAAGGCTATGCGCTGATCCCCGCCAACCTCAAGCGCAGCGTGGTGCGCGGCGAGAACGCGGTGGTCAGCATCGAGGCCAACGGTGCCTATGCGCTGCTCAACAAGGCCGTGCAGTACGGCTTCGCCGAGGCGGTGGGCACGGTGTCCGCCGGGGTCGAGATCCGCAAGCTGCAGGCCGGCGGCCAGAGCGCGCAGCAGGCCGCGGCCAGCCGCGCGCCGGTGCAGCTGCAGATGGTGGCGCTCTTCAATCCCATCGAGGGCTATGGCAGCTTCGTGGTGCCCGCCGTGGCGCTGCTGATCCTGCAGCAGACCCTGCTCATGGGCGCCGCCCTGCTCACCGGCACCTGGGTGGAGGCCGGCGAGCACCGCGCCAGCGCCACCACCTGGCTGGGCCGCCTGCTGGCGCTGAGCACGCTGGGCTGGGCCAGCGGGCTGTTCTACTTTGGCTGGATCTTCGTGCTGCACGGCTACCCGCGCGGCGGCAACCCGCTGGGCGCGCTGGCGCTCCTGGCCTGCTACGTGCCCGCCATCGCCGCGCTGGGGTCGCTGCTGGGGCTGTGGTTCGGCAACCGCGAGCGCGCGCTGCAGGTACTGCTGTTCACCACGCTGCCCATCGCGTTCGTGGCCGGTTTCTCGTGGCCCGTGGAGGCCCTGTCCGAGCCGCTGCAGTGGCTGCGCTGGCTGCTGCCCAGCACCTCGGGCGTGCAGGCCTCGCTGCGGCTCAACCAGCTGGGCGCGCCGCTGTCGGCCGCCCTGCCCCACCTGTGCGCGCTGGTGGCGCTGTGCGCGGTGGCCACGGCGGCGCTGCTGTACAAGACCCGCCCCCGGCTCCTGCCAGCAGTCTGAGCACCACGCCGCGCCGGGCCCGCCGCCCTGCCCCCTCACCCCTCACCGCTCAACGGCGCGCGGGCAGCCCGGCCCACACGTCCATCGCCTGCCACTCCAGCGGCAGGCGGACATCCACGCCGTCGCGCGCGCCCCGCTCGCGCAGGTAGGCCATGGACACATCGAAGGCATCGAGCGGCGGGGGCATGGGCTGCATGGGCCGGCCCGGAGGCTGCCAGAAGTCGTCCCAGTGGATGGGAATGACGCGCCGGGCGCCCACGGCGGCGATCACCTCGGTCCACAGCGCATCGCGGTAGCTCTCGGGCCGGGGCCCCAGCGCGCCGATGCCCTGCAGCACCACGTCGGCCTGCACGCCGCGCAGCGCACCAGGCTCGAAGCCCGCGCTGCCCACGATGAGCAGCGTCCTGCCGCCATGCTCCACATGCAGGGCATAACTTTGCCCCTCCTTGTAGTCGCTGGCACGCACCGGCGGGTGCAGCGGGGCGGTGACCTCGCCCCCCGTGAAGCCGGTGGGCGCATGGCGGCTGGCGAACAGCGTCGCCGTGAAGCGGCCAAAGCGCTGCGGCTCGCCCAGCTTCGCCACGCGGATCTGCGCCTCGGCCAGGCCCCAGCCGCGCCCCACGTTGGCCGTGGACTCGGAGCCCAGCAGCAGCGCACCCATGCGCCGCGCGACCTCGGGCGCATCCATGGCGTGGTCGTAGTGCGAATGCACGGGGATCACCGCCGCCAGCCTGCCCGTTTCGCCCGGCAGGCCGGCACGCCGCAGGCCCTGCGTGATGGCCTGCATGTCGGGCTCCACCTTGCCCAGGAAGGTCTGCAGCTTGCCGGGGCGAGAGAAAAATCCGTCCGTCATCAGCGCCGTCTCGCCGTCGTCCAGCAGCACGGTGGAAACGCCCAGGAAGGTCACCTTGACGGGTGGCGGCGCCTCGCCGCCAGCGGGCACCTTCCAGCGCAGATCCGCGTACGGCTGCAGTGAGGGGTGCTGCTGCAGCGCCCAGGCCAGCGCGCCCAGCGCGAACACCGCCAGCAGCCCCAGGGCCAGCAGCGCCTTCTTCAGCAGCGGCCGCATCGCGCTCACGCCACCTTGGCCGCGGCCGCCGTGCCAGGGCGGCGCAGCACCAGCATGCCGAACAGCGTGGCCAGGAGGTACATGCTGACCGAGTAGATGGCGGCGGGCAGCGCGAGCTGGAAGTTGCCGAGCACCGACAGCGCGATGAAGATCGCGAGCGTGGAATTGTGGATGCCGATCTCGAAGCTGATCGCCGTGGCCATGGACTTGTCCAGCCCCGCCGCGCGTGCGAGGTAGTAGCCCGATGAGAGGCTGATGGCGTTGAACAGCAGCACGGCCGGGCCGATGCCCGCGAAGGACTCCACGAGCGCCGTCCACTCCTTGGCGATGGCGATGAGCGCGAACGCCGCCAGCACCACGGCGCTGAAGATCTTCATGGGCTTTTCCATGCGTGCGCTGAACGCCGGCGCGCGCCGGTGCACCGCCATGCCCAGCACCACGGGCACCAGCACGATGACGATCACCTCCACCACCTTGCCGAACTGCAGCGGCACCACCTGGCCCGTGCGGGCAAAGGTGTCGATGGCCCAGTTGGTGATGAGCGGCAGGCTCGCGATGGACAGCACGGTGTTGATGGCGGTGAGCGAGATGTTCATCGCCACGTTGCCGCCGAACAGATGGCTGAACAGGTTGGCCGACACGCCGCCGGGCGATGCCGCCAGCAGCATCAGCCCCACCGCGTAGACGGGGGCCACGCCCAGCAGCACGATGAGGGCGTAGCACGCCGCCGGCAGCACCAGCACCTGCAGCACCAGGGCCAGCAGCACCGCGCGCGGATGCTGCAGCAGGCGCCTGAAGTCGCCCACCGTGAGCGACAGGCCCAGGCCGAACATGACCAGCCCGAGCGCAATGAACAGCAGGGTGGGAAGGATGGAAACAAAGCTCATGTGCACACACGGCCCGCAGAGGGCCGTGCTCCGTTCAAAGCGGGTGGAAACGGCAGTGCCCACGGCGCCACAAGGGCGCCGTGGGCGGAGTGCCGCGACCGGACGACAAGGAGAGAGAGAAAGAAAAGGAAAAAGGGGCAGCGAGGCGGGCGGGAAAAGCGGCGTGCCCCTAGGCCGCCGCCTGGCCCGTGCGCAGGCGCACCGGTCCGCTGCGCAGTTCGATGGCGGCCTGCACTTCCTTGCGCAGGCCCAGCGCGAAGGCCCACTCGGCCACCACGAACAGCGGGCCCACGATCAGGCCCACGAGGTCGTCCACGAACGCGGGCTTGCGGCCTTCGTAATGGTGGCCCACGAACTGGATCACCCAGCCCACGGCGAACAGGCCGATGCCCGTGGCCAGCCACACGGCCATGGACTGCAGCGCCACCCACTGCGCCACCACCAGCATCGCGGCCAGCAGCGCCGCCATGGCCAGGCCAAAACGCAGGTCGAGCCGCAGGTAGAAGACGCTGCTGGCCAGCGCGCAGAACAGCGCCGGGGTCAGGGGCAGGCCGCCCACCGCCCACGCGGGGCGCGAGAGCAGCACCACCACCGCGAACATGATCATCGGCACGCCCACGAAGTGAGTGTGGATGTTGCGCGGGTCGCGGTGGTAGTCGGCGTACTGGGCCAGGTGGTCGATCAGGGTTTTCATGGGTGTCTCCTGGTATTGTTTTGAGCAGGATCAATGGTCGCCCCGCAGGGGCCGCAACGTCTGTCGTACACACGACAAAAAGCCCCCTTCCCTTCAGCACTTCCCCTTCAGCCCCTTCCTTCCGCCCCGCGCGCACCCCGCCCTCCCCGCATGACCGACCCCGCCGCCTACCTGCCCGTTCTCCAGTCCGGCCGCTGGTTTGCCCACCTGCCGCCGGACTTTGCCCAGCCGCTGATCGCCATGGCCCACCTGCGCCAGCTGCAGCCGGGCGAGGTGCTGTTCCTGCGCGGCGACGCGCCCTGCGGGCTGTACGCGGTGGTGCGCGGGGCCATCAGCATCTCGGGCACGGGCGGGCGGGCGCACGAGGCGCGCGCTGCGCTGCTCACGCGGCTGGAGCCGCCGCACTGGTTTGGCGAGATCTCGGTGTTCGACGGCTCGGCGCGCACCCACGACGCCCATGCCGCCGAGGCCAGCACGCTGCTGCAGGTGCCGCACGAACGGCTGCAGGCCTGGCTGCAGGCCCACCCGCAACACTGGCATGCGCTGGCCCTGCTGCTCACCGACAAGCTGCGCACCGCCTTCGTGGCCATGGAGGAACTGGCGCTGCTGCCCGCCCCGCAGCGCCTGGCACGCCGCCTGGTGATGATGGCCGAGGGCTACGGCCAGTGGACGGCCGAGGGCCAGTCGCGCCGCGTGATCGGCATCTCGCAGGAGCAGCTGTCGCTGATGCTGGCCATCTCGCGCCAGACCACCAACCAGATCCTCAAGGACCTGGAGTCGCGCCACCTGGTGCGCGTGCAGCGTGGCGAGGTGGAGATCTTGGACCTGGCGGCGCTGCGGGCCACCTGCTATTGAATTACTATTAAATATATAGCAACCAGCGCTTTACCATCAAGCGCCATAGCCATTTTTCATACAAATAGTAAGCACACATTCCATTTCCGGGCAAAATGACGGCCATGCAACTGAACTACATCGCCAACGCCTCGGTTCCGTCCGCCTCGGGCCGCACGATCCCCGTGATCGACCCGTCCGACGGCCAGACCTTCGACGAAATCCAGCGCAGCAACGCCGACGACATCGATGCGGCGGTGCATGCGGCGCGCCAGTGCTACCACGCGGTGTGGCAGAAGATGGCGCCCGTGGAGCGCGGCCGCCTGCTGCAAAAGCTCTCGGCCAAGATCCTGGAGCATGCCGACGAACTCACGGCCCTGGAGCAGCGCGACTGCGGCAAGCCCACCAAGCAGGCACGCGCCGATGCGATTGCGCTGGCGCGCTACTTCGAGTTCTACGCCGGTGCGTGCGACAAGTTCCACGGCGAGACGATTCCCTACCCCGACGGCTACAGCGTGCTCACCTGGCGCGAGCCGCATGGCGTCACGGGCCATGTGATCCCCTGGAACTACCCCATGCAGATCTTCGGCCGCAGCGTGGGCGGCGCCCTGGCGGCGGGCAACGTCTGCGTGGTCAAGCCCGCCGAGGACGCCTGCCTGTCGCTGATCCGCGTGGCGCAGCTGGCGGCCGAGGTGGGCTTCCCCTCCGGCGCGCTGAACATCGTCACCGGCTACGGCCACGAGGTGGGCGACGCGCTGGCGCGCCACCCCGGCATCGACCACATCAGCTTCACCGGCAGCCCCAAGATCGGCACGCTGATCCAGCAGGTGGCCGCCGAGCGCCACTGCCCCGTCACGCTGGAGCTGGGCGGCAAGAGCCCGCAGATCATCTTTGCCGATGCCGACCTGGACGCCGCCATTCCCGTGGTCATCAACGCCATCGTGCAGAACGCCGGGCAGACCTGCTCGGCGGGCTCGCGCGTGCTGATCGACTCGCTGATCTATGAACCCCTGCTCGAACGCCTGGGCAAGGCGTTTGAAAAGCTGCGCGTGGGCCCCGCCGCCATGGACCTGGACGTGGGCCCGCTGATCCGCCAGACGCAGCAGCAGCGCGTGTGGGACTTCCTGTCCGACGCGCAGGTGGCCGGCATCCCCATGGTGGCCCAGGGCGTGGTGGTGGACGAAGCGCCCGAGACCGGCTACTACCAAGCCCCCACGCTGCTGCGCGATGTGCCCGTGGGCCACCGCCTGGCGCAGGAAGAAGTCTTCGGCCCCGTGCTGTCGGCCATGGCCTTCCAGGACGAGGACCATGCGGTGGAACTCGCCAATGCCACGCAGTTCGGCCTGGTGGCCGGGATCTGGACGCGCGACGGTGCGCGCCAGTTCCGCATGGCCAAGCGCGTGCACAGCGGCCAGGTGTTCATCAACAACTACGGCGCGGCCGGCGGTGTGGAGCTGCCATTTGGCGGCGTCAAATCCAGCGGCTACGGGCGCGAAAAGGGCTTTGAGGCGCTGTACGGCTTCACCACCTTGAAGACCGTCGCCATCAAGTACGGTTGAAGGCCTTAGAACGTGTTCACGATCTCCCAGGGGTCGCGCAGTGGTTTTTGCGGGATGGGATGCAAGGCGCGGTGGACAGCCAATAGCTCGGCTATTGGCAAGCGCCGCAACGCCGCAGACCGCCCGCAAAGACCACTGCCCGAAGGGTTGGAGCGAAATCGGGCGATTGGGCGCCTCGGCTGCTTGCATGGGCATGAGCCCATGCGGCGCATCCGAAGCATCCACTCATCCCGATTGCGCTCCAACGCGATCCCCTGCGAGATCGTGAACACGTTCTCAGTGTCCCGCCCGCGCACGACGGCACGGGCAGGCCCCGCTAACCTCGGCAGCTTCTGTACGACGATTTTTCTTCCTCCATGCCCCTGAGCCCCCCCGCCCCCCGCACCCTGAAGCATGTCCGCCGGGTGAACTACCAGGGCTTTGAACGCGACGATGGCCTGTGGGACATCGAGGGCGAGCTGCACGACAGCAAGGCCTACGACGCCCCCTCGCACCGCGACCCGACGCGCACGCGCCTGGCGGGTGAGGCCATCCACCACATGTGGCTGCGCGTGACCGTGAACCGCCAGCTGGTGGTGCAGGCGGTGGACGTGTCCATGGACTCGCACCCGCTCAAGGGCTGCACCGAGGCCCAGGCGGCGCTGCAGCGCATGGTGGGCTGCAGCATGGCGCGCGGCTGGCGCCAGGCCATCCAGAAGCACCTGGGCGGCGTGGAAAGCTGCACACACCTGCGCGAACTGCTGTTCAACCTGGCCACGGCGGCCTTCCAGTCGGTGCCTGCGGTGTTTGCCGCCAGCCACCCCGACGAGCCGCCGCGCCACCTGGGCCAGTGCACGGGGTGGGACTTCAACGGCAGCGGCGTGAAGGAATTTTTCCCCCAGTTCCATGGCCGGGAATCCAAGGCACCCGCCCCGACGGCCCCTGCCACTGAAGTTTCAGCCCCATCGGGCTCTAGCGCTGGTTGAATAAGCGCTGGCAGCTATCAATTTTGATATATCTCACCACAACCCATCGGAGACGCCCATGCGTGTGCAGAACAAATCCATCATCGTCACCGGCGCCGGCAACGGCATTGGCGAAGGCATCGCCAAGCGCCTGGCCGCAGAGGGCGGCAAGGTCATCGTCAATGACATCAACGAGGCAGGAGGCCAGCGCGTGGTGGCCGAGATCACGGCGGCAGGCGGCACGGCCGCTTTCTTCAAGGCCGACGTGACGAAGTCCGCCGAAGTGAAGGCCATGGTGGACGAGGCCGTGCGCCTGTACGGCCGCCTGGACGTGGTGGTGAACAACGCGGGCTGGACGCACCGCAACCGCCCCATGCTCGAAGTGAGCGAGGACGAGTTCGACAAGGTCTATGCCATCAACATGAAGAGCATCTACCTGTCGGCCATCCACGCCGTGCCCGCATTGCGCCAGGCCGGTGGCGGCAGCATCATCAACATCGCCTCCACCGCCGGCCTGCGCCCCCGCCCGGGCCTGACCTGGTACAACGGCTCCAAGGGCGCCGTCATCATCACCAGCAAGTCCATGGCCGCCGAGCTGGGCCCCGACAACATCCGCGTGAACTGCATCAACCCCGTGTTCAACCCCGACACCGGCCTGGCCGCCGAGTTCGCGGGCGGCCCGGTGGACGAGGCGCGCCGCGCCAAGTTCCTGGCCACCATTCCGCTGGGCCGCTTCTCCACCGCGCTCGACGTGGCCAACGCCGCGCTGTACCTGGCGAGCGAAGAGGCGTCCTTCGTCAGCGGCGTGTGCATCGAGGTGGACGGCGGGCGCTGCGTGTAGGCACCTGCTGGCGGTCTCGCGAGGGATCGCGCCCGGGCGCCCGCCACCTGCAAGGCCGCCGGAGGCCGCCCCGCGCAGGCACAAGCCGCACCAGGGAGGTGCGGATTGATTGACGGTTGCAGGGCAGCTGCCTATAGTGCCGCCCATCCATGTTTGCAAGCGCCTCTCCCGTCACGACCCCCAGCGGCACCGCGCCGCTGCGCCGTGCCGCGCGCTCGCAAGCCACCCTCCAGGCCGGCGACCGCCGGGTCTGCACGCTTGCTGCAGACTCCTGAGCCCGGCGACACCCTCTCCCCCACGTTCTTTCGCGCACCTCCTGTCGCCGGGCCCATCCCCCAGGCGCTTGCTTGCGCCCAGGCCACGGCCCGGGGCAGCCTTGAGGAGTGTTGATGCCCCCGTTCCCTTCCGGCGAGATCTCGCTCGCCCCGTGCCCCCCCGCGCGCCACGACCCCGCCGACGGAGCCGCTGCCGGCCTGACGGCCGCCACCGACATCACCCGCCACTTCATCCGCGCCAAACGGCCCTGCGCCGACGGCTACCGCTGGTACCTGCGCCGCCAGGAGGGCGCCAGCAACTACCAGGCCTTGCTGGACGACCTGGTGCGCGAAGGCCGGGTGGAAGACGCCTGCTGGATGCTCGACCAGTTCGGCCCCACCAACGACGTGCTGGAGGTGGACCATCTGGAGGCCGACGCGCTGGTGTTCGCCGGCAGCGTGCGGTGCCAGGGCAGCGCCGACGTGGACGGTGTGCTGCGCACCGGCCGCAGCCTCAGCGTGCTGGGCGGCCTGCGGGTGGGCGGTGCGCTGCGGGTGGGAGAAGACCTGCGCGTCGCGGGCGCGCTGCGCTGTGAGGGCAGCGTGCGGCTGCACGGCGATGCGCGCGTGGGCGGCTCCCTGGTGGTGGCGCAGCGGCTGCAGTGCACGGGCGGCCTGCGCGTGGGCGGCGAGCTGGACGCTGGCGCCTCGGCCCACATCGGCGGCCACTGCACCGTGGGCCAGGACCTGCGCGTGGCAGGCGCCCTGGACGGCGGCGGAGGCATCAAGGTGGGCGGCCACCTGCACGGCGACGCGGCCGTGCAGGCCACGCACGGCCTGCAGGTGGCGGGCGACGTGGACTGCCGCGGCCACCTGCAGGTGGGCTCGGGCGTGCGCGCGGGCGGGCGCATCCACGCAGGAGGGGCCATCCGCGCGGGCGAAAGCCTGTCGGCGGGGGAAACCATCGCGGCGGGTGAAGCCTATGGCGTGTACGCCGGCCTGGTGGTGCCGCTGCCCGACTGGCCCCACAGCGCCCGGGTGTGCGCCCGTGAGCAGCCCGCGCGCCTGCTGAGCGGCTGCTGGACCGATGGCCAGGGGCACACGCCATGATGCCCGGGGCCTGCGCCTTGCACCTCGCGCCCCGCATCGCCCCCGGTGCCCCGGCCGGCCGGGGCTGGCTGGGTGCGCTGGGCCACCTGCTGACCGAACTGCGCATCGACGTGGACCTGTCGGGCCGCGACATCCAGCGCGAGTTCGACGCACTGCACGAACGCATCCGCACCAACCACCGCACCCGCGACGCGATGCGTGCGCTGCCCCTGCGCCTGCACGGGCTGGAGTTGCGCCTGCGCGAAGCCGACGGCGAGTATTTTGTCTACGCCATCGACCCGCAGCGCAACCGCATCGTGGCCTACACCGTGTTCAACCGGCTGGTCGAGGTGGACCGCCGCACCGACCGCCACCTGCGCGCGCCCCACACCAAGGTGGTGGACGGCTACCGCCGCATGGGCATTGCCTCCGCCATCTACCGCTGGTGGCTGGACTCGGGCCGCAGCCTCATGACCGGGGCACGCCAGTCCGCCGGGGCCCACGGCCTGTGGATGGCCCTGGCGCGCGACTATGAGCTGGCGGCGGTGCGCATCGACGCGCACAAACGCGTGCAGCGCCTGCCCCTGCCACCACCCCCGGGATTCTTCGACGCGCTGGACACCCGGCTGGTGCTGGTGGGGCGCGATTGCCGCCTGGCGGACTTCACGCAGCACGCGGCCTGCAGCGGCTGATGGGGGGCCGGATGGCCGGATTGCCCCCGGACGCTCAGCCCAGCACCTCGCGCAGGGCTGCCTCGTACAGGTTGGTGAGCTTGTCCATCACGCCCAGCAGGCGCTCGCTGGTGGTGGCCACGGCGTTGAGCCCCACGTCATCGGCCGGGCGGCGCAGGGCCGATTCAAAGAACAGCCACTGCGAGTCGGCCAGCTCCAGCTCGTTGCGGATGGCGGGGGTGGACACCGGCGCCGCCTTCAACGTCTGCAGTGCCTGGCGGAAGTCGGCGGCGTCGGAGGCCAGTTGCGCCTGCACCACCTTGGACTCCACCTTGGCCGCGTGCAGAAAGTAGTTCTTGGCCAGGCGCTGCGACAGCATGCGCTGGCGGCCCGCCAGGTTCACCAGCCGCGCGCTGGGGGCCTGCGCCAGCCTCTCGATCGACTCGGTCACGGCCTGGGAAACCAGCAGCGTGCGGTCGGCTTGGTCGGACGCCGCCACCACCAGCGCCGTCTGGGTGGCTGGCACGGCGGTCAACTGGTTGAGCAGGGCAAACTGCTTTTGCACTTCTTCCAGCTGGCGCCCCACGTCGGCCGGCCAGCGCCCCGACTGCAGGCCCCGCGCCAGTTCGCTGCCGCCCGACTGCACCATCTTGCGCGCCAGCCCCATCACATCCACCGCCGCCCCCGGCAGCACCTGCAGGTACTGCTGGCAATAGGCCTTGGCCATCCGCTGCGACAGGGCGCGGAACCAGCCCGCATAGTTGATGGCCCCCGACAGCCCTATCTGCGCCTGGGCACTGTGGCCCCAGGTGGGCAGCAGGATGCCCGCCGCCACCCATTGAACCGCCACGCGGCGCTGGCATGGCAGGGCGTCGGCGAAGAACTCACGAACTGGCATGGGAATCCCCTGAAATCGGATGCCGTATTGTTGCAATGCAACATCCAGAGCGCCCTGCGCCATGTCAAAGGCGGGCCACGCCGCCGCCGGGGCAGAACTTGACCGCGATCAACTCCGCGCGCAGGGGCTTGCCCCTCCGCGGGGCCCCTTGCGGCAAAATCACCCCATGGCCGAACGTGTGATTCCCCTGGTGGACCAACGCATCGCCGCACTGGCGGCGCGGGTGCCCACGCACCCGGTGGCCCCCACGGGCCAACTCACCGACACCCGGGGCCGCCCGCTGCGCGACCTGCGCATCAGCGTGACGGACCGCTGCAACTTCCGCTGCAACTACTGCATGCCCAAGGAAGTGTTCGACAAGGACTACCCCTACCTGCCGCACGGTGCCTTGCTGAGCTTCGAGGAGATCACCCGGCTGGCGCGGCTGTTCCTGGCGCACGGCGTGCGCAAGATCCGCCTGACCGGCGGCGAGCCCCTGCTGCGCAAGAACCTGGAAGCGCTGGTGGCCCAGCTGGCCCAGCTGCGCACGGTGGACGGCCTGGCGCCCGATCTCACCCTCACCACCAACGGGTCGCTGCTGGCGCGCAAGGCCCAGGCCTTGAAGGATGCGGGCCTGAACCGCGTGACCGTGAGCCTGGACGGACTGGACGACACGATCTTTCGCCGCATGAACGATGTGGACTTTCCGGTGGCCGACGTGCTGGCGGGCATCGAAGCCGCGCACGCGGCGGGCCTGTCGCACATCAAGGTCAACATGGTGGTCAAGCGCGGCACCAACGACCATGAAATCTTGCCCATGGCGCGCCACTTTCGCGGCACGGGCACCACGCTGCGTTTCATCGAGTACATGGACGTGGGCGCCACCAACGGCTGGCGCATGGACGAGGTGCTGCCCTCGGCCGAGCTGATCGAACGCCTGCGCGCCGAGCTGCCGCTGGTGCAGCTCGACCCCAGCAGCCCCGGCGAGACCGCCGAGCGCTGGGGCTATGCCAACGCACAAGGCCAGTACGACCCCGCCCTGGGCGAGGTGGGCGTGATCAGCAGCGTGACCCAGGCCTTCTGCCACGACTGCAACCGCGCGCGCCTGTCCACCGAGGGCAAGCTCTACCTGTGCCTGTTTGCCTCGGAGGGCTACGACCTGCGCACCCTGCTGCGCGGCGGCGCCAGCGACGAAGCGATCGCCTCGGCCATCGCGCCCATCTGGCAACAGCGCGGCGACCGCTATTCGGAGCTGCGCAGCAGCCTGCCGGCGGACACCACACAGGGTGGCGCGCGGCGGGTGGAGATGAGCTATATCGGCGGCTAGCGGTGAGGCAGGCCCCGTGCATCTCGGCCCTGCGGAGCCCCCGCCCCGCGCCATGGTCCGGGCGCCGACGGTTTTCAGGCACCATGGGTGGCCGCGGCCTTCACCTCTTGCCCACACCCACCCCATGCCCCTTCAATCCACGCACCGCGCACTGTTCCTGGCCAATGCCACCGTCCTGGTCACGCACCAGATCGATGCCGCGTACTGGCATGAGTGGGAGCTGTTCCACATTCCCGGCGGCAACCAGGTCAACCTGCTGCTCAACCTGCCCATCATTGCGCTGGTGCTGTATGCCCAGGCGCAGGTCGCCCGGGGCGACGGCCGTTCGGCCCTGGCCTTCTACAAGCTCATGCCCTGCCTGGGAGCCTTGACCGTGGCGATCCACGGCCTGTTCTTTGCGCTGGGGCACGGGGCGTTCGCGCAACCCGTGTCCCTGGGCCTGCTGGCCTGCACGGCCGTCCTTTCGTGCCTGCAACTGACCGCGCTGCGTGCCCGGCAGCCGCTGTAGCACCCTGCTTTTCACCCCATCGCCCACCCCCATGATCGAAACCCAAGACATCACCGGCCTCGTGCTCGCAGGCGGACGCGGCAGCCGCATGGGCGGCGTCGACAAAGGCCTGCAGAACTTTCGCGGCCTGCCGCTGGCGCTGCACACGCTGATGCGGCTGCAGATGCAGACCGGCGCCACCATGGTCAATGCCAACCGCAACCTCGCGGCCTACGAGGCGTTTGGCGCCCCCGTGTGGCCCGATGTGCTGGCCGACTATGCCGGCCCGCTGGCGGGCTTTCTGACGGGGCTGGAGCGTTGCGAAACACCCTGGCTGCTGACGGTGCCCTGCGACACCCCGCTGTTCCCGCTGGACCTGGCCCAGCGCCTGGCGGCCGCGGCAGACGCCCAGGACGCCGACATCGCCATGGCCGCAGCGCCCGAAGACGATGGCACGGGCCGCACCAGCGTGCGCACCCAGCCGGTGTTCTGCCTGCTGCGCGTGGACCTGCTCGAAAGCCTGGTCGCCTTCACCCAGGCCGGCGGCCGCAAGATCGACGCCTGGACGGGCCAGCACCACTGCGCCATCGTGCCCTTCGACCAGCCGGGCGATGACCCCAAGGCCTTCTTCAACGCCAATACGCTGGCCGAGCTGCACGCGCTGGAGAGCACCAGCACACCGCAGGCCCCACAGGCCTCACAGGCTTGACGCGCCCCCCAACCGCCATGAACACGCGCCCGTTTCCGGCCACCAGTTCCGTACAGATCCGCCCCTTGGCCGCCGCGGATGCCGTGGCCTACAAGGCCCTGCGCGACGAGGCGCTGCGCACCGCGCCGGATGCGTTCACCTCCGACTACGAATCCTCGGTGGGCCGCGATGCCAGCGAGTACGTGACGCGCTTTGGCACCCTGGAATCCGGCCAGTTCTTCCTGGGGGCCTTCGACGCCACGGGCCAGTTGCTCGGCTGCCTGGGCTGTGAACGCGAACAGCGCGCCAAGCAGCGCCACTGCGCCGTGGTGGTGGGCATGATGGTGGCGCCCCGTGCGCAGCGCCAGGGCATCGGCCAGCAACTGGTGGCCGCCTGTGTGGAGGCCGCCAGCCGCGTGCCCGGGCTGACCCAGCTGGTGCTGACCGTCACCGCCTCCAACACCCACGTCGTGCGCCTGTACGAGCAGGCCGGGTTCCGCGCCTGGGGCCTGCTGCCCCACGCCATCGTGGTGGACGGCGTGGGCTTCGACAAGCTGCACATGGTGCGCGTGCTGCACGACTGATTGAAAGCTACTGAGACCCATGAAAACCATTGCCCAGATTGCCGCCGAACTGCAAGGCTACGACCCGCAGGCCCTGAGCGCCGCCGATGTGAACGCGTTTCTGCAGCGGCTGATCGAGCCCGTGACCGCCACCGAAGAGCTCCCCCTCTTCGACGCCCTGGGCCGCGTGCTGGCGCGGGACGTGGTCTCGCCCCTCAGCGTGCCGCCCCACGACAACTCGGCGATGGATGGCTATGCGTTCGCCGGCGCACAGCTCACCCCAGGGCAGCCCCTCACGCTGCGGGTGGTGGGCACGGCGCTGGCGGGCAAGGCCTGGGTGGGCACCGTGGCGGCGGGCGATTGCGTGAAGATCATGACCGGCGCCATCATGCCCCCGGGCCTGGACACCGTGGTGCCGCAGGAGTTCACCACGGCCGCAGCCGATGATGGCCACATCACCATCGCGGCCGACGTGCTCAAGACCGGCGACAACCGCCGCTTCAAGGGCGAAGACCTCCTGGAAGGCGGCGTTGCGCTGGCCCAGGGCACGCTGCTGGCACCCGCCGCGCTGGGCCTGGTGGCCAGCCTGGGCCTGCCCACGGTGACGGTGTTCCGCCGCCTGCGCGTGGCGTATTTCTCGACCGGCGACGAGATCCTGAGCCTGGGCGAAGCCCCACGCGAAGGCGCGGTGTACGACAGCAACCGCTACACCGTCTTCGGCCTGCTCACCCGCCTGGGCGTGGAGGTGATCGACCTGGGCGTGGTGCGCGACGAGCCCGCGCTGCTGGAGGCGGCATTTCGCAACGCGGCACAGCGCGCCGACGCCATCATCACCAGCGGCGGCGTGAGCGTGGGCGAGGCCGACCACACGCGCACCATGATGAAAAAGCTGGGCGACGTGGCCTTCTGGCGCATCGCCATGCGGCCCGGCCGCCCCATGGCCGCAGGGAGCATCGCCGCCACGGAATTTGAGGAAAAAACAGCCTCTGGCGCTGATCCAGCAAGCGCCAATAGCTACCAAAATAATAGCAAACAATCCCACAACGGCGCGGTGCTATTCGGCTTGCCCGGCAACCCGGTGGCCGTGATGGTGACGTTTCTGGCCTTCGTGCGCCCCGCCCTGCTGCGCATGATGGGCAGCACACACACCGCCCCGCCCCTGGTGCGCGCCACCAGCACCGAAGCCCTGCGCAAGAAACCCGGCCGCACCGAGTACCAGCGCGGCACCGTCACCACCGCCGCCGACGGCACGCTGCAGGTGCGCACCACGGGCAACCAGGGCTCGGGCGTGCTCAGCTCCATGGTGCAGGCCAACGGGCTCATCGTGCTGCACCACGGCCAGGGCAATGTGGCGGTGGGCGACACGGTGGATGTGATGCTTTTTGACGGCGTGATCTGACACGGCCACGGGTGCCGGGCCGGTACCCGTCCACCCCTGTCCCGCTAATCTGGAACCCACTGCCTTCCACTTATTTTTATTTCCCTCCGTGGACTCTGCCCATGACCTACGCCGCCCAGCACCTTGCCACGCCCCCCTCCCGCGACGATGTGGACCGCCTGCCGGGCGCGGCCGTCGTCGAGTTCGGCACGCCCTGGTGCGGCCACTGCCAGCGGGCCCAGCCCCTCATCGAGCAGGCGCTCAAGGGCCGCGCGGACGTGGCGCACATCAAGGTGGAAGACGGCCCCGGCCAGCGCCTGGGCCGCACTTTTGGGGTCAAGCTGTGGCCGACGCTGGTGTTCCTGAAGAACGGGCAGGAAGTGGCGCGCCTCGTGCGGCCGCAGGCCCTGCAGGAGGTGCTGGATGCGTTGCAGGCGAACGCGGGGCCGGCCTGACCACGCCCCGGCGTCCTGAACGAAAAGAAGCCCCGAGGGGGCTTTCCTTTCATCCGGTCCTCATGCACGCGCCCGGCGCCCCGGGCCGGAAGGGGCGCTACTTGGCCACGTAGTCATGCGGGTGCAGCGGATGCGCGGGCTCCTCGGCCGCCACCGCCGTGTTCGCGCCCGGCACGGCCCGGCGCGCGAACAGCGTGTACATGGTGGGCACCACGAAGATGGTGAGCAATGTGCCCAGCGACATGCCGCCCACGATCACCCAGCCGATCTGCGTGCGCGTCTCGGCCCCCGCGCCCGAGGCCAGCGCCAGCGGGATGGCGCCGAGCACCATCGCGCCCGTGGTCATCAGGATGGGGCGCAGGCGCTGCGCCGAGGCCTTGACCAGCGCGTCCACCATCTCCATGCCCTGCTCGCGCAGCTGGTTGGTGAACTCGACGATCAGGATCCCATGCTTGGTGATCAGCCCCACGAGCGTGATCAGCCCGATCTGCGAATACACGTTGAGCGACCCCCCGCTCCACTTGAGGGCCAGCAGTGCCCCGATCATCGACAGCGGCACCGAGACCATGATCACCAGCGGGTCGATGAAGCTCTCGAACTGCGCCGCCAGCACCAGGAAGATGAACACCAGCGCCAGCACGAACACGATGCCCAAAGCGCCCTGTGAGCTCTTGAACTCGCGCGACGTGCCGTTCAGATCCGTGGTGTAGCCCGGCCGGATGACCTTGGCGGCGGTGTCATCCATGAACTTGAGCGCCTCGCCCAGCGAGTAGTCGGGCGACAGGTTGGCCGTGATGGTGGCCGAGCGGCGCTGCCCGAAGTGGTTGAGCTCGCGCGGGCTCACGCTCTCGCGCACCTTGACCAGGCTGGACAGCGGGATCATCGAATCGTTGCGTCCCCGCACGTAGATGGTGTCGATGTTCTCGGGCGTGGTGCGGCCCCGGGCCGCCGTCTGCACGATCACGTCGTACTGCTCGGCATCGCGCTTGTAGCGCGTCACCGTGCGCCCGCCCAGCATGGTCTCGATGGCCTTGGCCACCACGTCCACGCTCACGCCCAGGTCGGCCGCGCGCTCGCGGTTCACCTCGATGCGCAGCTCGGGCTTGTTCAGGCGCAGGTCGATGTCGGGCCCGATGATGCCGGGGTTCCGGGCGATCTCGGCCATGAACGCGGTGGTCACCTGGTTGAGGTTCTCGTAGCTGTCCGAGGTCTGGATCACATAGGTGAGCGGGCGCGCCCGGAACCCCTGGCCCAGCGACGGCGGGGTGATGAGGAACGAGCTGACGCCCGGCAGGTTGCCCACCTTGGGCTGGAGCTCGCGCGCAAGCTCCAGCGTGGTGCGCTTGCGGTTTTCCCAGTCCACCGTGCGGTAGATCACGCTGCCCTGCGCCACGGTGGGGTTGCCGATGTTGGCGAAGATGCGGTCGAACTCGGGGTACTCGCGGCCGACCTTCTCCAGCTCCAGCGCGTAGCGGTTGGTGTAGTCCAGCGTGGCGCCGTCGGGGGCGGTGACGTTGACAAGCACCGTGCCCCGGTCTTCCAGCGGCGAGAGCTCCTGCCGCATGCTCGGGTACACCACCACCAGTGCGGCGCCGCTGACCGCCATGACCGCGATCACGATCCAGCGCGCCTGAAAGACCGCGCCACGGATGCCGCCGCGCCCCGCGCCCTGACCGCCCCAGCGCGCCGTCACGATCCAGCGCAGCAGGCGGCCGTAGGCGTCCGACAGCGCCGTGAGCCAGCGCTCCATGGAGCGGTCGAACCAGTTGGGCTTGGGGTTGTGCTTGAGCAGGAGCGAACACATCATGGGCGACAGCGTGAGCGCCACGAAGCCCGACACCACCACCGCGCCGGCCAGCGCCAGCGCGAACTCCACGAACAGGCGCCCGGTGCGGCCGGGCGTGAAGGCCAGCGGCGCATACACGGCCACCAGCGTGAGCGTCATGGCCACGATGGCAAAGCCGATCTCGCGCGCGCCCTTGATGGCGGCGGAGAACGGGTCCAGGCCTTCCTCGATGTGCCGGTAGATGTTCTCCAGCATCACGATGGCGTCGTCCACCACCAGCCCGATGGCCAGCACCAGCGCCAGCAGCGTGAGCGTGTTGATGGAAAAGCCCGCCAGCGACATGAGCGCGAAGCTGCCCACCAGGCTCACCGGGATGGTGATGATGGGGATGATGGACGCGCGCAGCGTGCGCAGGAACACGAAGATCACCAGCGCCACGAGCACCACGGCTTCGGCGATGGTGGAGTACACGCTCTTGATGGACCGGTCGATGAACAGCGAGTTGTCGTTGGCCACGTCGATCACGATGTCCGAGGGCAGGTCGTCCTTGAGCACGGGCATCATCGCGCGCACGCCCTGCGACAGCTCCAGCGGGTTGGCCGTGGCCTGCCGGATCACGCCGACCGAGATGGCCTCGCGCCCGTTCAGGCGCACGCGGCTGCGGTCGCTGGCCGCGCCCTCCTCCACGCGCGCCACGTCGCGGATGCGCACCGGAAAGCCGTTGACGGTGCGGATCACCACCTCGGCGAACTGCCCGGGCGTGGCCAGGTCGGTCTGCGATGTCACGCTGAACTCGCGCTGCTGCGACTCGATGCGCCCCGCGGGCAGCTCCAGGTTGTTGCGCCGGATGGCGTCTTCCACGTCCTGCGTGGTCAGGCGGTAGCCGGCCATGCGTTCGGGGTCGAGCCACACGCGCATCGCGTACTTGCGCTCGCCATAGATGGGCACGTCGGCCACGCCGGTCACCGTCTGCAAGCGCGGCTTGACGATGCGGTTGACGAGGTCGTTGATCTCCAGCGGCGTGCGGGTGTCGCTGCTGAAGGCCAGCCACATCACGGGCGAGGCGTCGGCCTCCACCTTGGCGATCACGGGCTCGTCCACCGCGTCGGGCAGGCGGTTGCGCACACGGGCCGTGCGGTCGCGCACTTCGGCGGCCGCGTTGTCCGCGTCCTTCTCCAGGCGGAAGCGCACGCTGATCTGGCTCTGCTCGGGGCGGCTGATGGAGGTGATCACATCCACCGCGTCGATGCCGGCGATGGAATCCTCCAGCGGCTTGGTGACCTGCGACTCGATCACCTCCGCCGAGGCGCCCGCATAGCGCACGCTCACCGTCACCACGGGCTCGTCGATCTTGGGGTACTCGCGCACCGACAGGCGCGTGAAGCTCACGGCGCCGATCAGCAGCACCAGCAGGGACAGCACGGTCGCAAAGACCGGCCGGCGTATCGATATTTCAGCGAGTTGCATGGCAGTCCTGGTGCTTCATCGATCGCGCGCGGGACGCGGGCCGGATGGCACCGCCTTGCCGGATGCGCCCGCAAGCTGGCAGGGGCTGGCCCCGGGCAGCGGGGCCACCAGGGCCGGCGAAGGCGCCGCGGCCACAGGCACGGGGGCGGAGCCGGCCGCGCCCGGTGCCGGGGCATCGGCCAGCGCCGCGGGCGCCGCCGAAGCGGGCTGCGCCGCGCCGGTGGCCGGCTTGCCCAGTTCCACCACGCGCACCACGGTGCCGTCCTTCTGGATGCGCTGCTGCCCTGCGGTCACCACCAGGTCACCCGTGGCAAGGCCGTCCACCACTTCCACAAACCCCGGCGTGCGCACGCCCAGCTTGACCGGCGTGCGCCGCGTGACCCGGCTGCCGGGCTCCTTGCCCTCGACGATCCTGAGCACGTAGGGGCTGGTGCCGTCCGGCACGACAGCCTCTTCCGGGATGACCCGGGCGTCGGCGCGCTCCGAAAACACCGCTGTCACCCGGGCAAACATGCCAGGGCGCAGCTGCAGGCGGCGGTTGTCGATGCATCCGCGCACCGCCACGGCCCGGCCGTCGGCATCGATCTGGGGGTTGATGGCCTGCACCACGGCGGCATAGCGCACGCCCGGCAGCGCGTCGAACGCCACCTGGGCGGTCTGGCCCGTGCGGATCTTGCCTTGCAGGCGCTCGGGCAGGCGGAAGTCCACGTACACGGCATCCAGGTCTTCCACGTTGACGATGTCGGCGCCATCCTTGAGGTAGTCGCCCACGTTCACGCCCCGGATGCCCGCAATGCCGTCGAACGGCGCCACGATCTTCAGGCGCGAGGCCGTGGCCTGCGCCAGGGAGAGCTTGGCCTGGGCCACCTCCAGGTTCGCGGCGCTTTCGTCCACGGACCGCTGGCTGATGAAGCCCTGGGCCACGAGCTCCTGGTTGCGCTTGTGGTTGGCCCGGGCAATCGACAGTTCGGCCTGGCCCTGCTGGACCTGGGCACGCGGCAACTGGTCGTCGAACTGCACCAGCACCTGCCCGCGGCGCACGCGCTCGCCGTCCCGGAAATTGAGCTGGGTGATGCGCCCGCTCACCTCGGGGCGCAGCACCACGCTCTGGCGCGAACGCAGGCTGCCCACGGCCTCGGCGTCATCGCGCATCGCCATCTGCCGGACGGCCACCGCCTCGACCGCCACCGGCCGGCCGGCCCCACCCGGGGCGCCGCCCCGGGCGGATGCGCCATTGCCACCGCCGGCCAGGGCCGCCTCGGTGCGCGGGGCCTGCACGGATTTCTTCTGCAGCCACCATGCGGCACCGGAGGCTGCAGCGATGCCGATGACGGCGAAAACGATGTATCTGTGCTTGGACGCCATGGATCAATGAAACCGGGTGAAGTGGGAAAGCGCAACCAAAGAATGTATCAGTGCGTGTCTTGACCTGCAGCAACTCGCGGCTTGACCCCAAGGTCAATTGCGGCAGTTTTACGCAGGCTTTACACAAGGCGCGCACAAAAAAGGCTCCCGAAGGAGCCTTGGCTGGCGAAGAGCGCCGTCACGCGCGGCCCAGGGCCTTGTCCACGCCGCGGTTGGCCAGCGCATCCGCGCGCTCATTGCCCGGATCGCCAGAATGCCCCTTCACCCATCGCCACTCGATGCGATGCCCGCCGGTGCTCACCAGCGCATCCAGGCGCTGCCACAGCTCGACGTTCTTGACGGGCTGCTTGGAGGCGGTGCGCCAGCCCCGGGCCTTCCAGCCATGAATCCATTCGGTGATGCCCTTGCGCACATATTCGCTGTCCAGGTACAGCGTCACGGCGCAGGGCCGCTTCAAGGCGGAGAGCGCCTCGATCACGGCCAACAGCTCCATGCGGTTGTTGGTGGTGCCCAGCTCGCCGCCAAAAATCTCCTTCTCCGTCGGGCCGGAACGGAGCACGGCGCCCCATCCCCCCGGACCCGGGTTGCCCTTGCAGGCGCCATCTGTGTATATCTCTACCTGGTTCAAACTGTGTTCCTGTCTCTTTCGGCGGCCGTGATGGCCCGGGAGGTGCGCGCGGGCGTACCCGCCGCGTGTGCGCGGTTGGCGATGGGCACCGTGGCGGCGGACCGCTGGCGGCTGGTGCGCCAGGCGGGCTCCAGCAAGCGCATGCCATGCACCCGCTTGACCGCCACGATGAAATAGGCGGCGCCAAAAATGGGCCACCATTTCTCACCCAGCCCATCCATGAAGCCAAAGCGCTCCAGCCACCGGGTGGTGCGCACCGCTGGACGATAACAGCCAAAACGGGCGGATTCGACCTCGAAACTCAAAAGCCTGAGCCAGTCGCGCAACCGCCGGTAGCCAATGAACTCGCCCACGTCGGGCAGGTACAGCGTGCCATTGCCCATGCGCTGGTACATGCGTGCGCGCCACTGGCGCAGCCCCCACAGGCTCGTGGGGTTCAGCCCGCTGATGACCACGCGGCCCTCGGGCACCAGCACCCGCTCCACCTCGCGCAGGGCGGCGTGGGGGTCGACACTCAGCTCCAGCGTATGGGGCAGGACCAGCAGGTCCAGGCTGGCCTGCGCGAACGGCAGGGCCACGGGCTCGGCGAGCAGGTTGACCATGCGGCACTGCAGGGGCGCGTCCACGCCACTGCCCGCCTCCAGAAAGCCCAGGGAGCCCTGGACGCCCTCCTGGCCCAGGGCCAGCCACTGGTGCGGCATGCGGTTGGCGCGCAGGCCGTCAAGCAGGGGCATGCCAAGCTGCAGGCTGTGGTATCCAAAAATATCCGCCACCGCCTCGTCGAAGCGCGCCTGCTCCCACGCCAGCAGGTACCGGCCCGGCGGGGAATCGAACCAGTGGTGCAAACCTATAATTTGATCGCTCATGAACTTGCTGCCGCTGCCCGCCTTTACCGACAACTACATCTGGATGCTGCACAACGGCCGCCAGGCGCTCGTCGTCGACCCGGGGGATTCCGCGCCCGTGCTGCAGGCACTGCAGCAACTGGACCTGCAGTTGCAGGCCATTCTAGTCACGCACCACCACGCCGATCATGTCGGTGGCGTCGATGCCGTGCGCGACGCCACCGGCGCCACGGTGTATGGCCCCGCGCGGGAGCAGATCCCCGGGCCCCTGCACCGCCTCGCGCAGGGCGATACGGTGGACGCGCTGGGGCTGCGCTTCGAGGTCATCGACGTTCCGGGCCACACCGCCGGCCACATCGCCTACTACTGCCCCGACATCGACGGTGAGCCCCTGCTGTTCTGCGGCGACACGCTTTTTTCCGGCGGCTGCGGCCGGCTGTTCGAGGGCACGCCGGCCCAGATGCTGGACTCCCTGGACCAGCTGGCGGCCTTGCCCGGCAACACCCGCGTGTGCTGCACGCACGAGTACACCCTGTCCAACCTGAAATTCGCACGGGCCGTGGAACCCGGCAACGATGCGCTGCTCCACTACAGCAGCCAGTGCGAGGCGCTGCGGGCACGCCACCAGCCCACGCTGCCTTCGCGCATGGCCCTGGAGCGAGACATCAACCCCTTCCTGCGTGTGCGCCAGCCCGCGGTGGCCCAGGCCGCCCGAGGCTACGACGCGCAGGTGAATCAAGACGATGCAGTGGCGGTACTGGCCGCGCTGCGCCAATGGAAAAACGAGTTTCGATGAAAATTTTGCACATCGCCTGCCTGGCCTGCGCGCTCTGGCTCACGGGCTGCGCCACCACCGCGCCATCGCAGGACAGCGCAGCCGGCACCGCCCCTTCATCCTCCACCGGCGCTGCGCCCCGCACCGCCTCCCACACCCCCGTCATTCCCAACGGACCGCTGCGCCCCATCACGGCGGCGCAGGCGGCCAGCGGCGAGGTCGCATCGCTCTCCACCCCCGCCGACCTGTGGGACCGCATCCGCCGGGGCTTCGCGATGCCCGACCTGCAGCACGAACTGGTGCAGGACCGCGAGCAGTGGTACGCCACGCGCCCCGACTACATGCAGCGCATGACCGAGCGCTCCAGCAAGTACCTGTTCCACATCGTCGAGGAGCTGGAGCGGCGCGGCATGCCCACCGAGCTGGCGCTGCTGCCCTACATCGAAAGCGCGTTCAATCCCCAGGCCGTCTCCAGCGCCAAGGCGGCTGGCATGTGGCAGTTCATGCCCGCCACGGGCAACTATTTCGACCTCAAGCAGAACGCATTTCGCGATGACCGCCGCGATGTGCTCGCATCCACGCGCGCCGCGCTCGACTACCTGCAAAAGCTCCATGGCATGTTTGGCGACTGGCACCTGGCCCTGGCCGCCTACAACTGGGGCGAAGGCAGCGTGGGCCGGGCCATCGCCCGCAACCAGAAGCAGGGGCTGGGCACCACGTACACCGACCTCAACATGCCGGCCGAAACCCGCATGTACGTGCCCAAGCTGCAGGCCGTCAAGAACATCGTTGCCCACCCCGAGGCCTTCCGCACCGAGTTGCCGCTCATCGAGAACCACCCCTACTTCCAGACGGTGGACATCACCCACGACATCGACGTGGCCCTGGTGGCCACGCTGGCGGGCGTGCGCGAGGAGGACTTCCGGGCGCTGAACCCCTCCTTCAACAAGCCGGTGATCCTGGCGGCCGGCACGCCGCAGATCCTGCTGCCCTGGGACAACGCCAAGGTGTTCCAGCGCAACCTCGAAGCCCGCCGCGAAGGGCAGTACGCCAGCTGGACCGTGTGGTCCGTGCCCTCCACCATGACGGTGGCCGAAGCGGCGCAGCGCGCGGGCATGAGCGAGAACGACCTGCGCAGCGTCAACAACATACCGCCCCGCATGCTGATCAAGGCGGGCTCGGCCCTCATGGTTCCGCGCTCGTCGGCCATCCGCCAGGACGTGTCGTCCCACCTGGCGGACAACGGGCAGGTCGCTTTCTCTCCGGAGATCGTCACCCGCCGCACCACCGTGCGGGCGGGCAAGGGCGAAACCGTGGCGAGCATCGCCCGCCGCTACAAGCTCGCGGCGGCCAGTGTCGCGGACTGGAACGATGTGCGCGCGACGGCCGCCTTCAAGGCAGGCCAGCAGGTCGTGGTGTATCTGCCGGTGCGGCAGGCCAGCCAGGCACGGGGCACGGTGGCGCGGGCGGGCACCGCCGCCAAGCGGCCGGCGGCCGCGCCGTCGCGCCGGGGCGGCACGCCCTCCAAGGTCAAGCGCCGCTGAAAAGCCCCTGAAAGGGCAGCGCGGACAGAGGCGCCCGCCTCAGAACTTCAGCGTGTGCATGCCCAGCAGCCCCAGGATGCCCATGATGATGAGGTACAGCGCCACGATGGTGCTGAGCAGGCGGGGCATGACCAGGATGAGGATGCCCGCGATCAGGGAGACAAGCGGGCCGATGCTGAGGGTGAACGTCATGGAGCGATCCTTGGTGGAGGGGTGAGTGGTATGCCGAGGCTACGGCCAACCGAACGCCGACGAATGTAAGCCATCTTCCCGACCCGGATGCCGCAGGCGCCACACGGAATGGGCGGCCTCACTTCATGTCTCCAGCGCCCTGCCCCCGCCCCACGGCAACGGCCGCCGCAAAGCGCCCCCGAGAGGCGCCGCCGCACGTTCAGACGCTGAATTTCTGGCGCGCCTTGCGCACGAAGTCGTTGGTGTAGGTGCGCGCCAGCTCCACCTTGAAATCTCCCAGCTCGGGGTGCACGCGCGCCAGCACGCGCAGCGCCGTGGCCGCGCCATCGTCGGGCATCACCCCGTTGGGCGAGTAGGTTTCCCGCACGCGGCTGAAGGCGGCCAGGTACAGCCCCCGGTCGCCCATCAGGTAGCCCGCGGGCACGGCCTTGACAAGGTCGGCAGGGGCCGCGGTCTGCAGCCACTTGAGGGCGTGCACGATGCCGTTGGCCAGCGCCTGGGCCTGGGCGGCGTTCTTTTGCAGGAAGGCCTGCGGCGCATAGAGGCAGCTGGCGGGCATCGCGCCGCCGAACATCTCCTGCGCGGCCTTGAGCGAGCGCATGTCGGCCGCGATGCGGGTGTCCGCCTTCTGCTCCAGCAGCGTCATGATCGGGTCGGCATGGCACAGCGCATGCACCTGGCCGGAGCGCAGCGCATTCATCGCGGCCGTGCCGGAGCCCACGCCGACAAAGGCCACATCGCGCGGGCCCAGGCCCGCGCGCGCCAGCACCAGGCTGGCCGCCAGGTGCGTGGACGACCCCGCGGACGACACCCCGATGCGCCGCCCCTGCAGGTCGCCGAGATCCTTGTAGGCCGGCAGCGACCGCAGCGAGACCCCCAGTGCCAGCTGGGGCGCGCGCCCCTGCACCACCAGCGACCGGAACGCCTGGCCCCGCACCTGCTGGCGGATGGTGTGCTCGAAGGCGCCGGCACAGACATCGGCCGCGCCCTCCTGCACCGCCTGCAGCGCCAGCGCGCCGGCCGAGAAATCGCGCACCGTCACGTCCAGCCCCTCGGCGCGGAAATAGCCCAGCTGGACAGCGAGCGCCAGCGGCAGGTGGTAGAGCACGCCCTGCCCGCCCACGGCGATCGTGACATTGCCCAGTGCCGCGCCTTCGGCCTGTGCCCGCACGGCGGCCGGCGCGAACACCGCGGCCGCCGACAGGGCGGACACGGCACCAAAGGCGCGGCGGGTGAGCAAGGGGCGGGTCATGGCAATCCGGAAAAATATCGATGCTGCATTGCAACAATCGTGCCGCAGAGCGGGCCAGCCCGCATCAGGGGGATTCCCAGCGGGTTTCTACGTACCAGGGTCGAAAAACAGGGGCTACGGCCCCGGGCGAACCGGCCGTCCTGGCCCTTTGCAAGCCAGGCGCGGTGCGGGTCAGCGGTAGCCGACGAACAGGATGGCGATGTTGACCAGAAACGCCCCGGCCCAGATCGCGCTGCGCACGGTGGGCATGTCGGAAACGTACATCATGATGTAGAAGATGCGCAACATGACATACAAAAATGCCAGGATGTCCAGCAATGTCTGCCCCGCCCCCAGCAGGTGCGCAATGATCACGGCGCCGATGAAGAACGGCAGTGCCTCGAAGCTGTTGGCCTGCGCCGCATTGGCGCGGGCCCGCCAGTCGGTCTGACGGGCCATCCAGGCGCGGGGGTCCCGGTTGTCGAAACCCCCGTCCTTGCGCGGCTTGCCGAAGCTGCCGCTCTTGGCCAGCCAGGCACAGGCGATGGGAAGCAGTGCCGCGATCAGCACGCACCAGTAGGCCACTGTGAACCGTGCGACATGCATGGTGGTATTCATTTTCAAGCCTTTTCGGGCCCCAGCGCTTTATAGATAAGCGCTGGCAGCTATTAAATTGTGAGTATTCTAGCCGCCGTGGCGCCCTTTTTCCACGCAGGGCCTAGCGGCGGTCCACCAGCGCATGCGCAATCGTGCCCAGGTCCACATATTCCAGTTCGCTGCCCACGGGCACGCCGCGCGCCAGCCGCGTCACGTGCAGCCCCCGGCTCTTGAGCGCCTCGCTGATCACATGGGCCGTGGCCTCGCCTTCGGCATTGAAATTGGTCGCCAGGATGACCTCCTGCACCGTGCCATCGGTGGCGCGGCCCATGAGTTTCTGCAGGCCGATCTCCTTGGGGCCGATGCCGTCGAGCGGGCTCAGGCGCCCCATGAGCACGAAGTACAGCCCCTTGAACGCCCCCGTGCGCTCCAGCGCCGCCTGGTCGGCCGGCGTCTCCACCACGCACAGCCGCGTGGCGTCGCGCGCAGGGTCCAGGCAGGTGCCGCACACCTCGGCCTCGGTGAACGTATGGCAGCGCGCGCAATGGTGCACGGTGCCCACCGCCTCGCCCAGCGCCCGCGCCAGCGCCAGCGCCCCCTCCCGGTCATGCTGCAGCAGATGGAACGCCATGCGCTGCGCAGACTTCACCCCCACCCCCGGCAACCGGCGCAGCGCCTGGATCAAGACATCAAGGGAATCGGAAGCAGACATGCAGGTATTGGTTTTCAAAAACTCCGCCCTCAAGGGCGTAGCGAGCGGGATCAGCTGCCAGGCGGCCGGAGCGCGGGAACCGCAGCGTACTTCCTGTACGTGAGGCTTGCGAGCACCGCCCAACGACGCAGATCGCCCGCTCGGCAGCCAGCCTCAGAAGGGGAATTTCATGCCGCCGGGGAGGCCTGGCATGCCTTGCGTCAGCTTGCCCATCTTCTCCGCCGAAGTCTCCTCCGCCTTGCGCACCGCCGCATTGAACGCCGCAGCCACCAGGTCTTCGAGCATGTCCTTGTCTTCGGCCAGCAGGCTCGAGTCGATGGTGATGCGCTTGACGTCGTGCTTGCAGGTCATCAGCACCTTCACCAGGCCGGCACCCGATTCACCTTCCACCTCGATGAAGGCCAGCTCGTCCTGCGCCTTCTTGAGGTTGTCCTGCATCGCCTGGGCTTGCTTCATGAGACCGGCGAGTTGTCCTTTGTTGAACATGGTGTGTTTCCTTTGCTTCTTTCTGGTTGATCGATTCCCACGAAGGGACAGAGATTCGGTATCCGAGATGCACGGTATTGTGCTGTGCAATGTCAGCGGCCGTCGAAACTGGCACACCCCAATCCAGTGCACTCGTGGAGCTGGCCGTGCCAGGCCACCGAGTGCGTCCGCCTCCCGCGAAGCGAGAGAGGGGGAAGGCGCCGAAGGCGACTCAGGGGGAGCTTCATCTCACGCAGGCTTGATGCTGCCCGGCACGATTCTCGCGCCGTAGTCGCGCATCAGCGATTGCACATAGGGGTCGTTGTTCACGATCTCTTCGGCGCGGCGCTGGCGCTCGGCAGCGGCGGCCGCATTGCGGCGGGCCGGGCTGTCGATGACATTGCCCACCTCCACACTGATCTGGGTGGCGTGCCCCGCGGCCTCCAGCGCGGCGCGCAGGCGCTCGCGGGCGGTGGGCTGATTGAGCGACTCGCGCTCCACGCGCAGCAGCCAGTGGCCACCGTCGCGCGCCACCAGCTGCGACTGCAGGGCCAGCTCACGCACCAGGGCGGTGATCGATTCCGCCGCCACCATCTGCTGCACGGTGGCATGCCAGACATCGCCCTCCTCGGTGGGCGTGTAGCGCGCGGAAACAGGCGCGGGGGCCGAAAGCGGCAGCGGTTGCAGCCGCTCCCCGGGTTCGGGCGTCTCGCGCACCGGAATCGCTACGAATTCAGGAGCACCTTGCGCATGCGAGGACTGCGCTGGGGGCCGATTTCGCTCAAACCGATCGGACGTGCGCACCGGCAGCGCGGTGGCGGCCGAGGGGGCAGGCGCCGCGGCGCCCGGCTCGTCCGAGCCCGGCCAGGGAGGTGGCTCGGAGGCATCGGCGGATTCTGGTGAAGGGGCGTCTTGCGCCAACGCCGGGGCCACGGCGGGCTCCGGCGAAGCCGCCGGCACCTGGGGAGGTGGCGCGGCGGCCAGGGCCGGGGCAACCACGGGTGCCGGCATGGCGGCATCCGCCGCCGCGGGCACCGCGGAAACCGCCGGTGGCGGGCCAGAAGACGCCGCTTCAGGCCGCGTCAGAGTTTTTTTTTCAGCCGTTTCGCCCGAAGGCTTGAACGCCAGCAAGCGCAGCAGCACCATGGTCAGCGCCGCATACTCATCGGGCGCCAGGCCCAGTTCGCCGCGCCCGTGCAGGCACAGGCTGTAGAGCAGCTGGGTTTCGTCGGCGGGCATCAGGCCGGCAAGCCGCGCCGTTTCCGCCGCCTCGGGGTCGTCGGCATCCACGGCAGCCGCCATCTGCGGCACGGCCTGGAACACGGCCATGCGCTGCAGCACGGCGCTCATCTCTTCCAGCGTGGAAGCGGCAGACAGGCCATTGAGGCGCAGCGTGTCCGAGGTTTCCACCACCGTCTTGCCATCGCCACGGGCCAGCGCGTCGATGAGGCGGAACACGTAGGAGCGGTCCACCGCGCCCAGCATCTGGCGCACGGCGGCCTCCTGCAGCTGGCCGCTGCCAAAGGCGATGGCCTGGTCGGTGAGCGACAGCGCATCGCGCATGGAGCCACGCGCCGCGCGCGAGAGCAGGCGCAGCGCCGGGGGCTCGGCCGGCACGTTCTCCGACGCCAGCACCTGCGTGAGGTGCGACAGCACGGTCTCCGGCGCCATGGGACGCAGGTTGAACTGCAGGCAGCGCGAAAGCACGGTGACCGGCACCTTCTGCGGGTCGGTCGTGGCGAGCACGAACTTGAGGTACTCGGGCGGCTCTTCCAGCGTCTTGAGCATGGCGTTGAACGCCGTGTTCGTGAGCATGTGCACTTCGTCGATCATGAAGACCTTGAAGCGGCCCTGCACCGGCTTGTAGACAGCCTGTTCCAGCAGGCTCTGCACCTCGTCCACGCCCCGGTTGGAGGCCGCGTCGAGCTCGGTGTAGTCCGGAAACCGGCCACTGTCGATGTCGCTGCAGGCCGCGCACACGCCACACGGCGTGGCGGTGATGCCGCCCTGCCCATCGGGCCCCTGGCAGTTGAGCGACTTGGCCAGGATGCGCGACACCGTCGTCTTGCCCACGCCCCGCGTCCCGGTGAACAGGTAGGCATGGTGCAGCCGCTGCTGGGTGAGCGCGTTGGTCAGGGCCTGCACCACGTGCTCCTGCCCCACCATTTCGGTGAAATTGCGGGGGCGGTACTTGCGGGCGAGCACGAGATAGGACATGGGGGGTGATTCTAGGGCCCATGGCGTACCGGGTCTGGGTGCCGCGGCCCGCCATCCGCGAAAGCCCTGCGCCGCCCGGCACCGGCTCGCGCGCCCACGCCAGACACGCCGCCCAGGGGCCGCCCCTGGCGTGGGCAACGCCGCGCTGGCGTCGTCGCCCTTTGCAATTGCAGGCCATTCGAGAGGAGTAAAAAATGGCGTCCTGTTCAGGAGGTAGAATCCCATCCTGACGGGCCTCCCCGCATGGTGAAGCGGCCAACCGGGTCAGGTGGGGAACCAAGCAGCCCTAACTGTGGAGCCAGTGCCGGGGGTAAGGCTCGTCAACTTCTCTTTTCTTGCCTGCGCGGCGTGCCCGCGAGCGGCATTCCTGGCGCGGTGTTGTCGCGCATCCCCTCCCCCACCCCGTTCCCCTTCGTGGCATGCGCTGGCCGCCTCCTGCGCGCACAGGCACGCGGCGCGAGCGCATGTCAGTCCTTTCCCACGCTGTTTTGCGGCTTTCGGGATTGCGCCGCCCCGGGCGGCAGGCGCACACTTTGTTGCATCGCTTCATCCTTTCTTTTCATCGGGTGCCGCCATGTCAACCCCCCTGACTGCGCAAGTGATTTTTTCCTTCCGTTACCGGCGCGCCTTGCCGGCGCGTGCGCGCCGGCCGCAAGCCCTGGCCCGCATGCTGCCCGGGCGCCCGGTGGTGGGCTGGCTGTGCCTGGCCGTCGCGGGCGCGGCCTGGGGAGCCGACTCCCAGTTCGCCGACGAGGCGCGGGCCAGCCTGGAGCAGGAAACGGCCCGCCTTTCCGCCGCGTACGAGGTCCACAGCGTCGAGCTGCCCAGCATGGGCGAGACGGCCCCGCCATGGGCCACCTCGGGAGCGGCCCAGCCGGGCAGCAGCTTCAACAGCACGCAGCACATCGGCGTGACGCGCTGGCTCACGCCCGAAACGTCCGATAGCGGGGGCCGATTCGGGCTGTCGCTGGGCATGAGCGCGCCGGCACCCTCGGCCGCTGGCGCCCCCCTGGCGGGCGGCGCCCTGCCCCCCGCCAGCCTGGACCTCGGGGTTCGCTGGCGGTCCCGCCTGGACAGTGGGCGCCATCTGGACATTTCCGCCTGGACACGTCCTCTCCCGGCAGGCCAGCCCCAGGACGCGATGGGCATGATCTGGCAGTCGCAGCCGCCGATGTATGGAACCCGGGTGGAGGTGCAATGGGCCTCCTCCCGCACCCGGGGGCTGGTGCCCGAGTTTGGCGCCATCGGCGTGCAGCTGCAGGGCGGATCGCGCCTGGTGCTGCGGGCGCGCAAGGGCGGCCCGATGCTGTATTACCGCGCCAAGTTTTGAGCCCCCCTGAGCCCCCTGAGCCGCCTGCGGCGTCTGCCCCCCGGGGGGAGGCCTCCGGTGGACCGGCGCAGCCGGATCCACGGTGGCGGTGGCGGCGTGTCAGTTTTGAACGCCGAAGGGAACTTCCATCTGGATGAAGGAGCCGCCGAAAGCTACACCCCGCGTTGGCGAATCCAGTCCAGCGCGCCGTGCCCGGCCACGCGACCACTCGCCAGACAAGCCGTGAGCAGGTAGCCGCCGGTGGGGGCTTCCCAGTCGAGCATCTCCCCCGCGCAGAACACGCCGGGCGCGGCGGCGGCCATGAGGCGGGCATCGAGCGCGTCAAAAGCCACGCCGCCCGCGGTGCTGATGGCCTCGTCCAGCGGCCGCGCGGCGACCACCGTGACGGGCAGCGCCTTGATCGCGTGGGCCAGCGCCACGGGGTCGTTCATCCCGTCCTTGCCCAGGTGCTCGTACAGGATGCCGGCCTTGATGCCGTCCAGCCCCAGGCGGCTCTTGAGATGGCTGGACAGCGAGCGCGACCCGCGTGGATGGCGCACCTCCACCAGCACGCGTTCGGGCGTGTGGTCGGGCAGCAGATCCAGGTGAAAAGTGGCATGGCCGTGGGCCTCGATCTCGTCGCGCAGCAGGTGCGATGCGGCATAGACCAGGCTGCCCTCCACGCCCGTGGCCGTGGCCACGAACTCGCCCCGGCGGCTGAAGGCGCGGCCCTGGCTGTCGGTGAACGCCAATGCCACCGTCTTGAACGGCTGGCCCGCGAACCGCCCGGCGAAGTGGGGCGTCCAGCCCGTGGCGGGAGCAGGTGTGCGGCCGATGAGCTCCTGCAGGAACGCGCGGCGCGTCTCCCCCGCAGGCACATCCCCACGAAGCACGTCGAAACCGCAGTTGGCGGGGCGCAGCGGCGCCACGGCAAGCCCACGCCCGGCCAGCAGGGGCACCCAGGCGCCGTCCGAGCCGAGGCGCGCCCAGCTGCCGCCCCCGAGCGCCAGCACCACGGCGCGCGCCTGCACCCGCTCCTCGCCCGACGGCGCGGCGAAGCGCAGCGCGCCATCGTCCGCCCAGCCCAGCCAGCGGCGGCGCATGTGGAACACCACGCCCTGCCCCCGCAGGCGCTGCAGCCAGGCGCGCAGCAGCGGGGCGGCCTTCATGTCGGCCGGAAAGACCCGGCCCGAGGTGCCCACGAAGGTCTCCACCCCCAGCCCCTGCGCCCAGGCGCGGATCTCGGGCCCGCCCCACGCGGTGAGCCAGGGCTCGACCTGCGGCTGGCGCTCCGCAAACCGGGCGGCGAACGGCGCATGGGGCTCGGAATGCGTGAGGTTCAGCCCCCCCTTGCCCGCCAGCAGGAACTTGCGCCCCACCGAGGGCATGGCGTCGAACAGATGCACCGCCACGCCCGCCTGCGCCAGCACTTCGGCGGCCATGAGCCCGGCGGGGCCTCCGCCCACGATGGCGACGTCGCAGTGCAGGCCGGCCACGTCGTCGGGGGCGGGAGGAAGGGAAACATTCATGGGGAAAACCTTTGGATGGGAGGCCGGCAATCGGGAAAAAAGCGTCAGAACAGGGAACCCTGGGGCGAATCGTCGGGGCCGGGTCCCCGCGGCAGGGGCAGCGGCGGCGGCACGGCCCCGGGTTCCTGCGCGGCGGGGGCGAGAGTATGCCGCAGCACGGCCTCTGCGCCCTGCACTGCATCGGGCCCGGCTGGCACGGCGTCGGGCACGGGCACGAGGCGCCCGTCGCCCGTGAGGAAGGCCGCGCGCACGCGCTCGCCGGGCGTCTGCCCCTGCACGGCGCTGCGGTAGCGCTGCAGCTGGGCCAGCAGCGCGGGCTGGCGCTCGGGCTCGGCCGCGCTCTTGTAGTCCAGCACCCACCACCCGGCGCGTTCGGGCGGCTGGTGGCAATGCACCAGGCGGTCCAGCCGCAGGCTCAGGCCCTGGTAGCGCAAGGGCGCCTCGTTGATGGCGGTGTCCACGGCCGACGCCTCCCAGGCCCAGGCGCCTTCGCCCGCCAGGATGCGCTGCGCGGTCAGCGCGGCGTGCCGCGCGGCCGCGATGGTGATGTCGAAATCCCGCGCCAGCCGCGCCACCCGCGCGGGCGGCCAGCCCTGGGCGCGCAGCTCCACCAGCGGGGCCCCCGCCACGCCCGCCTGCTCCAGCAGCTGGTGCATGGCCTCGCCCAGCCGGGACTGCGGCGTGGAGGCAGCCGTGGCATCGCCGGGGTCGGCGGCCCGGTCGGCATCCACCGGCCCCGCGGCGGGCGCCGCGCGCAGGTGCTCCGGCAGCGGCGGCAGCTCCGCCAGCATGAAGTGATCGTGGCGGCCCGGCCCGGCCAGGGTTTCGCCCCCGGGCGCGCCAGGGCCCTCCTGCACGGCGATCTCGGCCGCCAGCGGCGCCAGGCGGTTCCACCAGCTGCCCGGCGCGGATGCGGCCGGCTGCACGCTGGACAGCGCCAGGCAGTGCTTGGCCCGCGTCATCGCCACGTAGAGCATGTTCAGCTCTTCGCGCTGGCGGGCCTGCTGCTCGGCGGCCAGCACTTCCACGGCGCTGGGCGGCGGGTTCGATTCGCTGGCCAGGAAGACGAACGCCCTGGGCACGGCCTGCTCGCCGGGCCAGTCCACCAGCACGCCCATGGTCTCGGCCTTCTGGGGGCGGGTGTCGGTGTCCAGCAGCAGCACGCAGCGCGCCTCCAGCCCCTTGGCGCCGTGCACGGTGAGCAGGCGCACCGCCTGCGCATCCACCCGGCCCGGTGCGCGCACGCCGCCCTTTTTCATGGCACGCACAAAGGCGTAGGGCGTGAGGTAGCGGCCGCCGTCGTGCTGCAGCGCGGCCGACAGCAAGGCGCGCAGATTGGCCTGCACCGCGGTGCGCTGCGCGGCGGGGGCGGCCGCCGCGAAGCGGGCCAGCACATCGGCGTGCTGGTAGATGGCGTGCAGCGCGTCGTGCGGGGGCAGGCCATCCACCCAGGCCCTGTATTGAGCCAAAACGGGCCCCAGCGCTTTCATTTCATGCGGTAGCAGCTCACTTTTCTGTAGCAAATCAAACCAGCTGCAGGCAGCGTGTTCCGGCTGGCGGCGCAGCAGCGCCAGGGTCACCAGGGCCTCGTCGCCGCAGCCAAACAGGGGCGAGCGGAGTGCCCGAGCCAGGGAAAGGTCGTGCCCGGTGGACACCAGCGCATCGAGCAGCGCCACGATGTCCTGCACCTCGGGCGCGTCGAACAGGTCGGCCTTCTCGGGCTGCACGCAGGGCAGGTGCAGGGCGCGCAGGGCCTCCTGCAGGGCGGCGAGCCGGTCGCGCTTGCGGGCCAGCACCAGCACTTCGTGGGGCGGCGTGCCCTGCGCGATCTGCGCCGCCACCCACGCGGCGGCCTGTGTGCATTCGCGCATGCGCTGGGTTTCCTCGGCCTCGTGGCGGGGCTCGGTCAGGCTGTCGCGCCAGGCGAAAGGGTCCGCGCCCGCGCCGCCGCTGCCGGCATCCGGCGGCAGGATGGCGGGCAGGCGCAGCAGCACGCCGGGGTCCCTGGACTCGGTGGTGTGGTCGCGAAAGCCGCTGGTCTCGTGCTGCGCCTGGGCGGTGCCCATGACGTGGTTCACGGCGGCGATCACGCCCGTGGCGTTGCGGCGCGTGTGGTCGCAGCTGAGCAGGTCGCCCGCGAGCCCATGGCGCACGAAGGCCTGCGCGGCGATGAACACCTGTGGCTCGGCGCGGCGAAAACGGTAGATGCTCTGCTTGGGGTCGCCCACGATGAACACGCTGGGCGGCGTCTGGCCGCTGGCGCCGCCGCCCGAACCCGCATAGCCCGACAGCCAGGCGTGCAGCGCCTGCCACTGCAGCGGGTTGGTGTCCTGGAACTCGTCGACCAGCAGGTGGCGCACGCGCGCATCGAGCCGCTCCTGCACCCACCCCGAGAGGATGGGATCGGACAGCATGACCAGCGCCGTGCGCTCCACGTCGTTCATGTCCACCCAGCCGTGCCGGTTCTTCACGGCGGCAAATTCGCGGATCAGGCAGCGTGCCAGGCGGGCCATGCGCTGCTGGTGCTGCCAGGCCTCGTGCTGGCGCCGCGCCAGCAGCAGGCGCTGCAGCTCGGGCTCGGCTTCCTGGGCGGCTGCGAACTTCTCGAGGTTCTTGGACAGCCTATCTTCCTTGGCCACGAACATCGCCTTGCGCAGCAGGTCCAGGCGCAGGTTCGGGTCGCCGCAGGCCAGCGCGTCCACGATGGCATCCGCCGCCTTCTGGGGTGTCTTGTTGGTCTCGGCCCCCAGCGCCCTGGCGCGCGCCAGCCAGCGCTGGTGGCAGGCATCGCCCTGCAGCGCGCCGGCGGGCTCATCCAGTCCCGCCAGTTCCGGGCAGTGCGCCTGAAAGGAAGGCACCGAGGCATCGAGCACGCCCGCCGCGTCGGCCAGGTCGAATTCCACGCGCTTGGCCAGCGCCGCCGCCAGCGCCTTGTGGGTCTGCGAGCGGCCGTGGCGGGCCACCACGGCCTCGTAGTCGGCCCGCAGGCCGGCGCTGGTGGCCACGGTGTGCAGGAACGGGGCCCACACCTCGCGCACGGCTTCGGCATCGTCTTCGAGCAGTTCGAAGTTGGCCGGCAGGCCCTGCGCCTGCAGCAGCGCCAGCGGGGCCGTGCCCAGCAGCGCGGCAAACCAGCTGTGGAAGGTGCGGATCTGCACCGGGCGGCCGCTGGCCAGCATCTGGCGGTATAAATTTTGTAGCACCTCGCGCTTGTCCAGAGCGCGCTCGGGGCTGATTCCTCTGGCAACCAGCTCGCGGGTGAGGTCTTCCAGGGGGGCCTGGGCAAAGGCTTCGAGCCATTCCTGCAGGCGCTGGCGCATTTCACCGGCCGCCTTCTTGGTGAAGGTGATGGCCAGGATATCGTGCGGCGCGGCGCCATCGAGCAAGGCACGCAGCATGCGCGACACCAGCATCCAGGTCTTGCCCGCGCCCGCGCAGGCCTCCACGGCCACGCTGCGCGCCGGGTCGCAGGCGATGGCGTAGAAGGCCTCGCGGGAGACGGGGTGGCCGTTGTGTTCGTAGGCAGCGTTCATTCCCAGAAATCCTTGCGACACAGGCCGCGCGCAACGCAGTAGTCGCAGACCATGCCCTCACCCAGCGCGGGCATGGGGTCGCCCGCAGCGATGCGTTCGAAGTCGTGCTGAATGCCCTCCACGAGCAGGTCGCGCAGGTGCACCACCTCTTCCTGTTCGTGCATCTGCGTCTCGCCCCGCTCGCCCACGTTCACGTACGCGGCGCGCAGCGTGTCGTGGCTCAGCAAGGCTGCGTAGAAAGCAAGCTGGGTGTCTTCGGCACCCGCGCCAATGCGCTTGCGCGTGACGGTGTCGTTTTCGGTCTTGTAGTCGATGACCAGCGGCGTGGGCTCGCCGGTGGACGAGATGGCATCGATGCGGTCGATGGTGCCCACCAGCTGCAGGGCGCCCAGCGGTTGGGTAGTCTGCACCTCGGCCTGCCGGAAGTGCCCCCCAGACTGCTCATGCTGCACAAGCCAGCGCAGATAGCCATCGCGCACCTGCGGCCAGCCTGCGGCGAACGGCAGGAAGTCGCCCTCCCCCAGGCCCTGCTCCAGCGTGACGGCCTGCGCGGCGCTGTCCATGCGCGCCGCGCGCCCGCCCGCGTCGTCTGTCGGCTCGGCCAGCAGCGCCTCATGGAAGTGCTGCAGCACCGCGTGCAGCCAGTTGCCGAAGTCGCGCTTGTCCACCTCGGCGGCCAGCTCGTCGGCCTCCTGCAGGCCCAGCTGGCGCAGCGCAAAGAAGCGGTAGGGGCAATGCCGCAGGTCGGAATAGGCCGTGGACGACAGGCGCTGGACAGGCAGGGCACTCCCGTCGGGCCCGGGGCGCGGGGTGGGCGCGGCCGGCACGGTGCGCGCGCGGCGCCCATCGGTGCCTGGGCGGGCGGCGCCATCCAGGTGCAGCGCCAGCACCAGCGCGCTGGCCAGCAGGGGTTCGCCACCTTCGTCGCCCGTGCGCCACAGCACATCCACCTCGGGTGTCTGCAGGGCGTAGTGCCAGGCCGCGCGCTGGGCGGCCTCGAGCGATCCGCGCGTGGGCAGGCCCCAGGCCTCGCGCTGGGCCGTGGTCCAGTCGCCCGTGGGCTCCGGTGACGACTGGAGGCGTTTTTCGTCGCACCCGGGCAGCACGAGCGCTGCAAACGGCCGTGCCAGCAGCTGCGGCAGGGGCAGGACGACCACGGGCGCATCGCCCGCGAGGGCCGGCACGTAGCGCGCGGCCTCGCACACCTCGCTGGCCCAGCGCGTGAATTCGGCGAGCGCCATGGGCCGCCCCGCGCTGTCCCAGCCGTCGAGCTCGGCCTCTTGCCCCGCCTGCAGGCGCAGCGCGGCCAGCACGCGGGCGCCCGCGTCATCCGCCTCCAGTTGCGCCCACTGGCCGCTGGCCTGCAGCAGCAGGCGCAGGGCCTGCAGCCACTGCGCCAGCGGGCGGGGCGCGCGCAGGCCCTCACGCCAGCCCTGCGCGAGCGCCACGCACTGCGCCAGGGCCGGCTTGCCGGACCAGTCGCGCTGCGCCGCACCGGCCCAGTTCGCCACCGGGGCCTTGCGCAGCGCGCGCTCGAGCGCATCGAGCGCTGGCGCCGCCACGGCGGGGGCGTGCTTGAGCCAGTCGAGCACTTCATCCGCACGGGCATCCCATGCGCAGGCCTTGAGTGCGGCCATCAGCTGCGCGGCGGCGCGGGTGGTGGACAGTGTCCAGCCGTTTTCGTCGCGCACCGCCACGCCCGAGCTTGCCAGGTGCGCGCCAATGCGGCGCGTGAGAGCCCGGTCGTTGGCCGCCAGCGCCACCGGTGTGCGGCCCGCCGCCACATGCGCCAGCACGCAGGCGGCGGCCCGCTGGGCTTCGTCCTCGGCATCCTGCGCGGCATGCAGCGCGACCCGCCCCATGGGACCTGGATCGCCAGGCCCGGGAGGCAGCGCCAGGGCCGTGGCCTTGTCGCCCCAGTGGTTCTGCAAGGCCTGCGCCAGGGGTTCTGCCTGGAACCCGTGCAGCACCACCAGCGCGTCCACGGACTCCCGCACGCCGGCCTCGAACAGCACATCGGTGGCATGGCGCGAGGCAAGCACCCATTCGAGCGCAATGCGCGCCACGACGGCCTCGAAGCGCAGCGCCGAGGCGCCATCGGCCTCGGGCAGCAGGCCGCGCGCATGCGCGGCCCATGCTGGCCGCTGCGCGGGCGGCACCGCGGCCACCACGGTCGCCAGCTGCGCCGCGGCCTCCTGCAGCGGCGCGGCCAGCACGTCGCGCTGGGCCGAAAGGCCCGCGCGGTCCAGCAGCGCCCGCGCCGTCAAGGTGTCGCGCGCCACATCCCCGGCCAGGTCGTCGCCCATGGGCACGAACGCCGCCAGCTGCCGTGCCCAGTTGCGCGTTGTTTCAAACCGGGGAGCAAAACCGTCCGCATGGAACAGGGCCCAATAGCGCTGCGCCCACGGCATGAGCTGGGCATAGGGGACCAGCACCACCGTGCGCGCGGGATGCGCGCCCTGCTGGCGCAGGTGCCCGGCCACCTGTCCCAGCACGCGCCGCCACAGGGGCACCAGGGCTGCGCACTGATCGCTTTTCGCTATGACAGTCATAGCGTCGCAGGGCCCGGCCACACCGGTGAACGTGGGATTGGTTTCTGTCACAATGCCCAGACTTTAAACGTACACCGGTCACAACCCGCTCAAAAACAAGGAATCCGCCATGGCCAGCGAACTCATCAAACATGTCTCTGACGCCAGCTTTGAAGCCGACGTGCTGAAACCCGGCACCGCCGTGCTGGTGGACTACTGGGCCGAATGGTGCGGCCCCTGCAAAATGATTGCCCCCATCCTGGACGAAGTCGCGGGCACCTACCAGGGCAAGCTGCAGATCGCCAAGATGAACGTGGACGAGAACCGCGAGATTCCCGCCAAGTTCGGCATCCGCGGCATCCCCACGCTGATGCTGTTCAAGGATGGCCAGCTGGCCGCCACGAAAGTGGGCGCCATGAGCAAGGCACAGCTGACCGCCTTCATCGACCAGCAACTGGCCTGACCGACGGCCCAGCCCCGGTCCCGGCCCCGCACGCGATCACCCGGCATGCGGGGCTTTCTTGATGAAGGTGCATGGCCCGGGCCGCCAGCCCGGCGCCCACCGAATCCGGCCCGCGTGAATCCCCTGCTTTTTTTCCTGTCATAATTCCCCCAGATCACCGGCCTGCACGCATTGGCAGCCGGACCGAGATCCCCGGCAAGCCGGACCTGCAAACAGCAGCCCATCCGGCACCAGCCCTCCTCCCCCAAGATTCATACCAGCTCCGCCAAGGAGTCATTCCATGCACTTAAACGAACTCAAGGCACTGCACGTGTCTGAAGTCCTGAAGCAGGCCGAAGAACTCGAAATCGAAAACACGGGCCGGATGCGCAAGCAGGAGCTGATGTTTGCCATCATCAAGAAGCGCGCCAAGGCGGGAGAGCAGGTGTTCGCGGACGGGGTGCTGGAAATCCTGCCGGACGGCTTCGGCTTCCTGCGCAGCCCGGACACGAGCTTCACGGCGAGCACGGACGACATCTACATCTCCCCCAGCCAGGTGCGCCGCTTCAACCTGCACACCGGCGACATGATCGAAGGCGAAGTGCGCACCCCGAAGGACGGCGAGCGCTACTTTGCCCTGACCAAGCTCGACAAGGTCAACGACGGCCCGCCCGAGCAGAACAAGCACAAGGTGATGTTCGAAAACCTGACGCCCCTGTTCCCCAAGGAGCAGATGCGCCTGGAGCGCGACGTCAAGAGCGAAGAGAACATCACCGGCCGCATCATCGACATCATCGCGCCCATCGGCCGTGGCCAGCGCGCGCTGATCGTCGCCCCGCCCAAGAGCGGCAAGACGGTGATGATGCAGCACATCGCCCACGCCATCACGGCCAACAACCCCGACGTGCACCTGATGGTGCTGCTGGTGGACGAGCGCCCTGAAGAAGTGACCGAAATGCAGCGCACGGTGAAGGGCGAGATCATCGCCTCCACCTTCGACGAGCCCGCCGCGCGCCACGTGCACGTGGCCGAGATGGTGATCGAGCGCGCCAAGCGCCTGGTCGAGCTCAAGAAGGACGTGGTGATCCTGCTCGACTCCATCACCCGCCTGGCCCGCGCCTACAACAACGTGGTGCCGTCGAGCGGCAAGGTGCTGTCCGGTGGTGTGGACGCCGCCGCGCTGCAGCGCCCCAAGCGCTTCTTCGGCGCCGCGCGCAAGGTCGAGGAAGGTGGCTCGCTCACCATCATCGCCACCGCGCTGGTCGACACCGGCAGCCGCATGGACGAAGTGATCTTTGAAGAATTCAAGGGCACCGGCAACTGCGAGATCCACCTGAACCGCCGCCTGTACGAAAAGCGCGTGTTCCCGGCCATCGAGCTCAACAAGAGCGGCACCCGCCGCGAAGAGCTGCTGCTGGCGCCCGAGATCCTGCAAAAGACCCGCATCCTGCGCCAGTTCATGTACAACATGGACGAGATCGAGTCCATGGAGCTCATGATCAAGAACATGAAGGCCACCAAGACCAATGTGGACTTCTTCGACATGATGCGACGAGGCGGGTAAGCCCCCCTGAGTCGCCTTCGGCGCCTTCCCCCGGAGGGGGACGCCACCCGTGGCCTGGCAGAGCCAGTTCCACGGTGGCACTGGGCTTGGGCCGCGCCGGTTTCCATCGCTGTGACGGATGCGCAGCGACGTTGAAGAAGACACGTATTCGCCCTGTGCCATAATAGAGGGCTTTTTCTGCGGAAAGTACGCTGGATGTTCCACGGCGCAAAGGTTGCACCGGGTTCAGCACGGCTCCCGCACTTGACAAGGATTGATCATGAAAGAAGGCATTCACCCCAACTACCGCGAAGTCCTGTTCTCGGACCTGTCCAACGGTTTCAAGTTCGTGACCCGTTCGTGCGTGAACACGAAGGAAATGGAAACCTTCGAAGGCAAGGAATACCCGCTGTTCAAGCTGGACACCTCCTCTGAATCGCACCCCTTCTACACCGGCACGCAAAAGTCCGTGGACAACATGGGTGGCCGCGTCGAGCGCTTCCGCAACCGTTTCGGCAAGACCGCAGCGAAGTAATTCGCCTTCTGCGCTCCGCCACAAAGGCAGCCCGGGCAACCGCGCTGCCTTTTTCTATGCTTTTGCCATTATTCTCGGTGGCTCCGCTTTTGCCGCCCCCTGACGCGTGAATCCACCGACCCCCGCCATCGTCACCCAGAACGCCGTCAGCCCCCTTCCACGCTGGGCGCTGATGCTGCTGTGCATCGCCTACGTCGTGCCGGGCTTCATCGGGCGCGATCCTTGGAAGAGCGCGGATGTCACGGCATTTGGGTACATGCTGGAGCTGGCACAGGGGCGCACTCCGTGGCTCAGCCCCTTGCTCGGGGGCATGCCTCCGGAAACCGAGGGGCTGCTTCCGTATTGGCTGGGTGCGTGGGCCATCCAGCTGGCGCCGCAGTGGGTGTCCGCCGAGATGGCCGTGCGCCTTCCGTTCGCGGCCCTGCTGGCGATCACCTTGACCGCCACCTGGTATGCCGTGTACTACCTCGCGCGCAGCCCGGGGGCCCAGCCCGTGGCCTTCGCCTTCGGCGGCGAAGCCAACCCGCCCGACTATGCCCGCGCCATCGCCGATGGCGGCCTGCTGGCCCTGATTGCCTGCCTGGGCCTGGCGCAGCTGTCGCATGAGGTGACGAGCTACCTGGCGCAGCTCAGTTGCACGGCGCTGCTCTTCTTCGCCGTGGCTGCCATGCCGCACCGCACGGTCGCGCCCGCCATGGCGCTTGTCGCCGGCATGGCCGGCCTGACGCTGGCCGGGGCTCCCGCGCTCGCGGCCCTGCTCGGGCTGGGCAGCATGGCGGTGGTGGTGTATGCGCCCGGCAGCGGTTCTGACCGCCGCCTGCGGTGGGCGCTGGCCCTCGCGGCGGTCACGCTGGCGGCGGCGCTGCTGGCCTGGGGCCTGGACCTCTGGCGCTGGCGGATCGTGGGCTCCGGCTCCGGGGGCAAGGAGTGGCAGAGCCTGGCACGGCTGCTGCTGTGGTTTGGATGGCCCGCCTGGCCCCTGGCCCTGTGGACCCTGTGGCGCTGGCGCAAGCAGATCGTCAGCCGCCAGGGGCACCGGCACCTGCTGCTTCCGCTGTGGTTTGTGGCGGTATCCGTCGCCGCCACCGCCACCACCCAGCCCGCCGACCGGGCCTTGCTGCTGGGCCTGCCCGCCATGGCCGCGCTGGCGGCCTTCGCGCTGCCCACGCTGCGCCGCAGCGTGGGCGCCCTGATCGACTGGTTCACGCTGCTGTTCTTCACGGTGTCGGCGTTGGCGATCTGGGTCATCTGGATCGCCATGCAGACGGGGTTTCCCGCCAAGCCCGCCGCCAATGTGGCCAAGCTGGCCCCCGGCTTCGTGCCGGAGTTCTCCGCGCTGGCCCTGGTCGTGGCCCTGGCGGCCACCGTGGGCTGGTGCAGCCTGGTCTGGTGGCGCGCTTCGCGCGACCGGGCCCCGATCTGGAAAAGCCTGGTGCTGCCCGCCGGCGGCGCGGCGCTGGGCTGGCTGCTGCTCATGACGCTGTGGCTGCCGCTTCTGGACTACGCCCGCAGTTACCGGCCCCAGGTTCGCAGCGTGATGGCGGCACTCGGGCCGGCACCGGGCTGCGTGCAGACCGTGGGATTGAACCGCGCCCAGGTGGCGGCACTGCAGTACCACGGCGGCCTTTCGCTCCAGCGGGCGGGACTGCAGGACGAGTGCGACTGGCTGGTGGCAGACATCGCGTCCTGGCCGCCTTCCGAGCGCATGGTCAACGCGGCGCGCTGGGAAGCCCGGGCCACCATTCCCCGCCCCACCGACAAGAACGACCACCTCCTGGTGTTTCGCCGCGCAGGGCCTGCGCGCTGATGTCTGAACTGTCGGGCATCTCGCGCCACGCGGTGACGGTGCTGGCGGGGCAGCTGGCCGTGATGGCCTTTGGTGTCACGGACACCATCGTTGCCGGGCGCCATGCGGAATCCTCGCTGGCCGCGCTGTCGGTGGGTTCGGCCATCTTCATCAGCGTGTATGTCGCGCTGATCGGGATTCTGCAGGCCCTGCTGCCGGTATGGGCCGAACAGCGCGGCGCCCGGCAGACCGACGCCCTGGGCCGCTCCCTGCGGCAGGCGCTGTACCTCTGCGGCGCGGCATCGCTGCTGGGAATGGCCATCCTGCTGTCGCCGGGGCCCCTGCTGCGCTGGACCGAGGTGCCCCCCGCCCTGCGCACCGAGGTGGAGAGCTACCTGGCCGTGCTGGCCCTGGCGCTGCCACCCGCCCTGCTCTTTCGGATCTACAGCACCCTGAACCAGGCCCTGGGCCGCCCCCAGCTGGTGACCTGGCTGCAGGTGGGATCGCTGCTCGTGAAGCTGCCCCTGTCGGTCTGGTTCACCTTCGGCGGCGGCGGGCTGCCCGCGCTGGGCGTGGTCGGATGCGCCTGGGCCACGCTAGTGGTCAACTGCAGCATGCTTGCGGTGGCGGTCTGGCTGCTGCGCACCCAGGATCTCTATGGGCCCCTGCGCATCTGGCGCCGCATGGAACCCCCTCACTGGCCCACCATCGCGGGCTTTGCCCGGCTGGGCATCCCGGCCGGGCTCGCGGTCATGGTCGAGGTGACCTCGTTCACGCTGATGGCCTTGTTCATCGCGCGCCAGGGCACCACGGCGTCGGCGGCCCACCAGATTGCGGCCAATGTGGCGGCCGTGCTCTACATGGTGCCGCTGTCGCTGGCGATCGCCACCAGCGCCCGCGTCAGCTACTGGCTGGGGGCGGGCGAACCTGCGCGGGCACGCCAGGTGGTTTTCATAGGTTTCAAGCTCTCAGCACTTATCGGTATTGCGCTGGCAGCTATATTATTAATAGCAAAAGACCAGATTGGGGGCGTGTACTCCGGCAACACCGGCGTGGTGGCCCTGACGGGAGGGGTCATGGTGTGGGTGGCCGCCTACCACGCGGCCGATGCGCTGCAGACACTGTGCGTCTTCGTGCTGCGCTGCTACCGCATTACGGTGGCGCCGCTGGTGGTGTATTGCGTGCTGCTGTGGGGCGCCGGCCTGGGGGGCGGCTACCTGCTGGCCTATCGTGGCCTGGGGCCGTGGGCCGCCGAGCCATCGCCTACGCCTTTCTGGGCCGCGAGCGCAGCGGCGCTGGTCGCGACGGCCGCGCTGTTCCTGGCGATGCTCTGGCGTGCGGTCAATCCGGCAGCGAGAAAACACGCAACCGGTTCGCCGGGAAGGTGACCGCGAACACCGAGCCCTTGCCCAGGGTGCTGGAGATGTCCAGCGTGGCGCCGTGCCGCTGCAGCACATGCTTGACGATGGCCAGTCCCAGGCCCGTGCCGCCGGTCTCGCGGGAACGGCTGCGGTCCACGCGGTAAAAGCGCTCCGTCAGGCGCGGCAGGTGTTCCGGCGCGATGCCCGGCCCCGTGTCCTGCACCGAGAAGACGGCACGGCCGTCCTCCTTGCGCTGCCAGGCCACCGTGATCGATCCGCCCGCGGGCGTGTAGCGCACGGCGTTGCTGATGAGGTTGGACAGCGCGCTCTGCAGCTCGGCGGGCACGCCCGCGATATCGCCTTCGGCACGCAGACTGTCCACGGCCGGAAAAATCATCACATGCTGGCGCGGCTGGTTCTGCGTGAGCAGGGCGGACAATGCGCGGCCCTCTTCCTCGCACCGCTGCATCAGCGCCTGCACGGGCGTCCACTCCGCCATGCCGGGCGGCGGGCTGCCCTCCAGGCGCGACAGAGTCAGCAGGTCCTGCACCACGCTTTGCATGCGCAGCGCCTGCTGCGCCATCATGCCCAGATAGCGCGCCCGCTCATCGGCATTCAGCGGCAGGGTCTGCAGGGTTTCGACGAAACCGGCCAGCACCGTCAGGGGCGTGCGGATCTCATGGGACACGTTGGCGACAAAGTCGCGCCGCATGGCCTCGGCCTGCTCCAGCGCAGTGACATCGCGCGACAGCAGCAAGGTGCGCCCGTCCCCGTAGGGGTGCAGGTGCACCGAGATGCGCACGGGCCGCGAGGGCGTGCTGAAGCGCCCTTCCAGCACCACATCGTGGGTGAAGTCCTGGGCGGCGAAGTAGGCCGTGAACTCGGGGTCGCGCACCAGGTTGCCGATCGATTGCATCACGTCGCGCTGGGCATCGAAACCAAACTGGTTGGCCGCCATCTGGTTGCACCACTCGATCCGGCCCTGCGCATCCAGCAAGACCACGCCGTTGGGCGTGGCCTGCAGCGCCGCCAGGATTTCCTGCAGCCGGTCCTGGCTGTCGCGGATCTGCGCCTGCTGCCTGCGCAGAAGGCGCCGAGCGCGGTCCGCCGCCTCGCCCCAGATGCCGCGCATGGCAGGCACTTCCGCCAGGTCGCCCGTGCGCAGCCAGCGCAGCACGCGGGCACCGCGCAGCAGGTCCCATACAAACCAGGCCCAGCCCGCCAAGGCCGCGCCCAGGGCCGCGCCCCAGGGGCCGCCCTGCCACCATCCCAGGCCACCACCCGCCATCTGCCAGAGCAGGAAATACGAAATACGCCACAGCATGCGGTCAGCTCAGCCTTCTTATCAACGCCAGGGGCGCAACCCGTGCACCCCATCCAAACATCAGGCCTGCGCCATCACGCCTGCAACTGCACCTGCGGCTGGGCCGTGAGCCGGTAGCCTGCCCCGCGCACGGTTTCCACCATGACGGATGCGGCACCCAGCGCTTCACGCAGCCGCTTGACATGCACATCCACCGTGCGCTCCTCGATGAACACATGGTCGCCCCACACCTTGTCGAGCAGCTGCGAGCGGCTGTGCACGCGCTCGGCGTGTTTCATCAGGAAGTGCAGCAGCTTGAACTCGGTGGGGCCCACCTTGAGCGGCTGGCCCTGGAAGGTCACGCGGTAGGTGCCGGCATCCAGCACCAGCTCGCCGATGGTCACGCTGTCGCTGACCTGCTCGGGCGCACGGCGGCGCAGCACCGCGCGGATGCGGGCCAGCAGCTCCTGCGTGGAAAATGGCTTGGTGATGTAGTCGTCGGCACCGGCATCCAGCCCCGCCACCTTGTCGGGCTCGTCGCCACGGGCGGTGAGCATGAGGATGGGGATGGGCTTGGTACGGCTGTCGGCACGCCATTTGCGAGCCAGCGACAGGCCGCTTTGGCCCGGCAGCATCCAGTCCAGCAGGATGACATCCGGCAGCACGGCGTCGAGCTCGCGCTGGGCGGAGTCGCCGTCTTCCGCCCAGAAGGGCTGGAATCCGTTGTGGCGCAGATTGACGGCAATCAGCTCGGCAATCGCGGGTTCGTCCTCCACGATGAGGACGCGTGGGAGCTTTCTCATAGGTGTGCCAAAGCCCTTTCTTACAGCACGGCCGACTCGATCTCGTCGAGGGCAGTGTGGCGCACATCCTTGCCCTTGACCAGATAGATGATCAGCTCGGCCACGTTCTTGGAATGGTCACCGATGCGCTCGATGGCCTTGGCCAGGAACAACAGGTCCAGGCTGGGCGAGATGGTGCGCGGGTCTTCCATCATGTAGGTGATGAGCTTGCGCACGAAGCCGTCGAATTCCTTGTCGATGAGGTCGTCCTCCTTGAGGATGGCCACGGCCGCCTTGACGTCCAGCCGCGCGAACGCGTCCAGCGTCTTGCGCAGCTGGCCCGAGGCCAGCTCGGCTGCCACGCGCAGGTCGCTCGACGGCAGCGAACGCGGGGCGCCGCCTTCGATGATGGAGCGCACCATGCGCGCCATCTTGTTGGCCTCGTCGCCCATGCGCTCGAGGTTGGCCGTGGCCTTGGAGAAGGCCAGCAGCAGGCGCAAATCGCGCGCGGTGGGCTGGCGGCGGGCGATGATGGAGGACAGCTCCTGGTCGATCTCGACCTCCATCGCATTGATGCGGGTCTCCATCGAGGCCACGGTCTCCACGGCCTCCAGGCTGAACTGGGACAGCGCGTAGACCGCCTGCCGGATCTGCGATTCCACCAGCCCCCCCATCTCCATGACACGGGCGGACACGCTGTTGAGTTCGCTGTCGAACTGGGACGAAAGATGTTTATCGGGCATCTGCTGTCTCCTTAGCCGAAACGGCCGGTAATGTAGTCTTCGGTTTCCTTGCGCTCGGGCTTGAAGAAGATCTGTTCGGTGGCACCGAACTCGATCATTTCGCCGAGGTACATGTAGGCGGTGTAGTCGCTGCAGCGGGCGGCCTGCTGCATGTTGTGCGTCACGATGGCGATGGTGTAGTCGTGCTTGAGCTCGTCGATCAGCTCTTCGATCTTGGCGGTGGACAGCGGGTCCAGCGCCGAGGTGGGCTCGTCGAGCAGGAGCACCGAGGGCTTGACGGCCACGCTGCGCGCGATGCACAGGCGCTGCTGCTGGCCGCCGGACAGGGACAGGCCGCTCTGGTGCAGCTTGTCCTTCACCTCGGTCCACAGCGCCGCCTTGGACAGAGCCCATTCCACGCGGTCGTCCATCTCGCTCTTGCTCAGCGTCTCGTAGAGCTTCACGCCGAAGGCGATGTTGTCGTAGATGGACATGGGAAACGGCGTGGGCTTCTGGAACACCATGCCGATGCGCGCGCGCAGCAGGTTGATGTCCTGCTTGGGGTCCAGGATGTCCTGGCCGTAGAAGTTGATCGAGCCTTCCGCACGCTGGCCCGGGTACAGGCTGTACATGCGGTTGAGCGTGCGCAGCAGGGTGGACTTGCCGCAGCCCGAAGGGCCGATGAAGGCGGTGACCTTGTGTTCCGCGATGTTGAGGCTGACGTTGCGCAGCCCCTGGAACTTGCCGTAGAAGAAGCTCAGGTTGCGCAGTTCCAGCGCATTCTTGCTGGCGGTGGCGGTAGCGGTGGCGTTCATTGTCAATTCCTGAAAATGGAGGCGGTCTGTATCTGCAATGGGGAGGGCTGGCGTGGGGTCAGACGCGGTTCTTCTCGCGCAGGAAGACCCGTGCCACGACGTTGAGGATCAGCACCGACAGCGTGATGAGCAAGGCACCGCCCCAGGCCAGGCGCACCCAGTTCTCATAGGGGCTCAGGGCAAACTGGAAGATCACCACCGGCAGGTTGGCCATGGGGGCGCTCATGTTGGTGCTGAAGAACTGGTTGTTGAGCGCGGTGAACAGCAGGGGCGCCGTCTCGCCGCTGATGCGGGCCACTGCCAACAGCAGGCCGGTCATCACGCCGCTGCGCGCGGCGCGCAGGGTGACCATGGTGGACACCTTCCAGCGCGGCGCGCCGAGCGCGAAGGCCGCTTCGCGCAGGCTGCCGGGCACCAGGCGCAGCATGTTCTCGGTGGTGCGCACCACCACGGGCACGGCGATCAGCGACAGCGCCAGGCTGCCAGCCCAGCCCGAGAAGTTGCCCACCGTGGCCACGGCGATCGCGTAGACGAAGAGCCCGAGCACGATGGACGGGGCCGACAGCATGATGTCGGTCACGAAACGGGTGAGTTCGGCCGTCTTGCTCTGGTCGCCGTATTCCGCCAGGTACACGCCCGCCAGAACACCGATCGGCGTCGATACCAGCACGGTGAAGCCCACCATCATGAGGCTGCCGACGATGGCGTTGGCCAGGCCGCCGCCCTCGGAGCCCGGTGCCGGCGTGGACTGGGTGAACATGTTCAGGTCCAGCGCGGCCAGGCCGTTGGCCAGCAGCACGCTCAGTATCCACAGCAGCACGAACAGGCCCAGCACCATCGCGCCCAGGGACAGGGTCAGGCCGACGGCGTTGGAGCGCTGGCGCTTTTTGTAGAGTTGTTGGTTGAATTCCATGGAGCTTGTCTCAAAGGAGGTTCATGGGCAGTGCGGCGCGGGCTCAGAGGCCCTTGGCCTTTTCGGCGCGCAGCATCATGATCTTGGCGGCCGACAGGACCACGAACGTGATCACGAACAGCAGGAAACCGAGGGCAAACAGCGTGGAGAGGTGGAAATCCGCCGCCTCGCCAAATTCATTGGCCAGCGTGGAGGCAATGGACGTCCCTGGCGAAAACAGCGAAGTGGGCATGCGGTTGGCATTGCCGATCACGAAGGTCACCGCCATGGTCTCGCCCAGGGCGCGGCCCAGGCCCAGCATGACGCCGCCGATCACGCCCTTTTGCGTATAGGGCAGCACGACGCGGCGCACCACCTCCCAGGTCGTGCAGCCCAGGCCGTAGGCCGACTCGCGCAGGATGGGCGGGACGATCTCGAACACATCGCGCATCACGGCCGCCACGAAGGGCAGCACCATGAACGCCAGCACGATGCCGGCGGCCAGGATGCCGAAACCGTTGGTGCTGCCGCCAAACAGGAAGCCCACCAGCGGCATCGAGCCCAGCAGCTTCTGCACCGGCATCTGGAAGTAGTCGGCAAACAGCGGGGCGAACACGAACAGGCCGAACATGCCGTAGATGATCGAAGGCACGGCCGCCAGCAACTCCACCGCCGTGCCCAGCGGGCGCCGCAGCCAGACCGGGCAGGTTTCCGTGAGGAAAAGGGCGATGCCGAAAGCCAGGGGCACCGCGATCAGCAGCGCGATGCCGGCACTCGCCAGGGTGCCGACGATGGCAATCGCGGCACCGAATTCTTCATTGATGATGTCCCATTCCACGCGCCAGATGAACTGGACTCCGAACTTGTGGAATGTCGGCCACGCGTAGACAAAAAGGGAAACGATGATGCCCAGCAGCGCCGCGAGCACCAGCAGCGACAGGCTTTGGGTCAGGCGATGGAAAAAGATGTCCTGCAGGCGCTGCCGCCTGGCAATCGATACCATGGACTCTGTGGGGGCGTCCGTCGTCTTGACGGACACAGGTTGCGAACTCATGGTGGTTCCCACGCTCATGTTGACTCCCATCTGGCTTCTGGAGGCCCCACAAACCAGCACCCATCAGCCAGACCAGCCGGCCGATGGGGGGTATTCTGGGGCAACTGGCTTACTTCTTGATCTGCGACCAGACCTTGGAGCGGATCTCGGCGGTCAGGCTGTCGGGCAGCGGAACATAGTCCAGTTCCGTGGCCATGCCCTTGCCGTTCTTGAACGCCCACTCGAAGAACTTCAGCACTTCGGCCGACTGCGCCTTGTCGGCGGGGTCCTTGTACATCAGGATGAAAGAAGCGGTGCTGACGGGCCAGCTGTCCGCGCCCTTGGCGTTGACCATCGAGATGCCCATGCCCGGCACGCTGAACCAGTCGGCGCTGGCGGCGGCGGCCGCAAAAGTCTTGTCGTCAGGGCTCACGTACTTGCCGTCTGCATTCTGCAGTTGCAGGAAGTTCATGTTGTTCTTCTTGACGTAGGCGTATTCCACGTAGCCGACAGCGCCCTTCACGCGGGTCACGTTGGCGGCCACGCCTTCGTTGCCCTTGCCGCCTACGGACGACGCGGCAGGCCACTTCACGGCCGCGCCCTTGCCCACGGAATCAGCCCACTCCTTGCTGACCGCCGACAGGTAGTCGGTCCAGTTGAAGGTGGTGCCCGAACCATCCGCGCGGTGTACCACGGTGATGTTCTGGTCGGGCAGGGTCTTGCCAGGATTCAGCGCGGCGAGCTTGGCATCGTTCCACTTGGCGATCTTGCCCAGGAAGATGTCCGCCAGCACGGGGCCCGTCACGCGCAGTTCGCCGGGCTTGAAGCCGTCCAGGTTGATCACGGGCACCGTGCCGCCGATGATGGCGGGAAACTGCACCATGCCGTCCTTGTCCAGGTCGGCGCCGGACACGGGCGCATCGGTGGCGCCGAAAGCCACGGTCTTGGCGCGGATCTGGCGGATGCCGCCGGAAGATCCGATGGACTGGTAGTTCAGGCCCGTGCCCGTTTCCTTCTTGTAGGCCTCGGCCCACTTGGCGTACATGGGGAACGGAAAGGTCGCGCCTGCACCGGTGATGTCCGCCGCAAAGGCACTGCCCACAGCCATGGTGGCCAGTGCGACAGCGACGGTTTTGAGAAATGTGCGTTTCATTATTCAGTACCTTTTGGCTAGGGTTAACAGGAACAGCACGAACTCTAGGCCCCCAAGATGACAATTCGGTGACACAAGGCACCCCGTCGCACAGAGCCGCCACACGGTCATCCAGCGCCGCGCGCACCGTCATGAATCTGTCACACGGTCCACGGACACTGGGCGGCTCGCGATCAGCACCCGCCTCCATGAGGGAGACGACGGGTGCCGCACAGATGCACCTGACGCTCGCGGTACGATGCCGAACGAAGCTCCCACCAGAAATACATGCAGAACGGCACACGCCTCGCCGCGGTCGACCTCGGCTCCAATAGTTTTCGCCTTGAAATCGGGCGCTATGAGTTCGGACATATCCAGCGGGTGGAATACCTCAAGGAAACCGTGCGCCAGGGCAACGGCCTCGATGAAGACCGCAATCTGACGCGCGACGCCATGGAGCGTGGCTGGGCCTGCCTGGCACGATTCGGGGAGCGGCTGGCGGGGTTTCCCCGTGCCCAGGTCCGAGCCGTGGCGACCCAGACGCTGCGCGAGGCACGCAATCGGGACGAGTTCCTGTCACGCGGCAGCGAGGTGCTGGGCTATCCGATCGATGTGGTGTCGGGCCCGGAAGAAGCACGGCTGATCTACCAGGGGGTGGCCCGCCTGCTGCCGCAATCCGACGAGCGCCGCCTGGTTGTGGACATCGGAGGGCGTTCCACGGAGCTCATCCTGGGCCAGCAGTTCACACCCTACTCCGTGGCCTCGTACCGCGTGGGCAGCGTGGCCTGGTCGCAGCGCTACTTCGCCAACGGCGAATTCACGGCCCAGGCGTTCCTGGCCGCCGAGATCGCGGCCAAGGCCGTGCTGGACGAAGCGCTGGAAACCTTCCGCCCCGAGACCTGGGACGTGTCTTACGGCTCCTCCGGCACCGCGGGCGCCGTGGGTGACATCCTGGCCGCCGCCGGCGGCCCGCAGGGCCTCATCACGCGGGACGGGCTGGGCTGGCTGCACGAGCGCCTGCTGCGCGCCCAGTCTGCCGACCGGGTGCGCCTGGAAGGGCTGAAGGAAGAGCGGCGCGCCGTCATCGGCGGAGGAATCAGCGTGCTGCGCGCCGTCTTCGACCTGCTGGACATCGAGCACATGCAGGTGGCACAGGGCGCCTTGCGCCAGGGCGCCCTCTACGACCTGCTGGACAGAGAGCAACCCGGCACCGACCTGCGTACCACCACCGTCAATGGACTCATGCAGCGGTTTGGCGTGGACATGGAGCACGCGGAACGGGTGGCGCGCACCGCGTGTGCCCTGTTCGAGCAGGCCACGCCCGGCGACAGCGAGCGAGCGTCGCGCAAGCTTGACTGGGCGGCGCGGCTGCACGAGATCGGCTGCCGCATATCCCACAGCGACTACCACCGCCACGGCGCCTACATCCTGGACAACACCGATGCCGCCGGGTTTGCCGTTCCCGAGCTGCATCGCCTGGGCGTGCTGGTGCAGGGACAGCGCGGCAAGGTGCGCAAGCTCGGCGCGGACCTGCAAGATCCTGTCTTCGTGCTGCAGCTGCTGAGCCTGCGCCTGTCCGTGGCGCTGTGCCATGCGCGCCGCGATCCGGACACGGCAGGCCTCTCATTGCAAGCCGAGGGGCCGCGTTTTCTCCTGCGCGCCCGCCCCGGCTGGGCTGCGGCCTTTCCGCAGTCTGCGCACCTTCTTCGCGAGGAAGTCCAGGCCTGGCAGAAGACGCCCTGGGAACTGGTGGTTGACCTTCCCTGAGCATTGGCAATAAACTATATAAACTGTTTATACCGTTTATTTATTGACCCACTGCCTTCATCATGACCACCACCAGCGCCACACCACCCGCCCCGTCCGCCCCCGCAGCCACAGCCACAGCGCCCGCAAAACCTGCCAAGCCCTCTGCCTCGGTGGCCGCCAAATCACCCGCCAAGGCAGCGGCTCCCGCCAAGCAGGCCAGGAAAGCGGGCGCGAAGCCCGCTGCTGCCGCCCCCAAGGCGAAAGGGGCCAGCTCCAAGAAGGCTGCGGCCGCGCCCCAGCCCGCCAAAGCAAAAGCACCCACGCCGCAGGCTGCCCCGGACAGCAAGGCCAAGAAGCCCAAGCTGGTGCGTGACAGCTTTACCATCCCGAAGGATGAATACGCCGTCATCGAGACACTGAAGCAGCGCTCTGCGGCGCTCGCGCAGCCCGTGAAGAAGAGCGAGCTGTTGCGCGCCGGCCTGAAGGTGCTGGCGGCGATGTCCGACAGCGCACTGCGCACCGCAGTGCAGGCCGTGCCGTCCATCAAGACGGGACGCCCCAAGGCCCAAGCGGCCGCAGCCCCCGTCGCCGCGGCCGCACCGGCCGCCAGGACCGCCGCCAAGGCCACGCGCAAGTGAGCCGGTCTGCGCCGGGGACGGCCCCTGGCGCAACCGGCATCAAACAAACTCGGGCGACTGAACGGCGATCAGCAATGTCTGGCTTTGGTCCAGCCGCTGCCGCTGCCTCAGCCACCAGACCGAGCCCTTGCGCACGGCGCATTCCGAAGCCTGCAGCCCCATCAGCTGGGCGATGGTCTGCCCCAGCATGGGCTGGTGGCCCACGATCAGCACCGTGCCCTTGGCGCGCGGCCACTGTGCGAGGTCCAGCAGTTCCTGCGGCGTCCCGCCCGGCAGCAGCTCGGCCCGCATCTTGAACTTGCGCCCCAGGGCGCTGGCCGTCTGCTCGGTGCGCCGCGAGGGGCTGGCCAGCACGCGCAGGCCCTCGGGCAGCTGCCGGTCCAGCCATGCAGCCATGCGCGCTGCCTGCTTTTCGCCCCGCGGCGTCAAGACCCGCGCCAGGTCATCACCCCCCTCAGCGGCTTCTTCCGCCTCCGCATGTCGCCACAGGATGAGATCCATCATGCTGTCCCTTGGTCGATTTGCGCCCGGGAAGGGGCCGGTCCGTAGCGGACCATCAGGGCGTCCTGGGCGCCCACTCCGTCCTCGGGGCGGGGTGCCCGGTCATAGCCTCCCTGCGCATTCAGCGTCCATGCGTCCCGGTCATCGTGCAGGTAGGCCACCAGGCATTCGTCAACGATCTGCTGCCGCAGGCGCGGGTCCGTCACGGGCCAGGCCAGTTCCACGCGCCGCATCATGTTGCGGTTCATCCAGTCGGCACTGGAAAGGTACAGGTCCTCGTCGCTGCCGCAGCGGAAGTAGAAGACCCGCGTGTGCTCGAGGAAGCGGCCGATCACCGAGCGCACCCGGATGTTGTCGGTCACCCCGGGCACCTGGGCCGCGAGCATGCAGGCCCCGCGCACGATGAGGTCGATGCGCGCTCCGCGCTGGGCGGCCAGAATCAGCGCGCGCATCAAGGCTTCATCGGTCAGGGCATTCATCTTGGCCACGATGCGCGCATCCTCTCCCCGGCTCGCGGCCTGCCCCACCTGCTCGATCTTCTCCAGCATGCGCCGGTGCAGATGGAACGGCGCCAGCATCAGCTTGCGCAGCTTGGGCGGGCGGTTCTGGCTCGCGAGGTGGTTGAACACCCCGTCCATGTCCGCCGTGGTTTCCTCGTCGGCAGTGAGATAGCTCAGATCGGTATAGAGCCGTGCCGTGCGCACGTTGTAGTTGCCGGTGGACAGGTGCCCGTACCGCCGCAGCTGGCGCCCTTCCCTGCGCGTGACCAGCAGCATCTTGGCATGTGTCTTGAGCCCCACCACGCCATACACCACCTGCGCGCCGATCGACTCCAGCGCCTCGGCCCAGTTGATGTTGGCTTCCTCGTCAAAGCGGGCCTTGAGTTCCACGACCGCCATGACCTCCTTGCCCCGGCGCACGGCTTCGGTCAGCAGGTCCATGAGTTCGGAATCGCCACCGGTGCGGTAGATCGTCTGCTTGATGACGAGGACGTCGGGATCGTTGACGGCCTCGCGCAGGAAAGCGAGCAGTCCGTCGAAGCTCTCGAACGGCTGGTGGATGAGCACGTCGCGCTGGCGCAGCTGCTCCATGATGGACACCCCGGCCTGCAATTGCCGTGGCCAGGCGGAATTCCAGGTCGGAAACAGCAGGGCGGGTGCATCCACCAGGTCCACCAGCTGGGTCAGGCGCACCAGGTTCACGGGCCCGGGTACCCGGTACAAGGCGGCGGGGGGCAAGGCAAACTGCGCCAGCAAAAAGTCGGACAGGAATTGCGAACATCCCGCGGACACTTCCAGCCGGACGGCCTGCCCATAGTGCCTGTGCTGCAAGCCCTGGCGCAGGGCTGTCCGCAGATTGCGCACATCCTCCTCATCCAGCGCGAGGTCGGAATGGCGCGTCACCCGGAATTGCGAGAACTCCGTCACCTCGCGCCCCGGAAAGAGCTCGTCCAGGTGTGCCCGCACGATGCTGGAAAGGCTCACGAAAAGCGCTTCCGAGGGTGCCACGCGGGCAGGCATGCGAATCAGCCTGGGCAGGGCCCTGGGAACCTTGACGATGGCGATCTCGTTCTCTCGCCCGAATGCATCGTGCCCCTTCAGGCGCACGATGAAGTTCAGGGACTTGTTGGCCACCTGGGGAAAGGGGTGCGCGGGGTCCAGCCCCACCGGGATCAGCAGCGGCCGCACCTCGCCCACGAAATACTCGTGGACCCAGCGCTTCTGGGCGGGCGAACGCTCCCCATGCCCCACGATCCGGATGCCATGGGCGGCAAACGCAGGCACCAGGGACTCGTTGTACAGCGTGTACTGCCGGTCCACCAGCCCGTGCACCTTGGCGGCCACTGCTTCGAAGGATGCCGTCGAATAAAGGCCCTGGGTCTCGCCTTTCTGGGCCGCGGTGATGTGCGGCGCGGCACGCACTTCAAAAAACTCGTCCAGGTTGGACGACACGATGCACAGGTAGCGCAGCCGCTCCAGCAGCGGCACATCCGTTCTCACGGCCCAGTCGAACACCCGTTCGTTGAACGCGAGGATGCTGTGGTCCCTGTCCAGGAACATGTGGGGCGGCGCCGCAGTGGGCGCGGCTGCCGGTGCGTGGCCCACGCCGCCGTCGCGTGGCGTCGGCGTGGCATCGGGACTGTCACACGACAGGGCAACAGCGTCATCGGGGGGCAAGGGCAACATGGATACGCAAGCGCGACGAGTGCAGGATGGCTGCAGTATTTAACGCCCAGATGACAAAGATGTGACAGGCTCCGTGACAGTCACACGCGCCGCGCCCTGTGTCCGGGCAGGAACCAGGTACTGCTCGAACAGCCGCGCGGCGTGGGCCCATGTGAAATCGAGCGCACGCGCCCGGGCGTCGGAGCGGGCAATCGCCAGCGCCTCCTGGCTTGCAGTCAGCAAATCGTCATGCAGCACGCCCCCCCGTGCCGGCTGGCCAGGATGTGCACCCAGCACTTCCATCGGCCCGTCCACGGGGAAAGCGGCCACCGGCGTTCCGCAGGCCATGGCCTCGAGCATGACCAGCCCGAAGGTTTCAGAACGGCTGGGAAACACAAAAACATCCGCCGCCGCATACACCTGGGCCAGTGCCGGGCGGTCCAGGATGCCCAGCCAGCGGACCTGCGGGTACCTGGCCTTCAGGCGCGCCTCCAGCGGGCCGACACCACACACCACCTTGGAGCCGGGCATGTCCAGCCGGAGGAAGGCCTCGATGTTCTTTTCGTACGAGATCCGTCCCACGTACAAGGCCACGGGATGGGCCAGGGCCCCCATGAGCGGGCTGGGGGTGGTGGCGCCGTGGAACGCGAAAGCCTGCGTGTCAACGCCATGGGTCCACAGGCGCAGGTTGCGAAATCCCCGGTGCTCCAGCATCTGCAGGACGCCGTGCGTCGGCACCATCACGCCCGATGACGGGCGATGGAAATGACGGAACAGCGCGTACCCCCATCCAAGCGGCACCCGCAAGGCCGCGTTCAGTATTTCCGGGAAACGGGTATGGAATGCCGTGGTGAATGCCAGGCCCTTGCGCAGGCAGTAGCGGCGCCCCGCCCAGCCCAGCGGCCCCTCGGTGGCAAGGTGGATGGCGTCGGGCTCCATCGCATCCAGCATCCCTGCCACGCGCTGCGCGGGCCGCACGGCCAGATCGATCCCTGCATAGCCAGGGCACGGGCGCGTTGCGAACTGGCCGGGATGCAGCACCTGGACCGCGTGCCCGGCGGCTTCCAGCTCCCGCACCAGCTCCAGCAGCGTGGTGACGACCCCGTTGACCTGGGGAAGCCAGGCATCCGTCAGCAAGGCGATTTTCATAGGGCAACGGCGGCCTCGGTCCGCGATGTGTCGGCGAAGGGAGAAGCGGGCCACTGGAGCAGTTCCAGCCGGCCGTCCAGGTGTTCGACCAGCGCGGTGTGGCTTTCCACCCAGTCGCCGTCATTGCAATACAGGGTTCCGCCGATCTCCCGCATCTCCGCGCGGTGGATATGGCCGCACACCACGCCGTCATGTCCCCTGCGGCGCGCCTCGGCGGCCACGGCCACTTCAAAGTCGGTCACGTAATTGAGCGCCTTCTTGACCTTGCCCTTCAGGTAGGCCGACAGCGACCAGTAGGGCAGCCCCATGCGGGCGCGCAAGGTGTTGAGGTGCCGGTTGAGCCGCAGCGTGAACTCATACAGGTTGTCCCCCAGGTAGGCCAGCCACTTGGCGCACTGGATCACTCCGTCAAAGTGGTCTCCGTGCGTGACCCACAGGCTGCGGCCGTCCGCCGTGGTGTGCACCGCCTCGGCCAGCACTTCGATGCCGCCGAACGAGTGGCCGACAAAGGCGCGTGCAAACTCGTCATGGTTGCCAGGCACGAAGACCACCCGGCATCCCTTGCGCGCGCGCCGCAGGAGCTTTTGCACGACATCGTTGTGGGCCTGGGGCCAGAACCACTTGCGGCGCAGCTGCCAGCCGTCGACGATGTCGCCCACGAGGTAGAGGTGGTCGCTGGGGTGGTGCTTGAGAAAGTCCAGCAGCGCGACCGCCTGGCACCCCGGGGTGCCCAGGTGCAAATCCGAAATGAAGACCGCGCGGTACCGGCGATGACCCGCCGCGAAGGCATGTGCGTCGTCGGCCATGTCCTCGTGGCCCACGGACGGTTCCATCCAGGGGCCCAGGGCATCGAACGCGGTGCGCATCAGGCCCCCAGGAAATGCTTGCGGTAGCGGGGGTGCAGGTCCGCCAGGCGCATCAGCATCGGCAGGTCCGCGGTGTTGAAGTCCGGGTCCCAGGCTGGAGCGCCCAGCACGCGCGCGCCCAAGCGCAGGTAGCCCTTGATGAGCGCCGGGGGCTCCACCGTGATCGAACCGTCCAGCTGCTCGACGGGCAGCGGCAGCCGGGGAAGCACGTGGTATTCGATGGGGGCCAGGTGTGTCTTGCGCACCTGCTGCCAGATGCTCGCGGCCGCGTCGCCGCTGACGACGCCGTTGTGCAGCATGGGGATGCTGGCGCAGCCGATCATCGTGTCGAGCTGGTTGCGCACCATGAAATCCGCCAGCGCGCTCCACAGCGCCATGATCACGCCGCCGTGGCGGTGGTCGGGGTGCACGCAGCTGCGGCCCAGCTCCACCATGCGCGGGCGCAGGGAGCGCAGCCGCGTCAGGTCGAACTCGGTGTCGCTGTAGGTGCCGCCGACGCGCCGGGCCTGTGCGGGAGTGAGCACGCGGTAAGTCCCAATGACTTGCTGGCTCTGGGCGTCGCGCACCAGCAGGTGCTCGCAATAGTCGTCGAACAGGTCCACGTCGTGGCCGGGGATGGGGGTCGTCAATCGAGCGCCCATCTCCGCCGCGAACACATCGAACCGCAACCGCTGCGCCTGGCGCACCTCATCTTCATGCCGCGCCCATGCCACCTCGATGGCCCCCCGCGCCGCCACCGGCTGCAGGGCGCCGGGCATGGCAGCCGTGCCGCGAAGCGGCCGCTGGGGAACGATTTCGGCGGACAGGGGCGGCGTCAAGGTGGGCAGCTCATTCATGGTGCAACATCTCCTTGTGTCAGGACGGGTTCGGCTGGAGGCCCCAACCATGGGCTGGGAACCGTTTCCCCTGGGCACGAGTGTGAAATTGCCGCGTGACGCCGCCATGTCGGCCGCATGTCAATCCCATGACAGCGGATCGCCGCGCAGAACCCCGCATCGGCTCCAACGGGCCTGCATAATTGGTTCAGGAAACCGCACCGTGCACGCATCCGCCCCCACCCGCTCCCGAAGCCCTCTTGCGGGCTCGCTGGTCGTGTTTGTTCTGGCGGCGGCCTGTGCCGGGGTGGTGGTGTGGGCCCTTGAGCGCCAGGAGCGCGCCCAGCACCGCACGCAGGTGACGGACATGGCGGGTGACCACGTCCAGGCGCTGCAACGCGCCATCGAGCTGGCCCTGTCGGCCAACAACACCCTGGTGGCGCTGGTGCGCCAGGGCCGGGGAGAGGTGACGCAGTTCGAGGAGATCGGCACGCAGATGCTGCCCTTCTACCCGGGCATCACGGCCATGGGCCTCTCTCCCGGGGGGGTGGTCAAACAGGTCGTGCCGCGCCAGGGCAACGAGAACTCCATCGGTTTCGACCAGCTCAACGACCGCCGGCAGGGCCCCGAATCCGCCAGGGCCCGGGAGTCGGGCCGGCTGACCCTGGCCGGCCCCATGGAGCTGGTGCAAGGCGGCCTGGGCGTGGTGGGGCGCCAGCCCGTCTACCTCGACGATGCCCAGGGGCACCGCGCCTTCTGGGGGTTCACCTACGTCACCATCCGCCTGCCCGAAGTGCTGGCCGCCGCGCGCCTGCCGCAGCTGACGCTGCGCGGCTACCACTACCGGCTGTGGCGCGTCCGGCCCGACACGGGCGAGGAACAGACCATTGCCGCATCCGACCCGCCCCCGGGCGCGGACGCGGTGGGCCGGTCGCTGACCCTGCCCAACGGGCAATGGACCCTGAGCCTGGTCCCCATCAAGGGCTGGGGCGACCCGGCCGTGCTGCTCATGCGCTGCGCGGTGGGCCTGCTGTTTGCCTTGATGATGACCTACCTGGCCCGGCTTCTTTTCGAGCTGAAGGCCCACGAGCGCGGGCTGGCCTATCAGGTGGCCCAGCGCACATCGGAAATCCAGGCCACCCAGCAGCAGCTGCACGCCACCATCGACGCCATCCCGGACCCTCTCTTCGAACTCGACCAGGACGGGTTCTATTGCAGCGTGCACAGCCAGCGCGCCGAATTGCTCATGGGCCCCGCCGAAACGCTGGTGGGACGCAACGTGACCGAGGTGCTGCCAGCGCTGGCAGCCCTGTCGGTGCTGGACGTGCTGAGCGATGCCCAGGCGCAGGGCTGGTCCTCCGGGCGGCAGATCATGCTCGACCTGCCCGGGGTGGGCACCACGTGGTTTGAGCTGTCCGCCGCGCGCAAGGCCACGTCCGCGGGCGCGGGCGCGAAGCCACGGTTCATCCTGCTGTCGCGCGACATCACGGAGCGCAAGCGGTCCCAGGAGCAACTGCAGCTGACCGCCCAGGTGTTCGACCAGAGCAGCGAAGCCATCGTGATCGCCGACGCGGCCCATACGATCGTGCGCATCAACCGGGCTTTCACGCGGATCACGGGGTACACGGAAACCGAAGCCGTGGGGCAGTCCGTGCGCCTGCTCACGGTCGCCCGGCCGGCAGACAACGCCAGCGCCGACGCCGTGTACGCACGGCTGTCCCAGGACGGCCACTGGGAGGGCGAGGCCTGCGGCCGCCGCAAGGATGGGTCCACCTACCCCCAGTGGCTGTCGGTCAGCAGCGTGCGCGATGGCAATGGCGTCGCCACGCACTCCATCACGCTGTTTCGCGACATCACGCAGCAGCGCGAGGCCCAGGACCGCATCCAGCGCCTGGCGCATTTCGACCCGCTCACGAACCTTCCCAACCGCGCGCTGCTGGCCGAGCGCGCGCAGCACCTCATTGCCAACGAGCAGGCGCGAGGCGGCACCCTGGCCATGCTGTTCCTGGACCTGGACCACTTCAAGAACGTCAACGATTCGCTGGGCCACCGCATTGGAGACATCCTGCTCGTGGCAGTGGCGCAGCGCCTTCAGTCCCTGCTGCGGCCTCAGGACACCGTCTCGCGCCTGGGGGGCGATGAATTTCTGCTGCTGCTGCCCGCCACCTCGGCACCCTCCGCGGCCGACATGGCAACCCGGCTGCTCGCGGCCATCGCCCAGCCGTTTCAGGTGGACCCGTACGAACTCACCACCACCTTGTCGGTGGGCATCGCGATGTATCCCGCCGATGGCGACTCGTTCGACACGCTGTACCAGCGGGCCGATGCCGCCATGTACCGTGCCAAGCAGAACGGACGCAACCGGTACGGTTTCTTCACCGCCGACCTCGAGGCGCGCACGGCGCGCGCCCTGCTGATCGAGAACGCCCTGCGCCGCGCGCTGGAGCGCAACCAGTTCGAACTGCACTACCAGCCCCAGGTCTCGCTCACCGCGCGCCAGGTGGTGGGGGCCGAGGCACTGCTGCGCTGGCGCCATCCCGAGCTGGGCATGGTGTCGCCGGCCGAGTTCATTCCGGTGGCCGAAAGCAGCGGCATGATCGTGGCGATCGGGGAATGGGTGATCCACACCGCGGTGAAGGACGCCAAACGCTGGCTGGATCTGCAGCTGCCCCTGCGGGCGGTGTCCGTGAACGTCTCCGCCGTCCAGTTCAGGCATCCCCAGCTGCCCGAGATGGTCACGCGCTGCCTGGAACAGGCAGGCCTGCCCGCGCGCCGGCTGGAGCTGGAGCTGACCGAGGGCGCCGCGGTGGACGACCCCGCCGCCGCGCTCGCCATGATGGACCAGCTTCACGACCGCGGCGTGCGCCTGTCCATGGACGACTTCGGCACCGGATATTCCTCGTTGAGCTACCTCAAGCGGTTCCAGATCTACAAGCTCAAGATCGACCAGTCGTTCGTGCGCGATCTGGAAGACGATGCCAATGACCGGGCCATCGTGAGCGCCATCATCCGCATGGCGCAGGCCCTGGGCATGCAGACCACGGCGGAGGGGGTGGAAACCGACGGCCAGGTCGAGTTCCTGCAGGCCCAGGGCTGCGACGAGGGCCAGGGGTTCTACTTCAGCCGCCCCCTGCCCGCGCCGGAGTTCGAGGCGTACCTGCGCGCTCAGCGGGACCACTGAAGCCGACCCGACCCTGCACGGGAAAGGGCCGGACGCCCCGCCGAAAGGCTTGTAAGGGAGCGCTGCTACACTTTGGTACAAATTACCAAGGCCGCCTGGCCCTCCCGCCCGTACCGGTTTCCATGTCTGCGCCGTACAGCTCTCCAGAATTGCAGCGTCCTGGAGTTGCCACCGACACCCCCCTGCAACGCGCGCTGCGCGAACAGCAAACCCTGCTCGACAGTGCGGGCGTGGGCATTGTTTTCCTGCGCCAGCGCAGCGTGGTGCGCTGCAACCAGCGGTACGCCGAGATCTTCGGCTACGCCAGCGCCGAAGGGCTGGTGGGCCTCAACACCGAGGCGTTCTACCCTTCGCGCGATGCCTTTCGCGATCTGGGCCGCACCGCCTACCCGGTGCTCGCCCAGGGCCAGGCCTTCCGCGTGGAGCGCCAATTGCGCCGGCGCGACGGCTCCTTGTTCTGGGGCAGCCTGACGGGGCGGCTCATCAATCCGCACGACACGACCGAAGGCTCCATCTGGATCCTGGACGATATCGACGAGCAACGGCGCGCGCAGGCCGCGCTGGGCGCCGCGGTCCGCGAAAAACAGCTGCTGTTCGACAGCGCCATGGTGGGCATCGTGTTCCTGCGCGACCGGCGCCTGACCCGGTGCAACCACCACTTCGAGCAGATGCTGGGCTACCAGCCGGGGGAACTGGCGGGCAGCCCGTCGCGCCGCTGGTATGCCAGCGACGCCGCGTGGGAAGAAGTCGGCCGCCGGTGCTATCCGCAGCTGGCCGCCGGCCATTCGTACGAAGGCGAGCTGGAACTGTGCCGCAAGGACGGCACCCCCGTGATCTGCGAGGTGCGCAGCAAATCCATAGATCCCGCCGATCCATCGCAGGGCTCCATCTGGATCACCATGGACATCACGGAGCGAAAGCAGGCACAGGCCGTCCTGGCCAGCACGCACGAGGACCTGGAACGGCAGGTGCAGGACCGCACCCGCGAACTGCGCGAGACCGTGGACAACCTGCACCGCGAGATCAACGACCGCAAGGCCGACCAGGAGCGCATCTACTGGCTCGCCCACTATGACGCCCTCACGGGCCTGCCCAACCGCGCCCTGCTGTCCGAGCGCGCGCAGCAGGCCATCCGCGTGGCCCAGGAGGGCAACACGCCCCTGGCCCTGATCTTCCTGGACCTGGATCACTTCAAGCACGTGAACGACTCGCTGGGCCACCGGGTGGGCGATGCACTGCTGGTGGAGATCGCCAAGCGGCTGCGCGCCGTGGTGCGCGACAAGGACACGGTGTCGCGCCTGGGTGGCGACGAGTTCATCCTGCTGCTGCCCGGCGCCAATGCGCACGGCGCGGCCCGCGTGGCCGGCAAGCTGCAGGAGGCCTCGCGCCAGCACTACCAGATCGACCACCATGAACTGACCATGGCCCCGTCCATGGGCATCGCGCTGTTCCCCCAGGACGGCAAGGACTTCGACACCCTGACGCAGTCGGCCGACGTGGCCATGTACCGCGCCAAGCTCGACGGGCGCAACACATTCAAGTTCTTCACCCCGGAAATGCAGGCGCAGTCGGTGCGCGCGCTGCAGCTCGAAAACGCCCTGCGCCGGGCGCTGGAGCGCAACCAGTTCCACTTGCACTACCAGCCGCAGATGAGCCTGACCACCGGGGCCGTGCGCAGCGTGGAAGCCCTGCTGCGCTGGCAGCACCCGCAGCTCGGTGGAGTGTCGCCCGCCGAATTCATTCCCATTGCAGAAGACAGCGGGCAGATCCTGCAGATCGGCGAATGGGTGCTGCGCACCGCGCTCTCGCAGCTCAAGACCTGGCGGGCCTGCGGGTTCCCGGGCCTGACGATGGCCGTGAACCTCTCGGCCATCCAGTTCCGCCAGCCCCAGTTGCCCGAACTGGTAAGCCGCATGCTGGCCGAATTCGACCTGCCGCCGGATTGCCTGGAGCTGGAGCTGACCGAAGGCGTGGCCGTGGACGACCCGCATGCCGCGGTGGCCACCATGGACCAGCTGCACGCGCGCGGCGTGCGCATGTCGATGGATGACTTCGGCACCGGCTATTCATCGCTGAGCCAGCTCAAGCGATTTCAGATCTTCAAGCTCAAGATCGACCAGTCGTTCGTGCGCGACCTGGGCAACGACAACAACGACCGCGCCATCGTGAGCGCCATCATCCGCATGGCCCAGGCGCTGGGCATGCGCACCACGGCCGAAGGCGTGGAGACCGAAGGCCAATTGGCCTACCTGCGTGAGCAGGGCTGCGACGAGGCGCAGGGTTACCACTTCAGCATGCCGCTGTCGGCACCGGAGCTGGAAGCCTTCATGCGGCGGCAGCTGCATTGAGCCGGCCGGCCGGCAGCACGATCGTGCCGCGGCCCGGACCCGCCGGACCGGCTCTCACAGACCCGCCCGGGCAACAGGCCTCCACACGGGGAAATTTTGAATAAAATCAGCCCCTGACGCTTTATAGATAAGCGCGAGCAGCTATAAATATAATAGCAAATGCACTGTATTGCATTGCACTGCCGCGATGCCCGAGCTGTCGTCCGCACCGCGCGCGCAGATCCCTCCAGGCAACGCTCAGCGGATCGGAAAGGCGTACATCAGGCCCTGCCTGTTCCACAGGTTGTTGAGGCCGCGCGGCAGCGCCAACGCCGACTTCTGCCCGACGTTGCGCTCGAAGATCTCGCCATAGTTGCCGGTGGTCCTGACGGCGCGCAGCAGCCAGTCGCGGTCCAGGCCGAGCAGCTTTCCGGTGTCTTCCGAGGTTCCCAGCATGCGCTGCACCGCCGGGTGGCTGCTGCTGGTTTTCAGCTGGTCCGCGTTGGCCTGTGTCACGCCCTGCTCTTCGGCTTCGATGAGGCCGTAGATCACCCACTTGACCACCGCGAACCACTCGTCGTCCCCCCGCCGCACCATGGGGCCCAGAGGCTCCTTGGAGATGAGCTCGGGCAGGATGGTGTGCGTTGCCGCGCCTTGCGGAACGCCGCTGCGCAGGGATGCCAGGCCCGAGGCATCGGTGGTGAACGCGGAGCAGCGCCCCGACAGGTAGGCCGACGTTGCCGCGTCCACCTTCTCGAACATCACGGGCTTGATGTCGAGGTCGTGGGCACGGGAATAGTCGGCCAGGTTCTTTTCCGTCGTGGTGCCTGACTGCACGCACACGGTCTGCCCCTTGAGCTGGCGGAGGTTCTTGATCTTGCTCCTGGCCGGCACGATGAAGCCCTGGCCGTCGTAGTAGGTCACGGCCGTCTGGTGCAGGCCCAGCGATGCGTCGCGCGCCAGCGAGAATGTGGTGTTGCGCGAAAGCACGTCCACCTCGCCGGATTGCAGCGCGGTGAAGCGCTGCGGCACGTCCAGCGGCACGTACTTGACCTTCTGGCCGTCGCCCAGCACCGCGGCCGCAAGCGCCCGGCAGATGTCGACGTCCAGGCCCGACCACCGGCCACTGGAGTCCGCGATCGCAAACCCGGCCAGCCCGGTGTTGACGCCGCACACCACCTGCCCGCGCGCCCGGATGCCGTCAAGCGTCTTGCCCGCATGGGCAGCGGGCGCCGCGAGCAACGCCGCCAATGCGGTGGCGCCCACCGCGGCGATCTGGCCCAGAGATGTCTTCATACGGTCTTGTCTCCCGGAAAAGTGATTCAGAGTACCGCGGGTGGCACAGGCCCTGCCCCGTCCAGCATCTTCTGCAGAAACTGCGCCTGTCCCATGCTGGGGTCCAGCGTGTAGGCGGCGAAGCCTTCCCGTTCGTACGCGCGCAGGGCGCTGCGGTTGCCCGAAAGCACTTCCAGCGTGAGCTTGCAGGCACCCCGCTCGCGCGCCAGCGCCTCCACCGACTGCAGCATGCGCTGGGCAATGCGGTGGCCGCGCCAGCCGGGGGCCACCACCACGTCATGCACGTTGACCAGGGGCCGGCAGGCAAAGGTCGAAAAACCCTCCAGGCAATTGACCAGCCCCACGGGCACCTCGCCGTGCGGCGCCGCGGCGTCGGCCGCCCATGCGATCACGCTGAAAGCCTGGGGCCTGCGCCGCAAGGCTTCGGGCAGGCCGCGCAGGACCTCGGCGCTGAGCGGCGCGCCTCCCCCCGCCACGTCCTTCGCATAGCTGTCGAGCAGTTCAACCAACGCCCGGGCTTGGCGGGCATCGCCATAGTCCACGCGCCGGACGGTGATGGGAGTGAGAGCATCGGTGGTGGTGGAAGGCATCAGCAACGGTTCCAGGCTGGCGGCAAAGACAGCAGCGTAGCCGATCGCACGGCGCGCCCCACAGTGGCGATGGCGCGCGGCGCCACCATCAGCCGGCACGGGCCGCGTCGGCCAGCTTCTGCGCACACGCGCTGGCCTGCTGCGCATCGCGCGCCTCGACCATCACGCGCAGCAGCGGTTCGGTGCCGCTCGCGCGGATCAGCACCCGGCCCGTGGCGCCCAGCTCCTGCTCCACGGCGCGGGTGGTCTCCTCCAGGCGGCGGTTGGACTTCCAGTCCTGCCCGGGCGCCAGGCGCACATTGAGCAGCACCTGGGGGTAGAGCGTGATGTCCGCCAGCAGCTGCGCCAGCGTGCGCCCGCTGCGCACGCTGGCCTGCAGCACCTGCAGCGCGCTCACCAGGCCGTCGCCGGTGGTGTGGCGGTCCAGCGCGAGCAGGTGGCCCGACCCCTCGCCGCCCAGCACCCACTGGTGCCGCGCCAGCTCTTCGAGCACATAGCGGTCACCCACCTTGGCGCGCACAAACTTCACGCCCCGGGCCTGCAGCGCCACCTCCACCGCCATGTTGGTCATCAGGGTGCCGACGACGCCGGGCACATGCTCGTCACGGCCCATGCGGTCCGACGCCATGAGGTACAGAAGCTCGTCGCCGTTGTACAGCCGCCCGGTGGCATCCACGATCTGCAGCCGGTCGGCATCGCCATCAAGCGCGATGCCGTAGTCGGCGCGGTTGGCGCGCACGGCGCGCACGAGCGCGTCAGGGTGGGTGGCGCCCACCTCGTGGTTGATGTTGAGGCCATCGGGCGAGCAGCCAATCGACAGCACCTCGGCACCGAGTTCGTGAAAGACCTTGGGCGCCACCTGGTACGCCGCGCCATGGGCCGCGTCCACCACGATCTTGAGGCCCTTGAGGGTCAGGTCCTGCGGGAACGTGCTCTTGCAGAACTCGATGTAGCGGCCCGCGGCGTCATCGAGCCGGCGCGCCTTGCCCAGGCTGGCCGAGTCGGCCCACACCGGGGGCTCTGCCAGGGCGGCTTCGACCGCCTGCTCCCAGGCGTCGGGCAATTTGGTGCCCTGGGCGCTGAAGAACTTGATGCCGTTGTCGGGGTAAGGGTTGTGGCTGGCACTGATGACGACCCCCAAGCTCGCGCGCTGGGCACGGGTCAGGTACGCGACACCCGGGGTCGGCAAGGGGCCCAGCAGCACCACGTCCACGCCGGCGGAATTGAAACCCGACTCCAGCGCACTCTCCAGCATGTAGCCTGAAATGCGGGTGTCCTTGCCGATCAGCACCGTGGGCCGGTCTTCGGCCCTGCGCAGCACGCGCCCGACGGCATGGGCCAGGCGCAAGACGAAATCCGGGGTGATCGGAGGTTGCCCGACGGTGCCACGGATACCGTCGGTTCCAAAGTATTGGCGCGTCATGTTCTGGTGTCTCCTCGTGTGAATCTCTCGTTGTTTATTAATATGTGGATGCGGGCCGCCCGGCATGCTGCCCTCTCCTTGCAGCGCCCGGCCTCAACGCTCTCGCTGCATGGCGCTCCACACCGCCAGCGCCGACACGGTTTCTCGCACATCGTGCACGCGCACCACGGAAGCCCCGCGCTCCACGGCCAGCACGGCCGCGGCCACGCTCGGAACCATGCGCTGCTCCACCGCCAGCCCCGTCGCGGCCCCCAGGGACGACTTGCGCGACCAGCCCGCCAGGAGGGGGTAGCCCGCGCGCAACAATGCAGGCTGATGGGCCAGCAGCGCAAAATTCTGCTCCGGCGTCTTGCCGAATCCAATGCCAGGGTCCAGCACGATCCGGGTATTCTTGACCCCCAGCGCTTGCAGATCAAGCGCTGACTGCTGCAAGAACAATAGCACCTGCCGGACCACATCCCCCTGCATGGGGGCCGCTTGCATGGTCTGGGGGTCACGGTGCATGTGCATCAGGCACACGCCGCACTGCGGGTGCGATGCCACAACCTGCGCCGCGCCTGGCTGGCGCAGCGCCCAGATGTCGTTGACGATGTCGGCGCCAAGGTCCAGCACCGCCCGCATGACCTCGGGCTTGTAGGTATCGACGGAGACCGGGGCGCCCAGGGACACCGCGTCCCGCACCAAGGGCACCACGCGCGCGAGTTCTTCGTCCAGGGGCACCGCGGGGCTGCCGGGCCGCGTGGACTCCCCCCCGATATCCAGAATGTGGGCCCCGTCCTTGAGCAGCTGCTCACAATGCCGCAGGGCCCCCGCCGTGGAGCCATGGCGTCCGCCATCGGAAAACGAATCCGGCGTGGCGTTGACGATCCCCATGACGCGGGGCTCGGAAAGATCGATGGAAAAACGGGAGGTCTGCCAGAGCATGGTCCGTGGGGAAAAGAGATAGGGGCGTGCCGCCGCGGGGATCAGCAAGGGGACCAAACAGACCATGAAAAACGGGGCACAAGGCCCCGTTGGAACGGCTGGAACTGCAACGGGCTCCTCAGGCTGCCGAAGGCGCGGTGTCCGTTGCCACGGCGGGCGTGCCGCCGCTGGAATTGTCGCCGCCCGAGGGAGGCGTGCGGGGTGTCCAGTCCTTCGGAGGACGGGGCTCCTTGCCAGCCATGATGTCGTCCAGCTGCTCGGTGTCGATGGTCTCCCATTCGAGCAGGGCCTTGGCCATGGCGTGCATCTTGTCGCTGTTCTCCTCGATCAGGCGGCGGGCGAGGTTGTACTGCTCGTCGATGATGCGGCGCACTTCCATGTCGACCTTTTCCATGGTCTGCTCGCTCATGGTCGTGGTCTTGGTGACCGAGCGGCCCAGGAACACCTCGCCTTCGTTTTCCGCATAGACCATGGGGCCCAGCGCATCCGTCATGCCGTAGCGGGTGACCATGTCGCGGGCGATGTGCGTGGCGCGCTCGAAGTCGTTGCTGGCGCCGGTGGTCATCTGGTTCATGAACACTTCCTCGGCGATGCGGCCGCCGAACAGCATGCTGATCTGGTTGAGCATGTATTCGCGGTCATAGCTGTAGCGGTCCTGTGCGGGCAGGCTCATCGTCACGCCCAGGGCACGGCCACGGGGAATGATGGTGACCTTGTGCACCGGGTCGCACTTGGGCAGCAGCTTGCCGATGAGCGCGTGGCCGGACTCATGGTAGGCCGTGTTGCGGCGCTCTTCCTCGGGCATGACCATGCTCTTGCGCTCGGGGCCCATGAGGATCTTGTCCTTGGCCTTCTCGAAGTCCTGCATCTCCACCGTGCGCGCATTGCGGCGGGCGGCCATCAGGGCGGCTTCGTTGCACAGGTTCGCCAGGTCGGCACCGCTCATGCCGGGCGTGCCGCGCGCGATGATGCCGGGGGCCACGTCCTGGCCGATCGGGATCTTGCGCATGTGCACGTTCAGGATCTGCTCGCGGCCCCGGATGTCGGGCAGCGTCACGTAGACCTGGCGGTCGAAGCGGCCGGGGCGCAGCAGCGCGGCGTCCAGGATGTCGGGGCGGTTGGTGGCAGCCACCACGATCACGCCCAGGTTGGTCTCGAAGCCGTCCATCTCGACCAGCATCTGGTTCAGGGTCTGCTCGCGCTCGTCGTTACCACCGCCCAGGCCCGCGCCACGCTGGCGACCCACGGCGTCGATTTCATCGATGAAGATGATGCAGGGGGCGTTCTTCTTGGCGTTGTCGAACATGTCACGCACACGGGCCGCGCCCACGCCGACGAACATTTCCACGAAATCGGAGCCCGAGATGCTGAAGAACGGCACCTTGGCTTCGCCCGCGATGGACTTGGCCAGCAGGGTCTTGCCGGTGCCCGGAGGGCCCACCAGCAGCAGGCCGCGCGGAATGCGGCCGCCCAGCTTCTGGAACTTCTGTGGGTCTTTCAGGAAGTCCACGACTTCCTTGACTTCTTCCTTGGCCTCGTCGCAACCGGCCACGTCCGCGAACGTGACCTGGTTGTTGTTCTCGTCGAGCATGCGCGCCTTGCTCTTGCCGAAGCTGAAGGCGCCGCCCTTGCCGCCGCCCTGCATCTGGCGCATGAAGTACACCCACACGCCAATCAGCAGCAGCATGGGGCCCCAGCTGACCAGCAGGGTCATGAGCAGGGAGCCTTCTTCGCGGGGCTTGACGTCGAACTTGACGTTGTTGTTGATGAGATCGCCCACGAGGCCGCGGTCCAGATAGGTCGCGGTGGTGCGGATCTTGCGGTCGTCGTTGGTGACGGCCACGATCTCGGTGCCGCCCTGGCCTTCCTGGATGGTTGCGCTCTTGATGCGGTTGCTGCGGACTTCCTCGAGGAATTCCGAGTAGCCGACGTGGCCTGCGCTGGCGCCGGCACGGGTGTCAAACTGTTTGAACACCGTGAACAGCACCATGGCGATAACCAGCCACACGGCAATTTTTGAAAACCACTGATTGTTCAAGCGGGGCTCCAGTTGCAGGGAACAGAAAACGGACACACTGCCGTCATGGCACGCATGTGCGGCCCATTTTAGGTCTTTCAAGCCACCCAGCCATCCCTATTCCCCCTAGCCGCCATGGAAACAGCACGGGCTTTACGGGCGAATTTCACGGATTCATGACCTGGGGCAAGACCTTTCAGGCGGCCTTTTTGAGGCCCATTCCCACCAGGAAGGTCTCCGAAGATTTGTCGCGCGACGCCTTGGGCTTCAAGGGCTTGACCACCTTGAAGGTCTGCTTGAACAGCGTCACCAGATCGCCGTACCCGCCGCCGTGGAAGAGCTTGACCACCAGCGCACCGTCCGGTTTCAAATGGTTGCAAGCGAAATCCACCGCCAGCTCCACCAGGTGGGCGATGCGGGCCGCATCGGCCGATCCGATGCCCGAAAGATTGGGCGCCATGTCCGACACCACGACATCCACCGCGCGGCCGCCGAGCGCCTGCTCCAGGCGCTCGAGCACCTGCGCCTCGCGAAAATCGCCATTGAGGTAGGTCACCCCCTCGATGGGCTCCATGGGCAGGATGTCCAAGGCGATGATGGTGCCATTGAGCTGCCCCGCCGCCGCACCCGAGGGCGACATGCGCCTGCGCAGGTACTGGCTCCATGCGCCGGGCGTGGAGCCCAGGTCCACCACCGTGTAGCCGGGCTTGATGAGGCCCAGCTGCTCGTCGATCTCCTTGAGCTTGTAGGCCGCGCGCGCGCGGTATCCCTCTTTCTGGGCCAATTTGACATAGGTGTCGTTGACGTGGTCGTTCAACCATGCCTTGTTGACCTTCTTGCTCTGGGTTTTGACTTTCATACGGCTCCATTGTCTCTCGACAATCGGCACAGCCGATTGGACACAAGGCCCATTTCGCGCGGCGACGCGAAGGCACCCCGCGGCGGGCCGCAGACATAATACGGCCCATGCCTCAAATTCAACTGACTCCCGCCGAGCGCCGGGAACAACGCGCCAATGCCCACCACCTGGACCCCGTCGTCCTGATTGGCGGCGATGGCCTGACCCCCGCCGTCAAGAAGGAGATCGACGCCGCCCTGAATGCCCACGGGCTGATCAAGGTGCGTGTTTTCAATGACGACCGCGCGGCCCGCGAGCTGATGTACCAGCAGATCACGGCCGACCTCAACGCCGCCCCCATCCAGCACATCGGCAAGCTGCTGGTGCTCTGGCGCCCTCAGCCCGTCAAGGAGCGCGTGGTCGATGAAGACCGGATGCCGGGCCCGCGCGACGTCAAGGTGCTGAAGTTCAGCAAGCGCGGCGGCCAGCGTCCCGAAATCAAGCAGCTGCGCGTGCTGGGCAACCAGCGCCTGACCTCGGGCGGCCAGATCAAGCGCGCCAAACCCAAGCAAAAGTCGATCAAGAAGCGCCAGGCAGACTGATGATCCCCCCCGCAGTCTCTGCAGTACCTGCAGCTTCTGCAGCGCCTGCCGGCAGGGCCGCCCACGCGCGCCACATCCTCTGCATGAAGTGGGGCACGAAATACGGCCCCGAATATGTCAATCGGCTGTACGCGATGGTTCGGCGGCACCTGCGTGGTGACTTCCGCTTCGTCTGCCTGACCGACGACAGCGCCGGCATCCGCAGCGAAGTGCAGTGCTTGCCCATCCCCGCGCTCGATCTGCCACCCGGCATTCCCGAGCGGGGCTGGACCAAGCTGGCCACCTTCAGCCAGGACCTGCACGGGCTCCGCGGCACGGCCCTGTTCCTGGATGTGGACGTGGTCATCACCGGCAGCCTGGACGATTTTTTCACCCAGCCGGGCGAATTCCTGATCATCCATGACTACAAGCGCCCCTGGCGCGTCACGGGCAATTCATCGGTCTACCGGTTCGAACTGGGGGCGCACCCTGACGTGCTGGCACACTTTCGCGCCCACTTCGCAGAAATCCGCGCGCAGTTCCGCAACGAACAGGCCTACCTGTCGGACTTTCTGCACCGGCAGGGCAAGCTGCAGTACTGGCCCGCAGCGTGGTGCCCGAGCTTCAAGTACCACGGCATACCGCCATGGCCCACCAACTACTGGCGCGCGCCGTTCGTGCCGCCCGGTGCGCGCATCGTGATCTTTCACGGGGAGTGCAATCCACCGGACGCGCTGGCGGGACGGCGCAACCGCCGCTTTCGCTACATTCGCCCCGCCAGCTGGGTGGCGGAACACTGGCACGAGTAGGCGGCGTCGGCGCTGACGCTGGCCGAGCCGCCGCGGTGCATGCGCTTCAGGCTCCGGCGGAGCCGCCCCCGGCGGGCGCCTGAGGGTCGTGGCGAAGCGTTTGCCACAGCACGGCCAACGCACAGCACCATTGCAGCGCGTACATTACTGTTCCCACGCTGTGCCACACGCGCAGATCCTGCCGCGCCACGATGCGCGGTGCCACGCCAAACTGCGTGAGCAGTGCCAGCAGCATGCCGCCCAGTATGAAAACCATAGCAGCTTGCGCCCATGGGTGCTGCGCTACAGCCTGCCTAGGCCTGGAGACCAGCAGCAGCACCAGGCAGCAGGCCACCGCCACCCAGGTCTGTGCCGCAAACAGCCTGGCCGCCATGTTGCCCGCCACCGTCGGCGACGGGAGGTGGGCAAACAGCATGGGCACGACCAGAAAGCCGATGGTGGTCAGGCTTCCCCACCACAGGGCGGCCACCAGGGCAGGAAGGCGATGGAGCATGCCGCGCCTGTTCACTGGTAGCTGACCGCCACCACCTCATAGCGGCGAACGCCGCCGGGCGCCAGCACTTCGGCGGTATCGCCCTCTTCCTTGCCGATGAGCGCACGGGCGATGGGGCTGGAGATATTGATCAGGCCCTGCTTCAGGTCGGCCTCGTCCTCGCCCACGATCTGGTACTTCACGGTGTCGCCAGACTCTTCATCCTCCAGCTCGACCGTGGCGCCAAAGACCACCTTGCCGCCGCCGTCGACGGCGCTGGGATCGATGACCTGCGCGACCGAGAGCTTGCCCTCGATCTCCTGGATGCGGCCCTCGATGAAGCCCTGGCGGTCCTTGGCGGCGTCGTAGTCGGCGTTTTCGCTGAGGTCCCCCTGTGCGCGCGCTTCGGCGATCGCCGTGATCACCGCGGGCCGTTCCACGGTCTTGAGGCGGTGCAACTCTTCCTTGAGCTTTTCAGCGCCGCGCTTGGTAATCGGAATGGTGGCCATTCTGTCGAGTCTCCATAAGTCAAAACGGTGAAAGCGCCAAGGCACTTCCACCGGTCAGTCACCACGTCACGCCCGGGCTGTGCCGGACTTCGTGAATGGCAAGTCTACAAAAGGAAACCGCCGCACGTTGCCGCGCGGCGGTGTCTGGTCAGGCGAAGATTATGCCGCTTTTGCCGGGGGTCAGGCCACCAGCTGGGCGTGCAGCTCCTGCACCGAGTACACGTCGAGCTTGTCCAGGTACTTCATGCCCTCCACGGCCGCCTCGGCGCCGAAGATGGTCGTGAAGGTGGTCACGCGGGCCAGCAGCGACGAGGTGCGAATCGCGCGCGAGTCTGCAATCGCGTTGCGGCGCTCTTCCACCGTGTTGATGACCATGACGATCTCGTTGTTCTTGATCATGTCCACGATGTGCGGACGGCCTTCCGTGACCTTGTTGACCACCACCACCGGGACGCCCGCCTCGGCAATGGCTGCAGCGGTGCCTTTGGTCGCCACCAGGTCAAAGCCCAGCGCCACCAGCTGGCGGGCAATGTCCACCGCGCGGGGCTTGTCATTGTTCTTCACCGTGAGGAACACCTTGCCCGACGTCGGCAGCTTGGTGCCCGCGCCCAACTGGCTCTTCACGAAGGCTTCGCCGAAGGTCTTGCCCACGCCCATCACCTCGCCGGTGGACTTCATCTCGGGGCCGAGGATGGTGTCCACGCCAGGGAACTTGACGAACGGGAACACGGCCTCCTTCACGCTGAAGTAGGGCGGCGTCACCTCCTTGGTGATGCCCTGCGAGGCCAGCGTCTGGCCGGCCATGCAGCGCGCGGCCACCTTGGCCAGCTGGATGCCCGTGGCCTTGGAGACGAACGGCACGGTGCGCGAGGCACGGGGGTTCACTTCCAGCACGTAGATCACGTCCTTGCCGTCCACTTCCTGGATGGCGAACTGCACGTTCATCAGGCCCACCACGTTCAGGCCTTCGGCCATGGCCGCGGACTGGCGCTTGAGTTCATCGACCGTGGCCTGCTTGAGGTAGTACGGCGGCAGCGAACAGGCGGAGTCGCCCGAGTGCACACCGGCTTGTTCGATGTGCTCCATCACGCCACCGATGAAGGTCTTGCCCTCGGGATCGCGCAGGCAGTCCACGTCGCACTCGATGGCATCGTTCAGGAAGCGGTCCAGCAGCACGGGCGAGTCGTTGCTCACCTTCACGGCCTCGCGCATGTAGCGCTCCAGGTCGCGCTGCTCGTGCACGATTTCCATCGCACGGCCGCCCAGCACATAGCTGGGGCGCACCACCAGCGGGTACCCCAGGGCGGCGGCCTTTTCCAGCGCCTCGGCCTCGGTGCGGGCCGTGGCATTGGGGGGCTGGCGCAGCCCCAGGTCGTGCAGCAGCTTCTGGAAGCGCTCGCGGTCCTCGGCGGCATCGATCATGTCGGGGCTGGTGCCGATGATCGGCACGCCCTCGGCTTCGAGGCCCAGCGCCAGCTTGAGCGGCGTCTGGCCGCCGTACTGCACGATCACGCCAGTGGGCTTTTCCTTGTCCACGATTTCGAGCACGTCTTCGAGCGTGAGGGGCTCGAAGTACAGGCGGTCCGAGGTGTCGTAGTCCGTGGACACGGTTTCGGGGTTGCAGTTGACCATGATGGTCTCGTAGCCGTCCTCGCGCATGGCCAGCGCGGCGTGCACGCAGCAGTAGTCGAACTCGATGCCCTGGCCGATGCGGTTGGGGCCGCCCCCGAGCACCATGATTTTCTTGTTGTTGGTCGGCTCGGCCTCGCACTCGTCCTCGTAGGTCGAGTACATGTAGGCGGTGTTGGTCGCGAATTCGGCGGCGCAGGTGTCCACGCGCTTGTACACCGGGCGCACGTTCAGCGCGCGGCGGGCTTCGCGCACGGCTTTTTCCGTCGTCTTGAGCAGCTTGGCCAGGCGGCGGTCCGAGAAGCCCTTCTTCTTGAGCGAGCGCAGCGTGCCGGCATCCAGGCTGGCCAGTGCCGCATCGCCCTTGTCCACGGCCAGCTGGTCCAGCTCCAGTTCGATCTTCACGATCTCTTCGATCTGCACCAGGAACCACTTGTCGATCTTGGTGAGGTCGTACACCTCGTCCACGGAGAGGCCCATGGCGAACGCATCGCCCACGTACCAGATGCGCTCGGGGCCGGGCTCGCCCAGCTCCTTTTCGAGCACCTCACGGTCCTGGGTCTTCTCGTTCATGCCGTCCACGCCCACTTCCAGGCCGCGCAGGGCCTTCTGGAAGGACTCCTGGAAGGTGCGGCCCATGGCCATGACCTCGCCCACGGACTTCATCTGCGTGGTCAGGCGGCTGTCGGCCGTGGGGAACTTCTCGAACGCGAAACGCGGGATCTTGGTGACCACGTAGTCGATGGAGGGCTCGAACGACGCGGGCGTGGCGCCGCCGGTGATCTCGTTCTTGAGCTCGTCGAGCGTGTAGCCCACGGCCAGCTTGGCGGCGACCTTGGCGATCGGGAAGCCGGTGGCCTTGGATGCCAGCGCGGACGAACGCGACACGCGGGGGTTCATCTCGATGACGATCATGCGGCCGTCCTTCGGGTTCACCGAGAACTGCACGTTGGAGCCGCCCGTGTCCACGCCGATCTCGCGCAGCACCGCCAGGCTGGCGTTGCGCATGATCTGGTATTCCTTGTCGGTCAGCGTCTGCGCGGGGGCCACGGTGATCGAGTCGCCCGTGTGCACGCCCATGGGGTCGAGGTTCTCGATGGAGCAGATGATGATGCAGTTGTCCGCCTTGTCGCGGACCACTTCCATCTCGTACTCCTTCCAGCCGAGCAGCGACTCCTCGATCAGCAGCTCGTTGGTGGGCGAGGCTTCCAGGCCGCGCTTGCAGATGGTCTCGAACTCTTCGGGGTTGTAGGCAATGCCGCCGCCCGTGCCGCCGAGCGTGAAGCTGGGGCGGATCACGGTGGGGAAGCCCACGCTCTTCTGGACGGCCCAGGCTTCGTCCATGCTGTGGGCAATGCCGGAGCGCGCGGAACCCAGACCGATCTTGGTCATGGCATCCTTGAACTTCAGGCGGTCCTCGGCCTTGTCGATGGCTTCGGGCGTGGCGCCGATCAGCTCGACCTTGTACTTGTCGAGCACGCCGTTGTGCCACAGGTCCAGCGCGCAGTTGAGCGCGGTCTGGCCGCCCATGGTGGGCAGGATGGCGTCGGGGCGCTCCTTGGCGATGATCTTCTCGACCGTCTGCCAGGTGATGGGCTCGATGTAGGTCACGTCGGCCGTGGCCGGGTCGGTCATGATCGTCGCGGGGTTGCTGTTGATCAGGATGACCTTGTAGCCTTCCTCGCGCAGGGCCTTGCAGGCCTGCACGCCGGAGTAGTCGAACTCGCAGGCCTGGCCGATGATGATCGGGCCGGCGCCGATGATGAGAATGCTTTTGATGTCTGTGCGTTTTGGCATGGTGCGTCGATCAGTCGATCGTGGGTTCGGCTGCCTGGGGGCTGGGGGTCGGGGCAGAGGCTGCTGCGTCCGATGGCGGGCGCCGCTCGGTCAACTTGGCAAGCAGCGCCTGGGCCCGTTCGGGAGGAAGGTTCTTCTGCATCAGCTGCAGCAGGCCGTCGCCCTGGATCAGCGGGCGCAGGACCTCTTCTTCCGCGTCATAAAACGTCACTTCCCATTCCTGCAGCAGCTCTGCGAAGGCGGCATCGTCCAGGGTCTTGCCCTTGGCCACCAGCGTGACGAGGGGCATGGCCTTGTTCTCGACGAACGCCTTCTTGTAGGGCTTTTGCGCCCAGCGTTCCGTGAACCACTCGCGGTGGGGCGATGGCAGGGTCAGGACACGCTTGTGGATCGCCTTTTCCAGCGATGCGAGGGGAAAGCTGAACAGTTTCATGGCGCTATTCCTTCCCGGGTTCAACCGGCTTTCGCCGCGCGCATGGCATCGGTGAATCGGTCGAAAAGGTAGGCGATGTCGTGCGGCCCGGGGGAAGCCTCAGGGTGGCCCTGGAAGCAGAATGCCGGCTTGTCCTTGTGGACCAGCCCTTGCAGCGTGCCGTCGAACAGGCTGATGTGCGTGGCGCGCAGGTTGGCAGGCAGCGATTCCATGTCCACCGCGAAACCGTGGTTCTGGCTCGTGATGCTCACGCGGCCGGTGTCCAGGTCCTTCACGGGGTGATTGGCCCCGTGGTGGCTGTGGGTCATCTTGAAGGTCTTGGCGCCGGCGGCCAGGGCCATGATCTGATGACCCAGGCAGATGCCGAACGTGGGCACGCCGCTGTCCACGATGGTGCGGGTGGCGGCAATGGCGTAATCGCAGGGCTCCGGATCGCCGGGGCCGTTGGACAGGAACACGCCATCGGGCTTGAGTGCCAGCACATCGGCGGCGGGCGTCTTGGCAGGCACCACGGTGACCTTGCAGCCGCGCTCGGCCAGCATGCGCAGGATGTTCTTCTTCACGCCGAAGTCGTATGCCACCACATGGAACTGCGGCGCCGCGAGTTCGCCGTAGCCTGAGCCCAGCTTCCACTCGGTCTGCGTCCACTCGTAGCGCGACGCCGTGGTCACCACCTGGGCCAGGTCCAGCCCGGCCATGTTGGGGGCGGCCTTGGCCTTGGCGATGGCTTCGTCGATGAGCGCCTGCGTGACCGGCTGCCCGGCGGCCAGTCCGATGATGGCGCCGTTTTGCGCACCCTTGCTGCGCAGCAGGCGCGTGAGCTTGCGGGTATCGATGTTGGCGATGGCCACGGTGTTCTCGCGCACGAGGTATTGCGAGAGCGTTTCCGTGGAGCGGAAGTTGCTGGCCAGCAGGGGCAGGTCCTTGATGATCAGGCCCGCGGCATGGACCTTGTCGGCTTCGATGTCCTCCACGTTGACGCCGTAGTTGCCGATGTGCGGATACGTCAACGTGACGATCTGCTGGCAGTAGCTGGGGTCGGTGAGGATTTCCTGGTAGCCGGTGATCGCGGTGTTGAACACCACTTCGCCGACGGTGGTGCCGGTGGCACCAATCGAATTGCCGATAAAGACCGTGCCGTCTGCGAGCGCCAGGATGGCGGGCGGGAAATTTCCCTGTAGAGACAAAAGCACTGGGTTCTCCGGATGGTTACGGTCGCCCGGCGCCTGCAGGCCACTCGTGCACGCAAAGGTACGCAAGTGCCGGTGGCTGCTCTCAGATGGGTTGTTGCTTTGGGTGCGGTCGGGCGACGCTGTTGCGAGAAAAGCTCCCGATTATACCCATCGCGGCGCATCCACTCGCAAATGCATGCCTTGCATAACCTTGTTACGTAAGCAAGTGTTCCAGGCATTTCAGGTGACAACGGTCCGCCTAGACTTCGGCCGACGCCTCCCGCCACTCCCACAGAGAACCCTCCCGATGCGCACTTTTCTCCGCCCTCTTGCCCTTTCCCTGGCCGGCCTGTGCGCCGCCGTGGCCGCCCAGGCCCTGGAACTGGCCAGGTACCCCCAGGTCTTCGTGGCCCCCCAGGGGGTGGAAGTGGTGCTGGCGCCCAGCGCGGATGGCAAACAGGCCCTGGTGCGCGTGAGCGGCATCAACGATCCCATTGACCAGGTCGTGTTCCTGAGCCAGCTGGAGCAACAGGGCTCCGCGCGGGAGGTCTATGCCACCCGGCTCGACGGCCGCAGCTACGGCCTGCTGCAAAAGCAGAGCCACGCCTATCGCCACGGCGAGCAGTATGTGGTGTACCTGCCCGGCAAGCGCGATGGCCTGCCGCTGTCCTTCAGCGAGGAAAAGAGCAAGGCCTTCAAGCTGGCGGACCTGCAGGCGAGCTACCAGAGCCAGCAAAAGCAGGGCGTGCAGGAAAAGCTGGCCCGCTTTGACCGCAGCAAGCGCCTCGCGGGAGCGCAGGCCGAGCTGGCCAGGGCCGACCAGGAAGCCTCCGCGGCCTGCGGCACGCCGGTGAAGACCACGGTCGACTGGAGCACGATCGATGACGAGAAGCTGCAGACCCTGAGCATCGGCAGCTTCTGCGGCGTGGTGGCCTCGGAGCTGGACTCCATGTGCCGCAACACGCCTGCCTTCAAGAGCACGGCATCCGGGCTGGGCCAGGTGCAGTGCAGGTTCGCGCCACAGCTCAAGATCCGCGTGGAAAACCAGCAGGTGCTGTTCAGCACCGAGAAGGATGCGCCCAACCAGGGCGATTTCGTGCGCCAGTTCCTGCGCAACCTCTAGAAAAACGGGAGAAGACGGGCCTTCCGCGGCCCCCCGGAGCCGGCTGCGAAGGGAGGTGTTCAGCGCCCGGCGCCGCTCGCATGCAGGCAGATCGCCGCCGCCGCCGCGACGTTCAGCGACTCCTCGCCACCGGGCTGCGCGATGCGGATGCGCATCGCAGCCCGCTCCTCCAGCACGGCGGAGACGCCCTGCCCTTCATGGCCCATGACCCATGCGCAGGGCCAGGGCAGCGCGGCCCGGTGCAGCCAGTCCCCGGCGTGCGAACTGGTCACCAGCATGGGCACCTTCAGGGACTGGAGTTCGCCGTGCTCCACGCCTTCGATCAGGTCCAGCGCGAAATGCGCGCCCATGCCGGCGCGCAGCACCTTGGGGGACCACAGGGCGGCGCTGCCCTTGACGGCGACCACCTGACGGAATCCGAATGCCGACGCGCTGCGCAGGATGGAACCCACATTGCCGGCGTCCTGCACCCGGTCCAGCACGACGGTGGCGGCGTCCGTGCGCAATGCGGCGGCAGCGGGCAGATCGATGATGAAGCCCATGCGGGCAGGCGACTCCAGACCGCTGATGTCGGCAAACAGGGCATCGGCGAGCACTATGATTTTCATAGCTGCCTGCGCCCATTCCACTTGCGCCTGAGGCCAAAAAGACTCGGAAAATACCGCGATCGATGCCCGCTGACCCCGTTCCAGGGCGGCGCGGCAGAGGTGGTCACCCTCCAGCCACACCCTGCCCTGCTTGCGGTAGGCGGTGGTGTCCTGCGCGAGCCGGCGCAGTTCCTTCACGAAGCTGTTGTCCCGCGAATGGATCGCGGTGATGGACGGAGAGGTCATGGGGCGAGCAGGTTCCGTCAGGCAAGCAGGCTCTGCGCCACGGGCGCAAAGGAACGCCGGTGATGGACGCAGGCCCCGTGCTCGCGCAAGGCGGCCATGTGCACCGCGGTGCCATAGCCCTTGTGGCCGGCAAACCCGTACTGCGGAAACTCTTCATGCACCTGCACGCACCAGCGGTCGCGGTGCACCTTGGCCAGGATGGAGGCGGCCGAGATGGCCGGTACCAGCGCATCGCCCTTGACGATGGCCTCGGCCTGGATGCCCAGCGTGGGCAGGCGGTTGCCATCGACCAGCACCATGACGGGCTTCAGGCGCAGCCCCATCACGGCCCGCCGCATGGCCAGCAGCGTGGCCTGCAGGATGTTGAGCTGGTCGATCTCTTCCACGCTGGCCTCGGCAATGCTGCAGCACAGCGCCTTGGCACGGATTTCGTCGTAGAGTTTCTCGCGCCGGGCAGGCGTGAGCTTCTTGGAATCGGCAAGGCCGGCGATCGGATTGAGGTCATCCAGGATGACCGCGGCCGCCACCACGGGCCCCGCCAGCGGGCCGCGGCCCGCCTCGTCCACGCCGGACACAAGACCCGGCGGGTGCCATGGCAGGCAGGCCTGTTCAGGCAGCTGGGTGAAGGATTTTCTGGATCGCATCGGCAGCCAGTTGGGGGGTATTGCGTTGCAGGCTTTCGTGCAGCGCCGTAAAGCGCTGCTCCAGGGCCGTGATTTTCTCAGGATTGTGCTGGCGCGCATCCAGCCATTGCAGCGTTGCCGCGCAGAGCGCCTGGGGTGTCGCGGCATCCTGGATCAGCTCGGGGACCACGAATTCTCCGCAAAGGATATTGGGCAGCCCCACCCAGGGCTGCAGCTGCTTGCGGCGCATGAGCCACCAGCTCAACGGGTGCATGTGGTAGCCGATGACCATGGGACGCTTGAACAGCGCCGCCTCCAGCGTCGCGGTGCCGCTGGCGATCAGCGTGGCGTCGCAGGCGGCCAGCACGGCATGGGACTGGCCGGACACGATCTGCACCGCCCCAACCAGACCCGCGGCCCGTGCCGCCTGCACGATGCGCTCCCGCAGCGCCGGGACGGCAGGAACTATCAATTTAATAGCTGGACGCGCTTTCAGGACAAGCGCTGCAGCCTCAAAGAAAGGCTGCGTGATGTAGGCGATCTCCGAGGAGCGGCTGCCCGGCAGAATGGCCAGCACTTCGTCGGCATCCTGCAGGCCGAGCTGGGCGCGGGCGGCGGCGCGGTCCGGCACCATGGGAATCACGCCGGCAAGCGGGTGGCCCACATAGGTCGCCGCAATGCCGTGCCGCGCCAGCAGCTCGGGCTCGAACGGAAAGATGCACAGCACGTGGTCGGCGCTGCGGCGTATCTTCTCGACACGGTCCGCGCGCCAGGCCCAGATCGACGGGCACACGAAGTGCACGGTCTTGACACCCGCGGCACGCAGGTCGGCCTCCAGCTTCAGGTTGAAGTCAGGCGCATCCACGCCGATGAACACGTCCGGACGCTCCTTGAGCAGCCGCTCACGCAGTTGCTTGCGAATGCCCAGCAGTTCGCGCAGGCGGCGCAGCACCTCCATGCTGTACCCATGCACGGCGAGCTTCTCGCTGGGCCACCAGGCGGCAAAACCCCGGCGCTGCATCTGCGGGCCACCAATGCCGCAGGACTGCAGGCCCGGCCAATGGGCCTGCATGCCGTCGATCAGCAGGCCGGCAAGCAGGTCGCCGGAGGTCTCGCCCGCCACCATGGCGACGCGGGGGGAAGCCTTCATCATTGCCCCTCAGCGCGCGATGCCGCGCGTGGAGGTATCCAGGAAACCCAGCATCATGGCGATGTCGGGCGCAGCCTCCGGATGGGCGGCTGGCAACTCGGCCACGCCTGCGCGTGCGGCCTCCAGTGTCAGCCCCTGGCGATAGAGCAGGCGGTGCATCTGCTTGATGCCCGCCACACGCTCTGCCGAGAAGCCCCGGCGGCGCAGCCCGACGATGTTGAGGCCGCGCAGCGCCAGCGGATTGCCGTCGGCCAGCATGAAGGGGGGCACATCCTGCGACACGGCGCTGGCAAAGCCGACCATGGCATGGGCACCGATCGAGACGAACTGGTGAATGCCGGTGAGCCCGCCGATGGTGACCCAGTCGGCAAGGTGCACATGGCCTGCCAGCGTGGTGTTGTTGGAGAGCGTGGTGTGGTTGTCAACGCGGCAGTCGTGCGCGATGTGGGTGTACGCCATGATCCAGTTGTCGCTGCCCACGCGCGTGATGCCGCCGGCTCCCGGCACACCGAGGTTGAAGGTGCAGAACTCGCGGATCACGTTGCGGTCGCCGATGACGAGTTCGGTCGGCTCGCCCGCGTACTTCTTGTCCTGCGGCACGGCACCCAGCGATGCGAACTGGAAAATGCGGTTGTCGGCCCCGATCGTGGTGCGCCCTTCGATCACGCAGTGCGGCCCCACCGTGGTTCCCGCCCCGATCACCACGTCGGGACCAATCACCGCGTAGGGCCCCACCGTGACCGTGGGATCCAGACTGGCGCCTTGCGCGACTATGGCCGTGGGATGAATATTGCTCACGATCTGCAAGTCTGAGCGGATCAACCCACGCTGCGCATGGTGCACATGAGTTCGGCCTCGCAGGCCACTTCCTCGCCCACGCTGGCCACGCCCTTGAACTTCCAGATGCCGCCGCGCACGCGGTCGATCGTGATGGAGAGAATCAGCTGATCGCCCGGCTCCACCGGCCGCTTGAAGCGCGCGCCATCGATGCCGACGAAGTAGTAGATGTTGTTTTCATCAGGCACCTTGCCCATCGCGTCGAACGCCAGCAGGCCGGCGGCCTGCGCCAGGGCCTCGAGGATCAACACACCCGGCATCACCGGGCGCCCTGGAAAGTGCCCCATGAAATAAGGCTCGTTGAACGTGACGTTCTTGATCGCCTTGATGCGGGTGTTGCTCTCAAGCTCGATCACTTTGTCCACCAGCAGGAACGGGTAGCGGTGGGGCAGTTGCTTGAGAATTGCGTGGATATCCATCATCGAGTTGTTCTTCCGTTCATGCTGCTTTCAGAGCTTGCTCCAGCGCCTTGATGCGCTCTCGCAAGCTGTGCAGTTGTTTGAGTGTTGCAGCGTTTTTTTCCCAACGCGCATTGTCGTCGATGGGAAACATGCCCGTGTATTGCCCAGGCTGGCTCAAAGAGCGCGTGACCACCGTGGCGGCAGAGATATGCACGTTGTCCGCCATCTCCAGATGGCCCAGCACGATGGCGCCGCCGCCCACGGTGCAGTGCGCGCCAATGGTCGCGCTGCCGGCCACGCCCACGCACCCCGCCAGGGCAGAGTGCTTGCCGATGCGCACGTTGTGCCCGATCTGGATCAGGTTGTCGAGCTTGACGCCGTCTTCGATGACGGTGTCCAGCAGCGCACCACGGTCGATGCAGGTGTTGGCGCCGATCTCGACATCGTCGCCAATGTGCACGGCCCCCAGTTGCTCGATCTTGACCCACTGCCCGTTCTCGGGCGCAAAACCAAAGCCGTCGGCGCCGATCACCACGCCGGGGTGCACGATGCAGCGCGCGCCGATGCGGCAGCCCTCGCCCACCGTGACACGGGACTTGAGCACGGTTCCTGCGCCAACGCGCGCACCGCGTTCCACCACGCACAGGGGACCGATGGTGGCGGTGGCATCGACCTGCGCCGACGGGTCCACCACCGCGCTCGCGTGCACACCGCCCTGCACTGCGGGGGCATTGAGCCGGCGCCAAAGCTGCGTGGCCCGCGCGAAGTACACGTAGGGGTTGTCCGCCACGATGCAGGCGCCACGGGCCATGGCGGCATCGCGCATGGCAGGCGCCACAATGACACAGGCCGCCCGGGAGGCGGCCAGTTGCTGTTGGTAGCGGGGGTTGCTCAGGAAACTGAGGTCTCCCGGCCCTGCAACCTCCAGGGGCGCGATGCGGGAAATGACGGCATCCCGTGCCGCACCTCCTTCCAGCGAGCCACCGAGCGCATCAACTATGTGCCCGAGAAGCAAGCTCACGCGCCACCTGTCCAGCGCTGGGGCTTACTTGCCGGCAGCGGCATTCAGCGCCTTGATCACCTTGTCGGTGATGTCGTGCTTGGGGTTGATGTAGACGGCCTCCTGCAGGATCACGTCGTACTTCTCCGCCTCTGCCACCTGCTTGACCACCTTGTTCGCACGTTCGAGCACCTGGGACAGTTCCTCGTTCTTGCGGGCGCTCAGGTCTTCCTGGAATTCGCGGCGCTTGCGCTGGAATTCACGGTCCTGGTCCACCAGCTGGCGCTGGCGGGTGGTGCGCTGGCTTTCAGCCATCGTGGGAGCTTCGCGTTCGAACTTCTCCGTGGCGGTCTTCAGGGTGTTGCCCATGTCCACCAGTTCTTTCTCACGGCGGGAGAATTCCTGCTCCAGCTTGGCCTGTGCAGCCTTGGCGGTGCTGGCCTCGCGGAAGATGCGGTCGGTGTTGACAAACCCGGCTTTGAACTCTTGCGCTTGTGCAGGCGCTGCGATGGCAAGCGTGCCAAGCAGCAGGGCCAGAGAGATATGGCGAGAAAAGGATTTCATTAGAAAGACGTTCCAATCTGGAATTGCAGTTTCTGGATTCTATCGCCGGCGAACTTGCGCACCGGTTGCGCAAAGGCCAGGCGCAACGGACCCAGCGGGGAAATCCAGCTCAGGCCCAGGCCGACGGAGGAACGCATGTCACTGAAAGTAACTTTTTCGTTCTCTCCGTACACATTACCCACATCAAAGAAGGTGAATACACGCAGTGTCCGGTCGTTGCCCGCGCCCGGAAAGGGTGCGATCAGCTCCGCGTTCAAGGTGACCTTCTTGGGTCCCCCCAACGACGCGCCCGTCACGTCACGCGGCCCCAGCGTACCCTGGTCGAAGCCGCGCACGGATCCCAGCCCACCCGAATAGAAGTTCTTGAACACGGGGAACGGCCTGCCGTTCATGCCCTTGCCGATGCCCACCTCGCCGTTGAAGGCGATGGTGAAGCGCTTGTTCAGTGGCACGTACTGCTGGTACTGGTAGTTGGCCCGCACATAGCGAGCATCCCCCGCCACCGACCATTCTGAATTGAGGCGCTGATAGCGGCCGGAATTCGGCGCCAGAGCGCTGTCGCGGTCGTCCCGCGACCAACCGATCGTCAAAGGAATGGAGGTGCTGCTGTAGCCAAACTGGTCGGCATAGGCCAGGTAGGTGGCGGGAATGTTCGTACCCGCCTTGATCTTGGTCTGCTCCAGCCCCCCACCAAAGAACACGGTATCGGTTTCACTGAACGGAACACCGAATCGCACCGACGTTCCGGTGGTCACCAACTCGTAGTTGCCGCCCTGGTCTTCGTAGGGCTTGTCCGTGCGGTAGTACACATCCAGCGTGCGCGAGATGCCTTCCGGCGTGAAGTATGGATTGGTGGTGCTGAACACCAGCGTGCGACGGTACTTGCTGGTGTTGACATCGATGCCCAGGTAGTTGCCGGAACCAAAGATGTTTTCCTGCTTGATGCCGAACGACAGCGACACCTTTTCGGCGCTGGAGAAACCCACCCCCATCTGCAGCGAGCCCGTGGGCTTTTCCGCCACGTTGATCACGAGGTCGACCTGGTCGGGGGAACCCGGCACTTCCTGGGTTTCCACATTGACTTCGGTGAAGAAGCCCAGGCGGTCCACGCGGTCGCGCGACAGGCGGATCTTCTCGCCGTCGTACCACGAGGCTTCGTACTGGCGGAATTCACGGCGGATCACTTCATCGCGCGTGCGGTTGTTGCCGCTCACGTTGATGCGGCGCACATAGGCGCGGCGCGAAGGTTCGGCCTGCAGCACGAAAGCGACCCGGTTGTTTTCGCGATCGATTTCGGGCACGGCTTCCACGCGCGCGAAGGCGAAGCCAAAACGCGAGAAATACTCTGAAAACGCCTTGGTCGTTTCCGTGACCTGGTCCGCGTTGTAGGGCTCGCCCGCGCGGATGGTGACCAGGGACTTGAACTCGTCTTCGCGGTCCAGGTAGTTGCCCTCCAGCTTGACGCCCGAGACCACGTAGCGCTCGCCTTCCGTCACGTTGACGGTGATGGAGATGTCCTGCTTGTCGGGCGAGATGGCGACCTGCGTGGAGTCGACCCGGAACTCCAGATACCCGCGCTGCAGGTAGTACGAACGCAGCGTCTCCAGATCGGCATTGAGCTTGGCGCGCGAGTAGCGGTCCGACTTGGTGTACCAGCTGAGCCAGCCCCCGGTGTCCTGGTCGAACAGGCCTTTGAGCGTGGATTCACTGAAGGCCTTGTTGCCGACGAGGCGCACTTCCTTGATGCGGGCAGGCTCGCCCTCGACCACGGTGAAGGTCAGGTTGACGCGGTTGCGCTCGATCGGCGTCACGGTGGTGACGACCTCGGCGCCGTACAGGCTCTTGTTGATGTACTGGCGCTTGAGCTCCTGCTCGGCGCGGTCCGTCAACGCCTTGTCGTAAGGCCGGCCCTCGGTGAGTCCGACATCGCGCATGGCCTTCTTGAGCGCGTCCTTGTCGAACTCGCGCGTGCCGGCGAAGTCAACGTCGGCGACGGTGGGCCGCTCTTCCACCACCACCACCAGCACGTTGCCGGCCGCCTCCAGGCGCACGTCCTTGAACAGGCCCAGTCCGAAAAGAGCGCGGATGGCCGCGGCGCCCTTCTCGTCGTTGTAGTCGTCACCAACCCGCAGCGGCATGGAGGCAAACACGGTGCCGGGCTCCACGCGCTGCAGGCCCTCGACGCGGATGTCCTGCACCTTGAAAGGCTCCAGAGCCCATGCCGCATTGGCGGCAAAAATCATGGCTGCAACGGCCGATGCGGTACGCACGCCCAGGCGATTGATGTGTTTTTTCATGAATGAAGCTGGAGCCGCAGTTGCAGGGCAAGCGCGGCAAAAGTGTTAGCCAAAGAGCCGGGTGATATCGTTGAACAGGGCAATGGACATCATGAGAAGCAGGACCGCAACGCCTCCACGCTGCAGGCGCTCCATCCATGCATCCGACACCCCCCTGCCCGTGACACCCTCCCAAAGATAATACATCAGGTGCCCTCCGTCCAAGACAGGCAGCGGCAGCAGGTTGAGCACGCCCAGGCTCACGCTGATCAGCGCAAGGAAGACAAGGTACTGCGAGAGTCCCAGGCTGGCGGAGCGCCCTGCGTAGTCGGCGATCGTCAGGGGGCCGCTGAGGTTCTTGAGCGATGCCTCGCCGATCACCATGCGCCCCATCATCCGAAGCGTGAGGATGGAGACATCCCAGGTCTTGACCACGCCGGCCCAGGCCCCCTCGAACACGCCATATTCCACCGTCACGAATTCAGGGGGGGCTCCGACATACGCCCCGATGCGGCCGACGGAGGCGCCCAGTTCCGGCTTGGCCTCGGGCAACACGTCCACGCTCAGCACCTGGCCTGAGCGATCAATGCGCCATGACTGTGCCAATGGCTCGCTTCCCCGCACCGACTGGCGGATCAGCTCGCGCAGCTGCTGGCCGTCCACCACGTCGCTGGCACCGATCCTGAGCACCACGTCCCCCTGGCGCAATCCAGCGCGGGCTGCGGCCCCGTCAGGCATGACCTCGCCCAGCACCGGCCGTGTCCACGGCCCCAGGATGCCGATCTTGCGAAACAGCTGGGCGTCCGCCTCCCGGCTGTCGATCTTCGACATGTCCAGCAGGATTTCCCGGTGCACGGCGCCCGACTGCGGCTGCACGTCGAGGCGCACGTTCACACCCTCCAGCGCACCGCGCGTGAGCAGCCAGCGCAGTTCTTCAAACGAGCGCACGGGCTCCATCTCGTCCGACCCCAGCGCTGCCTGCGCGACCAGCTCGCCGCCCCGCAGGCCGGCACTCTGCGCGACGGACCCGGCCACCGGACTGGCGAGTACCGCCTTGGGCTCGTCCACCCCGTTCCAGTTCACAATGGAATACAGCAGCACCGCCAGCAGCAGGTTTGCCAGCGGCCCCGCGGCCACGATGGCCGCGCGGGAGCGCAGCGGCTGGGTATTGAAAGCCAGATGCCGCTCCTCGGCGGCCACGGGCGCTTCCCGCTCGTCCAGCATGCGCACATAGCCCCCCAGCGGAAAAGCCCCCAGCACGAACTCCGTGGGCGACCCCTTGGGCTGCCAGCGCAGCAATGGTTTGCCAAAGCCCACCGAGAAGCGCAGCACCTTGACCCCGCACGCCACGGCCACCCGGTAGTGGCCATATTCGTGCACGGCGATCAGAAGGCCCAGGGCCACGATGAAGGCAACGATGGTAAGGAGCATGTACGGGTCCGTGGTGCTGTGAGAACTCAGGCCGCCAGGCGGCCCGCGGCGTGCTCGGCAGCATTGCGTGCCTGGGCATCCAGGTCCAGCAGGGCTTCGAGGGAATCCGGCTTGGAGGGAGAAACCGCGTCCAAAGTTGCAAGATTCACGGCATGGATACGGTCGAAACGCAGCCGCCCCGACAGGAAGGCCCCGACCGCGACCTCGTTGGCGGCGTTCAATACGGCGGTCGTGCCTTCGGCCGCCTTGAGCGCCTGCCAGGACAGGTGCAGCCCGGGAAAACGGGCCGCGTCGGCATCTTCAAACGCCAGCGCCGTCAAGGCAGAGAAGTCGAGCCGGCTGGCACCGCTGGCGATGCGCTCCGGCCAGGCCAGGCCGCAGGCGATCGGCACGCGCATGTCGGGGGTGCCGAGCTGGGCGAGGATCGATGCATCCTTGAACTGCACCATCGAGTGGATGATCTGCTGCGGATGGATCACCACCTTGATCTGGTCGGGGTGCAGGTCGAACAGCCAGCGCGCCTCGATCACTTCCAGCGCCTTGTTCATCATGGTGGCCGAATCCACCGAGATCTTGCGGCCCATCGAGAAATTGGGGTGCGCGCAGGCCTGGTCGGGCGTGATCTGCGAGAGCGTGGACGGATCCCGCTGGCGGAAGGGACCGCCAGACGCGGTCAACAGGATGCTGTCGACGCGTTCGGCCCAGGTCGCCGGATCTTCGGGCAGGCACTGGAAAATCGCGGAATGCTCGCTGTCAATGGGCAGCAGCGTCGCGCCGCCCTCGCGCACGGTCTGCATGAACAACCCGCCGCCCACCACCAGGGCCTCCTTGTTGGCCAGGAGCAGCCGCTTGCCCGCGCGCGCTGCAGCGAGGCACGGCGCCAGGCCGGCAGCGCCCACGATGGCCGCCATCACGGCATCCACGTCAGGGTGGGATGCTATTATTTCAAGAGCATCTTGCGCTTGAAGGACATGCGTTGGAAGGGCATTTGCCTGCAGTCTTTCAGCCAGCAGGGCCGCATGGGTGGCACTCGCCATCACGGCGTAGCGGGGGCGGAACTGCGCGCACTGCGCCAGCATCAGGTCCACCTGGGTCGCGGCACTGAGCGCGAACACCTCGAAGCGCTCGGGATGGCGGGCCACCACGTCGAGCGTGCTGGTACCGATGGAGCCCGTGGAACCCAGGACAGTCAGTCGTTGTTTCATCATTGCGTTGTCAGGCTCGTGAGCATCATGGCCAGCGGCAGGGTGGGCAGCAAGGCGTCCACCCGGTCGAGCACGCCACCGTGCCCGGGCAACAGGCCGCTGCTGTCCTTCACGCCCGCGCTGCGCTTGATGAGGGACTCCACCAGGTCACCCGACACGCTCATGGCCACCATGAACAGGGCCGCGATCACGAGCAGCCACCAGCCTTGCTGCGCCATGCGGCTGTAGAAGCTGGGAACGGCCGCCTGCCAGTGGGCATCGGCGGCCACCCAGATGAATGCCATGGCCAGCACGCCGGCAAGGCCGCCCCACACGCCCTCCCAGCTTTTGCCGGGACTGATGGAAGGGGCCAGCTTGCCCTTGGTGAAGCGCAGGCCAAAAGCACGGCCCGCGAAGTACGCGAAGATGTCGGCGACCCACACCAGCAGCAGCACCGACAGCAGGAAGTTGACGCCCACGTTGCGCGCCTGCACGACCGCCAGCCACGCAAGCCAGAGGGCCAGCACCCCGGCCACCAGGCGCACCGCCGCCGGAATGCGAGGCCAGCCGGGCACGCCGGCCCTGAGCAGCCAGGCCGCGGACAGCACCCAAAGGCCACCCCCCGCCACCCAGAGCCCCGCCAGCGGGCGGTCAATCCAGCCCAGGGCCCACGACCCGGCGCACAGGGCGACGCACGCGCCCCCCACCGCCACGGAGCCCGCCTGTCCGAAACCGCTCAAACGGCCCCATTCCCAGGCGCCAGCCGCCATGAGCACCAGCACCACCAGGGTGAACGGGACGGTGGACGATGAATAAAAAAGCGCCGGCAGCAGAATGGCCAGCAGGACAAGGGCTGTAATGACGCGCTGTTTGAGCATGGGGCCTTTCAGCCCGGCATCGGATGGGGATGCGCGGACAGGATCTGTTCGGAGGTTTTGCCAAAACGGCGCTCGCGGCCGCCAAAGGCAGCAATCGCCTCGTCCAGCGCCGACTCGTCGAAATCCGGCCACAGCCGGTCGCTGAAGAAGAACTCGGAGTATGCGGCCTGCCACAGCAGAAAGTTGCTGATCCGCATTTCCCCCCCGGTGCGGATCACCAGGTCCGGATCGGGCACATGGGCCAGGCCCATAGCACCGTGCAGGCTGGCCTCGGTGATGGGCTCGCCGCGCGCTGCCAGCGATGCGGCGGCCTGGGCGATGTCCCAGCGGCCGCCATAGTTGAAACAGACGTTGAGGACGAGGCGGGTGTTTTGCGCCGTGGCGGCTTCTGCCTGCGCCAGGCCATCGCGCACCTTGGGCGACAGGCCGGCACGCTCACCCACGAAATACAGGCGCACGCCATCCTTCTTGAGCTGCGGCACTTCGCGTGCCAGCGCCATCGCCAGGAGTTCCATGAGGCCAGAGACCTCATCCGCCGGGCGGTTCCAGTTTTCGGACGAGAACGCGAAGACGGTCAACACCCCCACGCCACGCTGCACGCAGGCGCGCGCGCAGCGGCGCAGTGAATCAACCCCCTGCTTGTGGCCGGCCAGGCGCGGCAGAAAGCGGCGCGTGGCCCAGCGGCCGTTGCCATCCATGACGATGGCGATGTGGTGCGGCACCACCGGAGATACAGACATGTGAACGTTCAAGCCCTCAAGGCTTAAACCGCCATGATTTCCTGCTCTTTGGCCGCCACCAGCGCATCGATCTCGGCGATGTGCCTGTCGGTGAATTTCTGCACGTCGGTTTCGGCGCGCTTCTGGTCGTCTTCGGACGCCAGCTTGTCCTTGACCAGCTTCTTGACGGACTCGTTGGCATCGCGGCGCAGGTTGCGCACGGCGATCTTGGCGCTTTCGCCTTCATTGCGGGCCAGCTTGGTCATTTCCTTGCGGCGCTCTTCGCTCATGGGCGGCATGGGCACGCGGATGAGATCGCCCATGGACGCGGGGTTCAGGCCCAGATCGCTTTCGCGGATGGCCTTCTCGATCTTGGCGCCCATGCCCTTTTCCCAGGGCTGGACGCTGATGGTGCGCGAATCGATCAGCGCCACATTGGCCACCTGGCTCAGGGGCACGAAGGAGCCGTAGTACTCGACCTGCACGGTGTCGAGCAAGGCGGGGTTGGCACGGCCGGTGCGGATCTTCTGCAGGTTGTTCTTGAACGCCGCGATGGACTGGTCCATCTTGGTCTCTGCATTCTTCTTGATGTCGGCAATCGTCATGTTTTCTCCTCGGGGCCGGCCTGCATCCGGTGCAGGCCGCAAGCCATCATCGTCGTCGTCAAGCGTAAACCAGCGTACCTTCGTCTTCGCCCATCACCACGCGCTTCAAGGCGCCATGCTTGATGATCGAGAACACCCGCACCGGCAGCTTCTGGTCGCGGCACAGCGCGAAGGCGGTCGCATCCATGATGCCCAGGTTGCGGGACATGGCCTCGTCGAAGCTGAGCTTCGTGTAGCGCGTGGCCGTGGGGTCCTTCTGGGGGTCGGCAGTATATACGCCGTCCACCTTGGTGGCCTTGAGCACCAGCTCGGCGCCGATCTCGGCACCGCGCAGGGCAGCCGCCGTGTCGGTGGTGAAGAACGGATTGCCCGTACCGGCCGCGAACACCACGACCTTGCCCTCTTCGAGGTACTGCAGGGCCTTGGGACGCACGTAGGGCTCGACGACCTGCTCGATGGCGATGGCGGACATCACGCGGGCCACCAGGCCCTGCTTGTCCATGGCGTCCGCCAGGGCCAGCGCGTTCATGACGGTGGCCAGCATGCCCATGTAGTCGGCGGTGGCACGGTCCATGCCGACCGAGCCGCCGGCCACGCCACGGAAAATATTGCCCCCACCGATCACCACGGCCACCTGGACACCCAGGCGCGTCACTTCGGCGATCTCCTCCACCATGCGGACGATGGTGGCGCGGTTGATGCCGAAGGCGTCATCCCCCATCAGCGCCTCACCAGACAGCTTGAGCAGGATGCGCTTGTGGGCTGGTGCGGCGTGGGACATGGGAAATTTCTCCGGTGATAGATGCGGGGCTTGGGGGGTTGCGGAAACGATCAGGCAGCAGCCTTGGCAGCAGCCACCTGGGCGGCCACTTCGGCGGCGAAATCGTCGACCTTCTTCTCGATGCCTTCACCCACGACGTAGAGCGTGAAGCCCTTCACGTTGGTGTTGGCGGCCTTGAGCATCTGGGCCACGGTCTGCTTGCCGTCGGCGGCCTTCACGAAGACCTGGTCAGCCAGCGAGACTTCCTTGAGGTACTTCTGCACGGCGCCGTCGATGCGCTTGGCGGTGATTTCCGCGCTTTGCGCGGGCTTGCCGGCGGCCACGAGTTCCTTGTTGGCTTCGTCGGCCTTGCCTTCGGCGACAGAGCGCTCCTTGGCGATCAGGTCGGCAGGCACGTCGGCGCTGGTCAGGGCCACGGGCTTCATGGCGGCCACATGCATGGCCACGTCCTTGGCGGCAGCGGCATCGCCGTCGAACTCGACGACCACGCCAATGCGCGAGCCATGCAGGTAGGCTGCCAGGCTGGAGCCGCTGAAGCGCTTGAAGCGGCGGAACGACATGTTTTCGCCGATCTTGCCGATCAGGCCCTTGCGCACGTCTTCCAGCGTGGGGCCGAAGCTGTCCTGGCTGTAGGGCAGCGCGCCCAGGGCTTCGACGGTGGCGGGGTTGTGCTCGGCCACCAGCTTCGCGGCGGCATTGGCCATGGCGATGAAGCTGTCGTTCTTGGAGACGAAGTCGGTTTCGCTGTTGACTTCGACCAGGGCACCGGTGGTGCCGTCGATGTAGCTCGCCACCACGCCTTCGGCCGTGATGCGCGATGCAGCCTTGCCCGCCTTGGTGCCCAGCTTGACGCGCAGCAGCTCTTCGGCCTTGGCCATGTCGCCGTCGGCTTCCGTCAGGGCCTTCTTGCATTCCATCATGGGTGCGTCGGTCTTGCCACGCAGTTCAGCCACCATGCTTGCGGTAATTGCAGCCATCTTTATTCCTTCAGTGTTCAGTTCAATCGATTAGATTCAGCCTAAAAAAAAGGGGGCTCACCAGGGGCCCCGCTTTCATTCGCGACGGATCGCGCAGCCGGGTATCAGGCGGCGGCTTCTTGCACTTCCACGAACTCGTCGGAGCTCTCGGCCGTCACGGCCTTGACCACTTCGTTCACGGCGTTCGCACGGCCTTCGATGATCGCGTCGGCGATGCCACGGGCGTACAGCGTCACGGCCTTGGCCGAGTCGTCGTTGCCAGGGATCACGTAGTCGATGCCTTCAGGCGAGTGGTTCGTATCGACCACACCGATCAGCGGGATGCCGAGCTTCTTGGCTTCGGCCACGGCGATCTTGTGGAAGCCCACGTCGATGATGAAGATGGCGTCGGGCAGCGCAGCCATGTCCTGGATGCCGCCGATGTCCTTTTCGAGCTTCTCGATCTCGCGGGAGAACGTCAGCTGCTCCTTCTTGCTCAGGCTGTCCAGGCCAGCTTCTTGCTGGGCCTTCATGTCCTTGAGGCGCTTGATCGAGGTCTTGACCGTCTTGAAGTTGGTCAGCATACCGCCCAGCCAGCGCTGGTCCACGAAGGGCACGCCAGCGCGCAGGGCTTCGGTGGACAGGATCTCACGGGCCTGGCGCTTCGTGCCGACCATCAGGATCGTGCCGCGGTTGGCAGCCAGTTGCTTGGCGAACTTCTGGGCTTCCTGGAACAGTGGCAGCGACTTTTCCAGGTTGATGATGTGGATCTTGTTGCGATGGCCGAAGATGTAGGGGGCCATCTTGGGGTTCCAGAAGCGGGTCTGGTGACCGAAGTGGACACCGGCTTCCAGCATTTCGCGCATGGTAACGGACATAAAAATACTCCAAAGGTTGGGTCTAAAATCCAGCCCCAATACTTGCGCCGCCGTGGTTTCTCACGAAAGACGCAACACCTTGACAGGGCTGGTTTGCGATTGGTTCTGCGCAAGCCGCCACACGCACATTGCGACAATGCCCGATCACACCGGATTGCACTGCCCCTTGCCCGCGTTACTGCTCCCAGCAAAACCCAAAGATTCTAGCACACCCATGCTCCCTGACCTGATCGCCACCCGCGACCGCCTGCGGGACGGCACCACCGCCGTGCCCGCAGAGCTGGAACGTTGCATCGAAGCCGCCCAGTCCCCTGCGAACACCCACAGTTTCGTGCGCACGCTGTTCGGGGAAGCACGCACCAATGCGGTGCAAGCCAGCCTGGACCGCCTGCCCTTGGCCGGCCTGGCGGTATCGGTCAAGGACCTGTTCGACATCGCCGGCCAGCCCACGCCCGCCGGCTCCACGGTGCTGGCGGATGCGCCCGCCGCAGCGGCCGACAGCCCCGCGGTGGCGCGCCTGCGTGCCGCGGGTGGCGTTGTCATCGGCCGCACGAACATGGTGGAGTTCGCGTTTTCAGGCGTGGGGGTGAATCCGCACTTCGGCACGCCCGCGGCCTTCGATGCCCGGTCGGGCGCATTACCCGGCGCGCCACGGGTTCCCGGCGGCTCGTCGTCGGGCGCCGCCGTGTCGGTGGCCACGGGGGCTGCGTTCATCGGACTGGGGTCGGACACGGGAGGGTCGATCCGCATTCCGGCGGCGCTCAACGGCATCGTGGGCTTCAAGAACACCGCGCGGCTGGTCCCCACGGCCGGGGCCGTCCCGCTGTCCACCACGCTCGACACGGCCTGCGCCATGACCCGCAGCGTGCGCGATGCCATCGTGGCGCACGAGGTGCTGGCCGCCCGGAGCGTCACGCGCAGCCTGGCACCGCTGTCGCAATACCGCCTGGCCGTCCCCTCGACGGTCTTCCTGGACGGCATGGACGCCACGGTGGCCCGGGCGTTCGAGCGCACCCTGTCCGCGCTGCGCGCGGCGGGCGCCACCATCGCCACCATCGACATGCCCCCCATGCAGGAGCAGCCGGTGCATGGCTTCTCCGCGCCCGAAGCCTACGCCTGGCACCGCGAACTGCTGCAGCGCGCGGGCACGCGCTACGACCCCCGTGTGCGTGCGCGCATCGACAAGGGCGCGGCGCTGATGGCATGGGAATACATCGACCTGCTGCAGGCCCGCCAGCACTGGATGGCCTGCATGCACGCGTGCATGGAAGGCTACGACGTCCTGCTGTCCCCCACCGTGCCCATCGTGGCCCCCGCCCTGGCGGATGTGGCCCCGGCCGGCGGCCAGGACGCCGCGCAGGATGCGGCGCGCGACGCCGAGTTCTTCCGCGTCAACACCCTGCTGCTGCGCAATACCAGCGCCGTCAATCTACTGGACGGCTGCGCGCTGTCCCTGCCCTGCCATGTACCGGGGGAACTCCCGGTGGGCCTGATGGTCTGGCACGGGGCCCTGCGGGATGACACCGTGCTCAACACGGGCCTGCAAATCGAAAAAATACTACAAAAACAATAGCTGCAAGCGCTTGATAATCAAGCTCTAGAGGCTAAAAACACCCAAATTCATGAAGATTGCCATCGTGGGCGCCGGCATTGTCGGCGTCACCACTGCCTATGAGCTGGCCAGCGACGGCCACGAGGTCACCGTGTTCGAGCAGCGCAGCGCTGCCGCCGAAGAAGCCAGTTTTGCCACGGCCGGCCTGCTGGGCTCCCACGTGCTCAGCCCCTGGGCCCTGCCCGGCTTCGGCCAGGCGCTGCGGCTCATGGGCGCCCACGCCACGCTGCGGCTGGCGTCCGGCCTGGGCCAGGACCATCTGGCCTGGCTGTGGCGCTGGCGCCGCGCGGCACGCGCCAACAGCGCGCCGGCCCCGGCTCTGGAGCAACTGGCGCGGTACAGCCAGGAGCGCCTGAAGGCCATCGCCAGCCAGCACGAGCTGGATTTCGAATCCAGTGACGGACGCCTGGTGCTGCTGCGCAGCGAGCAGGAGCAGGCCGCGCTGCAGCCGGCCCTGCAGGTGCTGCGCGACTGCGGCGTGGCGGCACGCGAGATCGATGCCGCGACGGCGCGCCACATCGAGCCCGGGCTGTCCCCCGACGCCCCGCTGGCCTGCGCCATCCACCTGCCCGACGCCAGCGCCGGCAACTGCCGCCTGTTCGCGCAACTGCTGCGCCAGGGCACGCAGGGTTCGGGCGTGCAGTTCGCGTTCAACACCCGTGTCGAACGCATCGGCACCAGCCCCCTGGGCATTGCGGTGCCAGGCGAGCCCGAGCTGCGCCGCTTCGATGCCGTGGTGCTGTGCGCGGGCATGGCCTCGGCCGCGCTGCTGCCGCCGCTGGGGCTGCGCCTGCCGATGACCGCCGTGTACGGCTATTCGGTCAGCGCGCCCCTGCGCGAGTCCACGCACGCGCCACGCGCCAGCGTGGTGGACATGGCCCAGCAGATCTCCATCACCCGCCTGGGGCAGCGTGTGCGCATTGCCGGTGGCGCGGAGCTGGCGGGCGCCGACGCGGACCACCATGCGCCCACCCTGCAGCGCCTGTACCGCACGCTCAACGACTGGTTCCCCGGAGGGGCGCAGCTGTCCTCGGGGCTGCAGGTTTGGCGCGGCGCGCGCACCATGCTCCCCGACGCGGCCCCCGTGGTGGGCCCCAGCGGGGTGCCGGGGCTGTGGCTCAACACGGGCCACGGCGCCGGCGGCTGGGCCCTGGCCTGCGGGAGCGCCCGGGCCGTGGCGGACCTGATCGGCCAGCGCAGCCCCGAGATCGGCCTCGAGGAGTTCGGCATCCAGCGTTTCTAGAGCGTGCTGGAGTCCCCCCCCGGAACGGGAGGCCCGGCAAACCCGCCAGGGACGCTGGGCGCGGGGATCGAAAGGGCCCGCGGCAACGCGCCGCGGCCACGAAAAAATGGGGCCAAAGCCCCATTCCAGCGACCGCGCGCCGGGTCCTACTTGGCCGTCGGCATCACGAACTCGGCCCCCTTGGGCGTGCTTTCAGGCCAGCGCTGCATGATGCTCTTTTGCTTGGTGTAGAAGCGCACGCCTTCCTCGCCGTAGGCGTGCATGTCGCCAAACAGGCTGCGCTTCCAGCCGCCAAAGCCATGCCAGGCCATGGGCACGGGAATCGGCACGTTGATGCCGACCATGCCGGCCTGGATGCGGCGGCCGAACTCGCGGGCCACGTTGCCGTCGCGCGTGAAGCAGGCCACGCCGTTGCCGAACTCATGGTCGTTGACCAGCTTCACGGCCTCGCCAAAATCCTTGGCGCGCACCACCGCCAGCACCGGGCCGAAGATCTCCTCCCGGTAGATGCGCATCTGCGGCGTGACATGGTCGAACAGGGTGCCTCCCATCCAGAAGCCGCCTTCGCAGCCCTCGCCGGCCTGCGCCGCGTCAAAGCCGCGGCCATCCACCAGCAATTGCGCGCCCTCCTTCACGCCCAGGTCGATGTAGCCCGAGATGCGCTCGTGGGCCGCGCGGGTGACGATGGGGCCCATCTCCGCCGCCAGGTTCGTGCCGTCGAGCACCTTGAGCGCCTTCGTGCGCTCGACGAGCTTGGGCACCACCTTGTCGGCGGCATCTCCCACCAGCACGGCCACGCTGATGGCCATGCAGCGCTCACCGGCCGATCCGTAGCCCGCGCCGATGAGGGCGTCCACGGCCTGGTCCATGTCGGCATCGGGCATGACGATCATGTGGTTCTTGGCGCCGCCCAGGGCCTGCACGCGCTTGCCGTGGCGGGCGCCGGTCTCGTAGATGTAGTTGGCGATGGGGGTGGAGCCGACAAAGCTGATCGCCCGGACATCGGGGTGCTCGATGAGCGCATCCACCGCCTCCTTGTCGCCCTGCACCACGTTGAAGACGCCGTCGGGCAGGCCCGCCTGCCGGAACAGGTCGGCCATGAGCAGCGAGGCCGTGGGATCGGTGGGGCTGGGCTTGAGCACGAAGGTGTTGCCGGTCGCGATGGCCACCGGAAACATCCACATGGGCACCATGACCGGAAAGTTGAAAGGCGTGATCCCCGCCACCACGCCCAGGGGCTGGCGCAACGTCCAGTTGTCGATGCCGGTGCTCACCTGGTCGGTGAAATCGCCCTTGAGCAGTTGCGGAACGCCGCAGGCGAACTCGATGATGTCGATGCCGCGCGCCACCTCGCCCTGCGCATCGGTGAACACCTTGCCATGCTCGGCCGTGATGGCGCGGGCCAGCGCATCCTTGTGCTGGTTGACCAGCTCCAGGAACTTGAACAGCACGCGGGCGCGGCGGATGGGCGGCGTGTCCGCCCAGGCGGGAAAGGCGGCCTGCGCGGCGGCCACGGCCGCATCCACATCGGCGCGGTGGGCCAGCGCCACGCGGCCCGTCACGGCGCCCGTGGCGGGATTGGTCACGTCCTGGCTGCGTGTGCTGGTGCCCATGGTGCGCTGGCCGTGGATGTAGTGGCCAATGGGGGCCGGCTGGGTGGCGGTGGTCATGCAAACCTCTTTCAAAGAACGGTGGAAAGTGGCCTGCAGTCTAGGAGCGACAACCCGCCGCGCCAAGACCGTGGCGGTGAATTGATTGTTCACATTGATGAACAATAGAGCCATGAAATCGACAATCCATCCCAAACCCGAAGCCCTGTGGTCGCACCTGCACTGGCTTGTCGTGCTGGGCGAACAGGGCAGCTACACCGGCGCCGCCGCGCGCCTGGGCGTGAGCAAGGCGGCCATGAGCCAGCACATCGCGGAGCTGGAACGCGCGGCAGGCGTGCCGCTGGTGCGGCGCACCACGCGCAGCGTGGGCCTGACCGAGGCGGGGCGGCAGCTGGTGGACGACACGCGGGGCGCGTTCGACAGCATCGCCGAGAGCTTTGCGAGCGTGCGCGACCGCGCCGGCGTGCCCCAGGGCCGCCTGCGCGTGACCGCCCCCGTCGCGCTGGCACGCCAGCAACTGGTGCCCCGGCTGCCTGCGTTCGTGCGCGCCTATCCCGAAGTGCGGCTGGAGCTGGACCTGTCGGACAACCTGCGCTCGCTGACGCTCGAAGGGCTGGACCTGGCCATCCGCCACACCGCCGTGGCCCCCGACACCCATGTGGCCTGGCTGCTGTGCACCACGCGGTCCGTGCTAGTGGCCAGCCGCGCCTACCTGCGCCGCGCCGGTCTGCCCCGCACGCCCGGCGACCTGCGCGGGCACGACTGCCTGCACTACCCCCGCACCCAGGAAGCTCCGGCCTGGACCTTCGAGCCCGTGGTGCCGGGCACCGCCCCCCGACTGACCGTGCCCGTGGCCGGGCCGCTGGCCGCCAGCAACAGCGAGGCCCTGCGCGACGCGGCCCTGGCGGGCCTGGGCATCGCGCTGGTCCCCGACTTCAGCGCGCAGGCCGCGCTGCAGTCGGGCAAGCTCGTCCAGGTGCTGCCCGACTGGCGCTCCGTGGGCACCTTCAGCGAGACGATCCACGCGATACGTCCCTACTCGGCCCATGTGCCGCGTTCGGTGTCGGTGTTCGTGGAATGGCTGCGCGAGGCCTTTGCCCCCGGCTTCGGGACATGAGGCCGTGCGCGGGCCGCGGCCCCCGGGACGGGGGAAGCCGTGCGGCCATGCCCACCGCGAGGCGGACACCGTGGACCCGGCGGACGCACACCCAAAAAAAGAAAACCGCCCGCAGCGGCCCCGTGGGGCGCCGCAGGGCGGGCCTGCAGGTTCGGCGGCTTCTCAGGCCTTGATGCCCAGCCTGTCCACCAGTTGCTTGAACGTGGCGTTGTCCCGTGCGATCAGGGCGTTGAAGTCCGCCTGGTCCAGGTAGCCCTCCCCCATGTTCTGGCGGGCCATGGTGTCGCGCAGCGCGGGCTCCTGCAGGGTCTTGGCGATGGCGGCGCGCAATACCGCCACCACTTCGGGCGGAGTGCCCTTGGGCGCGGCCAGACCGCGCCAGCCCCCGATCACGAGGTCGATCTTGCGTTCCTTGAGCGTGGGCACCGCCTCCCACCCGGCGGCGATGCGCTGCTCGGACATCACGGCCAGCGGGCGGATCTTGCCCGCCGCCACATAGGTGGCCACCTCCACCGGCGTGACGGCCACCACCTCGATGTGCCCGCCCAGCAGGTCCAGCACGGCGGGGTTGGCACCGCGGTACGGCGCATGGTTGAACGACACGCCCACCTTGTCCTCCAGCGCCGCGGCCGCCAGATGCCCCAGCGAGCCCGGCCCCGCATTGCCCACGCGCACGCCGCCCGGGTTCTTGCGGGCGGCCGCCAGCAGGTCCTCGATGGTGCGCAGGGGGGAGTCCGCGCGCACGGCCAGCGTGGCCGGGTCGGCGTTCAGCCGCGCGATGGGGGTCAGGCTGTCGGCCGTGATCCTGGTGATGCCCATGTGGGGGATCATCGTGATCTCCACCGTGATGATGGCCAGCTTGTAGCCGTCGGGCCGGGCATTGGCCAGCTCGGTCCAGCCCACGGCGCCGCTGGCGCCCGCCTTGTTGAGAACGATCAGGTCCTGCGGCAGGTGCTTGCGCGCCGCCTCGGCCAGCGCCCGGGCCAGCACATCGGTGCCGCCGCCCGCGGCGAAGGGCACGATGAGTTCAATGGGCTTGCCGGGATAGGCCGCGGTCTGGGCGGCGGCGGGCAGCATGGTACCTGCGGCCAGGCTGGCCAGGGCAGCGCAGGCATGGCGGCGGTTCAGGGAAACGGTCATGGCGTGGTGTCTCGTGTCGGGTATCTGGGGTCGTATCGGCCCGGTCAATCAAGGCGGATGTTGGCGGCGCGGATCACGCCCGCCCACAGCTTCTGTTCGCTGCGCACGAAGTCGGTGAACTGCTGGGGCGTCATGGACAGCGGCTGGATGCCGATCTCTTCGAGCTTGGCGCGCGTCTCGGGATGGCGCAGGGCGGCCGCCAGGTCCTTGTTCAGGCGCTCCACCACCGCCGCAGGCATCCGGGCCGGGCCCACGAAACCCTGCCACGCATAGGCCTCGAAGCCGGGTACGCCGGCCTCGGCCATGGTGGGCACATCGGGCAGGATGGACAGCCGCTGCGGCGTGGCCACGGCCAGCACGCGCACCTTGCCCGCCTTGATCATCGACAGGCTGGGCGGAAGGTCGACGAACATCGACTGCACCTGGCCCGCCATGAGGTCCTGCAGCGCCGGGGCCGAGCCCTTGTAGGGGACATGCAGGATGTCCGTGCCGGTGCGCTGCTTGAACAGTTCCAGCGCCACGTGCAGCGGAGAACCCGGGCCCGACGAGGCCGACGAGACGGTCCCCGGGCTCTTGCGCACCTGGGCCAGGAACTCCTGCATGTTCCGGGCCGGGAAGTCGGGGTGCACGGCCAGCACCAGGGGCATGCGGCCCAGGCCGCCGATGAAGCTGAAGTCCTTCTCGGCGTTGTAGCTCAGCGCGGAATACATGGCCGGGTTGAAGGCCAGCGTGCCCGAATCGGCCGTGCCCACGGTGTAGCCGTCGGCCGCGGAGCGCGCGATGAAGGTGGCGCCGATGATGCTGGCCGCGCCCGGCTTGTTGTCCACCACCACGGGCTGGCCCAGGTCCTGCCCCATGCGCACGGCCAGGCTGCGCGCGATCACGTCGGTGGTGCCGCCGGGCGCATAGGGAACCACCCATTTGACGGGCTGGGACGGGTAGGCGGCGGTCTGCGCCTGGGCGCCGAGCGTGCAGGCGAGCAGTGCACCGGCAAGGATGCGAAGGGTGTTGCGTTTCATGGTGTGTTTGTCTCCAGAGGTTGGCGGTTCAGGGGCAAGGTTTTCTGCGAACCTTTTCGGAAATCTTTGGTGTTTTTGCGCTCTTGCGCTTGATGCGATTGCGCCAGCAGCTATCAAATAAATAGCATCAGCGCGGCGCGACCATCCAGGCATGCGCGGGATCGTTCCTGAACGCCCAGCGGCGCTCGGGCCCCGCCATGGTGTTGAGGTAGTACAGGTCGTAGCCATGCGGGGCCACGCAGGGGTGGTAGCCGCGCGGCACCATCACCGTGTCGCGGTGTTCCACGGCCATGGATTCGTCCAGCGAGCGGTCGTCGGTGTACACGCGCTGAAAGGCGAATCCCTGCGCGGGATGGAGCTGGTGGTAGTAGGTTTCCTCGAGCACGGTTTCGGCGTGTGGCTGGCCCGCGTCGGCGCTGTCGTGCTTGTGCGGCGGGTAGCTCGATGAATGCCCGGCCGGGGTGATCACCTCCACGACCAGCAGGCCTTCGGCGGGCTGCGACTCGGGCAGGATGTCGCAGACGTGGCGCGTGTTGCTGCCCTGCCCGCGCACGCTGCGCTGCATCTGCGCGGGTTCGATCACCCGCTCGGGATACAGGCCGCGCGCCGGCGCGCTGCTCAACGCCACCTCGGCGGCGCCCCGCGCCACGATGCGCACCGCCCGGTCTGGCGGCACATACACGGCCGTGGGCGAGGCCTCCTCGAACACCGAGGCACGGCTGCCCAGGGCCCGGTAGGCCTGTGCGCCCACGTGCACGTCCACCTGCCCGCTGAGCACCGTGATGCACAGCTCGCGCGCGCCGGTGGCCAGCGACTCCTCGTCCCCCGCGCCCAGGCGCAGGGCCTTGAACCCCACGTGGGTCCATCCGGCCGTGGCCGGCGTCACATCCACCACCACCCGGCCCGACGGGTTGGCCTTGACAAGCAGTGTCATGCGGGCACTCCCGCGGCGTCGGGGGCGGTGGCGGCCTGCGCCGGCCGGCTGTCGCGCCAGCCCGCGATGAGGCGGCGGAAATTGGCGGCCACCTGGGCCTGCAGCCCGGCGTCGTCGATCTCGCCCTTGAGCCAGGCCAGGCTGGGCCCGGCCCAGACGGTGCGCCCGATCATGAAGCCCTTGACGATGGGCGCGCGCGCCTCGGCAAAGCCTGCGATGAGCTGCTCCACCGGCTGCGACAGCCCCAGGATCACCGCGCCACGGCAGTACGGGTCGCGCTCGCGCACCAGGGCGTCCAGCGCCTCCCAGTGGCGCGCGGCCATGGCGCCGACCTTCCACCACTCGGGCTTGAGGCCGATCCCGTAGAAGTGGCGGATGGCGCGCAGCACGGCCTCGCCGGTATCGCCCGGGGCCAGCATGTCCTTGGGCGGAATCACCTCCAGCAGCAGTTCATGCCCGCTGGCGCGCGTGGCCTCCCACACCTGCTGCAGCCACTCGTCCTGCTCGGCGCGCAGCGCGGCCGCGTCGTCCGGATGGTAGAACACCAGGCATTTCACGACCTGCTCGCGCGGCCAGTGCACCAGCTGCGAGGCCAGCGAATGCGTGCCGTCGAAACGCAGCGGGCGCGAGCCGGGCCGCTCGATCGGGCGCCCCAGCCACCAGCCCCGGCCCGTGGCGCCGTGCAGCGCGGCCTCGCCGATGCGTCCGTCGATCAGCACGCCCATGCGCCCCCCGCACCCGGGGTCCCGCTCGACCTCGGCCACCACGGCGTTGAGCAGCTGCTTGAGCACGGGCAGGCGTGCGCCCTGCGCACCGGCCTGCCGCGCCAGGTCTTCAAACTGGGCGCGGTGGTCGTAGGCCAGCACGAACAGCTCGGGCCACTGCGGCCGCGCCGCCGTCACCCGGTGCAGATGGGCCAGTTGCGGGTCCTGGTCGGGCCGGGGGTGGCGGTGCCCCGAGAACCAGTGGGCCAGCTCGGCCGGTGTGGGCATGGCGGGCGCGCAGCCGTGGCGCGACACCACGATGGCCCCGCAGGCATTGGCGATCGCCGCCGACTCGACCAGGGTCTTGCCCCGCAGCAGGCCCGACAGCAGGCCCGACGCGAAGGCATCGCCCGCGCCCAGCACGTTGAGCACCTCGATGCGCTCGCCCAGCACCGTGGGCGCATCGTCCAGGGCGGCGGGCACCGCCCCCTCGATGATGCTGCAGCCCAGCGGGCCCCGCTTGACCACCAGCACGGCCTGTGTGTGCCCGCGCACTGCGCGCAGGCTGGCCATCAGGTCCCCGGGCACGCCGCCGGCGATCAGCCACTCCTCTTCGGTGCCGATGATGAGCTCGAACGATCCGAGCTGCGCCTGCAGGTGGCGGCTCACCGCGTCGCTGCCCACGTAGCGCGTTTCGCCATCGCCCTTGGCGGCCAGCCCCCACAGCACGGGGCGGTAGTCGATGTCCAGCACCCGCACCAGGCCATGGCGCTGCGCGATGTCCAGCGCGCGGCGGCTCGCGGCCAGCACGGTGGGCGTGCTCAGGTGCGTTCCGGTGATCACCAGGCTGCGGCAGCGCGCCAGGAACTCCTCGCTGATCGCGTCGGCGTCCAGCGCCATGTCGGCGCAGTTCTCGCGGGCGAAAAGCAGGGGGAAGGTGTCCTGGTCCTTGATGCCCAGCAGCACCATGCCCGTCAGGCGCTGGTCGTCCACCTGCACCTGGCTCACGTCGCAGCCCTCGCGCCGCAGGGTGTCGAGCAGGAAGCGGCCGTTCTGCTCATTGCCCACGCGCGACACCATGGCCGAGCGCAGCCCCAGCCGGGCAGTGCCAAAGGCTATGTTGGCCGACGAGCCTCCCAGGTATTTGGCGAAACTGGTCGCGGCCTCCAGGCTGCAGCCGATCTGCTGGGCATAGAGGTCCACGGCCAGCCGGCCCAGGCAGGCCACGTCAAAGGGCCGGTTGGAAGGAAAAGAGAGCATGCACGGGTCTCCGCAAGGGCGCGGCGGCGGGAAAGCGCGCGCCGGATAATGGTTCGTTGCGCCTATGATAGCCCAAAATAGAAAATATTTTCTAATTTAATGAAAAATAGAAACACCCTGGCCGATCCCATTGCCACGCCCCCCGGCAACGCGTCCGCCCCCTACCCCGACGCGGACGCATTCCTGGCGGCCGTGCATGCGGGCTTCGAGCCCTTGAGCCGCCAGCTCAAGACCATCGCGCGCTATGTCGAGAAGCAACGCGACCAGCTGGCGCTCGATGGCGTGCAGGCCACGGCCGCGCAATGCGGCGTGCAGCCGTCGGCACTGGTGCGGTTTGCCAAGCATTTCGGGTTTTCGGGCTACACGGAAATGCAGGCCCTGTTCCGCGCCGGAGCCGTGCGGCAGCTGGCCCCCAACCGCAACTACCAGGAACGCATCCGCGAACTGATCGTGCCCGGCGGCAGCGCGCGGTCGGCCGCCCAGCTCGCGCACGAGGTGATCGACGGCAACATCGACAGCCTGCAGGCGCTGCAGCGCAACCTGCCGGACGCACAGTTCGATGCGGCGGTGGAGCTGATGCTGCAGGCCCCCGCGCTCTGGCTGGCCGCATCGCGCCGCGCGTTTCCGGTGGGCGCCTACCTGGCCTACGCGCTGCAGCACACGGCCAAGCCGGTGCACTGGCTGCACGGGCTGGGTTTCATGCACCAGGGCGAGCTGCGCGCGCTGGCGCCCGGCGATGTGCTGGTCGCCGTCTCGTTCGAGCCCTACGCGCAGGAGACCCTGGAGCTCGCACAGGCGGCGGTGGCGCGCGGCGCGCGCCTGCTTGCCATCACCGACAGCCAGCTGAGCCCGCTCGCGGCCCTGGCCAGCGCCACCCTGATCGCGCAGGACGGTGCCACTTTTGGTTTTCGCTCGCTCACCAGCACGCTGAGCCTCGCGCAATCGCTGTTCCTGGGCCTGGCCTACCGGATGGAGCTGGCCTACGACCACCGCTCCACGGCGAAGCCCTGAGCCCGCCGCCACCGGCCCCCCCCGACCACCACCCGCCACCACCCGCCACCACCTGCCAGCCCCCGCCCATGCACCCCATCACGCCCCAGCAGCCGCACCCCCTGTTCAACACGGCAGCCACGCGGCGCATGGAGCAGCAGGCCGCCGCCGCCCTGCCCCCGCACACGCTGATGCAGCGGGCGGGCTTGGCCGTGGCCCGCCTGGCCCGGGCGCTCGCGCCCCATGCGCGCACCGTGTGGATAGCCTGTGGCCCCGGCAACAACGGCGGCGACGGCCTGGAGGCCGCCCTGCACCTGCAGCGCGACGGACGGCGCGTGGTGGTCACCTGGCTGGGCAACCCGGACCGCGCCCCCGCCGATGCCCGCCGTTCGTGGGAACGCGCGCGGGACGCGGGCGTGCTGTGGGCCGACAGCGCCCCCGAAGACCTCACGGCCTCCGACCTGTGCATCGACGCGCTGCTGGGCATCGGCGTGGGAGCCAACCCCGCCAGCCCCCCGGCCCGCGAACCGGACGAGCGGCTGCGCCGCTGCCTGGAGGCCCTGCAGCGCAGCCCCGCGCCCGTGCTGGCGGTGGACCTGCCCAGCGGTCTGGACGCCGATACGGGACAGTTCGCGGCGGGCTTCGCGCCCGACGCAGCCCACCCGCCGCGCGCCGCGCGGCACACGCTGAGCCTGCTCACCCTCAAGCCCGGCCTCTTCACCGGCGCGGGGCGTGACGCCACGGGCAGGGTGTGGTTTGACGCGCTGGGCGCGGAGGCCGGGCACGAGCCCCCCAGCGCCTGGCTTTGTGGCCCCGCGCTGGCGGCACCACGCGCCCATGCCAGCCACAAGGGCAGCTATGGCGACGTGGCCGTGGTGGGGGGAGAGGGGCTGGCGGGGCGTGGCATGGGCATGGCGGGCGCCGCCCTGCTGGCCGCGTCCGCGGCCTTGCATGGCGGCGCGGGGCGTGTACTGGTGGCCCTGCTCGACGGCGGCCATCTGGAGCTGGACCTGCAGCAACCCGAGCTGATGTTCCGCCGCTTCGACGCCCTGGCGCTGGAACAGCTCACCGTGGTCTGCGGCTGCGGCGGCGGCCAGGCCGTCGCCCATGTGCTGCCGGGCGTCATCACGCGCTCGGCGCGGCTGGTGCTGGACGCCGATGCCCTCAACACCATCGCCAGCCAGGCCGCCCTGCACGCGCTGGTGGTGGCGCGCGGCCAGCACGGCTTGCCCACGGTGCTGACGCCCCACCCTCTGGAGGCCGCCCGGCTGCTGGGCCTGTCCACCGCCGAGGTCCAGGCGGACCGCCTGGACGCGGCCCAGCAACTGGCCTCGCAGTTCAACTGCGTGGCCGTGCTCAAGGGCTCGGGCACAGTGGTGGCGGCCCCCGGCCGCGTGCCCGCCATCAACCCCACGGGCAACGCACGGCTGGCCACCGCGGGCACGGGGGATGTGCTTGCCGGCATGGTCGCGGCGCACATGGCCGCCGGGGCCAGTGCCCTGCGCGCCGCCTGCGAGGCGGTGTATGGCCACGGGCTGGCGGCAGATGCCTGGCCGGCCGGGCTGGCTCTCACCGCCAGCGGGCTCGCGCGGCGCGCGGGCGGCTGACGGCACGGCCAGCGCGTTGTCCGCGCCACGGCCGAGGCCGCACGCCGCCCACCGCCGCCAAGGAGGCCTTCACCGGCCCACCAGCGTGACCTCCTTCAGGGGCTTGAGCACGCTGGAGGGGGTCATGCCAAAGGTCTGCCGGAACATGCGGCTGAAATGCGCCGAATCGGAGAACGCGCCCTGCAGCGCAGCATCCGTCAGCCGGGGGCTGACCGCGAGGTTCGCCATGGCCAGCCGTACCTGCGACCACACCTGGTAGCGGCGCAGGCTGACGCCCATCTCCGCCCGGAACAGGTGGTTGAAACGCGAGGCCGACAGCTGCACGGATGACGCCAGCCCCTCGCGCGCCCACCGCCCGTCCCGGGGGCTTCGCAGGGCCAGCAGGCCGCGCGCCACGCGCGGATCCAGGGGCGCCGCAGCATGCCCACCCCCGCACCGCAGCAGGGCCTGCAGATCGAAGTGGCGCAGGTAAGCGTCCATGGCGCTGCGCGAGCCCACGGCCCTGGCCGCGTCGAGGACCACACCATCGTGCTGCTGGAACGGGCCCCGCAGACCCCGCGCCTCGGGAGAGTCGGGCTCCAGGTACATCAGCGCCACGTGCTCTCCGCAGGGGTCGAACACATGTTCCACCCCGGCGGCCACCAGCGCGCTGTGGCACGTCTCCACCCGCCCCGGCTGCCAGTGCAAGGCAAAGCGCCCCGACAGGCCGATGAGCAGCACCGGCGACGCATGGCAGTGCCAGCCCGTGGAGGGAAGGTCGCCCAGATACAGCGCACGGTCGGCGCCCAAGGTCAGTGTGTTCCGTGCTGGCATGCGCATAGCCCAAACATACAAGTTTTCTCGCACGGTTCCCGATAGCCTTCGCCATCCCCGTCCATGCCCCCCATTCCAATGCCCCCGCGCGGGCAGGACAGGCGTGCGCCGGCCCACCCACGACAACCTCTGGAGACCCCTCCTTGAAACGCATTGTCCTTGCTGCCGTGGCAGCTTTCGCGCTCGCCGCCACGGCGCTGTACCACGGTGCCCCCTCGTTGTTCACGGAGCCCTTGCTCGCGCTCAATCGCAGCCTGTCGGGCCTGGAGGAAAAGACCGTCGCCGCCGCGATGCACCAGATCCACTACCTGGACAGCGGCGCCACGCCAGGGCCCCCGGCGCAGGGCGCCACCAGTTCCCCCCGCGTTCCGGTCGTCCTCTTGCACGGCATCTTTGCCGAGAAGGACCACTGGGTGGAGTTCGCCCGCCCGCTCACAGCCACCCACCGGGTGATCGCGCCAGACCTGCCGGGGTTCGGAGAAAGCACGCGCCGCGAGGACCAGGCCTATGACTACGCCGCCCACACCGAACGCCTGCGCAGCCTGCTCGATGCACTGGGCATTGAAAAGGCCCATCTGGCAGGCAACTCCATGGGGGGCACGATCGCGGCGCTGTTCGCCGCAGCACACCCCGAGCGCGTGGCGAGCGTGGCCTTCATCGGAGCACCACACGGCATCCGTTCACCGCAACCCAGCGCCATGGACCACCTCATCGACAGCGGGCAGCGCCCGCTCGTGGCGCACGACCCCGCGGCGTTCGACGCCATGATGGCGCTGGTGTTCGAGAAACGCCCTTTCCTGCCGTATCCCATCCTGCACGCCACGCAGCAGGACGCGCTGCGCAACGCGGCATCCAATGCGCGGCTCTGGGATGCACAGCTCAAGGACCGCTATCTGCTGCAGGAAAAGCTCGCCGCCCTCGAGCAGCACCCCACTCTGGTCCTGTGGGGCGAAAGTGACCGCGTCTTCCACCCCTCCGGCATGCGGCCCCTGAAGGCGGCCCTGCCGGGAGCACAGGTGGAGGCACTGCGCGGGGTGGGCCACCTGCCGATGATGGAAGCGCCCCGGGACACGGCGCTGCGGTATGCGGAATTCCTGCGACACCCCGGGGCGCGGCCCTCCCGCTCCATGTCAGAGAAATCCCATTGAATCGACCCCTGGCGCTCTTCTGGAAAGCGCTGGAAGCTATCAAATATATAGCAAACTCCCGCCCGGGAGACGGTTCACCCCGGGTGGAAGCCGGGTGGGTCAGCCCCGGCGCGGCTTGCGCCCCTTGCCCTTGCCGGACTTGCTGCCGGCCGCGGCCTTTTTCACCGAGGCCTTGAGCTCCTGGATGGGCGAGCGGGCCGCGCGCTCACGCGTGAGCGATGCGAGTTCGGTGCTGGACGCCTCGGGCGCGGGGCCACGCTTGCGGGCTGCCGGGCGGCCCCCCGCCTTGCGCGCGCCGCCGGGGCCGTCGGAGGCAACGCCCTTGTCCTTGAGCGCGCGGCCGAGCAGCTCCTCCCCCTCGCGCACCAGGCGGAAGTCGATCTTGCGACCATCGAGGTCCACGCGGCTGACCTGCACCCGCACCCGCGCGCCGATGGCGTAGCGGATGCCGGTGCGCTCGCCGCGCAGCTCCTGGCGCGCCTCGTCGAACTTGAAGTACTCGCCACCCAGCTCGGTGATGTGCACCAGGCCTTCGACGTACATCGCGTCGAGCGTGACGAAGATGCCGAAGCTCGTCGCCGCGCTGACCACGCCGCTGTACTCCTCGCCCAGGTGCTCGCGCATGTACTTGCACTTGAGCCAGGCTTCCACGTCGCGGCTGGCCTCGTCGGCACGGCGCTCGTTGGCGCTGCAGTGCAGGCCCGCGGCCTCCCAGGCCTGCGTATCGCGGCTCGGCGGCTTCACGTCCTTGCGCGGCTTGGTGCCGGGCGCCGCCACGCGGGCGGCCAGGCGCTTGGCCAGCTTGGCGTGGGCCTCGCCCGGCGTCGGCAGCGACGGCAGCGCGTATTTGGTCTTGCCCAGGATGGCCTTGATGACCCGGTGCACCAGCAGGTCGGGATAGCGCCGGATGGGGCTGGTGAAGTGCGTGTAGGCCTCGAACGCCAGGCCGAAGTGGCCGCTGTTGACGGGCGTGTAGATGGCCTGCTGCATGGAGCGCAGCAGCATGGTGTGGATCTGCTGCGCGTCCGGCCGGTCCTTGGTGGCCTCGGCGATGGCCTGGAACTCGGCGGGCTTGGGATCGTCGCCGATGGTCATGCCCACGGCCATGGCCTTGAGGTAGTTGCGCAGGATTTCCTGCTTCTCGGGCGTGGGGCCTTCGTGCACGCGGAACAGGCCGGGCTGGCCGCCCTGCGCGATGAAGTCGGCGCTGCACACGTTGGCGGCCAGCATGGCCTCCTCGATGAGCTTGTGCGCATCGTTGCGGGTGCGCGGCACGATCTTCTCGATGCGGCCGTTCTCGTCGCAGATGATCTGCGTCTCGGTGGTCTCGAAGTCCACCGCGCCACGCTGCTGGCGCGCCACCAGCAGGGCGCGGTACACGTCATGCAGGTTGAGCAGGTCCTTCACGCGGTCCTTGCGCTTGCTGGCCTCGGGCCCGCGCGTGTTGGCCAGAATGGCCGCGACCTCGGTGTACGTGAACCGCGCATGGCTGAACATCACGGCCGGGTAGAACTGGTAGGCATGCACCTCGCCCTTGGCGGTGACCAGCATGTCGCAGACCATGCACAGGCGCTCGACCTCGGGGTTGAGCGAGCACAGGCCGTTGGAAAGCTTCTCGGGCAGCATGGGGATCACGCGGCGCGGGAAGTAGACGCTGGTGGCGCGGTCATAGGCATCGATGTCGATGGCGCTGCCGGTCTCCACGTAGTGGCTCACGTCGGCGATGGCCACCAGCAGGCGCCAGCCCTTGGCGCGGCCGACCTTGGCGGGCTCGCAGTACACGGCGTCATCGAAATCGCGCGCGTCCTCGCCGTCGATGGTGACCAGGGGCACGTCGGTCAGGTCCACGCGGCGCTTCTTGTCCTGCGCGCGCACCTTGTCGGGCAGTTCCTTGGCCTGGGCCAGGCACTCGGCCGAGAACTCGTGCGGCACGCCGTACTTGCGCACCGCAATCTCGATCTCCATGCCGGGGTCATCCACCTCGCCGAGCACTTCGGTGATGCGGCCCACGGGCTGGCCGAACAGGGCCGGCGGCTCGGTCAATTCGACCACGACCACCTGGCCGGGCTTGGCGGCGCCGGTGGCACCCTTGGGGATCAGTACATCCTGCCCGTAGCGCTTGTCCTCGGGCGCCACCAGCCAGACGCCGCTTTCCTGCAGCAGGCGGCCGATGATGGGCTGGGGCGGGCGCTCGATGATCTCGACCACGCGGCCCTCGGGGCGGCCGCGCCGGTCCTGGCGCACGATGCGCACGCGCACGCGGTCCTTGTGCAGGACAGCGCGCATTTCGTTGGGGGGGATATAGATGTCGCCTTCGCCATCGTCGCGGATGACAAAACCGTGTCCGTCACGGTGCCCCTGCACGCTGCCTTCAATTTCGTCCGACAGATGCGCGGACTGCGCGCCGGGGGTGGTTTTTTTGATATACAATCTTAGTCTTTCCTGAAATGCCCAGGTGGCGGAATTGGTAGACGCACTAGTTTCAGGTACTAGCGAGTAACATCGTGGAGGTTCGAGTCCTCTCCTGGGCACCAAGTTTAACGAGAACCTGTGAAGGTTTTCAAAATATCGAAGCCGCTGTGAATACAGCGGCTTTTTTATTTCCCGCCTCCATGCCCCGACGCCGCTTCCCGAGACGCTGGCGGAATGAATTTAAAAAAATCTTCATCCACTCGCCAGAAGCCGCAATTACTTGTTCTATAATTCGAGGCTGATCTGAAAGCCCAGGTGGCGGAATTGGTAGACGCACTAGTTTCAGGTACTAGCGAGTAACATCGTGGAGGTTCGAGTCCTCTCCTGGGCACCAAACAATAAAAAAGCCGTTGCAACCGCAACGGCTTTTTTTATTCCTGCCCCGCCCTCGACAGGCGGGCAACGGGCGGCTCTTCGTGGCCATCAATGCCCTGCGCAGTCCACGCTCCGGACAAGCCCTCCCCGGCCCTGCTCAAAGATCAGGTATCAACCGCTTGCCCAATGAAAACGCCTCGTCGCGCGCATAGCCGAGGGCATCGTAGAAATGCAGGACCCGGGCATTGCTGGTGCGCACCAGCACATTGACCTTGGGACACCCGAGCCGCAGCAAGCGCAGCTCCACCTCCGCCATGAGACGGCGCCCCAGCGCCAGCCGCTGATGCCCCGGCGCCACCGCGAGGTAGTACACGGAGCCCCGGTGGCCGTCATAGCCCGCCATGGCGGTGCCCACGAGCCGTTCCGCCATGCCGTCTCGCGCCGGCACCACCGCCACCAGAAAAAGTTCTGGCTGCACCAGAAGCTTGCGGGCGATGTCCTTGTGAGGATCGTTCCAGGGGCGGACGAGCCCGCAGTCGTGCCACAGCGCCACCGCGGCAGCCTCATCGGCCGCCTCGAAAGGCCGGATGTGCACCGGCAACCCGCCAGCCATCGCTTCTTTGGCCCTCTTACTTGCGCAGCAGTGCCTTGAGTGCGTTCTGAAGGCGGCGCGCATTGGCCGCGTCGCTGGCGCTGGCCAGCACGCGGGCCGCGTCCTGCCCCCAGGTCTGCGCTGGCGCGGGATCGTTGCGGCGCGTGAGCAGTTGCAGCTGCAGCATGCGCCGGGCGGCGATGTGCTCCGCGGGCGTGGGCGCCTCTGCGGCCACCTCCAGGCGCAGCAGCGCTTCCGAGGCATCGCCCTTCGGCGCCGCCGACAGGGCCTGCGCCCAGGCGTTGCGCACCGATGCAGTCACACCCGCTCCGAGATCCTGCGTGCTGGGCACCAGGCCCGCGTCGCGCTTTTCCCACGCGGTCAGCAATTGCGTCAGTGCCTCGCCGTGGGCTTGCGCCGCCAGTTTTTTCAGGGCCAGCTGGGCATGCTCCATGGCTTCGCGCTGCGCGCGGAAAGCGGTGTCTCCCAGGCGCGGGCCCCGGTCTTCCTGCGCAGGACGGTCGCCGAAACGGCCACCCCGGTCATTGCGGTCGCCAAAACGACCGTCTGGACGCGGGCCGCCACGGCCGGCATCACGGTCGCCAGGGCGGCCATCCCTGCGGTCGCCGGGGCGCGCACCACGGCCCGGCGCAGCAGGCGCATCCTTCTTCATGCCCGGCCGGTCGTCACCGCGCACGGCCACCACGGGCCGCGCCACGGGCTTGGGTGCCACGGGCGCCGGTGCGCAAGCCACCGGCTCCGCCTCCACACCCTCGGCCACCGGATCCGCCGGAGCTTCCGAAGCGGATTCAGCCGCCATGGCGGACTGGCTCTGCTCGTCCTTCTGCGCCGAGGCCACGGCCTGCGCGGCCTGCGCCTGACCGCGCAGCGCGGCCTCCAGCGCCTGCATGGCAGAGCGGATCTGCTGCGCATCCCCCGTCGCATTGGCGGCTTCCAGGGACTTGGAGGCCTCCAGCACCACGCGGTCGCGGGCGCTCAATTCGGTGACTGCGCGCTCACGGTCTGCGGACTTGCGGTTGAAAGCCTCGTCGATGGGCTTGCGGAACGCGTCCCACAGCTTTTGCTCGTGCTTGCGGTCCAGTGGCACCGTCTGCGCCTCGGCCTGCCAGCGCTGCTGGAGCGCCTTGACCGCATCGATGCGCAGCGCGGGCGCAGCCCCCAATGCGGTGGCTTCGTCGATCATGGCGTGGCGACGCGCCAGGCTCTCCTTCTGGGCTGCTTCCAGCGGGGCCGCCGCCGAGGCGATGGCCTGCTTCCACAAGGGCTGCAGCTCGGCAAAGATCTTCTCGCCCACATGACCACCTTCGCGCCAGCGGTCGCCAAACTGGTGGAGCGCGCGGTTGATGGCCTTCCAGTCACCCGACGCCGCGTGCGCTTGCGACCATGCCTTGAGCTCCTCGATCAGTGCCAGGCGCTGCGCCTTGTGCTCGGCAGCCTCCGTGCGGATCTTGTCCAGCCAGGCCTCGACCACCTTGTGGGCCGCGTTGCAGGCTTCATCGAATTTTTTCCACAGCGCATGGTTGGGTGCGCCCCCCTGGTCCGCCTGCTTCCATTGGTCGCGCAGGTTGCGCAGGATTTCCTGCATCTTGCGGCCACCCAGGGCCTGGCCTTCAGGACGGTTGAGCAAGGCCTCGGCCTTGGCCACCAGGTCCTCGCGCACCTGGTCGGCACTCCAGCGCTGCCAGCCCTCCAGCTCGCCAGCCGCCACCAGGGCCGCGTGCACCTGCTGCTCCAGGGCATTGTCGATGTGCTTTCCATGCACCTTGAGCACGGCGCGCAGCGCGGCTGCAGCACCCGCGCTGGCCTTGCCATGGCCTTCGGCGGTTTCCTTTTCGAGGACGGCCAGGGCTTCGCGCACGCTTTGCGCGGCCTTCTCGATCACTTCAGGAGCCGCCTTGGGCTTGGCCGCACGCGCAGGCTTGGCCGTGGCCGCCGCAGCAGCGGCCTCCGTGGGCAGGCCGCGCGCGGCGCGCAGCTCGTCGGCCCATACGGGCACGGGCGGCAGTGCAGCGCTCGCATCGGCCGCGGCCGCCACGGCCTGGGCGACGGCGGGCTGGAAAGCCTCCCACACCACCAGCAACTGGGTGCGCGACGCATCGAGCAGCGCAGGAAAGCGCGCTTCCACGCTCGCCCAGCTGGCATCGCTGGTGAGTTCCTGTGCCTGTTCCTGCCAGCGCGCCACATCGGCACGCAGGAGTTCGAGCGCCGCCTGCGCATCGCGCCAGGGCTTGGTGGAAAGCACTTCGATGCGCTGGGCCAGCAGCACGGCGGCCTCCCGCTGCACCTGCACGCGATGCTGCAGGTCTTCGATCACTTTCACACGGTCCGCGACCTGCACCTTGAGCAGCGACAACGGCTCGCGCGACAGCGGCGCACCGGCCTTGGCCGCATCGCGCTGCCAGGCCATGGCATCGGCGATATTGAGCTTAGGGGCCGCAAGAAGGGCCTGTGCCTTTTCCGCCCACTCGGCGGCGATGGCCTCCTGCCCCTTGGCGCGGCGGATTTCGTCAAGGCGCTCTCGCACCGCGCGGGCTGCGCCCTTGTCACGGCCGCTCAACTCCTTGAAGACCTCCTGCAACTGCTCCGGGGCAGGCTGCGTGGCCAGCCAGTCGCGGATGCGGGAGGCGCGCTCACCAGAGGTGGCGGCAGAAAAGGCGCCGCCGGTCAACGCATCAAGCGGATGCGGCTCATGGGTTTTGGCCGGGGCCGGATTCACTTCAGGTGCGTCGGACATTTTGCTGCGGGAAAAAAATGGAAACATGGATCCAATGGATAACAAAGGCTCCCCCAGGCGCATTGCCTGGAGGCCCGCCCTGGCAACCGCACTGCACGCGCGCCAAGGCAACAAGGAGACTATTTTCACCGGGTTCGGCCAACAGACCGCAGCATGGCGCTGCGCCAAACCCCGAGGGTGATCTGGCACAAGGCTTTGCCAGACGGGCTGACATGCTGCGACCCCCGCAAGGGGCATCGCCCGCGACTCCGGGCGAACTGTCGCCGCTCTAGGGAACAGCCCCCATTATCTATATATAAGCGCCGCTAGCCCAGACAGCCCGCCAGCACAAACAAGAAAGCCCGGCGGACAGTGCCTCAAGGCCTGCCTGCCGGGCTTGACGGCTGACACAACGGTCTTTGCCATCGGTCGCAAATGCGGAGATGAAGGTCCACACTGCGAGGAGGCAAGGTATTGCCTCCAGGGGGTGCCTTGGAATCCTCATCTGCTGCACCAGGGCACTGAATGCCTTTGGAGGGAGACTTGGTTTCGTCTGGCGATGCCTGAAATCAACAGGCAACTGAACCTTACCAAAGTAGTTGCCGCAGTTCAAACTGGATTCTCAATGGCGAAAAGTCCACCGATTGAATTTGACATGAGCTTGTAACAACCCGCCTGAGGCCACAGGCCCCAAACGTCCGCCGGCACCCCAAAAACTGTGATTTTTTACATGTTTTTTATAACTTATTAGTCTAATGATTTAATTCATTAGTATTGACTAAGCATTTAGTGACCTCCTAGAATCCGCCAGCCCCAAAAACAGGCTAGTAAAAACCCCAACCCGCTGCCGAACCCGGCTAAGTCAAACCAGGCCCAAAGCACCCCAGAGATGTGCGGCCCACTTGATGGCGTACCAATCCAGGCGACCCGCTGAGACGGGACAGTCACCGATGACTGCCCAGGCTCAGTGCGGCGCTTCAGAAAGGAAGAGCTATGACAGCGTCAGGAAAAATAGTCTCCGGCGTGCGGACCTTCGTGGCCGACGTGACCGAAGGTTTTCTTGAAATCACCCACAACAGCTTCGCCCTCATCGGCCTGGCTGTGGCCTTTGTCGTGATCACCCTCACGGCCCGCCCGGACCTGCGCCAGGCAGGCGAAGCGCAATTGATGAACTGGCTGCAGGCCCGCCAGGTGGAAGTGCTTGGCATGCCCATCGAGCCGGAGGCCAGCGAGCGCGCCACGGCGGGCAATCCCAAGGACCTGCCCCAGGAGCAGGCCGCCGTCGCGTTCTGGCTCAGCAAGAAGTACCGCGTTGCCCCCGAGCCGCTGAGCGTGCTGGTGGCAGAGGCCTATGAAATTGGCGCGAAGTCCAAGATCGATCCCACGCTGATCCTGGCCATCATGGCCATCGAGTCGAGCTTCAACCCGTTTGCGCAAAGCGCGGTGGGCGCCCAGGGGCTGATGCAGGTGATGACCAACGTACATACCGACAAGTACCAGAACTTCGGGGGGCACTTTGCGGCCTTCGATCCCGTGAGCAACCTGCGCGTGGGCGTGAAGGTCCTGCAGGAATGCATTTCGCGCGCGGGTTCCGTGGAAGGCGGGCTGCGCTTTTACGTGGGCGCCGGCAACCTGGCCGACGACGGCGGTTATGCCGCCAAGGTGATGGCCGAGCATTTCCGCCTGCGCCAGGTGGCCGGTGGCCGCTCCATGCCCACCGCGCCACCGCCCACGCTGTCCACCCAGGCACCCGCCCAGGTCATCCCGGTGTCTGCGCCGCCCGCGACGCCAGCGGCGGTGGCGGCCGACAAGGTGGCCCTGCTGACGGGGCTCTGAGCCGATCCTGTGCCGCCGGCCGGGGCGCCATGACCCCGGGGCGCACGGCACTTCGCGCGATGCGACACAGGTTGCGCATGCCACGTCAGCTACACTAGCGGGGTACGCGACTGGCGATAGGCGCGGCATCCCGCACACAGGGTGCTGCCGCTGACGTGGAAACCAGCAAGGGCTTGCCCCTTGTGAACCACTGGGAAGCGTGCCGCACGGGGTTCATCCTTCTGCGTTCCGCCGTTCGCCTGGGCAGCCCTTGTTTCAAGGGACACAAGTTCATAGGACTGCCAATCATGTACGACCGCAATATTCTTGTCGAACAAACCGACCCCGAGCTCTTTGCCGCCATCCAGGCTGAAAACGCCCGGCAAGAGCACCACATCGAGCTGATCGCGAGCGAGAACTACGCCTCCCCCGCCGTGATGTGGGCGCAGGGCACGCAGTTGACCAACAAGTACGCCGAAGGCTATCCCGGCAAGCGCTACTACGGTGGCTGCGAGCATGTGGACGTGGCCGAGCAGCTGGCCATCGACCGCGTCAAGCAGATCTTCGGTGCCGAGGCCGCCAACGTGCAGCCCCACTGCGGCGCATCCGCCAACGAGGCCGTGTTCCTCGCGTTCCTCAAGCCCGGCGACACCATCATGGGCATGAGCCTGGCCGAAGGCGGCCACCTCACGCACGGCATGCCGCTGAACATGTCGGGCAAGTGGTTCAACGTGGTCTCCTACGGCCTCGATGCCAACGAAGCTCTGGACTACGACGCCATGGAGAAGAAGGCGCACGAAACCCGCCCCAAGCTCATCATCGCCGGTGCCTCGGCCTACAGCCTGCACATCGACTTCGCACGCTTTGCCAAGGTGGCCAAGGACGTGGGCGCGATCTTCATGGTGGACATGGCCCACTACGCCGGCCTGATCGCCGCGGGTGTGTACCCCAACCCGGTGCCGCATGCCGACGTGGTCACCAGCACCACGCACAAGAGCCTGCGCGGCCCCCGTGGCGGCATCATCCTGATGAAGGCCGAGCACGAGAAGGCCATCAACAGCGCCATCTTCCCCGGCCTGCAAGGCGGCCCGCTGATGCACGTGATCGCTGCCAAGGCCGTGGCCTTCAAGGAAGCGCTGCAGCCCGAGTTCAAGGCCTACCAGGAGCAGGTGGCCAAGAACGCCAAGGTGGTGGCCGAGACACTGACCGCGCGCGGCCTGCGCATCGTCTCCGGCGGCACGCAAAGCCACGTGATGCTGGTGGACCTTCGTGCCAAGGGCATCACGGGCAAGGAAGCCGAGGCTGTGCTGGGCGCCGCCCACATGACCATCAACAAGAACGCGATCCCCAACGACCCCGAAAAGCCGATGGTGACCAGCGGCGTGCGCATTGGCACCCCCGCCATGACCACGCGCGGCTTCAAGGAAGAAGAAGCCCGCATCACGGCCAACCTGATCGCCGATGTGCTGGACAACCCCCGCGACGAGGCCAACATCGCGGCGGTGCGTGCCAAGGTCAATGCGCTGACGGCCCGCTTCCCGGTCTACCGTTAACTTCACCGGTCAGCAGCCGCCATGAAATGCCCCTTCTGCAGCAACCTGGAAACGCAAGTCGTCGAAACGCGGGTTTCTGAAGATGGGGTGTTCATCCGCCGCCGCCGCCAGTGCGGCGCGTGCGACAAGCGCTTCACCACCTACGAACGGCCGGAAGTGAGCTTCCCTGCCATCGTGAAGAAGGATGGCCGGCGCATCGAGTACGAACGCGCCAAGCTGCTCGCTTCCTTCAATCTGGCGCTGCGCAAGCGCCCGGTCAGCACGGACCAGATCGACAGCGCCATCGAGCGCATCGAGGAAAAGCTGCTCAACCTCGGCCAGCGCGAAGTGATCTCCAGCCGCATCGGCGAGCTGGTCATGCGCGAGCTCAAGAAGCTCGACAAGGTGGCCTACATCCGCTTTGCCAGCGTGTACCGCAGTTTCGAGGACATCGACGACTTCCGCGCGATGGTGGACGAAGTGCGCAAATAGCCGCCGCGGCGCCCACGGCCCGTTTGTTGCCGGGCTGGGCTGCCCACGCACCCGCCGCCAGCCAGCCAGGCCCAGCGGCCACCTTGGCGATACGCTATCAAAAATATAGCTTTCGGCGCTTGAAGTAAAAGCGCCAGAGGCTATTTTCATGGGCAAAACACCCCCCTGGTGCACAGAAACACCGCGGCTGCCCGACAATGCCTGCGGTGAAAACCCGCCACTTCCTGCAGCTGGTGCTGCTGTCGGCCCTCTGGGGCGCTTCGTTTCTCTTCATCCGCATCGCAAGCCCGCTGCTGGGGCCCAACGTGATGGCCGCCCTGCGCATCGGGCTGGGCACGCTGACCCTGGTCGCCATCATGCGGGCGGCCGGCGAGCCCTGGCCGTGGCGCCACTGGCGCGAGCTGTTCGGGCTGGGCACGCTCACCGTGGCGGTGCCGTTCCTGCTGTATGCCTGGGCAGCCTTGCACCTGCCGGCGGGCTACAGCTCATTGCTCAACACGATGGCCGTTCCCTTCAGCGTGCTCGCGGCCGCGTGGATGAAGGAAGACACGCTGAGCCAGCGCAAGTGGCTGGGCTGCCTGTGCGGCTTCGCGGGCGTGGCCCTGATCGTGCAGCTCGGCCCGGTGGAGCCCACGCCGTCCCTGCTGGTCGCGGCACTGGCCTGCATCATCGCGTCGGCCTGCTACGGGGTCTCCACCACCTGGATGAAGCGGGCCACCACGCGCATGTCGCCCCTGTCGATCGCCGCGGGCATCCACGCCGCCGCGCTGGTGCTGCTGCTGCCGGGCGCCGCATGGAGCCTGCCCGAAGCCCGCTTCACCCCCGGGGCCGTGGCGGCGGTGGCGGTCATGGGCATCGCCACCTCGGGCCTGGCCTACTGGCTCAACCTGCGCGTGCTCGCCCAGGTATCCCCGGTGGCGGCGATGAGTTCCGCGTTCATGATCCCGCTGTTCGGGGTGGCCTGGGGGCATGTGTTCCTGGGCGAGGCCCTGGGCCCCGGCATGCTCTGGGGCGGCGTGCTCGTGCTGGTGGCCACCGGCCTGGTCACGGGCTTCAACCCGCTGCGCTGGCTGGGGGCACTGCGCCCGGGCAAGGAATAGCCGCCGCCGCTCAACGCACGGCGCGCGCGACGGACGTGATGCGGTTGGTAGCAGGCACGGCCACCGGACTCTGCGTGCGGAAGTAGGCCTCCAGCGCGTCCAGGTCCAGCCCGCCCACCAGGCGGTCGCGCCCTTCGGTCAGCACGGTGAAGTTGTCTCCGCCGCTGTCGAGGTAGCTGCTCATCACCACGCGCACCTGCATGTCGTCGCGCAGCGCAGCACCCTGCAGCACCATCTGGCTGACGCGCTCGCCCGCCGGCCGGGACAGGTCGAACTGGTAGGCAAAGCCCGATGAGACCGACAGCACGCGGGGCCGCTGCACGGTGTTGCTGCCGCTGGCGAACTGCTGCTCCAGCACCGCCCTGATCTGCGCGCCCGTGAAGGTCTTCACGACCAGCTGGTTGCCAAAGGGCTGCACGGCAAACAGCTGCCCGTAGCGCACCAGGCCCTGCGCATCCGGCACCAGGTCGGCACGCAGCCCCCCCGGGTTCATGAAGGACAGCTGCGCCCCGCCCTGCTCCGGCGCGCGCGTGGCGTGGAGCTGCGCATCGGCGACCAGGTTGCCCAGGGCGCTCTCCAGCGAGGGCGTCAGCACGCGGCGCAGGGCCGACACGGCCTGCCCCACCGGGCGCTGCGCCAGCGGTATGGCCGCCGCGCGGTAGGTGTCGACGATCTTTTGCACCGCCGGATCGGCCGGGAAGGAAGGCACGGCCGAGGTCATGGGCACGTGTCCCTGGCTGCCAGTGAAGGCCTCTCCCTGCACGATGACGTTGCGCGCCGTCTTGCGCACCACGCGGCGCGTGCGGGTGTCCACACGCAGTTGGATGTCGGTGAGCAGCGTCCCATACTGGCCTGCACTGGTCAGCAGGAAGGGCCTGGCGGGATTCACACGGGCGTAGTCGCACACGTAGGCCTGGTGCGTGTGGCCGGAGACCACCACGTCCACCGCGGGGTCCAGGCGCTCCAGGATGGGGACGATGTCGCCGGAGAGGCCCGCGCAGCTGGTCTCCTGCACGCCGGCCGTGGTGTTGCCGCCTTCATGGATGACGACCGCGATCACGTCGGCGCCCTGCGCCTTGAGCTGGGGAATCAGGGCATTGGCCGTGGCCGCCTCGTCCTCGAAGCGCAGCCCGGCCACGCCCGAGGGGCTCACCATGGTGGGCGTAGCCTGGAGCGTGAGCCCGATGACGCCCAGCGTCACCGTGGTGCCACCCTGCGTGAAGCGCTTGAGCCCCGTCGCGGGCAGCAGTGTCCGCCCGTCCTCGACGCGCACCGTGTTCGCGGCCAGGAAGCCAAAGCGGGCGCCCTTGAATGGCTGGCTGATCTGGCAGGGCTGGCGCGCCGTGAACTTCTCGCAACCTCCCTGCTGCAGGCGCAGCAGCTCGCGCCAGCCGCGGTCGAACTCATGGTTGCCCACCGCGTTGAAGTCGATCTGCATCTCGTTGACGGCCTCGATGGTGGGCTCGTCCAGGAATAGCGAGGACACCAGCGGCGACGCACCGACCATGTCGCCGGCGGACACGACCGCGTGGTGCGGCCCCCGCGCCTTGAGGGCTGCGATGGCGCTCGCGAAGTACGCCATCCCGCCCGCGGGCACCGCCACCGGCCCTGCGGGGCTTGGGACGGCATGCGCCATGCGAGGCGGCTCCATGTTGCCATGCAGGTCGTTGAAGCCGATGAGCGTGATGTCGATGTGCGCGGGTGCCGGATCGCCGGCCCATCGCGTGGCCGTGCCACAACCCGCCAGCAGGCCCCCGAGGACGCCCGCCGCCGCGAGCACCGCGCCGCCGCGCGCCCATCCTGAACCACGGAATGCCTGTGCCAACAACCTGCGCATGGAGAGTGCCTTGTCCAGTCCAGTAAAAAGGGCGCGCATCCCTGCACGCCCCGCAAACCACGGCGGCGAAGCGCCCGGGCCGGGCCCGGTGCGCTGTGCCATGCCGATTCCTACAGAAACGATGCCTGGATGGGCGGCACCGGCGGCACCACATCGCCACACTGCGCGCGGTGGCGCAGGGCATGGTCCATGACGACCAGCGCCAGCAGCGCCTCGGCGATGGGCGCAGCGCGGATGCCCACGCAGGGGTCGTGGCGGCCCTTGGTGACGACCTCGGTGCTCTTGCCGTGCACATCGATCGATTCGCGCGGGCTGATGATGGAGCTGGTGGGCTTGATCGCGATGCTCACCTCCAGGTCCTGCCCGGTGCTGATGCCGCCCAGCACGCCGCCCGCGTTGTTCGTGCGAAAGCCCTGGGGCGTCATCGAATCGCCATGCATCGTGCCCCGGTGGGCCACGCTGGCAAAGCCCGCCCCGATCTCCACGCCCTTCACCGCGTTCAGGCCCATCATGGCGTGGGCGATGTCGGCATCGAGCTTGTCGTACAGCGGCTCGCCCAGCCCCACGGGCACGCCGGTGGCCTGCACGCGGATGCGGGCACCGCAGGAATCACCGGCCTTGCGCAGGGCGTCCATGTAATCCTCGTACTGCTGCACGTCGGCCACGGGGGCGAAGAAGGGATTGCTGCGCACGTGGTCCCAGCTCTCGAACGGGATGGACAGGTCGCCCAGCTGTGTCATGCAGGCGCGGAACTGCACGCCGTACCGCTGCGCAAGCCACTTCTTGGCCACGGCGCCAGCGGCCACCGTGGGCGCCGTCAGGCGGGCGGAAGACCGGCCTCCGCCGCGCGGGTCGCGGATGCCGTACTTGTGCCAGTAGGTGTAGTCGGCATGGCCGGGGCGAAAGCTCTCGGCGATGTTGCTGTAGTCCTTGCTGCGCTGGTCGGTGTTGCGGATCAGCAGCGCAATCGGCGTGCCGGTGGTCTTGCCTTCGTACACGCCCGACAGGATCTCCACCGCATCGGGCTCGTTGCGCTGGGTGACGTGGCGGCTGGTGCCGGGGCGGCGCCGGTCCAGGTCGGCCTGGATGTCGGCCTCGGCGAGCGCCATGCCGGGCGGACAGCCGTCGATCACGCAGCCAATGGCCGGGCCGTGGGATTCACCAAAGTTGGTGACTGCGAATAGGGATCCGAAAGTATTGCCGCTCATGGCGCGGGATTATCCCAGAGCGGCCGCACGGCCGCGCCTTGCCCCCGGGGTGATGGCCCGTGCCGTGCGCCAGGAGCCCGAAGGCGGGCCCTCCGTGCGGTGCGGATACCACGCGCCACCAACCTGCTTGGCATCGCGGGACGCGCTTGCTAGCATGGGTGGACGATCTTTGGGACAACCATGCCCGTTTCAGCTCCGCACCTTCCAGGCTCCCCCTCCCCTTTGGACCGCCCACCGGCAGGCCTCCTGGCAGACGCCCCGCTGCGCAGGGCCCTGGATGCCAGCGACAACGCCATCGTGATGAGCAACAGCGCCAGGCTCGTCGTGTACATCAACGAGGGCTTCACCCGCTTGTTCGGGTTCAGGCCCCAGGAGGTGCTCGGGCGGCACCTGAGCGATGTGCTGCTGGGCCCGCACTCCGACCCGGGGCTGCTCGCCGACATCCGCAGCGGCATGCACACCGAGGGCAGTTTCCACACCGAGACCCTGCTGTACAGCCGGGCCGGCGCGCCGCGCTGGGTGTCGATGATGATCAATGCATCGGACGAGGCCTCGGGCGGGCCGGGCGGCAGCATCACCGTGCTGACGGACATCACGCTCACCAAGATGCACGAGGTGCTGCAAAAGCGGGTGCTCGAGGGCATGGTCAATGAACTGCCCCTGGCCGATCTGATGGCCCTCGTCTGCCACGAAGTGGAGCGCATCGCCCCCGAAGTCACCGCCTCCATCCTGGCCGTGGATGAGCAAGGCCTGCTGCGCCCCCTGGCGGCACCGGGGCTTCCTCCCGCCATCTGCCAGGCGCTCGACGGCCTGCCCATCGGCCCCCGTGCGGGGTCGTGCGGCACCGCGGCCTTCAGGGGCATCCCCGTGGCGGTCAACGACATCGCCACCGACCCCTTGTGGGACGACTACCGCGCGCTGTTCGCACCCAGCGGCGTGCGCGCCTGCTGGTCCAGCCCGATCTGCGACCACACGGGCAAGGTGGTGGGCACCTTTGCCTTCTACTTTCGCGAGCCGCGCGGCCCGGATGCGCTGCACTACCGGCTGGTGGGTGTATGCCTGCACCTGTGCGCGCTGGCCATCGAGCGCAATGCCACGCAGCAGCGCATTCACCGCCTCGCCTTTTTTGACGGGCTCACGGGCCTGCCCAACCGCGCGATGTTCCTCAGCAGCGCCGGGCGCACGCTGGCCGGCCTGCGGCAGGACGGCCGCCCCGGCGCGCTGCTGTTCATCGATCTGGACCGCTTCAAGCAGGTGAACGACACGCAGGGGCATGCCGCGGGCGACGCGCTGTTGTGCGAAGTGGCCAGGCGGCTGACGCAGTGCCTGCGAGCGCGGGACCTGATCGGCCGGCTGGCGGGCGACGAATTCGTGCTGCTGCTGTCCGAGTGCGCCACCGAGGAAGCGGTGCAGGCGGCGCACCGCATGCTGGAGGAAATGTCCCGGCCCATGGACATCCATGGACAGGCCCATGTCTGCCACGCCAGCATCGGCATCGCGATGTTTCCCGACGACGGCGACGCCATCGAGACGCTGCTGCGCCATGCCGACCAGGCGATGGCACAGGCCAAGAGCGATCACCGGCACAGCCTGCAATTGTTCAGCGCGGAGATGAACCGGCGCGCGCAGGAACGTGCAGCGCTGGAGCGCGCATTGCGCCAGGCCCTGGCCGAACGCCGCCTGACGCTGCACTACCAGCCCCAGGTGCTCGGCGAAGCGCCCGGCACACTGCACGGCGTGGAAGCCCTCGCGCGGTGGCAGCACCCCGAATGGGGCATGGTGCCGCCCAGCCGGTTCATCCCCGTGGCCGAAGAGTCCGGCCTGATTCACGAGCTGACCCTGTGGCTGCTGGACGAGGCCTGTGCGCAGCTATCGGCATGGCGCGCGGCGGGCCACCACGTGCCCTGCGTGGCGGTCAACCTGTCAGGGCGCAGCTTCCACCAGGCAGACCTTGCGCAGCAGGTGTGCGATGCGCTGCGGCGCCACGGGCTGCGCGCGGACGACGTGCTTCTGGAAATCACCGAGAGCGTCATGATGGACGCGCGGCCCGTCACGCTGGCCAACATCGAGGCGCTGCACGGCAAGGGATTCCGGCTGTCGCTGGACGATTTCGGCACCGGCTATTCCAGCCTGAGCTACCTGCACCGCCTTCCCATTTCAGAGCTCAAGCTCGACATGGCCTTCGTGCAGGACCTCACCACCAGCCCCACCGCGCGGGCCCTCACGGTATCGGTGCTCAGCATCGCCCACAGCCTGGGCATGGTGGTGGTGGCCGAAGGGGTGGAAACCACGGGCCAGCAGCAGTGGCTGCAGGCGCATGGTTGTCCCGTCATGCAGGGCTATCTGTTTGGCAAGCCGCTGCCACCGGACGAACTGGAGGCCTGGCTCTGCGCGCAGGCAGCGCGCCCGCGCTGAGCGCCGCCAGGGCGCGGCCGTGGTCAGCCGCCGCGGGCGTCGTCTTCCGGCCAGTCGCGGATGTAGGCCTTGAGCATCTTGTTCTCGAAGTTCTGGCTGTCCACCACGGCCTTGGCCACGTCGTAGAAGCTGATCACGCCCATGAGCATCTTGCGGTCCATCACCGGCATGTAGCGCGCATGGCGGTCCAGCATCATGCGGCGCACCTCGTCCATGTCGGTTTCGAGCGTGCAGGTCAGGGGTGCATCGTCCATGGCCGAGCGAACCTGCAGGGTGCCCACGCTGCCGCCATTCCTCACCACGGCCTGGATCACTTCGCGAAACGTGAGCATGCCCACCAGATCGCCCAGCTCCATCACCACCAGCGAGCCGATGTCCCTGTCGGCCATCACATCCACGGCGCCCGCCAGCGGCTCGTCCGGCGTGACGGTGTAGAGGGTGTTCCCTTTGACGCGGAGGATGTCGCTGACTTTCATGGTTTCTGGGTCTCCAAGAGGGCGGGAAGAGCGCGGCAGGCGCTAGAGGCTGTCTTGCACCAAATATAGCCCACAATGCCCGGCTGAATTGACAACATGGGAGACACACAGATGCCCGGCTACTCCGACCCCGGCTTTGACACGCTGGCCCTGCACGCGGGTGCAAGCCCCGACCCCGCCACTGGCGCGCGCGCGGTGCCCATCCACCTGACCACCTCTTTCGTCTTCGAGTCGAGCGACCATGCCGCGTCGCTGTTCAACCTGGAGCGTGGCGGCCACGTGTACAGCCGCATCAGCAACCCCACCAACGCCGTGCTGGAGCAGCGCGTGGCGGCGCTGGAAGGCGGCGTCGGCGCCATTGCCACCGCCAGCGGCCAGGCCGCGCTGCACCTGGCCGTGGCCACGCTGATGGGTGCCGGCAGCCACATCGTGGCCAGCACCGCGCTGTATGGCGGCTCGCAGAACCTGCTGCACTACACGCTCTCGCGCTTCGGCATCGAGACCACCTTCGTCAAGCCCGGCGACATCGACGCCTGGCGCGCCGCCGTGCGGCCCAACACCAAGCTGTTCTTTGGCGAGACGGTGGGCAACCCGGGCCTGGACGTGCTGGACATCCCCACCGTGAGCGCGATTGCGCACGAGGCCGGTGTGCCTCTGCTGGTGGACTCCACCCTGACCTCGCCCTGGCTCATCAGGCCGTTCGAGCATGGCGCCGATCTGGTCTACCACTCGGCCACCAAGTTCCTCTCGGGCCACGGCACCGTGGTGGGCGGCGTCGTGGTCGATGGCGGCAGCTTCGACTGGGACGGCCCCAGATCCGTCGGCAAGTTCGCCGAGCTGACCCAGCCCTACGACGGCTTTCACAACATGGTGTTCGCCGAAGAGAGCACCGTGGGCGCCTTCCTGCTGCGCGCGCGCCGCGAGGGCCTGCGCGACTTCGGCGCCTGCATGAGCCCGCACACGGCCTGGCTCATCCTGCAGGGCATCGAGACCCTGCCGCTGCGCATGCAGCAGCACATGCGCAACACCGAAAAGGTGGTCGAATTTCTGGCCGCTCAGCCCTTCGTGTCACGCGTGGGCCACCCCATGCTCGCATCCCACCCCAGCCACGCGCTGGCGCAAAAGCTGCTGCCGCGCGGCGCGGGCTCGGTGTTCAGCTTCGACCTCAAGGGCAACCGCGAACAGGGCAAGAAGTTCATCGAAACCCTCAAGGTCTTCAGCCACCTGGCCAACGTGGGCGACTGCCGCAGCCTGGTGATCCATCCGGCCAGCACCACGCATTTCCGGATGAGCGACGAGGCCCTGGCGGGTGCCGGCATCACGCAGGGCACGATCCGCCTGTCCATCGGGCTGGAGGATGCCGACGACCTGATCGACGATTTGAAGCGCGCCCTCAAGGCCGCAGAGAAGGCCGCCTGAAGGCCTGGGCCCGACCACGCCAGCCACACCGATGCAAGCCGCAGCCCCACAGCCCGCGTTTTCCTGGGACGCCTTCGAGCAGGCCTTCCTTGACGCCGCGCTCGCGGTGGCCAGCGCCGTCCTTGCCGGGCACCCGGAGCACCGCTTCTATGCGGTCGCCCTGGCCGGCATGGGCCGCGAGCTTGATGGCCCCCTCTTCCTGCCCGCGATCGCGCTGAACAGCGAACAGGCCTACGCCCAGGCCAAGGGCGGCGACGATGACGGCGGGGGCGGCACGCTGTACAGCCTGCGCTGGAATCCGGCGGACTGGGGGTGGCCTGACCTGCCGGCCGACAGCCCAGCCCTGGCCCGGATGCAGCAGGAGCTGCAGGCACATGCCTGCCGCGGCGACGTGGCGCACTGGCGGGCCACCGAGCAGCAATGCCTGGAGGCCCTGGTGCGCGCATGCCAGCGCCTGCGCACCGCGCTGCGGGCCTTGCCCTGGTCGGACCGGCTCACGCCGGACTTCGCCGTGCTGCTGCATGAGGACAGCGACGAGGGCGTGCAGTGGGCCCGGCGCTGCCTGGGAGACGATGCCTTCGCCGCCCTGCTTCCCGGCCATGCGGCCGCCATCGCGGAGGCGCTGCGCGTGGAAGCGCTGCCCCCGGACCAGCAACTGCGCTATCACCTGGCATGCCTGCGCAATGAAGCCGCGCCCGAGCTGGGCCTGGGCCGCCAACAAGCCGTGGACCATGCCACGCAGGACACCGAACACGCGCTGCGGCGGCTCGGCCCCGTCGCGGCGCCCGCCTTGCTGGCGCTGCTGGAGCGCGCGGACACGCAGTCCATCGCGGCCAGGCTCCTGGGCGACATCGGATCCGCCAGCCCCGAGGTGCTGGACGCCCTGCGCCACCACCTGCTGCGGCCGGTCCCACGCGGCAGCCGGGCCCACCTTGGCCGCGCGGGCCGGCTCGGGTGCGCCTGCGCGCTGGGGCAGCTGGGGGATGGGCGGTGGCTGCTGTCGCAGGTGGGCACGCTGGCGGACGACCTGGTCGCCAGCGGCCTGGCCGCGCCGCTGGGGCCCTTTCGGGACCGGTGCCTTCAGCCCCGCCCGCTGGACTATGCCCCCCTGGAACACGCCGTCCTGCAGCACCCTGCCCTCCGGCTTGCCCTGCAGGGCAAGCTGGCTCCGGGGCGCGGCACCTGCACGCTGGGCCCGGCGGACGTGGACGAAGCCCTGCGCGGCCTGGGCTCGCCCACGCCGCTCGTGCGCCAGCACGCTGCCATGGCACTGGGAGACCGCGCCCTGGGCAGCGAACGGGCTCCGCGCATCGTGCCCGCGCTGGCGCGCGCCGCCACGGGCGATGCCGAGGAAACCGTGCGCTTCCTGGCCGTGCTGGGCCTGGGCTACTGGAAGCAGGATGCGGCCCACCTGCGCTCCCTGGCGCAAGCCACGGCGGCACACGACCCGAGCGACCGCATTCGCGATGCCGCGCTGCGCTGGCTGGAGGCGCTGGACACGCACCGCGCGATGGCCCCGACCGGACAGGCACCTGGCTAGGCGCCAGCCCCATGCCCCTTTTCCACCGAGACAATCCACACAAGAGAGCGAACACAGGAACACGCCATGCAACTTCAAGTCAACGAGAGCCCCGTCTACTGCTACACCGGGGGCAAGGCCTTCGATGCATCCAAGCCCACCGTGGTCTTCATCCATGGCGTGCTGAACGACCACAGTGTCTGGGCCCTGCAAAGCCGCTACATGGCCAACCACGGCTGGAACGTGCTGGCCATCGACCTGCCCGGCCACTGCAGAAGCGGCGGCGACGCGCCCGCCTCGGTGGAGCAGGGCGCCGACTTCATTGGCGCGCTGCTGGACGCGGCCGGCGTGCAGAGGGCGGCGCTGGTGGGGCACAGCTGGGGTTCGCTCATCGCCATGGAGGCGGCCGCGCGGCTCAAGGACCGCATCAGCCATCTGGTGCTGGTGGGCACGGCGTTTCCCATGAAGGTGTCGCCCGCGCTCATCGAGGCCTCGCAAAGCGATCCCGAGAAGGCCATGCGCATGGTCAACGTGTTTTCTCGCAGCACGCTGGCGGCGCCCCCTTCGGCCCTGGGCCCCGGCACCTGGGTGTTTGGCGCCGGCATGGCGCTCGGGCGCAAGGTGCTGCGCAGCAACCCCGCCGTCAACGTGTTTCACCGGGGTTTCGTCGCCTGCGACAGCTATGGCGGCGGCGAAGCGGCCATGGCCCAGCTCACCTGCCCCGTGCTGTTTGCACTGGGTGCGCAGGACCAGATGACCGCGCCCAAGGCCGCACAGGGCCTGGTCAACGCCGCGCGCACAGCGGGCAGGACAGTGCAGGTCGCGCCCCTGCCGGTGGGCCACAACCAGATGACCGAAGCGCCGGAAGAAACGCTGTTCGCGCTGCGGGACTTCCTGGCCCGCTGAACCAGCACGGCAGGGCGCGGCCGGCCCGCGTCCCCGCGTCCACCGTGCGCGCTCTCGCCGTCAGCGCGCGCGGCGCCGCCATGCCGGCCGCTGCCAGAGCGTGACGGCGCGCAGCAGCCACTCCACCGGGCCATAGGCGTGGGCGGCCATCCAGTGCCAGCTCAGTGCCAGCTGGGCACCGTACAGTACGAGCACGCCCAGCCCCACCAGGAGCGGCGCCACCTGGCCCACCAGCGCCCAGCCGTAGGCCGTGAACACCAGCGCCCCCACCAGCGACTGCAGCAGGTAGTTCGACAGCGCCATGCGCCCTGCCGGTTCCAGCACCGCGCCCAGCCGGCGGCCGGCGGGGCCGCTTTGCAGCAGCCAGAGCAGCGCCGCGACGTACCCGAAGGTAAGGAATGGCGCCGTGGCCAGATCGACCGCCAACGCGGCCAGCCCCAGATGCTCGGGGTGGGTGACGCTGCTGGCCCCGGGCTGCACGGACGCGTAGAACCAGGCCCCCGCCGCGCCCACGGGCAGGCAGCACGCCATCCATCGGCGCAGCCGGGCCGGCTGCCGCGCCACCCTGGCCAGGTAGCCCGAGCGCCGAGCCGCCAGCCCCAGCAAAAACATGGCCAGCGCGCAGGGCCCCTGCACGAACACCAGCACGAACCACACGCCATCGGCCATGTCGCGGCCCCGCTGCGCGATCGCCTCTTGCACGCTGGCGCGGTAGGCCTGCGCGGCCTGCTGCGCCTTGGCGTGCAGTTCGGCCACGGGCAGGTCCAGCGGCGGGGCCAGCGCCACCAGCCAGGCGATCGCCCCCCAGCCCCAGGCCGTGATGCCCAGCAACCCCAGGGCCAGCGCCACGGCGGCCACGGGGCGCAGCCGGCCCAGCGCCAGCAGCACGAGGCCCAGGAGCGCATAGGTCACCAGGATGTCCCCCGCGAACAGCAGCCAGGCATGTGCCAGCCCCAGCAGCCCCAGCCCCAGAAGGCGCCGCAGGAAACGCGGCACGAACGCGCCGCCCGAGCGCTGGGCCGAGTCCATCTGCAGCGCAAAGCTGTAGCCGAACAGCAGCGAGAAAAGCAGATAGAACTTGGTCTCGAAGACCAGCGCCACGAACCAGCGCACGGCATGGTCCACGGGCCGCGAGAAGGCCGGGTCGGACACGCCCACCCCGAAGTAGGTGGACGCAAAGCTGCCCGCGTTGACCATGGCGATGCCCAGCAGGGCAAATCCCCGCAGCGCGTCAATGGCATGTTCGCGGTCCGCCGCCCCGGCGGGCTGGGCCGGGTTGCCGTCCGGGAGCGAGGGGTTGGTGTCCATGGCGGGGCAAGCCACGCGCGTCATGCGGCCGGCACCACCACCGCCGCGAGCGCGCCCAGCACCAGCGTGCGGCAGGCAGCGGCGTCGAAGCGCTCTTCCACCATGGCCCGGCCAAAGGCGCCGTCCAGCAGCAGCAGGATCCAGTCCGCCGCCTGCGCCGGCGGCAGGGCGAGGCGGGCCTGCCCGCGCTCCACGGCCGCGCCGAGCAGATGCACCAGGGCCGCCTTGCGGCCCGCCTCGCTGCTGGCCACGCTCGCAAACACCAGCGGGTTGCGCACCGCTTCGGCCAGCACCTCCACGCCGATGCGCAGGTACACGGGGTCGGCCAGCTGGGCGATGCTCTCCTCCACGATGTCCTGGAGCGCCTGGTAGAGGTTCCGGGCGCGGGCCGCCGCGGCATAGCGCCCGGCGGTCTCGCGCTGGTCTTCTTCGACGATGGCGGCAACGATGGCCTCCTTGGTCGGGAAGTAATGGAACAGATTGCCGGGGCTCATGCCCGCCTCGGCGCAGATCTCCGCCGTGCGCGTGGCATGGAACCCCTTGCGCATGAAGCAGGCCACCGCGGCCTCCAGGATCTGCTGTCGCCGCGCCTGGTGGCGCTCGGGGTTCACGGTCCGCATCGCACACCTCGCACGGTTATTAATAGATCGATTAGTCGATTAATTAAATACCACGCGGCGGCGCCTGTCAAACCCGGCACGCCATGGAGACGGGCTTGGGCGTATAAAGCGCTTGAAAACAACCAGGAGACAACGATGGACCTCAGCGCCGCCCCCACGACCGATCCGCGCGCCTTCAAGAGCTTCGCGGAGTTTTACCCCTTCTATCTGAGCGAGCACAGCAACCGCACCTGCCGCAGACTGCACTTCGCCGGCTCGACATTGACGCTGGTGTGCCTGGCGATGCTCATCGCCACGGGCAAGCCGCAGTACCTGCTGTACGGCCTGCTCTGCGGCTACGGTTTCGCGTGGGTGGGGCACTTCGGCTTCGAGAAGAACAAGCCGGCCAGCTTCAAGCGGCCCCTGTACAGCTTCATGGGCGACTGGGTGATGTACAAGGACATCTGGACGGGGAAGGTATCGCTGTGATTTCTGGCCCCAACAGGCCACGGCGCTTCACTGCAATGCGCGGATAGCTATAAAAATAATAGCAAACCAATGGAGCGGACCGCCTGGCCAGCCACGGCCTACTCTGCCTGCAGCACGTCGCGCACATGCAGGCCGCCCAGCCCCGCGCGCGCCCACAGGGGCTCCAGGCTCGTGGAGCGTTCCAGCAGGAGCTTGTGCACCAGGGGCTCCAGCGGCGTGCTCTGCGGGTCGATCAGCAGCACGTACCGGGACTCGGGCACGTCCGACACGCTCATCGCCGCATCGCTCACCTGCCCCACCCAGTCCAGGGCCGTCAGCGCCTCCAGCACCGGCTCCAGCTGCAGCATGTCCACGCGCAGCCGCTGCGCCAGCTGGCTCGGCCGCAGCCCCTTCATGGCGTGGGAGCGGGCCCGGTGCAGCTCCTGCAGCACCTCCACGGCCAGCTGGAACGTCCAGCCCGCCACGGTTCCACGCCGCGCCACCCCCGCGAGAAGGCTGGGCAGGTAGGCCGTGACCACCGCCCCCAGCAGCACGATGACCCAGGCCACGTAGATCCAGATGAGCAGGATGGGCAGCGTGGCGAACGCGCCGTACACCACCGAATAGGTGGGCACGTTGCCCAGGTACAGCGCCAGCACCTTCTTGGCCAGCTCCATGCACACGGCCACGAAGAGCCCGCCGGTCCACGCGTGGCGCCACTTCACCGGGGTGTTGGGCACATAGTGGTACAGCGACGCCATGCCCGCCGCCAGCACGAGGAACTGGATCGAATCGAACAGCAGCTGCACGCCGTCGGGCAGGCGCTTGACCAGCCCGCCGGACGCCGACATGACATACGAGGTGAGCGCCAGGCTCGCCCCCATGAGCAGCGGGCCCAGCGTTATGGCCGCCCAGTAGATCAGCACCCGCTGCCCCAGCGGCCGCAGGCGCTGCACGCGCCAGATGTCGTTGAGCGTGCGGTCGATCGTGAGGATCAGCGCCAGCGCCGTGGCCAGCAGGATGCTGAAACCCGCCACGCCCAGGCCGCTGGCCTTGGCCGCGAACTGGGTGAGGTAGCCCAGCACCTGGCGGGAGATGCTGTCGGGTACCAGGCTGTCCACCAGCCAGCGCTGCAACACGTCCTGCAGCTTTCCAAAGATGGGGAATGCCGTGAACACGGCCAGGGCGACGGCAAAGAACGGCACCAGCGCGAGGATGGTGGTGAAGGTCAGGCTGCTGGCGGTGAGCCCCAGATGGTCCTCGCGAAAGCGTTCACGCAGGGTCTGCGCGGTGGTTTTCCAGGGAAAGTGCGACAGTTCCGTGATCAGCGCCTCGAAGCGCGACGCTACTGTCTGTAAGGAAAAAGGCATGGCCGATATGATGCCACCCCAATGACCGCATCCCCCAGAGCCCCCGCCCTCCCTTCCAGCCCCGCCGACAGCGGCGTCCGTGCCACACGCTGGCTGGCCACCGGCAGCCTGCTGGCGCTCATCGTCCTGTGCCTGGCCTGGGAACTGGTGCTGGCGCCCCTGCGGCCCGGCGGGACCTGGCTCGCGCTCAAGGCGCTGCCGTTGTGCATCCCGCTGGCGGGCATCCTCAAGAACCGCATGTACACCTACCGCTGGGTCAGCCTGGTGATCTGGCTGTACTTCACCGAAGGCGTGGTGCGCGGCTGGAGCGACAGGCCGCCGTCGCAATGGCTGGCCTGGGCCGAGGTCGCGCTGTGCCTGGCCCTGTTCGTGGCCTGCACACTGCACGTGCGGCTGCGCCAGCGCAACGCGAAGGCGGCGGCAGCCGCCGCGGCCACGCCGGCCTCTTGATGCCAGCCGCCGCGCGCCATCCCCCTCCCTCGAACTGAAGAAGACGCTTGTCCATGACCACCTTGCTCGACACCTTGCGCACCCTCGTCGGCCCTGCCCACGTGATCACCGAGGGCGACCTCACCGCCTGGGAACAGGACTGGCGCCGCCGCGTGCGCGGCAAGGCCCTGGCCGTGGTGCGCCCCGCCACCACGCAGGAGGTGGCCACCGTGGTCGCGGCCTGCGCGGCGGCGGGAACCACCATCGTGCCGCAGGGCGGCAACACCGGCCTGGCCGTGGGCTCGACACCCGATGATTCCGGCACGCAGATCGTGCTGAGCCTCACGCGCATGAACGCGGTGCGCAGCATCGACACCGACAACCTCACCATGACGGTGGAGGCCGGCTGCATCCTGCAGAACCTGCAGGACGTGGCGCGCAATGCGGGTGTGCTGTTCCCCCTCTCGCTGGCGGCCGAGGGCAGCTGCACCATCGGCGGCAACCTGGGCACCAATGCGGGCGGAACGCAGGTGGTGCGCTACGGCAATGCGCGCGACCTGTGCCTGGGCCTCGAGGTGGTCACCGCCCAGGGCGAGGTGTGGGACGGCCTCAAGGGCCTGCGCAAGGACAACACGGGCTACGACCTGCGCGACCTGTTCATCGGCAGCGAAGGCACGCTGGGCATCATCACCGCCGCCACGCTCAAGCTCTACCCCGAGCCCGCCGCCCGCCTCACGGCCTGGGCCGCCGTGCCGTCGATGGAACACGCCGTGGCCCTGCTGGGCCTGGCGCACAAGCAGCTGGGCGCTGGCCTCACGGGCTTTGAAGTGATGGGCCAGTTCGCGCTGAGCCTGGTGGGCAAACACATGCCGCAGCTGCGCGTGCCCTTCCTCGGCGACGAAAACGCTCCCTGGTGCGTGCTGCTCGAAAACTCCGACAGCGAATCCGAAGAACATGCCCGCGCGCGGTTTGAAGCGCTGCTGGAGACCGCGTTCGAGATGGGCTGCGTGACCGACGCCGTCGTGGCCGAGAACCTCACCCAGGCCAGCCAGCTCTGGCACATCCGCGAGAACATTCCGCTCGCGCAGGCCGAGGAGGGCCTGAACATCAAGCACGACATCTCCATCCAGATCTCGCGCATCCCCGCCTTCGTCGCGCACACCGACGCGGTGCTGCAGCGCGAGATCCCGGGCGTGCGCCTGGTCAACTTTGGCCACCTGGGCGACGGCAACCTGCACTACAACGTCCAGGCACCGGCCGAGGGGGATGCCAAGGCCTTCCTGCGCGAGCACGAGCAGCATGTGCACCACCTGGTGTACGAAGCCGTGGCCGAGTTCGGCGGCTCGTTCTCGGCCGAGCATGGCATTGGGGAGCTCAAGGCCGACAAGCTGGAGAAGTACCAGTCGCCCGTGGCGTTGTCGATGATGCGCGCCATCAAGCAGGCGCTCGACCCGCAGGGCATCATGAACCCGGGGCGGGTGCTCCAGTAAATCCCAGGAGGCCGGCCCATGACCACCGCCGTTACCGTGCGCCCCGTTCAGCCCGAAGACTACGCCGCCTGGCGCCCGCTCTGGGATGGCTACAACGCGTTCTATGGCCGCTTTGGGGCCACCGCGCTGCCCGAGCACATCACCCAGGCCACCTGGCAGCGTTTTCACGACCCGGCGGAACCCGTCTTCTGCCTGGTGGCGCACGATGCGGCCAGCGGCGAGATGCTGGGGCTGACGCACTACCTCTTTCACCGCAGCATGACGCGCATCGAGCCCGTGTGCTACCTCAGCGACCTGTTCACCCGCGAAGCCGCGCGCGGCCGGGGCGTGGGGCGCGCGCTCATCGACGCCGTGTATGGCGCGGCGCGTGCCGCGAAGTCGTCGCGGGTGTATTGGCAGACCCACGAAACCAATGCGGCCGGGCGCCAGCTGTACGACAAGATGGCCAAGCACCACGGCTTCATCGTCTACGCCCAGGAACTCTGAACAGGGCCCACGCCCCGAAGCCCCCTCCCGGGCATCCCGGCCACGGGTGGCGCGTGCGGAGGTACGGCGCAGCCAATTTGCTATAAAGACAATAGCTTTCAGCGCAGATAACTCGGGCGCCAGCGCCCGATTGTTCGCTAAAACCCGCAGCCGCCACCAGGGCCACAACCGTCAACCGCGCCGCGCAAAAAACCGCCTCACAGCACCTTGCGCATGGGTTGCGCCTGCAGCCCCGCCCACACCTGCAGCGCGCCCGATGGTTCATACCCGTGGCGGCGGTAAAAATCTTCCGCCGTGCGCGTGCTCTCCAGTCCCACAGCCGCCAGGCCCAACTGCCGCGCATGGGCCTCCGCGCCGAGCAGCAGGGCACGGCCCACACCTTGGTGCAATGCTTCTGGCACCACATAACAAAGCGCCAGCGTGGAGCGTGCCCACAGCGCAAACCCCACCATCGTGTCCCCCCGATACACACCCCACGCCATCGCGCCCGGTGCCGCCATCCAGGCGGCCAGATTCTCGGGCGTCTTGTTGGCCAGCCATGTGCCGAGGATGGCGGCATCGTGGTGGTGGTCGAGGGCGCAGCAGTGGGTGATGGACTGGCGGACCACGTTGCAGGCGTCGGCCGCTGCATGGGCCGTGACGGGAACAGCGGCAGGGACGGGCTTCATGGTGGATTCAAGGTCTGCGCGGGCAAAGATGGAGGTTGCGATGGGCTGTCCTGCCCGGACAGGCCGGTGCCATCGTACCGCCAGCCCGCCAGCCCGCCTGCGCGCAGGCGGGCACGGGCGCAAGACCGTGGCGACGCCGGCCGCTACCCGGCGACGCAAGGGTGCGCCCGCGCCCACCCGCTCGCGGCCTCCCACCCGGGCGGCACACACCCCTGCTCCATCACGCACAGGCTCGCACTGGCCAGTGCATGGCGAAGAGCCTGCTGGCCGGCCTCAACGGACAGCGCTTCAACGAACTGCACGAAGCTGGCAGCGCCCGCTGCCGGCGCCTGCCGCAGCAGGTGCGCCAGCAGCCCCGCCAGGAAGCTGTCGCCCGCCCCCACGGTGTCGATGACCCGCAGGGGCTGCGCTTCTTTGGCAAAACACTGCATGCCGCTCTGGTGCAGCAGCCAGGCCCCCTCTGCGCCCAGCGTCAGCGCCAGCAGATGGGCCTGGGGGTTGGCGGCCAGCAGGTGGCGGGCGCGGGCCAGGGCGCCAGTGCCGGGCACGGCTAGGTGGTCCAGGTCTTCGTCGCTGGCCTTGATGATGTGGGCGTGTGCCAACGCCGCGTGCACCGTGGTGCGGTAGGCGTCCAGGTCGGGCATGACCGAGGGGCGCAGGTTGGCATCGACCACCACGCAGCGGCCTTCGGCGCGCTGGGCAGCGAGCCAGGGCTGGTAGATGGCGGTGTCGCGGGCATCGAGCGCGAGGGCGCCGGTGCAGACCAGCTGCAACGCGGGCAAGGCGGCGCAGGCCTCGCTGAGGCCGTGCGCCGACACGGCGCGGTCGGCCACGCCCTCACGGTAGAAGGCGTAGTCGGGGTGGCCGTGTTCATTGAGATTGACCACGGCCAATGATGTGACTTGCTGCACCGGCCCGGGCTGGGCCAGCAGCACACCGTCGGCGACCAGCTGCGCGGCCAGCTCGCGGCCAAAGCGGTCGCGCGACAAGGGGTTGAGGTACTGCGTGCCCACGTCCTGCCGGGCCAGCGCGCGGCACAGGTTGTACAGCGCGCCACCCAGGCACGGCAGGTAGCTGCCATCGGGGCGGCGGATGAGGTCGATGAGGGCCTCGCCCGCGATGGCGGCCTGGACGGGGGCCGTGGCCTGGGAAGTGTGGTGTACCGAAGTCATGGTGGATGTGAAGAGGGTGCGGAGAGCAGCGTCAGAACTGCGACTGCAGCGCCGGGTATAGCGCGACAAAGCGGGCGTAGCGCTCGGCCAGCAGGGCTTGTTGTGCGGGCTGGGGGTCGAAAGTGGCGTCGGCGGGCAAGGGCTGGCACCAGTGGGCCTCGTCGCCACCGCAGGCCATGGCCGCCAGCCGCGCCGCGCCCAGGGCGGCAGCAGCATGTGCACCCTGCGGACGCTGCAGCGGCGTGCCCAGCGCGCTGGCCAGCAATTGCGCCCAGGGGTTGCTGCGGGCGCCGCCACCGACCAGTGCCAGGGCGTCCTCACCCTCACCGATCGCCCCGAGCGCACGGCCCTGCCCTGCCCCGACCGCCCGCATGGCGTTGAGCCCGTCGAGCAGGCCAAAGCCCACGCCTTCCATCACCGCATGGGCCAGGTCCGCCGCTTCGTGCTCGGCGCGCAAGCCCATGAAGACGCCGGTCGCAGCCGCGTTGTTGTGCGGCGTGCGCTCGCCACTCAGGTAGGGCAGGAACAGCGGCGCCTGGGCCTGGCGGTGGGGGCTGAGGGCACCCACGGCATCAGACAGCCGGGCTTCATCGCCCTGCCCCGTGAGCCGCGCGGCCCAGCCAAACGCACTTGCCGCACTGAGCATGACCGACATGTGGTGCCAGCGCTGCGGCAGCGCATGGGCAAAAGCGTGCACGGCGCGTTCGGTGGCGGGCGCAAAGGCGTCCGTCACCCGGAAGACCACGCCCGAGGTGCCCAATGACACAAAGCCCTGCCCGGCGGTGCGGGCGCCCACGCCCACGGCGCTGGCGGCGTTGTCGCCCGCGCCTGCGGCCACCACCACGCCCCCGCTCAGGCCCCAGCGGCGGGCCACATCGCTGCGCAGCGTGCCCGTGGGTGCACTGCCCTCGGCCAGCGCGGGCATGTGCGAGGCATCGAGCCCGCAGGCCCGCAGCATCGCGGGGCTCCAGGCGCGGGCCTGCACATCGAGCCACAGCGTGCCCGATGCGTCGGACATGTCGCTCACCGCATCGCCCGTGAGCTGCAGGCGCAGCCAGTCCTTGGGCAGCAGCACCGTGCGGATCTGGCCGAACACGGCCGGCTCGTGCGTGCGCAGCCACAACAGCTTGGGTGCGGTGAAGCCGGGCATGGCGAGGTTGCCGGTGACCTGGCGCGCGGCGGGCACGGCCTGCTCGAGCGCGGCGCATTCGGCGCTCGCGCGGCCATCGTTCCAGAGAATGGCGGGGCGCAGCACCTGGCCCTGCGCGCCCAGCACCACGGCGCCATGCATGTGGCCAGACAGCCCGATGCCGCGCACCCGCGCCCATGCTGCGGGGGCTTGGGCGCGCAGCTGCGGCACGGCGGCTTCCACGGCGGCCAGCCAGTCGGCCGGGTGCTGCTCGCTCCAGGTGGGCCGCGGGCGGTGCTGGGGCACGGCGGCGTCGGCCGTGGCGATCACGGCCTGCGTTTCGTCGAGCAGCAGGAGCTTGACACCCGAGGTGCCCAAATCAATTCCGAGGTACATGGGTGGTTGGCAGATTTCAGTGGTTCAAAGTGGAAGCCAGGCCCCCGCCGCACGCAACCGGCGCGACCCAGGCCACAGATGCCCGGCAAGGGCCGCCCCGCAGCGAAGGCGCCCCGCCACTTCAAGGGGCCTTTCCGAATCTTCCGGCTCCCTGCTTGCGGTATTCGCTGGGCGTCATGCCCTTGATGTCCAGAAAGCGGCGGTTGAAGTTGGCCATGTTGTTGAAGCCCACGTCGTAGGCGATGTGGGTGATGTAGCGCTCGGTCTCCATCAGCAGCTGGCACGCGCGGTTCACGCGCACCAGGTTCACGAAGTCGGTGAAGGTGTTGCCCGTGGCACGGCGAAAGAAGCGGGAGAAGCGGCTTTCCGTCATGCCCAGCTCCTGTGCCAGGTCGGCAGCCGACAACGGGTCGGCCAGGTGGCCGGTGATGCGACTCACGATGGCGTTGATCTGGTCGAGCTGGGTGTCGTTGTCCTCGCTTTGCAGCTGGGTGCTCGACAGCAGTCGAAAGTCGGTGCAGCGGGCCAGGTCGCTCAGGAATTCACAGAACGCGCCAAACCGGGCCAGGCCCTGGCGCGCCTTGATGCGGTGCCAGTGTTCCTGCGCCTGGGCCTCCATGCCAAAGAACTCGATGCCATGGCGTGCGCGCTCCAGCAGGGGCAACACCTCGCGCAGCTCGGGGATGCTCTCGCTGCTGGCGACCAGCGGCGCGTGCGAGAACTGGATCACCAGGTCGCGCAGCGGCACGCCGCCTTCGGGCAGGTCCATGCTGATCCAGTTGTGCGGCAGGCGCGGCCCGGTCAACACCAGATGGCCGGGCTGGAACTGCCCGATCCAGTCGCCCACGAACACCTTGCCCGAGGTGGCGGTGATGAGGTGCAGCTCATACTCGTCGTGGTAGTGCCAGCGCGCCAGCGGCGTGGGAAACCCATGCGACAGGCACCGGATGAAACCTGCGGCCTCGGGCGACTCGTACCCGAGCTCGGGAAAGCGCACGTAGTCGTGCTCCAGCTCGGGCTTGGTCTGGCGCGGAGAGACAGGCGTCGTCTTCACGGTCATGGCGTCATTCCTGTGGTCGGGCCGCTCAACTTACACCAACCCCTGGCGTTCCGCACGCCCGGCCACGAAGGCCTGCACGCGGGCAAAGGCGTTGCGCAGCGTGGCAACCAGCCGCGGGTTTGAGGCCATTTCGCCCCACAGGGTGGTATCCGCGGCATAGGCGGCGACCAGGTCCGGCGCATCGCAGATCGCATGCGCCACGGCCGGGTCCATGGCCTGGTCCTGGTAGGTGTAGGGGATCTGCCCGGCATGCCAGCGCTGCAGGTAGGCCAGGAACAGCGCGGGCAGCACGGCCACGCTGTCGAACGAGCCATCGCGGGCCAGCTGGTCCCGGATGGTGGGCGCGATCATGCCGGGGATCTTGGAAAACGCATCCATGGCCACGCGCTGGTTGGTGTCCGCAATCGCAGGGTTGCCAAACCGGTCCAGCACCACGTCGCGGTAGGCCTCCAGGTCGATGGGGCACGGCAGCAGCACCGGGATCGCGTCGTCGGTCACGTAGTCGTAGGCCATCTGGCGGATGGTGGCATCGTGCGTGCCTTCGTGGATGTACTGGTAGCCCGCCAGCGTGCCCGCCCAGGCAATGCAGCTGTGGGTAGCGTTGAGCAGTCTAATCTTGGCTTCTTCGTACGCCTGCACCGAATCGACCATCTCGACTCCGACCCTTTCCCACGCGGGGCGGCCTGCGATGAAGTCGTCTTCGATCACCCACTGGATGAAGCTCTCGCCCATCAACGCGGCCTGGTCGTCCCAGCCGGTGGCGGCCTTCACGCGCTCGGCCACGTCCGGCGTGGGGCGTGGCGTGATGCGGTCGACCATGGCGTTGGGGCTGCTCGTGTGCTCCTGCACCCAGGCCTTGAGCGCGGCATCGCCCAGCGCGTCGATGAACTGCAGCAGGCCCCCGCGCGAGCGGTCGCCGTTGTGGCGCAGGTTGTCGCAGTTCATCAGTGTCACGGGGCCGGCACCGGCGGCCCTGCGCGCGCGCAGGATGCTCACCAGGCCGCCATAGAGGGTGTGGCCCGCCTGGCCCGCCTTGACGGTGGCGAGGTCGGCGCGCAGGTCGGCAAAGCTGGGCCAGTCGAGCTGGTCTTGCGCATCGAGGTAGTAACCCGCCTCGGTCACCGTGAACGAGATGATGCGCGTGGCGGGGTCGGCACCTGCGGCGATCAGCGGGGCCAGGTCGTCCCGGTAGGGGATCACGCGCTGGATCGATTCAATGACGGTGTAGCTGCGCTCGCCCTGGGGCGTGACGGTCTCCAGCGTGTAGCGGCCGCCCTGGGCCTGCAGCGCGGCGATGGTGTCGGCCATGTCGGCGCGCAGGTTGCCGCCCGCAATGGCCCAGCCGGTGTCTCCCTGCTGGCGCAATGCGTGGACGTAAACGGCCTGGTGGGCGCGGTGGAACGAGCCCAGGCCCAGGTGCAGGATGAAATTCATGGTGCGTGAATGCAGGTGTTTAAAGATCGAAGTTCGTGGGCATCATCACCACGTCGCGGATGGTCATGCCACGGGGGCGCGTGAGCATGAACAGCACCACGCTGGCCACTTCGGCCGCTTCGATGAGACTGCCGCTCGCCTTGGCCTCTTCCAGCTTCTCGGCCGGCCAGTCGGCGAGCAGCGAGGTGATGACCGGCCCGGGCGAGATGGAGCCCACGCGGATGCCGTGCTTGAACACCTGGCGGCGCACGGTCTGCACGAAGCAGTTCACCGCCCACTTGGACGATGCGTAGACCGGCTCCCATGGCGTGGGGAAATGCGCGGCCAGCGAGCTGGTGACGATGATGTCGCCCGTGCCGCGTTCGATCATGTGGGGCAGCACGTTGTGCACGTTCTTCATCACCACGTTGACGTTGAGGTTCAGCATGCGGTCGATGGCGTCGGGGTCGGCGTCCACCAGATCGCCGCCGACGTAAAGCCCGGCATTGGCGTGGAAGATGTCGAGCTGGCCGGCGAGGGCCAGCGTGCGCGCCAGCAGGCTGGCGCACTGCTTGGCGTCCAGCAAGTCCAGTACCAACGGCAATGCGCTGGCACCGATCGCAGCGCAGGCCTTGGCCAGCGCGGCTTCGTCGCGGTCGATCAGCACCACGCGCGCACCCGCGTCGGCCATGGCTTGGGCACTGGCGAAGCCAATGCCCGATGCAGCGCCGGTGATGGCCGCCACCTTGCCTTGCAGTTCTTGTCCGAGGGTCATGGTGGTCATGCGGTCTGGCGGGCCACCACGCGGCCTGCGGGGTCGAACCAATGGGCTTGCGATGCGTCGATGTCCAGGCTGACCGCATCACCGGCGCGCAGGCTGGTGCGGTCGTTCTGGCGGGCCACGAACTGTGCGCCCCCTGGTGTGCTCACATAGATCAGCGTCTCGGCACCCAGCGCTTCGACCAGGTCTACCTGGCCGCCCACCGGCGTCACGCCGGTGTTGCGCACGGCGATGTTTTCCGGCCGCAGGCCGATGGCGCCGCCCGCCGCACCCGCCGGTGCCTGCTGCTGCACCGGTGCGGGCAGCTGCTGCAAGGGCACCACGTTCATCTGCGGCGTGCCGATGAACTGGGCCACGAACTGGTTGGCGGGTTGGTCGTACAGCTCGAGCGGCGTGCCCACCTGCTCGATGACGCCGTCGCGCAGCACCACCACGCGGTCGGCCAGGGTCATGGCCTCCACCTGGTCGTGCGTGACGTAGATGGTGGTGGCGCCCAGGTCGCGGTGCAGCTTGGCGATCTCCACGCGGGTCTGGCCGCGCAGGGCCGCGTCCAGGTTGGACAGCGGCTCGTCGAACAGAAACACCTTGGGCGCGCGCACGATGGCACGGCCGATGGCCACGCGCTGGCGCTGGCCGCCCGAGAGTTCCTTGGGCGTGCGCTCCAGGTAGGTGGTGAGGTTCAGGATGGCAGCGGCGCGCTCGACCTTCTCGCGCACGATGGCCGGATCGACCTTGGCCAGCTTGAGCGCGAAGCTCATGTTCTCGTACACGCTCATGTGCGGGTACAGCGCATAGCTCTGGAACACCATGGCCAGGTCGCGCTTGCTCGAAGGCTGGTCGGTGATGTCGCGGCCATCGAGCATGAGCGAGCCACCGTCGATGTTCTCCAGCCCCGCGATCAGGCGCAGCAGCGTGGACTTGCCACAGCCCGAGGGGCCGACGAAGACGATGAACTCGCCTTGCTGGATGGTGAGGTCGATGCCCTTGATGGCGCGGTGCTCACCGAAGAATTTCTCGATGCCGCGCAGTTGAAGGTAAGCCATGGAATCGGGTTCCTGAAATCTTGAAAACTGGGAGAAAAACTGCGGCGCTTACTTGACCGCACCGAAGGTCAGGCCCTGAACGAGCTGCTTCTGGCTGAACCAGCCAAAGACCACGATGGGCGCGATGGCCATCAGCGAGGCGGCAGACAGCTTGGCCCAGAACAGGCCCTCGGGGCTGGAGTACGAGGCGATCAGCGTGGCCAGCGTGCCGGCCTTGGCGGCGCTCAGGTTCAGGCTCCAGAAGGCCTCGTTCCACGACAGCACCAGGCACAGGAGGCCGGTGGACGCCAGGCCGCCCATGCCCAGGGGCAGCAGCACCAGGCGCACCTCCTGCCACAGGGTGGCGCCGTCCATGCGCGCGGCCTCCAGGATCTCGCGCGGGATGTCCTTGAAGTGCGAGTACAGCATCCAGACCATGATGGGCAGGTTGGACAGCGCGAACACGATGATCAGTGCCAGCTGCGTGTCCAGCAGGTGGCTCTTTTGCGCCAGCACGTAGATGGGCACCAGCGCGCCCACGGCGGGCATCATCTTGGTGGAGAGCATCCACATCAGGATGTCCTTGGTGTACTTGCCCTTGAAGAAGGCCATGGCATACGCCGCGGGCGCTGCCAGCATCAGCCCCACCAGGGTGGACAGCACGCTGGTGATGACGGAGTTCCTGGCGTACAGCAGGTAGTCGCTGCGCTCCTGCACCTCGTGAAAATTTTCGAGCGTGGGGATGAAGAACAGCTGCGGCGGCACGGCGATGGCCTGCAGCTCGGTCTTGAACGCGGTCAGCAGCAGCCAGGCCAGCGGGAAGAACAGCAGCAGGGCCACGCCCCAGGCAGCCACGGTGCGCAGGGCCAGCAGGCCCAGCGGATAGTTGGAACGGCGTCGAGCAGTCATGGTGGTGCTTCGGTTATTTGTCGAGGTTCTTGCCGACCATGCGGATCAGGAACACGGCCGCGATGTTGGCCAGCACCACCGCGAACAGCGCGCCGGCCGAGGCCACGCCCGCATCGAAGTTGAGCAGCGCCTGCTTGAAGATCAGGAAGGTGACGTTGGTGCTCGCATCGCCCGGGCCGCCGCCCGTGGTGGTGTAGATCTCGGCAAAGATGCTGAGCAGGAAGATGAGTTCGATCATCACCACCACCGCCACAGAGCGCGCCAGGTGCGGCACGTACAGGTAGCGCAGCTGCTGCAGGTAGTTGGCGCCGTCCATGCGCGAGGCCTCGAGCTGCTCATGGTTCATGCTTTGCAGCGCGGTCATGAAGATCAGCGTGGCAAAGGGCAGCCACTGCCAGGAGACCATGACGATCACCGAGAACAGCGGGTGGTCGGTGAGCCAGTCCACCGGCTGCGCGCCGAAGAACATCCACACCTGGGCGAGCACGCCGTAGATGGGGTTCATCATCATGTTCTTCCACATCAGCGCGTTCACCGTGGGCATGACGAAGAACGGCGAGATCAGCAGCACCCGCACGATGCCCCGGCCCGCGAACGGCTCGTTGATGAGCAGCGCGATGGCGATGCCGAACACCACCGTGATGAGGATCACGCTGCCGAGCAGCAGCAGCGTGTTGACCACCGCCGTGCCGAACGAGGGGTCGGTGACGAAGTACTCGAAATTCTCCAGCCCGGCAAAGCCGGTCTGGTCCGGCTGCATCAGGTTGTAGCGGATGAGCGAGAAGTAGATCGTCATCACCAGCGGCACGATCATCCACAGGAAGAGCGTGGCCATGGCTGGCGTGAGCAGCAGGCGGGGGAGCAGGCGGCGGTTCATGGTGTTTCCGAAAGGGCGACGGGGCCGCCATGGTGAATGGCGAGCCCCAGGATCAGCACTGGTCAATCCACGGATGGGCAGTGGACGGCGGAGCCTCGGTGGCCCCGCCAGCCTTTACTTGTAGTAACCAGCCTTCTTCATTTCCCGGTCCGCAGACACCTGGCTGGCCTTCAGCGCCGCGTCCACCGTCGTCTTGCCCGCCAGCGCCGCGCTCATCTGCTGGCCCACCGCGATGCCGATGGCCTGGAACTCCGGAATCGCCGCGAACTGCACGCCCACGTACGGGCTCTTGGGCAGGGTCGAATCGGTCGGGTTGGCCGAGTCGATCGCGACCTTCTCGGCGGCGGCGAAGCGGGCGGCCTTCTGGAACTCAGGCGATGCGTAGGTGCTCTTGCGCGTGCCGGTGGGCACGTTGGCCCAGCCGTTGGTCTTGGCGACCAGCTGGATGTAGTCCTTGCTGGTGGACCAGGTGATGAACTTCTGCGCGGCGTCCACCTTTTTCGAACCGGCCGGGATGGCCAGGTTCCACGACCACAGCCAGTTGGCGCCCTTGGGCGTGTTCATGGTGGGCGCCTGGGCAAAGGCCATCTGGTCGGCCACCTTGGACTGCTTGGGGTCGCTCACGAACGATGCCGCGATGGTCGCGTCCACCCACATGCCGCACTTGCCGGAGTTGGTCAGCGCCAGGATCTCGTTGAAGCTGTTGGCCGACGAGCCGGGCGGGCCGTAGTTCTTGAGCAGGTCCACGTAGAAGGTGATCGCGTCCTTCCAGGGCTTGGATTCGAGCTGCGGCTTCCACTGCATGTCGAACCACTGGCCGCCGAAGGTGTTGACCAGCGTGGTCAAGAACGCCATGTTGTCGCCCCAACCCGGCTTGCCGCGCAGGCAGATGCCGTACACGCCGTTCTTGGGGTCGTGCATCTTGGCGGCCAGGTCCTTGATCTGCGGCCAGGTGGGACGCTCGGGCACCTGCACGCCGGCCTTGTCGGCCAGGTCCTTGCGGTACATGAGCATGGAGCTTTCGCCGTAGAACGGCGCGGCGAACAGCTTGCCGTCGATGGACAGGCCGCCCCGCACGGCGGGCAGCAGGTCGTCCACGTCGTAGGCGGCGTCGGTTTTGAGCTCCTGCAGCCAGCCCTTCTTGCCCCAGATGGGCGCCTCGTACATGCCGATGGTCATCACGTCGAACTGGCCGCCCTTGGTGGCGATGTCGGTGGTGACGCGCTGGCGCAGCACACCTTCTTCGAGCGTGACCCACTTGAGCTTGATGTCGGGGTTGGCCTGCTCGAAGTTCTTGGAGAGCTTCTGCATCTCGATCATGTGGCCGTTGTTCACGGTGGCGATCACGAGCTCGGTCTGCGCGCTGGCGGCGCCGCACAGCGACGTCAAGGCCAGCGCAACGGCGACGGCCAGGCGCTGGGGCATGGTGACAGGGGTGGAATGTGGCATCGGAAAAGTCTCCTCGGTCGTTGGTATGGGAATCTGCCTTTCAACACCGGCGCAAGGCATGCAGGCATTGACGGACTGAACGATACCGATGCTGCGATGCTCGATTGGTACTCCAGACGCCCCCACAAATACTAATTTGCACCAGATACTCAGGATTTATACCTAGATGTGTCAACAGGGTATCTAAACGAGTGCGATAAGGCGGCTGCACCGTCGCTGCGCTGGCGTAGCGAATGCCCTGGATTACTATCAAATAGATAGCTGCCAGCGCTTACCTATCAAGCGGCAGAGGCCAATTCAATCCACATTTTCTTGCACCAAGGCCCACTGGGGTTGACGCCCATACCCCCTCCTCCCTCTATTTGCCCCCCTGCCCACGGCAGCCTGCTCCGCGTCAGAAATCCACCGTGGCAGACAGCGTCACCGTGCGGGGACTTCCCACATACAGCCAGTTGCCGGAGCCGCTGGACCAGTAGTTGTGGTTGAACAGGTTGTCCACGCCCGCGCGCAGCACCAGCGGCCGGCCCCACGCCTGGGTCTTGTAGCGGGCACCGATGTCCCAGCGCGTCCAGCCCGGAATGCGCCGCAGGTTGGCGGCGTCCACCTGCTGCGCGCTGCTGGCGATCATGCGGGCCGACAGCGTCAGCCCTGGAACGGCAGCCACGTCGTGGTCGCTGCCCAGGTTGAGCTGCCAGCGTGACACATTGGGCGCGGCGTTGCCGTTGTAGGTGCCGCCTTCGGTTTTGGTCAGCCGGGCATCGTTGAAGGTCACGCCGCCCAGCAGGCGCGTGCCCCGGGCCACCTCGCCAAAGACATTGAGCTCGACCCCGCGGTTGCGCTGCTCTGCACCGACCTGGTAAGTGAACGTGCCATCGCCGTTGGAGGCCACCAGCCCGCTCGGCTTCTGGATGTGGAACAGGCTCGCCGTGGTGCTGAAGCGGCCCCAATCGGCCTTCACGCCCACCTCCCGCTGCTTCGTGCGGACCGGCGGAAACACCTGCCCGGCGTTGGTGGTGCCCAGCGGTGCTGAATCGCCCTGGACCAGCCCTTCGATGTAATTGCCGTAGAGCGACACGTGCGGCTGTAGCTTGAACACCGCCGCCAGCGCCGGCGTCACCGCGTGCTCGTCGTACGCGGCGCTGCCGGCCCCGGTGGTGGTGTCGTACTTGACGACCTTCACGCGCTGGTAGCGGGCGCCCAGGGTGACGGACAGGCGGTCTTGCCACAGCGAGACGGTGTCGGACAGCGCCACGGACGGCAACTGCAAGGAATCGGTCTGGGGCGGCCGCGATGAGAAACCGTCGATGGACGGACGCGCGGTGGCCGCGGGCGCATACATGTTCGTGGCGAAGCTGTCGAAGCCGTAGTACTGCGCCGTGAAGCCGCTGTCCTTCTTCAGGTACGACGCATGCAGGTGGATGCGGTGCGTAAGCTCGCCGGCACGCACCGTGCCTTGCAGCCCGCCTTGCAGGGTGCGGTAGTTCGTCCAGTTGGGCCAGAAGTACGTAGTGGCCTGCGCATCGCCCTGCATGCTGGTCACGAACACGTCGGTGGCGAGGTAGCGGGACCGCGTGTGGCTGCCACCCGCGGCTGCAGAGAGCGTCCAGTCCGGGGTAAGGTCGTACTCGGCTTTGGCCAAGAGGTAGTTGCTGCGCGACCTGGCGAACTCCCAGTCCTGCGCGATGCGATGGCTGGCCCGGGGCGGCCTGGGGATGGCAATGGCGTCGTCGATGCCAAAGCCCGCGGCGCCTTGCGGCGCTTCGTTGTTCATCGTCTGGTGGCCGGCATCCACCGAGGCCCGCAACTGACTGCCCCGGTAGTCCACGGCCAGCGCCGCAGCGCCCAGCTCGACGGACTGGCCCTGGGTAGCGGTCTTCCCGTCACGGTAGACGCCGTTGAAGCGCACACCCCACTGGTGGTCGTCGCCGAACCGGCGGCCCACGTCCAGGTGGCCGCCCAGGTTGCCTCTGGACAGGTACGTGGTGGTCAGGCGTGTCAGCGGCACATCGCCCGCCCGCTTGGGCACCAGGTTGATGGCGCCGCCCACCGCGCCGCCCGCCCCGGGCGCCATGCCGTTGAGCAACGCGTTGGGGCCCTTGAGCACCTCGACGCGCTCGGCCGCTTCGACCGCCACGGCACGGTTGGTGGCGATGCCGCCGATGCCGTCGAACAGCACCGAGTCCTGCACCGAGAAGCCGCGGATCAGAAAGATGTCGCCCCCCGCAGCAGCGTTCGTCAGGCTGTACGACACCGTGCGCACGGACGGGTCGTTGGCCAGCACATCGGCCACGGTGATCGCCTGCTGGTCCTGCATGAGTTCGGCCGTGTAGCTGGTGATGTGAAACGGCGTGTCCATCAGGCTCTGGTGGCCCAGCAGGCCGACCCGGCTGCCCGTGGCAACCTGGCCGCCGGCATAGGCGGGCGGCAAATCGCCGGGCGCTGCCTCGGCGCTGGCCGTCACGGTGACGGCGCCCAGGGTGGCGGCATCGCTGAGCCGGGGTGCCTGCGCTGCAGGGCGCGATGCCTCGCGCAGCGTGAAGACGCCGCCCGTGGTCTGCCGCAGCTCCAGCCCCGAACCTGCCAGCGCGCGGCGCAGTGCCTCGGGGGCATCGAAGCGTCCCCGCACGGGCGCCGCGTTGCGGCCTTCCACCAACTGCGCATCGGCGGTGAGCGCCAAGCCTGCATCGCGCGCGATGCGGTTGAGGGAAGCCCCCAGTGGCCCGGCGGGCAGGTCGTAGTCGCGTACGGCCGCAGCGCTGGCCGGGGCCGCAGGGGCCTGCACCGTGGCTGGCTGTGCGGCCGCGGCAGAGGCCGCCAACGCGAGCAGCAGCGCGGTAGCGCAGGGGTTCAGCGGAAAGGGGAGAACAGCAGAGGGCATGGGTCAGGCTCCGAAACGGGTCACGTCAGAAAAGAGGGGCAACCGCGCCAATGCACGGTCTCTGTCTGATTGCCGAACGGGTGCCGAAAAGTGAGAGGGGGCCGGGGCAATTTCTTTTTTGGGCCGGCATCGCTGGTGGGTGGGTTGCCGGCTGGCAGGGGCGATCTGGGTTGATCTGCTTCGGCTGGTGGATCTGGGTTGAACTGAATGGAACCGTCGATCAGCCGCACCAAGTCGCTCATCTTTTGATAGCTGCCAGCGCTTTCCCATCAAGCGGTAGCGGCCTATTTTCTTGAAATTTTCATCCTCAGGGCGCAGCACGCGGCTTGAGCGTGACCCACCAGCGCGTGGTCCAGACCACATCGACCGGCACGGCCGCGGTCAGCGCCAACAGGGCCTGGTCGGTGTCCGCCAGGGGCAGCGTGCCCGTCACGCGCAACCCGGCCACGCGGGGGTCGACACCCAGGTGGCCGACCCGGTGCCGCGCGAGCGTTGCCACCACCTCGCCCAAGGGTTGGTTGTCCACGACCAGCATGCCGTCCTTCCAGGCGTCGGCATCGGGCGGGGCTGCCCACGGGTCCACCCGCCCGCCCTCCAGCCGCGCGCCCTGCCCGGCCGACACGATGCGCTCGGCAGCGCACGGCTCGGACGCTGCTGCCGCACAGGTCGCCGGGCGGGCCGCGACGGCCGACTCGGTGACGGCGACCTCGGTGGCGGGCGCGCCACGGCCCTGCGCTTCACCGATACCAGCGGCGTGCGCCTGTGGCCAGCGGTGCACGGTGAAGCGGGTGCCCAGGGCGCGCAGGCTGCCGTCCTCGGTCAGCACGACGAACGGGCGCCGCTCAGCCGGGTCGGCATGGCTGGTTTCCACGGCCACCTCGCCCGCGCGCAGGTGGATGGCGCGCTGGTCTTGGCTGAACACGACATCCACAGCGCTGCGGGTGTTCAGGTGCAGCACGGTCTGGTCGGGCAGCACGATGGTGCGGCGCTCGCCGGTGGCGGTGCGGTGGTCGGCCAGCAGTTGGCCCACGGGCTGGTAGCGGTCCAGCACCAGCACGCCGCAGGCCAGCGCCAATGCCAGTCCCAGCACGGCGCCCGCCACACGGGCTGGACGGCGCCGGCGCGGTGGCAGCAGCAACGCTGCGCGGGCTCCGGGACCTGCGGCGGCGCGGGTCAGGTGCTGGTCGATGTCGCCCAGCTGGCGCCAGGCGCGGGCATGGTCGGGGTGTGCGGCCAGCCAGTCGGCCAGGGCTTGCGCGTCCGCCGGCGAGCTATCGCCCTCGCCCTGGCGCAGTTGCCAGCCAATGGCGGCCTCCAGCACGGCAGGCGGCACGGGGTGGTCGTCGGCTGCACCACCAGGGGGGCCGCCCGTGGTCCAGCCCGCGCTGCTCACGCCGCGCCACCGAAGCGCAGGTGGTAGGCGTGGCGCATGGCGTTGGCCAGGTACTGGCGCACGCGGGGCACCGACACTTGCAGCTGCTCGGCAATCTCTGCGTGCGTGAGGCCATCGAGCCGGTTCATCAGCCACGCTGCGCGCGTCTTGGGCGTCAGGCCCTGCAACACTGCATCGACCGCGTGGAGCATCTGCACGGCGGCCAGGCGCTCTTCGGGGGATGGCTGCAGCACCTCGGGCTGCAGGGCCAGGTCTGCCAGGTAGGCGCGCTCCAGTTCACCCCGGCGCCAGAAGTCCACCAGCAGCCCGCGTGCCACCGTGGTCAGGTAGGCGCGCGGCTCGCGCATCGCGTCCGGGGCGATGGCGGTGGGCCGTGCGAGCAGGCGCACGAAGGTGTCCTGCGCCAAGTCGGCCGCGTCGTCGGCACAACCGAGCCGCCGGCGCAGCCAGGACTGCAGCCACCCGTGGTGGTGGCTGTAGAGCGCGTGCAGGGGGTGAGCGGCAGACATGGCGTGACGGCCTTTTTGAGAATGATTCTTGATTATAGAAACACATTCCCGCCCAGCCCCTGGGCACGCCGCCATCCGGCAGACCGGCTGCGCGCTCAGCGCCGCGCGTTTTCCATCATCGTGGCAACGTGGGCCGGCAGGGTCTTCGGGGTCCCCAGGTCCTGCACGTCCCATTCCTCCCCGCCGGTCAGCAGCCATACGCGTACCGAGTCGGTGGCGGCGTGGACCACGATGGCGGCAGCCTCCGTGTCGCCTGCGTCCGGCCGGTTACCGGTGATGTAGAGCATGGAGCCGTCTTGCCGCAGCGGCCCACTCACCTGCAGGTTGTCCAGCAGCACGTTGTAGTTGGCGAGACCGAGCAGCCCACGCAGCCGCTCGGCCAGCGGGCCGGCACGCAGGAAGTCTGAGCCCCCGACCGGATAGTTGCCTACCTGGGTTTGCAGGTTCGCCCAGGGATTGGCGGGCCCGGCAGGTACCTCGTTGGGCACAGGACGCGCGACCTTGCGCAGCGCCGTGGGCGCCGTGGGTACCGTGCCCACGCAACCCGGCAGCAGCACAGCCAACGCAAGAGCGGCCAGCACGGCGCTTGACAAAGGGGCTGGAGAGATAGGGCGCATGATCGGGGGCTTCTTTCTAAAAAGGGCAGCTGGGCGAAAAGGTCTGCGAGCTTAGCCGGTTCCTGCCGGCAGCCGCCCCCTAAAATCGCGTCTTTCGCCTTCCAACCGCCATGACCGAACACGCCCGCCCCGTCCGCTCGCAATACGAAGACTTCATGCGCCACGTGTTCACCCACGGCGTGGAAAAATCCGACCGCACGGGCACCGGCACCCGCAGCGTTTTCGGCCACCAGATGCGTTTCGACCTGAAGGAAGGCTTTCCGCTCGTCACCACCAAGAAGGTGCACCTGCGGTCCATCATCCAGGAGCTGCTGTGGTTCCTCACGGGGTCGAGCAACAACAACTGGCTCAAGGAGCGCGGCGTCACCATGAATCGCCCCGGGTTTTCTAGACACCTCTGAGCCTCAAACCTGAGGCCCAATAGGAGGTGCCATGAGTAAGCAAAG
>NZ_JBXAKN010000009.1:0-261587 GCF_058798375.1 Acidovorax sp. GW823-FHT01C06
CACTCCGCTCTCAGCCATCAGCCGCCCATGAGCCGCATTCCGGCCATGAACAACCTCCTGAGAATCAACAGCTAGGCACCGGAAGGAAACAGGAAAAGAAAAAAGCCCCGGCTGGCGGGGCTTTGTCGGGGGCGTGGACCGCGATGGCCGTCAGGCCTTCACGTCCAGCAGCGAGCCCATCATCTCATCCTGTGTCTTGAGGGTCTGCAGGTTGGCCTTGAACGCATAGGTGGCCGACATCTGCTCGACGGCCTCCTTCTCCAGCGCCACCCCTTGCGCCTCCTGCTCGCGCTGCACCGTGGCGCGCACCCCCGCGCTGTCGGCGGCCTCTTCCTGCGCCACCACCTCGCGGCGGTAGCCCGGGGTGTTCATGTTGGCCACGTTGTTGGCCGACGCGTCCAGCCGCAACTGGGCGGCCTGCAGGCCGGAGCTGCCGATCGAAGAAATGCTTGCCATCACGTACCCCGCGCACAGCGCCCAGTCAAGGAACGGGGATTGTCCGCCCGCGCCGCTGCGCAGGCAAGGAAGGCGCCATCAACCATGCGCCTGCAGCAGGCATTGCGCGAAGGCCTGGGCCGCGCGCGGGGGCTGCGGCGACTTGCGCAGCACGCTCACGAACTGGCAGCGGTAGTGGAACCGCCCGGGCAATACCGCCTGCATGAGCCCCTGGCGCTCGAAGCCCTCGGCATAGTGGTCCGGCAGGAAGCCCAGGTAGCGGCCCGAGAGGATGAGCGTGGCGATCGACTCCTGGTCGAAGCCCGTGGCCTTGCGCGGCAGGCGCGTGCTGTGGCTCAGCTCCATGTTGGGCGAGTGGTAGCCCAGCCCCGCGAACTGGTAGGCGCGCAGCGATTCCCAGGTCAGCGCGGCATGGTCGGTGCCGTGCAGGGGGTGGCGCGCGCCGCAGTACAGCAGCATGGTTTCGGCGAACAGGTCGGCATAGACCAGGCTTTGCGATGTGCGGTGCGCCGGGATGATGCCCACGTGGAAGCTGCCGTCGATCAGCCCGCGCTCGATGGCCGGGATCGAGGCCACGTGCATCTGCAGGCTCACTTCGGGCGCCTGGCTGGCGAACAGTGCGATCGCATCGCCAATGTGGGCGGCCGGGTTGCTGGCGGTCTTGTCGAACACCGCCACCTCCAGCCTGCCGCCCATGCGGCGGTGGATGTCATCGATGCTGCTGCGAAACGCGTCCACCGCGGACAGCAGCCGCAGGGTTTCGTCGTATACGCGCTGCCCCTCGGCCGTGAGCGCGAAACCGGCCCGCCCGCGCCGGCACAGGGTGAGGCCCAGGCGGGTCTCCAGGTCCTTCATGTGGCGGCTCACGGTGCTGGTGCCGATGTTCAGTTCCAGCTCGGCGGCCGACATGCCCCCGCACTCCGCCACGCTCTTGAACACCTGCAGCAGGCGCAGGTCCATGTCGCTGAGCTGCCCCAGCACGGCGCGGTGCCGGGCCGCGCTGGCGGGCGGGGCAGCGGCTGGGGTGGCGGTGGCGTGCGGGGTGGCAGGCATTACTTGCATGAACCGTCAAGTAAACATTGATATTGGACTATTTTAGAGATTAACCGCCAGCGCAACAATGCCACGCACCCGCCCTGCATGGACGGGCCTGCCCCTGCTTTTGCCGCCGTCTTGCACTGGAGAATCCCATGAGCTTCGTCAACATCGAAAAAACCGCCGCTGGCGCCGAAGGCCCCCGCATGGACGCCGAATGGCTGGAGGCGCACTGGATGCCCTTCACCGGCAACCGCAACTTCAAGGCCAAGCCGCGCATGATCGTGAGCGGCCAGGGCGCCTACTACACCGACGCCGAGGGCCGCAAGATCTTCGACGGCCTGTCGGGCCTGTGGTGCTCGGGCCTGGGCCATGGCCGCAAGGAAGTGGCCGAAGCCATCGGCAAGGCCGCCGCGACGCTGGACTACTCCCCGGCCTTCCAGTTCGGCCACCCGGCTTCCTTCGAGCTGGCCAACCGCCTCAAGGCGCTGACCCCCGCCGGGCTCGACTATGTGTTCTTCACCGGCTCGGGCTCCGAGTCGGCCGACACCTCGCTCAAGATGGCCCGCGCCTACTGGCGCGCCAAGGGGCAGGCCAGCAAGACGCGCCTGATCGGCCGCGAGAAGGGCTACCACGGCGTGAACTACGGCGGCATCTCCGTGGGCGGCATCGTGGGCAACCGCAAGACCTTCGGCCAGGGCATCGAGGCCGACCACATTCCCCACACCCAGCCACCGGCCGGCACCTTCCAGAAAGGCATGGCCGAGGACGGCGGCCGCGCGCTGGCCGACAAGCTGCTGGACGTGATCGCGCTGCACGATGCATCGAACATCGCCGCCGTGATCGTCGAGCCCTTCTCGGGCTCGGCCGGCGTGGTGATCCCGCCCAAGGGCTACCTGGAGCGCATCCGCGAGATCTGCACGCAGAACAACATCCTGCTGATCTTTGACGAGGTGATCACCGGCTTCGGCCGCTGCGGCGCCTGGACGGGGGCCGAGGCCTTCGGCGTGACGCCCGACATCCTGAACTTCGCCAAGCAGGTGACCAACGGCGCGCAGCCGCTGGGCGGCGTGATCGCCACCAAGGAGATCTACGACACCTTCATCAGCCAGGGCGGCCCCGAGTACATGCTGGAGTTCCCGCACGGCTATACCTACTCGGCCCACCCCGTGGCCTGCGCGGCGGGCAACGCGGTGCTGGACATCCTGCAAAAGGAAGACATGCCCGGCCGCGTCCAGGCGCTGGCACCGTATTTCGAGCAGGCCGTGCATGGCCTCAAGGGCACCAAGCACGTGGCGGACATCCGCAACTACGGCCTGGCCGCGGGCATCACCATCGCCGCGCTGCCGGGCGAGCCCGCCCGCCGGCCCTACGAGATCGCCATGAAGTGCTGGGACAAGGGCTTTTACGTGCGCTACGGCGGCGACACCATCCAGCTGGCCCCGCCCTTCATCAGCACCGAGGCTGAAATCGACCGCATGGTGAACGCCCTGGGCGACGCCCTGGCGGAAACCGCCTGACACGCGGCACGCCTTTTGCTCCCAAATTGATAGCTTCTAGCGCTTTTCACATGGGCGCTGGAAGCATTTTTTAATCATATCCAGACATGAACCACGACAAGAACGTCACCACCACCATCGGCCACCTGATCGACGGCCAGCCCGTTGCCGACACGGCGCGCACCCAGCCGGTGTTCGACCCCGCCACCGGCGAGTCCCACACGAGCGTGGCCCTGGCAAGCAAGGCCACGGTGGAACAGGCCATCGCCTCGGCCCAGGCCGCCTTCCCGGCCTGGCGCAACACCCCGCCGCTCAAGCGCGCGCGCGTGATGGGCAAGCTGAAAGTCCTGCTCGAGGACAACGCCGACAAGATCGCCGCCCTGATCACCGCCGAGCACGGCAAGGTGCTGGCCGATGCGCATGGCGAGCTGCAGCGCGGCATCGAGAACGTGGAGTTCGCCAGCTACGCGCCCGAGCTGCTCAAGGGCGAGCACAGCCGCAACGTGGGCCCGTCCATCGACTCCTGGAGCGAATTCCAGGCGCTGGGCGTGTGCGCCGGCATCACCCCGTTCAACTTCCCGGCCATGGTGCCGCTGTGGATGTGGCCCATGGCCGTGGCCTGCGGCAACACCTTCGTGCTCAAGCCGTCGGAGCGCGACCCGTCCTCGACGCTGTTCGTGGCCCAGCTCGCGCTCGAAGCCGGCCTGCCGCCCGGCGTGCTCAACGTGGTCAATGGCGACAAGGAAGCGGTGGACACGCTGCTGGCCGACCCGCGCGTGAAGGCCGTGAGCTTCGTGGGCTCCACGCCCATCGCCGAGTACATCTACGCCGAAGGCTGCAAGCACGGCAAGCGCGTGCAGGCCCTGGGCGGCGCCAAGAACCACGCGGTGCTGATGCCCGATGCCGACGTGGGCAACGCCGTGAGCGCGCTGATGGGCGCGGCCTATGGCTCCTGCGGCGAGCGCTGCATGGCCATCCCCCTGCTCGTCGCCGTGGGTGACGAGGTGGGAGACGCCGTGGTCGCCGGGCTGAAGGCCGAGATCGCCAGGATGAAGGTCGGCCCCGGCACGGACAACGGCAACGACATGGGCCCGCTGGTCACCCGGCAGCACTTCGAGAAAGTGAAGTCCTATGTGGACAGCGGCGTGGCCGAAGGCGCGACCCTGGTGGTGGATGGCCGGGGCGTGCAGGTGGCCGCAGGCCATGAGAACGGCTACTTCCTGGGCGCGTGCCTGTTCGACAACGTCCGGCCCGGCATGAAGATCTACCAGGAAGAGATTTTCGGCCCCGTGCTGGGCGTGGTGCGCGTGAAGACGCTGCAAGAGGCGATGAACCTGATCGACGCCCACGAATACGGCAACGGCACCTGCATCTTCACGCGCGACGGCGAAGCCGCGCGCTACTTCACCGACCACATCCAGGTCGGCATGGTGGGCGTGAACGTGCCCCTGCCCGTGCCCGTGGCCTACCACTCGTTCGGCGGCTGGAAGCGCAGCCTGTTCGGCGACCTGCACGCCTACGGGCCCGATGCCGTGCGCTTTTACACCAAGCGCAAGACCATCACGCAGCGCTGGCCCTCGGCCGGCGTGCGCGAAGGCGCGGTGTTCAGCTTCCCCAGCAGCCGCTGACCGAGCCCCCGCGCCCAGGCCAAGACGCCCCGCAGCCGCCCCGGCTGCGGGGCGTCTTGCCTTGTGGGGGATTGCAGCCGATGGGGTCATGGCTGATCCACCCATATAAGCAGATTCGCTTACTAGGGTTTTCACGACCACCGCCCTACAATCGCAGACCCTTACAAAGCTGACAGCCACTGCAGCGCCTCTGCAGCCCGGTTTTTGCACCCACCCCCTGAGTTGGAGACACTGAATGCCCGAGAACACCACGGCCCAGAACAACAACAACGATTCCGACAAGCGCGCCCAGCTGCGCCGTGCCGCTCTCGAGTACCACGAATTTCCCAAGCCCGGCAAGATCGCCATCGCCGCCACCAAGCAGATGGTGAACCAGCACGACCTGGCCCTGGCTTACTCACCCGGCGTGGCCGCGCCCTGCGAGGAGATCGTGAAGGACCCCGCCAACGCCTTCCGCTACACCGCGCGTGGCAACCTGGTGGCCGTCATCAGCAACGGCACCGCCGTGCTGGGCCTGGGCGACATCGGCGCGCTGGCCTCCAAGCCGGTGATGGAAGGCAAGGGCGTGCTGTTCAAGAAATTCGCCGGCGTGGACGTGTTCGACATCGAGATCGACGAGAAGGACCCGGCCAGGCTGGTGGAGGTGATCGCCGCGCTGGAGCCGACGTTCGGCGCGATCAACCTCGAAGACATCAAGGCACCCGACTGCTTCTACGTGGAGCGCGAACTGCGCAAGCGCATGAAGATCCCCGTCTTCCACGACGACCAGCACGGCACGGCCATCACCGTGGCGGCGGCCATCGTGAATGCGCTCAAGGTGGCGGGCAAGAAGATCGAGGACGTGAAACTGGTCACCAGCGGCGCGGGCGCGGCGGCGCTGGCCTGCCTGAACCTGCTGCTCAAGGTGGGCGTGCAGCGCAAGAACGTGTTCGTCACCGACCTGGCCGGCGTGGTCTATGAAGGCCGCGAAGAGCTGATGGACGACGACAAGCGCCAGTTCATGCAGAAGACCGAGGCCCGCAAGCTGGCAGAGGTGATGGTGGGCGCGGACGTGTTCCTGGGCCTGTCGGCGGGCAACGTGCTCAAGCCCGAGATGGTGGCCACGATGGCCGAGCGGCCGGTGATCTTCGCGCTGGCCAACCCCAATCCGGAGATCACGCCCGAGCTGGCGCACAGCGTGCGCGGCGACATCATCATGGCCACGGGGCGCTCGGACTACCCCAACCAGGTGAACAACGTCCTGTGCTTCCCCTACATCTTCCGGGGCGCGCTGGACTGCGGCGCGACCACCATCACCGATGAGATGGAGATCGCCGCCGTCCACGCCATCGCCGACCTGGCCCAGGCCGAGCAAAGCGAGGTGGTGGCCGCGGCCTACGTGGGCGAGAAGCTGACGTTCGGCCCCGAATACCTGATCCCCAAGCCGTTCGACCCGCGCCTGATGATGAAGATCGCGCCGGCCGTGGCCCAGGCCGCCGCGGACAGCGGCGTGGCGCAGCGCCCCATCGCCGACATGGACGCCTACCGCGACCGGCTGCAGACCTTCGTCTACGCCTCGGGCACGACGATGAAGCCCATCTTCGACGCCGCGCGCACCGCGGCCCGCAAGCGCGTGGCCTACGCCGAGGGCGAAGAGGAACGCGTGCTGCGCGCCGCGCAGATCGTGGTGGACGAGAAGGTGGCCCGCCCCACGCTGATCGGCCGCCCGGCCATCATCGCCCAGCGCATCGAGAAATTCGGCCTGCGCCTGAAGGAAGGCGTGGACTACGACGTGGTCAACACCGATTTCGACCACCGCTACCGCGACTTCTGGCAGACCTACCACCGCATGACCGAGCGCAAGGGCATCACCCAGCAGGTCGCCAAGATCGAGATGCGCCGGCGCCTCACGCTCATCGGCTGCATGATGCTGCACAAGGGCGAGGTGGACGGCCTGATCTGCGGCACCTGGGGCACCACGGCCAACCACCTGCTCTACATCGACCAGGTGATCGGCAAGCACGCGGGCGGCGCCGACAGCACGGCGCAGGACGTGCCCGTGTATGCCTGCATGAACGGCCTCATGCTGCCAGGGCGCCAGGTCTTCCTGGTGGACACGCACGTCAACTACGACCCCACGCCCCAGGAGCTGGCCGAAATCACCGCGCTGGCCGCGGAGGAAATGATGCGCTTTGGCATCAAGCCCAAGGCCGCGCTCCTGTCGCACTCCAATTTCGGCACCAGCAACCACCCCAGCGCCGTGAAGATGCGCCAGACGCTGGAACTGCTGCGCCAGCAGGCGCCCTGGCTGGAAGTGGACGGCGAGATGCACGGCGACGTGGCCTTGGACGGCAAGGCCCGTGCGGCCCTCATGCCCAGCAGCGAACTGACGGGCGACGCCAACCTGCTGGTGTTCCCCAACATCGACGCGGCCAACATCGCCTACAACCTGCTCAAGACCGCCGCGGGCGGCGGCATCGCGATCGGCCCGGTGCTGCTGGGAGCGGCCAAACCGGTCCACATCCTGACGCCCAGCGCCACCGTGCGCCGCATCGTGAACATGACAGCCCTGACCGTGGCGGATGCCAACGTGTCGAGATAAGCCCAAAATAGATAGCAAGCACTAACTTAAAAAGCTGCTTGCCCCCTTCAGCGTCTGCCCAATCTTTGTGCAGACGCTTGCTTTTTGGGGGCCGTTGAGCGACACTAGCGGCTCGAAATTTCGGGTTAACCCGTAGTTTCTGAAAGGTTCGTTGATGCTGAAGGCTGTAGCCACCCGGGCGCGCAAAGCAGGGTTTTTGTGTGTTTTGGGTGTTGCGTTCGTGTTGTCCCCGGTGGCGGGGCATGCCCGGAAATCCCCGTCCACCGACGGTTCCCTCACCCCCATCGCACTGGCCGAGTTGCCGCCCCAAGGGCGTGCGACGTATGCGCTGATCCGTGAGGGGGGCCCCTTTCCGTATGACAAGGACGGATCGGTTTTTGGTAATCGCGAGCGGCTGTTGCCCGCCCACAAGCGGGGCTATTACCGTGAGTACACCGTCAGAACGCCAGGATCGCGCGACCGGGGAGCCCGGCGCATCGTGTGCGGCGGCAAGCCCCGGGTTCCGGACGCCTGCTACTACACCGGCGACCACTACGCCAGTTTTCGCGAGATCGTCGAATGACCCCCGATGCGGTGCACGCAGACCAGAAGAACCCTGGCAGCGCACACCGCGCCACCTTGAATCCCCCACGCGCAGGCCGCATTCCGCAGCCTTGCGAGAAGCCAGAAGTTTGTGGACTTTATAAAGAAAGAGTAGCGGAGATGCAGACGCCACTTCGTAAAGACCTGGAAACGCCACTGCGTGGCGTGCGCACCAACATCGTGCAGTCCATTCGCGCCTTCCGCGTGCAGGACCTGCAGGATGCCGCCACCTCCATGGGTCACCATTTCTTGTACGCCAACCTGGCCCACGCGCAGTCCAAGCAGGATGTGCTGGACCTGATTGCCGGGCAATTCACCTTCCCGTCGCACTTCGGCAAGAATTTTGATGCGCTGTACGACTGCATGACGGATCCCTTGCACAAATCGGGCCCGCAGCCTGGTTTCATCGTGGTGCTGGAGCAGATCCCCGCCACCGGCAAGTTCGACAAGGAAGCGCGTGAACAGCTGCTCGATATCTTCCGCGACGCCGCCGACTATTGGGGCGACCGAAAAATCCCCTTCCGCTGTTTCTATTCTTTTCTGTAGCCCGTTCTGCATCCACCAGCCAAGCAGAACGGGCGAACGAGGCTACCGGCACCCAGGGTGTCGAGGGCATTGAGATCGCCGCGGAGCCCGCCGAGAAAATGCCGACCGACAAGCTCGTCGACGTGTCCCCGATGGCGCTGCGCATGAGCAGCCCTTTCAACGCCGGCTACTGGCTTTCGGCTGCCTGAGTCTGGCGGCTCATCCCCCTGAGCGGCTGCGCGCCGCTTCCCCCTTCTCCCGGCGTCGCCGGAAAGGGGGGATGCCCTCACTGCGGGGCGCCCCTTGCCTGGCATCCTCCGCTCGGGCCGTGCCAGTGGCTGTCATCTTAGTCAAATCAGACTCTAGCGCTTATCCATCAAGCGCGAGCAGCTATTGATTCAAGAGCACTGCTGTGCCAAGGCCACAAACTCGCTCACCGGAACCTCCTCGGCGCGGCGCTGGGTGTCGAAGGTGCCGGCGAACTGGCGCGCTTCGAGCCAGCGGCCCAGCGTGTGGCGCAGCAGCTTGCGGCGCTGGCTGAAGGCGACCTGCACCAGCTCTTCCAGAAGGGGCACCGACAAGGGCGCGGGCTCTGCGTGCGGCACCATGCGCACCACGGCGCTGTCCACGCGCGGGGGCGGGTCGAAGCTCTCCGGGGGAACGAACAGCACGTTTTCCATCGCGTAGCGCCATTGCAGCATCACCGACAGGCGCCCGTAGTCGCTGGTGGCAGGCTGGGCCACCATGCGGTCGATCACTTCCTTTTGCAGCATGAAGTGCTGGTCTTCGATGACCTGCACATGGTCCAGCAGATGGAACAGGATGGGCGTGGAGATGTTGTAGGGCAGGTTGCCCACCACGCGCAGCCGCAGGCCAGGCTGCGCGGCCTTCTCGCGCATCGCTTGCGCCAGCGCGGTGAAGTCCACCTTGAGCACGTCGGACTCGATCACCTCCAGCTGGCCATGCAGCCGCAGGCGCAAGGCCAGGTCGCGGTCCAGCTCGATGACCGTGAGGCGCCCCAGGCGCTCCACCAGGGGCTGCGTGAGCGCCGCAAGGCCCGGTCCGATCTCGACCATGGGCTGGCCCGGCTGGGGCGCAATGGCCTGCACGATGTCTTCGATGATGCCCTTGTCGGACAGGAAATGCTGCCCGAAGCGCTTGCGGGGGATGTGCTTCATGCCATTGGCCCGCTGGTGCTGTCGATATGCCGGGAGACGGCATGCGAGCTGTGCAAGGGCGGCCAAGCCGCGCAGGCGGCGCTTCGCCGGGGGGCGCTGGCGGGGGTCCCTCCCTTCCCGCATCGCGCAGCGATACGGAAGAAGGAGGAGGAAGGTGCGCAGCGCCTCGGGGGAACGTACTCCATCTTCATTGCGGCGGGTCGCGGTATTCCACATACGCGCGCCCGCGCAGTTCCTGCGCCCAGGTGGCGTAGGCCTCGTCCAGCTTCTTCTCGCGCACCGTATCGCGCGCCATGTCGCGCTGCTCGCGCTGCGTGAGCTTGGCCTCGCGGCGCTCGAGCAGCTGGATCAGGTGCACACCGAAGCGCGACACCAGCGGCTCGCTGACATCGCCGGGCTTGAGGCTGTTCAAGGCCTGCTCGAATTCGGGCACGTAGCGGCCCGGGTTGGCCCAGCCCAGGTCGCCGCCCTCCTTGGAGCTGCCGTCCTGGGAATGCTCGCGCGCCAGCGCCGCGAAGTCGGCCTGGCCCGCCAGCACGCGGCGCCGGTAGTCCGCCAGGCGCGCCGCCGCGGCGGACTCCGTCAGCTGCGGCCCGGTGCGCAGCAGGATGTGGCGGGCATGGTTCTGCACCACCGTGGTGGGCACGCCCGCCGTGACGCGCTCCACCACCTTGAGCACGTGAAAGCCCGCAGGCGACCGCACGGGCCCGACGATGCTGCCCACCGGCAGGCCCAGCGTGGAGTTCACGAACAGTTCGGGATACCGGTCCGCCGGGCGCAGGCCCAGCAGGCCTGCGGCGCGCTGCCCTTCGGGCGCGTCGGAGAACTCGCGCGCGACGGCCGCGAAGTCCTCACCCGCGCGCACCTTGTCGGCCGCGCGCTGGGCGCGTGCCTGGCGCTCGGCCACCTGCACGGGGCTGGCATTCTCGGGGACGAGGACGAGCACGTGCCCCAGGTTGATCTCCATCGAGGCCACATCGGCGCCCCGTTGCTGCTCGCGCAGGTACTGGTCGATGTCCAGGTCGGACACCTTCACGCGCGCCTCCACTTCACGTTCGCGCAGGCGCTGCTGCAGCAGCTGGTTGCGCAGCTCTTCACGGAAGCGCTCCTTGCCCATGCCGTCCCGCGCGAGGCGGCGGTAGAGGTCGTCCACCGTCATGTTGTTCTGCCGGGCCACGCCCTGCTCGGCCTGCGACACGGCGAAGTCATCCACCTTGACGCCGGACTCCTTCGCCTGCTGCAGCTGCACGCGCTCCAGGATGATCCGTTCGAGCACTTCACGGGCGAGCAGGTCGCGCGGCGGCATGGCGCCCCCCTGCTGCGCCAGCTGTGCCTCGGCGCGCGCGAGCCGCGAGCGCACCTCGTTGTTGGTCACGGGTTCGGAATTGACCACGGCCACGATGAAATCCGCCTGACGGGGCCCCGAATTGCCGCCGCTGCCCGCAGCCGTCTCCGCGGGCAGCGTGATCGAAGGTGCGGCCGCCGGGCGCGCCGTCAGCCCCTTGCCTGCAGGCGCGCCGGAAGGGCGCAGGCCCTGGGCCAGGGTGCCCTGGGACATCAGGGAAGCCAAGGTGGCAATGGCCAGTGCGATGACACGGTGATTCATGGCGTTAAGCGTTAGTCATAGTTGCTGAAACGGCTGGGCGTTGTCACCTGCTCGCGCAGGTTCTGGTAGCGCGGCACATTTTGCTTGAAGGTATCCAGGGGGCTGGAGCCCAGGCTCAGGCGGGAGAAGCCCACGAATTCGATCTGGAACAGCAGGCGGGTGTTGGACGTGGTGACACTGCTTTGCAGGCGCTCGAGGACCACGCGGCCGATCCAGCAGCAGCTGTCGTACTCAAGGCCCACCACGGTGTCCACGAGTTTGCGATCCTGCAGGCTGTAGTTCAGGCGCCCGACGCTGTACCAGCGCCCGCCGCCCTGGCCACGGCCGGCGGCGCCAGATGGCTTGTTGTTGTGGGTCTCGCTGCTGCCCCACAGCGCGTCCAGCGGCCATTGCCAGCCAATGTCGATCTGCTCGCTGGTGCCGCGCTGCAGGCGGTAGGCGGCGCTCACGGTGCGGTAGTTGCCCGGGCTGTAGCGCGCACCGATGGTCGAGCGGATGGAACGGCCGGTCTTGGGGTTGTACTGCACGGTGGAGTCAAAGCCCCACTGCGGCGTCCAGGTGATGCCCGCGCCCAGCAGCAGGTCCGACAGGCGCTCGCTCACGGGCGCGCCGCCCGGCAGCGTCACCTGCTGGTCGGAGAAACGAACGCGTTGCGCAACGCCGAAGCGCGCGGCCTCGGCGCCCGTGTTCGGGTCCAGCAGCCGCGTGGTGACGCCCAGGGTGAGCAGGTTGTTGTCGGCCAGCCGGTCGTTGCCCCCGAAGGCGTTCTCGGTGTAGATGGTGGCGAAATTGAAGTCGTTGGCCGCCGTGTCGTACACGGGCAGGCGGCTCTGGTCACGGTACGGCGTGTACGTGTAGAAAGCACGCGGCTCCAGCGTCTGCAGGAAGGCGCGGCCGAAGTATGCGGCGTCGCGCTCGAAGACCAGGCCGCTGTCCAGGCTGAAGGTGGGCAGCGCGCGGCTGGCCGAACGCTCGCCATTGGACAGCGGGGTATCGAACTGGTATTGCGTGGCGTGCAGCTGCAGGCGCGGCGTGACGAAGCCCCCGGGCGACAGGAACGGCCGGCTGATCTGCGCCATCGCATAGCTGCGGTGGGCATTGGGCTGGCCCGTCAGCTCGCGGGCCGCCTGGAAGCGCGTGGTGTCCAGCTCCACGCTGGCATCCACCCCGCCACCGAGCTGCGAGGGGGCATAGCGCCATTGCAGCTGGGGCATGCGGTCGTAAGGCGGCACGATGGGAGAAGTCACGTCCTGCAGCGTCTGCCACTTGAGGGTGCGCACGCTCGCGGACATGTCATTGCGCGCCCAGGACAGCGTGGCATCGCCGGGCAGCAGGCGCTGGCGCAGAAGCTCGGAGGCGCGGCCGAAGTCGCGCCAGTAGTTGTCATCGCTGACGCGATTGAGGTTGAGGTTGAGCCCCACCCCGCCGATGCCGGTGTTGAAAGCACCCTGGTGCTGTCCCGAAAAGCTCCACCGCATGCGGTCGCGCAGGCGGTCGGTGGGCATGACGTCGGCGCTGACCTGGCCGGAATAGCTCGGCTCCAGGTAGCGGAACTCGCCCCCCAGGTTGGCGCCGCGCTTGGTCATGAGGGCGGCGCGCAGCGTGGCATCGCGGTTGGGCGCGATGTTCCAGTAGTACGGCTGCATGTAGGCCACCCCGTCGCGGCTGTCCAGGCCGATGGTCGGGGGCAGCAGGCCGGACTTGCGCTTGTCCGACAGCGGGAAGGTGATGTACGGAATCGGCAGCAGCGACACGCCCTTGAACTCCAGCACCGCGTCTTCCGCCGTACCCACCTCTTCCTCGTTGTCGATGCGGATGGTGGCGGCGCGCAGCACCCAGTCGGGCCGCCAGCTTTCTTCATTGCCGCGCTCGCACGTGGTGTACGTGGCGTTGTGCACCACGGCCCGGTCGCGGTCGATGAAATCCACGCGCGTGGCATCGCCGTGCGCCTGGGTGGCCAGAAACTTGTACCGCGCGTCGCTGAAGAAGCCCTCGAACGCATCCACCCGCAGCTCCAGCGCCGTGCCTTCGTACACATTGCCCGCGCGGTTGATGCGCACCTGCCCGCTGGCCTTGGCCAGGTCTTCGGGCACGTTGTAGTCCAGGCGGTCGGCGCGGATCACGGTGTCGCCCCGGCGCAATTCGGCATTGCCTTCGATGACGGCGTTCAGGTCGGTCTGGCCGCTGATGTGGTCACCCTTCACGAACACCGGCAGCTGGGGGCGCACGGCGTCCGGAATCTTTTCCTGCAGCAACGGCGAGGTGCGCAGCGCGGGCGGTGCATCCCAGGCGCTGGGCGGGGGGGCCTCCGCCGCCTGCGCCAGCGCGGAGAGCGGCAGCCCGCACCAGGCCAGCGCCACGCCATAGGCCAGGGCCCGGGGCACGGGCGCGCGCAGCCGCACGGCCTTCGCCGTGGCGGGCCGGGTCCGGGGGGAAGGGGTCTGCACGGTAGGGGGCTTGCGGCGTGGCACGTGGGGCGATGGGCAGGGGCGGATGAAAGAAGGACCCGCTCACCACGGAGGCGGGGAGCGGGTTTGTAAAATCGGATTATCCATGAGCCACCCATCCTCCCCTTCTCCCGCCTGCCCGCCCCCGGGCATGGCCGTGGCAACCCCCGCAACTTGTACCGTGGCCTGGCCCGACGCGGCCCGCCAGACAGCCTTCGAAGCCTGGCTCGCCCCCCTGGTGGGCCCGCACCAGCTGCTGCCCGCCACGCTGCGCCCGGCGTCGGCCGATGCGAGCTTCCGCCGCTACCTGCGCATCGACAGCGCCACGGGCAGCAGCCGCATCGTGATGGATGCCCCGCCCCACCAGGAGAACTGCCGCCCCTTCGTGCAGGTGCAGGGCCTGATGGCGTCCGCGGGCCTGAACGTGCCGCAGATCCTGGCCTGGGACGAGCCCGGCGGATTCATGCTGCTGTCCGACCTGGGGCACCGGACGGTGATCGAGCTGCTGGACCCCGGGCAGCCCCAGGCCGCCTACGCCTGGTACCAGCAGGCCACCGATGTGCTGCTGGACTGGCAGAAGGCCTCCCAGCCCGGCGTGCTGCCAGCCTACGACGAGGCGCTGCTGCGCCGCGAGCTGGCGCTGTACCCCGACTGGTACCTGGGCCGACATCGCGGCGTCACGCTGGACGACCAGCAGCAGGCCACCCTGGGCAGCGCCTTCGATGCCATCGTGGCGCACAACCTCGCCGCGCCCCAGGTCTACGTGCACCGCGACTTCATGACGCGCAACCTGATGGCCCCCGTCGAAGAAGGCGCGCCCCTGGGCGTGCTGGACTTCCAGGACGCCGTCTACGGTCCCATCACCTATGACATCGCCAGCCTGCTGCGCGACGCGTTCATCAGCTGGGAAGAGGAGTTTGTCATCGACATTACCGTGCGTTACTGGGAAAAGGCGCGCAAGGCCGGGCTGCTGGGCGCCCGCAGCGCCAGCGGCTGGGGCGATGACTTCGGCGAGTTCTACCGCGCGGTGGAATGGATGGGCCTGCAGCGCCACCTCAAGGTCGCGGGCATCTTCGCGCGCCTGACCCTGCGCGACGGCAAGCCCAGGTACCTGGCCGACGCGCCGCGCTTCATGGCCTACATCCGCGCCACGGCCAACCGCTACCGCCAGCTGGGGCCCCTGCTCAAGATGCTCGACCAGATCGAGGGCACCGAGCCGGTCACGGGATTTGCCTACGGCCGGATGTAGGGGCGCCACCGGGCGCATGCCAGGAAAAATCGAGTCCAATCAGGCTGTAGCGCTTGTCCTTCAAGCGCAAACAGCTATAAATTAGGTAGCAAATGCCCCGTTTCCACTGCCCGGCCCTTCTGTCCACCGGCGCCGAGCTGGACCTGCCCCCGGGCGCCGCGCGCCATGTGCAGGTGCTGCGCCTGCAGCCGGGCGATGCCATCACGCTGTTCCACGGCGGCCAGGACGGGGGCGACCCGGGCGGCGAGTTCGACGCCACCGTGCTGCGCATGGGCCGCAGCGACGTGCGCGTGCTGGTGGGCGCGCACCATGCCACCGAACGCGAAGCCGCGCGCACGGTGCACCTGCTGGCGGGCATCACCGCCAACGAGCGCATGGACTGGCTCGTCGAGAAAGCCACCGAACTGGGCGTGGCCAGCATCACGCCCCTGGTGGCCGAGCGCAGCGTGCTCAAGCTCAAGGGCGAGCGGGCCGAGAAAAAAATCGCCCACTGGCAGGCCGTGGCCGTGGCCGCCTGCGAGCAGTGCGGCCGCAACCGCGTGCCCGTGGTGCACGGCGCCGTGGACCTGGCCAGCTGGGTGCGTGCGCGGCAGGCGGGTGGCGCCGGGGCCGAAGCGGCGGCGCAGCGCCTGCTGCTGTCGCTGCGCGCGGGCACCGCGCCACTGCATGCGGCGGCGGCCCCCGCCGGGCCCGTGGTGTTTCTTTCCGGCCCGGAAGGCGGCCTCTCCGGCGCCGAGGAAGATCTGGCGCTGCTCCACGGCTTCGCCCCGGTCACGCTGGGGCCGCGCGTGCTGCGCGCCGAGACGGCGCCGCTCGCGGCCCTGGCGGCGCTCACGCTTCTCGCGGGCCCGTGAGGGGTTCACCCAGGCTGTACGCAGGGCGGCCCCCGCCCTAGAATGAACCGCAGAGCACCGGCAGCCGCCCGCCCGCGCGCCGCTGGCCCCGCGTTCCGCGCGATCCCACCACACTGGCAGGAGTTTCCATCTTGCGCACATCTTCCCGCCGGCGCCGCCTCAGGGATGTGGTTCTGTCGACCGATCCCCGGCGGCGCACGCTGGTGAGCATGGCGCTGCTCGCGCTGGCGCTCATGTCCAGCAGCGCGGGCGTGATGCTGCTGGTGTCGATGGCGAGCAGCGCGGTGAACGCCGCCGCCGTGCAGTGGTGGGCCGCCATTTCGGTGGGCGGGCTCGTGGTGATGACGGCGTTCATCCGCTCGGGCGAGACCGCCCGGCTCAACGACCCCTCGCTCACCGTGCCCCAGATGGTCTGGACCATCACCAGCGGCGCCGTGGCCTACGTGCTGGCAGGCGATGCGCGCGGCGTGGTGCCCAGCGTGCTGGCCATGATCCTGTTCTTCGGCACCTTCGGGCTGACCGTGGCCGAGGTCATCGGCATCGGCGTATATGCGCTGCTGGCCTTTGCCTGCGCCGTGGCCGCCACCACCCGTTTCAGCGCCAGCCCATTCGGCTACCTGGACACCGCCTATGCGCTCATGGTGCTCATCGTGCTGGGCGGCAGCATCGCGCTGAACCTGCGCATCCAGCGCATCCGCGCGCGGCTGCGCGAGCAGCGCGAGGCCTTGGCCCACGCCCTCGCCGTCAACCGCGAGCTGGCCACGCGCGACGAGCTCACGGGCCTGCCCAACCGCCGCGCGATGCTCGACCTGATGGACCTGGAGCATCGGCGCAGCCTGCGCAGCGGCCGCCCCATGCTGCTGGCGGAACTTGACATCGATCACTTCAAGCGTGTCAACGACAGCCACGGCCATGCCACCGGCGACCGCGCGCTGCAGGCCTTTGCCGGCGTGGTGCGCGCGAGCGTGCGCGACACCGACGTGCTGGCCCGCTGGGGCGGCGAAGAGTTCGTGCTGATGCTGTCGGACACCCATCTGGACGATGCGCGCGACCTGCTCGAGCGCGTGCGCCTGGCCGTGGCCGCGATGGAGATCCCGCACTCCACCGGCGTGCTGCGCCTGTCCGTGTCGGCCGGCCTGGCGCTGCACCTGCCGGGCGACACGGTGGAGCTCACGCTGGAGCGCGCGGACCAGGCGCTCTACACCGCCAAGTCGCTGGGCCGCAACCGCGTCGTGGTGGCGCCGTCCGGCCCACGGGGCGCGGTCTCGCTCGGCGCCCGGGCTTGACATGGGGCGGCATGCCGCGCGTGCCCACGACCGCGACCTGCGCCGCGAAGGACGCGGGCAAAGCCGCCCCCCTGCGGGCGCTTTCAGGCCCGCAGGCGGGGCGGGGCGCGCATCTGCTCCGGCGTGGTGAAGTAGGCGGTCGACGCGCCCAGCTGGCCGCGCACCTGGGCCAGCTCGTGGCGCGCCACGCTGCGCAGGTGCACCTCGTCGGGCCCGTCCATCAGGCGCAGCGCGCGGCCCCAGGTCCAGAACGCTGCCAGCGGCGTGTCGGGCGACAGGCCCATGGCGCCAAAGATCTGCATGGCGCGGTCCACCACGCGCTGCTGCAGGCGCGCGGCCACCACCTTGATGGCCGCGACCTGGGCACGCACCTGGCGGACATCGGCGGCATCGCCCTGGTCCAGCAACCAGGCCGCATGCAGCACCAGCAGCCGCGCCTGGTCGATCTCGATGCGCGACTCGGCAATCCACTCCTGCACGTTGGCCTGCTCGGCCAGCGCCTTGCCGAAGGCCGTGCGTTCGAGCGCGCGCTCGGTGGCCAGGCGCAGCGCCAGCTCGCACTGCCCGATGGTGCGCATGCAATGGTGCACACGCCCCGGCCCCAGGCGCGCCTGTGCCATCGCAAACCCCGCCCCCCAGTCGCCCAGGAGGTGGTCGGCCGGCACCCGGACATCCTGCAGCAGGACCTCGCAATGCCCCTCGGGGGCGTGGTGGTGCAGCACGCTGATGTTGCGCACCACCCTCAGGCCCGGCGTGGCGGCGGGCACCAGCACCATGCTGTGGCGCGCGTGGCTCGGGGCCTCGCCGCCGCCACCGTCTGCGCCGGCATTGCGGCACAGCACGATGAACAGCCGGCACTGAGGATGCGCCGCCCCCGTGATGAACCACTTGCGGCCGCTGAGCACCAGCACATCCCCTTCGCGCCGCACCGTGGTCTGCAGGTTGGTGGGGTCGGACGAGGCCACATCCGGCTCGCTCATGGCGAAGGCCGAGCGCATCTGGCCACGCAGCAGCGGCTGCAGCCAGCATGCACGCTGCGCGGGCGTGGCAAAGCGGTGCAGCAGCTCGATGTTGCCGGTGTCCGGCGCCTGGCAGTTGAACACCTCGGCGGCCCAGGGCAGGCGGCCCATCGCCTCGGCCAGCGGCGCGTAGTCGAGGTTGGACAGGCGGGTGCCGGGCTCGTCGGGCCCCAGCGTGGGCAGGAACAGGTTCCACAACCCCTCCTCGCGGGCCAGGGCCTTGAGGTCTTCCACGAAGGGCGGCGGGTAGTCGCCCGCCAGCGCGGCCGCATGCCAGGCGGCGTTGTAGGGCAGCAGATAGCGGTCCATGAACGCCACGAGGCGGTCATTCAGTTCACGGGCCAGGGGCGAAGGTGCGAAGTCCATGCGGCCATTGTGAAAACCGCACGGGCACGCGTCACAACGCAGGCGACACCGGGCTTGACACAGGTCACGCACACCGCGGCCCCGGCCCGCTGCCTGCTCTTGAATGCTCCTCATTTCATAGCTGACAGCGCTTGCCAATCCGGCGATAGCGGACATTTTTTCCATGGGTCGCGCGGCAGGCCGGTACCATCGCACGATGAGCACGCACTACGAAACCCTGCACCCCGCCGACGTCTACCGCGAGGCATTCGCGGTGGAGCCTCCGCCGGCACCCGGCGAGCGCCACCTGTGGCCGCGCAAGCCGGGCGGCTTCATCGTGCATGCAGCCGCCGCGGCGGCCATGGCCACCCCGCCGGGCGAACAGGCCCCAGCACCGGCTGTGGACGACAAGGCAGCCGCCGCCCGCGTGCTGGTGCCCGCGCAGTGGGGGCTGGTGCCGCACTGGGTCAAGTCGGCGTCCGACGCGAAGCTGCGCGCCCCCAAGCTGGTCAACGCCAAGTCCGACCTGGCCTCCACCGGCACGGCATTCCGCGATGCCTGGCTGAACGGCCAGCGCTGCATCGTGCCGATGATGGCGTTCTATGAAGACGACTTTCGCTCCGGCAAGGCCGTGCCCACGCGCATCTCCCGCGTGGACGGCAAGCCCATGGGCGTGGCGGGGCTGTGGGCCCGCTGGCAGGGAGCCGATGGCGAGGTGATCGTGAGCTACTGCCTGCTCACCGTGAACGCCAACAACCACGCGCTGCTGCACCGCTACCAGCAACCGGGCAGCGAAAAGAGCATGCCCGCCATCCTGAACGAAGGCGCCTACGACGCCTGGCTCACGGCCCGCCCCGACAAGGCCAAGGAATTCATGCGCCAGTACGCGGCCACCGCGCTCACGGCCAACCCGGTGGAGAAGAAAGCCGACAAGGTGCCCAGGGGCTGGCTGGACTGAGCGCCCGCACCACAGGCTCCCGACACTCAGGCCGCGGGCTGCTGAGGCTCCCCCAGCGACAGCATCAGCCGGTTCGCCCAGTTGAAGAACGCCGCGCCATGCAGCGCGTCGGAGATCGCGAAGTCGTCGAGCCCTGCAGCGCGCAGGCTTTCGATGTGGGTGCCGTCCAGCGCCGTCGGCGTGGCGGTGAGGGCCACCGAGGCCCCGACGATGGCGTTCCAGCGCGGGCCGAGATCGGCCCCGACACCCTTGTCCAGCAGGCGCTGCACTTCGGCCCCGCGGTGCGAGAAGTGCGCGGCGAAGCGCGCATGCACCGACGCGCAGTAGATGCAGCCGTTGGCGCGCGAGGTGGCCGTGGCCGACAGCTCGCGCTCCGCCCGGGGCAGGCCGGCATCCGGGTTGTAGAAGATGTCCTTGTCGGTGCGGGTGCGTGCGCCCAGCGTGTCCGGGTCGCGCGCCAGCAGGCGAAAGTAGGGCGACTTGGCGCGTGCCGCGTCCACCAGGCCGGCGTAGTGGCGCTCGGTCAACTCGTCCTCGGGCAGCGGTGGCAGCCAGGGCAGCCATTCGAGCTGCGCCTGCGTGAAGGCCGTGGGCTCATGGTTGCCGGGGTGGGTGATGACGGCGGTATCGCTCATGGCTGGGCCTCTGCGGTGCGGGGGGTGGATGACGGCGTGGCAGGTGCCGGATGCGCTGCGAGCAGGCGCAGGCCCACGACCACGCGGATCTGGAACGACAGGAAAGCCACCAGCTGCGACAGGATCACGATGTCGGTGGCCGACCAGCCTGCGTCCAGCAGCGCCTGCAAGGCTTCGGGGCTCGCGTCGCGCGGGTGCAAGGTCAGCAGGTGCGCATGCGCCAGGCCCGCCGACAGCCGCGCGCCCAGCACGGCGCGCTGCGCCTCGCCCACGGCGTAAGCGGGGCCGTCGGTGTTTTCGCGGCTCAGCGGACCGGCGGGGTAGTGGCCGTACGGGCCCTGCGCCGCGCCCCGGCTGACCTCGGCGGCGATGGCGGAGGCCAGTCCCCCACCCGCGTCCTGCGCCACCAGCGCCGCGGCATAGAACGCCGCGGCGTCCGGCTGCTTGTGCAGGCCTGCGACGAAGGCCGCAACCGCCAGGCGCTCGGCCAGCGTGACGGTGCCCGGCGCCGGGGCGGTGGGCGCGAACAACGCGCGGTAGCTCTCCTGCGCATGGGTGCGCGCCTCCAGGCGGTGGCGGCGGATGGTGTCCAGGTGGTCGCCGGGCTCGATGCCGGCGAGCAGGTCGATCACGTCGGGCAATGCCGCAGCGAGCGGCGTAGCGCCGGGGGAGGGAATGGGGGCAGGGGTGCTCATGCAATGGCCTCGGTGCAGGTGGAGGATGCTGTTGGTGTGTGTGTCGTGGTGGCTGCGGCTGCAGTGATGGGAGTGGTGGTGGCAGCGCCGGTGTGCTTGCGCACCCAGCCCAGCGCCGGCGCGACGCGCGTGGCCGTGAGTTCGATGGAGCGCAGGATGTGCGCATGCGGCGGGTCCACCGAATGCACCTGGAACACGATGTCGGTGGCGCGCGCCAGCGCCGTGTCGGCCTGCAGCGAGGCGATCACGTCGTCGGGCGTGCCCACATGCACGTCGTACGCGGCGATCAATGCCTCCAGGGACGCGTCGGGCCCGGGGCGCGGCGCCTGGCCGGGTTGCAGCGCGGCCGCGGCAAAACGCGCGGCGGCACGGCGCAGGCCGGTGTCTGCCAGGCGCAAAGCCTCCTTGCGGTCGTCGGCCACGAACAGGCTGCGCGAGCCGACGATGCGCGGCGTGGCGCCGCCGGGCAGTGCGGCCAGGTAGGCGTCGATGATGGGGTGCTGCAGGTCGTGCAGCGCGGCGCCCGGCGCCTCGGCCGTGCGCGGCTGGGTGCGCGACAGCATCAGCCCGTCGCCCGCCTGCCCCGCGCGCTCGCCGCCCGCCACCGAGAACGTCGCCTGCCAGATGCGGCCCAGCAGCTGTTCGGCCGCCGGGTACAGCCGGTCGCCACCCGGCAGGGGTCGGCCGGCCCAGGCCTCGCGCACCAGGGCCAGGTGGCGCGCATAGACCGCGCTGCGGTCATCGCTGGTGATGCCGAAGGCCGCGAACGATTCGGGCGTGCCGCCCGTGCCCACGCCCAGCTCCAGCCGCCCGCCCGAGAGCAGGTCGAGCACGATGGCGTCCTCGGCCACGCGCACCGCGTTTTCCATGGGCAGGGTCACGATGCCGGTGCCCAGGCGGATGCGCCGCGTGCGCGCCGCCACGTGGGCCAGGAAGACGAAAGGCGAGGGCAGGCCACCTTCGTGTTCGTGAAAGTGGTGCTGCGCCACCCAGGCGGAGTCGAAGCCGAAGGCCTCGGCATGGGCGATCTGCTCGGTCACCAGCCGGTAGCGTTCGCCGGCCGGCGCATCGTCAAGCAGCCTGCTGAAGAACCCGAGGCGTTTCGTTGGGGAGGTCAGGGAGAGGGTCATGGTGCTGGTTTTTCTTTCCGGGAATGGCGTCGATGAGTTCACGCGTGTAGTCGCTGCCGGGGCGCAGGAACACGTCGTCCACGCGGCCCGCATCCACCTGCCGGCCGCCCTGCAGCACCGAGACGGTGTCCGCGATCTGGCGCACCACGGCCAGGTCGTGCGAGATGAAGAGGTAGGTCAGGCCCAGGTCGCGCTGCAGCGTCTCCAGCAGCGCCAGGATCTGCGCCTGCACCGTCACGTCCAGGGCCGACACCGCCTCGTCGAGCACCAGCACGCGGGGCTGCAGCACCAGGGCGCGCGCAATGGCCACGCGCTGGCGCTGGCCGCCCGACAGGGCGCGCGGGCGGCGCTCCAGCACGGCCGGCGGCAGGCCCACGCGCGCCAGGATGTCGTGCACGCGGCGCGCGCGCTCGGCGGCGGGCAACGGGTCGAAGTTGAGCAGGGGCTCCTCGATGATCTGGAAGATGGTCTGGCGCGGGTCCAGCGAGCTGAACGGGTTCTGGTAGACCAGCTGCACCGTGCGGCGGAACTGCCGCAGCGCCTCGCCGCGCAGGGTGGTGAGGTCCGTGCCCTCGATGACGATGCGGCCCGCCGTGGGCTGGCGAAAGCCCACCACGTCGCGGATGGTGGTGGTCTTGCCCGAGCCCGACTCGCCCACGATGGCGTGCGTGGTGCCGCGCCGCACGCGGAACGACACGCCGTCCACCGCGCGGAAAGGCTGCTTGCGCCCGGCCACGTCGAAGTCGTGCACCAGGCCCTCCACCACGATGGCGAAGTCCTCGGGCCGCTCGGGCGTGTCGTTGGCGGCGGCGGCACGGGCAGGGCGAAAAGCGCCCTGCGCAAGCGACGGCGCATCGGCCAGCAGCTTGCGCGTGTAGGCGCTGTGCGGGTTGCGCAGCACGCTGGCCGTGTCGCCCTGCTCCTGGATGCGCCCGCCCTGCAGCACCACCAGCCGGTTGGCGCGGTCGGCCGCCACGCCCAGGTCGTGCGTGACCAGCAGCACGGCGGTGCCGAACTCGCTGCGCAGCTCGTCGATGAGGTCGAGGATGCGCCGCTGCACCGTCACGTCGAGCGCGCTGGTGGGCTCGTCGGCAATGATGAGCGCGGGCTGCAGCGCAATGGCAATGGCGATCAGCACGCGCTGCTTCATGCCGCCCGACAGCTCGTGCGGGTACTGCCGCGCACGCAGCTCGGGCTGCGACAGGCCCACCTTGGCCAGCAGCTCGACCACGCGCCGCGCGATGGCCTGGCGGTCGCCAAAGCGGTGGATTTTCAGGATCTCGCCCACCTGCTCGCCCACCGTGCGCACGGGGTTGAGCGAGCTGGTCGGATCCTGCGGGATAAGGCTCACCACGCGGCCGCGCACGGTGTCGAAGCGGTCGGGCGACCAGCCCGCAATGTCCGTCCCGTTGAGCCGGATCGCCCCGTGCTCCACCCGGCCGTTGTCGGCCAGCAGGCCGATGATGGACTGCGCGGTGGTGGTCTTGCCGGAGCCCGACTCGCCCACCAGCGCCACGACCTCGCCGGGCGCAATGGCGAACGACACGCCGTGCACCACACGCTGCTCGTGGTCCTTGTCACGGTAGGCGATGGAGAGGTTCTCCACCTCCAGCACCGGCGGCTGCGCCACGGCCTGGGCGATGGTGGTCATGCGCGCCCCTTCGTCAACGCCGCGCTGATGCGGTTGGCCGCCAGCACCACGGCCACCACCACCAGCCCCGGCACGGTGGTGAGCCACCAGGCCGTCGAGATGTAGTTGCGCCCTTCGGCGATGAGCAGGCCCCACTCGGGTGTGGGCGGCGGCGCGCCGTAGCCCAGGAAGCCGAGCGTCGAGATCGACAGGATGGCCGAGCCGAACTGCAGCGCCGCCATGGCGATCACCGAAGTCAGCGAGTTGGGCAGCACATGGCGCCACAGCACCGCGCCAAACCGCCCGCCGCTGCCAAAGGCTGCCTCCACGTAGTCGGAGCGGCGCACGCGCACCACCTCGGACCGGGTGAGCCGCGCAAAGCTGGCGACCGACGCCACGCCCACGGCCACCGCCGCGTTCAGCGTGCCGAAGCCCAGGATGATGATGATGGAGAGCGACAGCAGCAGCGACGGCACCGACAGCAGCACATCGACGGTGCGCATGATCACGTCCTCCACCCAGCCGCCGATGGACCCGGCCAGCACGCCCAGCAGCGTGCCCAGCACCAGCCCCACCGCCACCGCCAGGAACGCGCCTGACAGCGAATGCACCGCACCGAACACCAGCCGCGCATAGCCGTCGCGCCCCAGCGCATCCGTGCCCAGCCAGTGCGCGGCCGACGGCGTCTGCAGCTGCTGGCCGGCCACGCCCACGGTGGCGCTGTAGCTGGTGAAGACACCGGGCGCGACCGCCCAGAGCGCCACCAGCGCGATCACGCCCCAGGCCAGCCACAGGCTGAGGGGTGCGCTGCGCGCGCGCTGCAGGATGCGGCGGCCCCAGGTGCCGCCCTGCGCGCGCGATGGCGGGGCGGCCAGGATGGGCGCCGTGGGCACCACGACGGCGGCGGGCGCCGCCACGGCGCGCTCGAAGCGGTGCGGGGCCGGGTGTGCGGCACCCGTGAAAGCGCCCAGGTCGGCGGTCGAAGACGTGGTGGTCATGCGGGATCTCCTCAGGTGCCCAGGCGCGAACGCAGGCGGGGGTCGAACACGGGGTAGAGCAGGTCCACCACCAGGTTGATGAACACGAAGGCCGTGGCCGAGACCACCACCACCGCCTGCAGCACGGCGGTGTCCTGGTTGCCCACCGCCTGCTGCGTGAGGCTGCCCAGGCCGTTGAGGCCGAACACTGCCTCGGTCACCACGGCGCCCGCCAGCAGTTCGCCGAACAGCACGCCCGCGATGGTCAGCGTGGGCAGCACGGCGTTGCGCGCCACGTGCTTCCACAGCACCCACTGGCGCGTCGCGCCCTTGGCCCGCGCCACGGCCACGAAGGGCTGCGTGAGCACCTCGTCGATGTTGCGGATCAGGATCTGCGCCAGCGGCGCGGCAATGGGAATGGCGAGCGTGAGCGTGGGCAGCACCAGGCCCTGCCACTTGCCGGGGTTGATCACCGGAATCCACCCCAGGCGGAATGACACCACCTGGATCAGCATGATCCCCAGCCAGAACACCGGCACCGAGATGAACAGCGAGGGCAGCGACTGCAGCGCCGAACGCAGCCAGCCCCAGCGCGTGAGCTGCGAGGCAAAGGCCAGCACCACCGCCAGCAGCAGCGCGGCCGCAAAGCCCAGCCCCGCCAGGCGCAGCGTGGGCGGCAGGTTGGTCGCCAAGCCCTGGCTCACGGGCACGCCCGCCTGCACCGAATACCCGAAGTTGCCGCCGAGGAAGCCCAGCAGCGTGTGTTGGTACTGCTGCCACACCGACGTGTCCGCGCCGTAGGCCGCACGGATGTCCGCGATCTCCTGCGGGCCCAGGCCGAACTCGGGGTTCAGGAACTTGATCAGGATCGCATCGCCCGGCAACAGCTGCAGCAACACGAACGACGCGGTGAACGCCGCCCACAGCACCAACAGGGCCTGGCCCGTGCGATGGGCAAGGTACTTGAACATGGAATTCACTCCTTCAGCAGCAGCAACTGCAGCGGCACAACGTTTGAAACCGGCGCAACGCCCATGCGAGTGCCACCGTGGAACCGGCTCCGCCGGGCCACCGGTGGCGTCCCCCTCAGGGGGAAGGCGCGCAGCGACTCAGGGGGGTCAATGTTTTGCCGCGACCCAGGTGCCGTAGAAGCTGGGGCGGCCGACGGCCTCGAACTCCACGCCCTTGACCGAAGGTGCGCCTGCGAAGGCCTGCGGCTCCTCGAACACCGGGATCACATAGGCCTGGTCGATCAGGTAGTTCTGCACATCGGCCGTGAACGCCAGGCGCCTGGCCGGGTCGGTCTCGGCGGCGATGGCTTCGAGCAAACCGTTCAGCTTCGTGTCTTCGAACGACTTGACCTTGCTGCTCACACCACCCTTTTGCAGCAGCACGTTGCGGTTGGTCGGGTAGTAGTTGCTCTTGATCACGTCGGGGTCGGCGCGGCCCACCATGCCGGGTGCCACAGGGGTCTTCTCGGGGTCGAGGCTGTCCACCGTGCGGCTGCCGGAGTCGCCCGCCAGCACGTTGAGCTTGACGCCCACCTTGGCCCACTGCTGCGCCACGAGCTGCAGGGTTTCCTTGTTTTGCGGCTGCGGCAGCGACTCGTACGCGGCCAGCACCAGCTCCTTGCCATCCTTCTCGCGCAGGCCGTTGGCATTGATCTTCCAGCCGGCGTCGTCCAGCAATTGTTTGGCCTTGGCCTCGTCGTAGCCCAGCTTGGCCGACAGGTTCACGTAGCCCAAGGCCGTGGACGCGATGACCGAGGTGGCCTGCGGGTAGTTGGCCGAGAACAGGGTCTGCACGATCTCCTTGGTGTTGGTGGCGTGCAGCAGCGCCTGGCGCACCTTCACATCGGCCACCAGCGCGTTGTCCGGGCGAAAGACCACGCTGTTGTTCACGCCGCGCGTGGAGGGAGCGTAGATGGCGAACTTCTGGTCCGACACGCGCTTTTCGTCATAGGCCTGCACCTGGCGGATGAAGCCCGCCTGGCCCGACAGCAGCGCGCCGATGCGCACGCTGTCTTCGGGCGTGACGATGAGCTTGATCTCGTCGAGCCGCGCCCGGCCCTGGTGGGCGTGCTGGGCCGGGCCCCAGGCGTAGTCCTTGCGGGCGGTGAGCGTGAGCTCCTTGCCCAGCGTCTCGGCCGTCACCACGAAGGGGCCCGAGCCGATGATCTTGGTCGCGTCGCCCAGCTCTTCGAAAGGCCGCGCCAGCGTGGCCAGCGACACCAGGCCCGAGCCGATGACGGACGTGCCCTGCAGAAAGCCCGGCGAGGGCTTCTTGAAGTAGAACTTGACGGTGAGCGGGTCCACGACCTCGCTCCTGTCGTAGTTGTTGATCACCTCGGACACCGGCAGCTTGAGCTCTTTGTTGCCCAGGCCGTAGGTGTCGTAGTTCCTGGCCACGGCGGCGGCATCGAGCGGTGTGCCGTCCGAGAAGGTCACGCCTTTTTTCAGCTTGAAGGTGTACTCGGTGGCCGTGTCGTTCACGGTCCAGGACTCGGCGATCCAGGGCTGGATCTGCAGCGTTTTCGGGTCCTGGTAGGTGAGCTTGTCGGTGATCTGGTTGAGGATGCCGCCGTTCGGGTAGAAGCCCCCCGCCGGCGGGTACAGGTTGGTGTGCGCCTGCTGCTCCAGGTACACCAGCGTGCCGCCCTGCACGGGCTGGTCGGCAACCACGCTGGTGGAGGCGGCTGGCTCGCTGGCCTGTCTGGAGCAGCCCGCCACCAGCACGCCCAGGGTCACGGCCGATACGCCCACTGCCCACCATCCCACCGATTTTTTCTTTGCAAGAAACACGTTTTGACCTCGTCGCCGCACAGGCATTGAAATGACACATCCGACCCCCTTCGTCGCAGGCAGCGGCACGGTGTGCACACTGCGGCGGAGCCAGTTCATGTGTATTCATGCTATCGGTGCACAGGCCCGGGCATGCATGTATTAAGTAGCATCGATATGCGGAAAACGATGCAGCAAACCGCTCGCCGCGCTTATCTGGAACCTGCATATGCGAGCACGGTTTTCTTTGTTGGCTTCACGGGTGCGGCTTCCAACAATCTCCCCACGACACTGCTTGTTCCGTGCCCGATGTCCGAGGCCGCAAGCGGTTGGAAAGAACACCGCCACATGTCCCACTCCCCCGCCCCCCTCAACGACTACCTGGCCGAGAAGCGCGCCGCCGTGCTCGCGCGCGACGCGGCCATCGAGCGCGGCACGGCGCAGCCCGCGGCCCTGAAAGCCCGCGTGAGCGCCGAAGGCCGCAGCGGCGTGCGCCGCATCCGCATCCGCGACCACCAGGTGATCAGCGACAGCCCGCCCGATTTCGCGGGCTACAACCTGGGCCCCAGTTCGCCCGAGCTGCAGCTCGGTGTGCTGGGCAGCTGCGTGACGCACATCTTCCTGATCCAGGCCGCCTCGCGCCAGGTGCCGCTGACCAGCCTGGAGGTGGAAGTGAGCGGCGTGATCGACCCGCGCGGCGGCAAGCCCGGGCACGAACAGACGCCCATCTGGCCGCACGACATCGCCTACACGGTGCACATCGACTCGCCCGCGAGCCGGGCCGACATCGACGCACTGTTCGAGGCGGTGGAACGCACCTGCCCCATCCTGAACCTGCTGCGCAACCCGCAGCAGGTGCGCGCCAGCGTGGCGCTCACCAACTCCGGCGCCGCCGCACCGCTGCCTGCCGCACAGCCCTCCGCAGCCGCCGAAGCCGTGCCCGCCTGACCCGCCGATTGACCACGCAAGGAACCCAGCCACCATGGCATTGACACTCGACCACATCGTGATCGCGGTGAAGGATCTGGACCAGACCATCGCCGACTACCGCGCCCTCGGATTCAACGTGCTGCAGGGCGGGGAGCACCCCGGCCGACCCACCTACAACGCGCTGGTCGTCTTCGCGGACAGCGCTTACTTCGAGCTGATCGCCTGGCGCTCGCCATCGCCCGGCGAGCGCTGGTGGGAGCTCTTGAACGCGCACGGCGACGGCATCGTGGACTTTGCGCTGCTGCCACCCGACACCACCACCACGGTGGCCGGCGCCAAGGACCGGGGCCTGGCCTACAGCGGCCCGCACGACGGCGGCCGCGTGCGGCCCGATGGCGAACGCCTGCGGTGGCAGACGGCGCGCCCCCCGTCGCACGACCTGCCCTTCTTGTGCGGCGACCAGACCCCGCGCGCGCTGCGCGTGCCCGAAGGCAACGCCCGCGTGCACCCCAACGGCGCCCGCGGCGTGGCCAGCCTGGCCCTGGCCGTGAAGGACCTGGATGCCAGCCTGGCCCACTACCGCGCCCTGCTGGGCGAGGCCCAGGCCGCCAACGTGAGCGCGCCCTTCCTGCAGCCCGGCACGGGCGCGCGGGTGGGCACGGTCACCCTCGGGCGCAGCACCCTGGTGCTGACGCAGGCAGGGCCGCTGCCGGGCACGGCAGGCCATGCGGCCAGCACACAGCTGGGCACGCGGGGCGAGGGCCCATACGCACTGGTACTGGCCACCGACGGTGCCACGCCGGCGCCTCCCACGGCAGACCGCACCCATGGCGCGGCCATCGAATTCGCGGCGGCGTAAGAGTCCTCCCGAGTGGCTGCGCGGCTGGCGGTCCTAGAGCCCCAGCGCCGCGAACAACTGCTCCGCACGGGCCGTGGCCGCGTCGGCCATGCGCATGGGCCGGCCCCACTCGCGCTGGGTTTCGCCGGGCCATTTGTTCGTGGCGTCCATCCCCATCTTGCTGCCCAGGCCGCTCACGGGGGAGGCGAAGTCCAGGTAGTCGATGGGCGTGTGTTCCACCAGCAGCGTGTCGCGCGCCGGGTCCATGCGGGTGGTGATGGCCCAGACCACATCTTTCCATTCGCGCACGTCCACATCGTCGTCCACCACCACGATGAATTTGGTGTACATGAACTGGCGCAGGTGGCTCCACACGCCCATCATCACGCGCCGCGCGTGGCCCGCGTAGGCCTTGCGGATGCTCACCACGGCCATGCGGTAGCTGCAGCCCTCGGGCGGCAGGTAGAAGTCCACGATCTCGGGGAACTGCTTTTGCAGGAGCGGGATGAACAGCTCGTTCATCGCCAGGCCCAGCACGGCGGGCTCGTCGGGCGGCTTGCCGGTGTAGGTGCTGTGGTAGATCGCGTCCTTGCGCATCGTGATGCGGTCCACGGTGAGCACGGGGAACTCGGCGCATTCGTTGTAGTAGCCGGTGTGGTCGCCGTAGGGCCCCTCCAGCGCATGCTGCCAGCCGCTCGCGTGGCTCGCGTCCGGCGCTATGTGGCCTTCGAGCACGATCTCGGCGGTGGCGGGCACCGAGAGCGGCACGCCCAGCGCGGGCGTGACCTCGGTGCGTGCGCCGCGCAGCAGGCCGGCGAACTGGTATTCGCTCAAGGAGTCGGGCACGGGCGTGACCGCGCCGAGCAGCGTGGCCGGGTCCGCACCCAGCGCCACGGCCACGGGGTAGGGCTGGCCGGGGTGCGCGGCGCAGTGGTCGGCGAAGTCGAGCGCGCCGCCCCGGTGGGCGAGCCAGCGCACGATGACCTGGTTGCGCGAGAGCACCTGCTGGCGGTAGATGCCCAGGTTCTGCCGCGCCTTGCGCGGCCCGCGCGTGATGGTCAGGCCCCAGGTGATGAGCGGGGCCACGTCGCCCGGCCAGCAGTGCTGCACGGGCAGGCGGGCCAGGTCCACGTCCGGCCCTTCCCACACCACCTGCTGGCAGGGCGCGCCCCGGGCCACGGTGTGCGGCGCCATGTGCCACAGCGTCTTGAGGAAGGGGCCCATGGCCAGCATGTCCTTGACGCTGCGGGGTGCCTCGGGCTCCTTGAGGGTGGCCAGCAGTTCGCCCAGGGCGCGCACGCCATGCAGGTCGGCCACGCCCATGGCGCGGGCCACGCGGCCGGGCGTGCCGAACAGGTTGGTGAGCACGGGCAGCGCGTGGCCCGTGGGCTGCGTGAACAGCAGCGCGGGGCCTCCCGCGCGCAGCACGCGGTCGCTCAGCGCCGTCATCTCCAGGCGCGGCGACACGGGCTCGCGCACGCGGCGCAGGTCGCCCGTGGCTTCGAGCTGGGCCATGAAGTCGCGCAGGTCGCGGTAGGCCATATCAGTACCAGAATTTGATTTTGAATTTGAATGAAATCAGCCTGTAGCGCTTATAAATGCTGCGCCAATAGCTATCAATTAATGAGCATCCAGTTCCAGCCCCGACCAGCGCGGCGCCAGGTCGTGGGGCACGTCGATGAGGTCGAGCGCGCGCGCCACGCTGTAGTCCACCACCTCGCCCACGGTCTGCGGGCGCAGGTAGAAGGCCGGCAGCGGCGGGCAGACGATGCCGCCCATCTCGGTCACGGCGACCATGTTGCGCAGGTGCGTGAGGTGCAGCGGCGATTCGCGCACCATCAGCACCAGGCGGCGGCGTTCCTTGAGCGCCACGTCGGCCGCGCGCGTGAGCAGGTTGTCGGCCAGCCCATGCGCGATGGCGGCCAGCGTGCGCATGGAACAGGGTGCGACCACCATCGCATGGCACTGGAACGAGCCACTGGCAATGGCCGCGCCCACGTTGTGCACGTCGTGCACGCGGTGCGCCAGGGCCTCGACGGCGGGGCGGTCCAGGTCCAGCTCGTGCTGCAGGTTGCGCCAGCCCGCGTCGGAGACGACCAGGTGCGTCTCGATGCCGCCCTGGCCCTGCAGCACCTGCAGGAGGCGCGCGCCGTACACGGCGCCGCTGGCGCCCGAGATGGCGACGATGATGCGGCGGGTGGGCACGGGCTCAGCCATGGGGCTCGCCCTCGGCCGCCCGGGCGCGCAGGGGTTGCGCCTGCTGGTCGGCCTCGACCTGCTCCAGCACGAGCGCCGCCTGCACGGGGTCGAAGTCTTCGTGCGCGCGCTTCTTCACGCCGTAGTGCTGCAGCTGGTAGTGCCGGTCGGCGGTGATGCCGTGGCGCGCGAGCGTGCTTTTCACGCAGACCAGCGGGCAGCCGTCGAGCGCGATGATGGGCCGGCCCGAGCGCACGGTTTTCAGCAGGTGCGGCACATCGCCGCCCACGCCGGCGATGCACGACATCTCGGCGACGCCGTGCCGGTCCAGACGCAGCGCCACGTGGTTGGCCAGCTGCGCGGCGCTGGAGCAGCCCGAGCAGGAGTAGACGAGGGGATGATTCAGGGCCTGGTGGGGGGTCATCGCTCACCCTCCGTGGCGTGGCGCAGGGCCCCGGCGGCGCCGCAGGTGGTCCAGCACCTGGCGCGGTGCCAGCCTCTGCGCCCACTGGCGCGGGTCCAGCACCGGCAGCTCGATGGCGTCGAGCGCGTTCTTCACCACCAGGCCCAGTTCGGTGTCGCCCTCCATCGACAGGCGGCGGCTGAAGAACAGCGTGTCGGGGTCCTGCTGGCGCTGGGCGAGCAGCAGGAAGTCGTGGGCCGTGGCGCTGAGCGTCAGGTCCGCCGCGGCGGGCGCCGCGAGCGGGGCATGGGGCGCGAAACGCTGACCGGTCCAGGCAAAGTCGAACGCCAGGCGCGCATCGCGCACCTGCACCCGCATCTTCTTGTCGAACAGCAGGCGTCCCACGTCGGGGGGCAGGTGCCGGGCCAGCGCGAGGTTGAGCGCCGTCACCAGCAGCACCGAGCCCGGGTAGGCGGGCAGGCGCGACAGCACGGCCCCCACGGGAGGGGGAACCACCCGCGGGTTCGAAGGCGAAGAGGAGAAAGCAGCCATAGGGTAGGAATCGGGCGCTCAGGCCACGTAGAAGAACACGGTGAAGAAATGGCAGGCACTGCCGCCCAGCACGAACAGGTGCCACAGCCCGTGGCCATGGCGCACGCGGTGGTCCAGCGCGTAAAAGACGATGCCCAGCGTGTAGCAGGCCCCGCCCCCCAGCAGCCAGCCAAAGCCCCCGGGCGTGAGCGCCCGCCACAGCGGCACCACGGCCACCAGCGCCAGCCAGCCCATGAGCACGTAGATGGCCAGCGACAGCGCCCGCGCGCCGCGCGCCCACCAGATCTCCTGCGCGATGCCCAGCAGCGCCAGGCCCCACACCACGCCCAGCAGCGACCAGCCCCAGGGGCCGCGCAGCGACACGAGCGCGAACGGGGTGTAGCTGCCGGCGATCAGCAGGTAGATGCTGCAGTGGTCGAGCTTTTGCAGCACGGCCTTGATGGCGCGCCGGCGCACGCTGTGGTACGCGGTGGACGCGGCGTACAGCGCCACCAGCATGGCGCCGTAGATGCTGAAGGCGACCACCTTCCACGGGTCGCCCAGGCGCGCCGCGAGCGTGATGAGCACGGCCGCGCCCGCCGTGGCGAGCACGGCCCCGGCCAGGTGGCTGATGCTGTTGAAGCGTTCTCCGGCGTACATGCGATGGGGGCCCGCGGGTCAGGACTGCGCCACGGCGCTCCGCACGCGCCCCTGCTCCAGGCCCGGGCGGCCGAACCAGTAGCCGTCGCAGGGGAGGTCGGGCATCAGCGGCTGCATGCGCTCCACCAGGTCGCTGGCCGCCTCGGGGGCGCGCGCGTGGCGGGCTTCGTCAAACGCGGCCACCACCTGCGGCATGTGCTGCGCCTGCGGGCTCAGGCGCAGCACGTCCACGCCGCAGGCGCGCAGGCCCGCCAGTTCGTTGGCCAGGTTGTAGACGCGGGCCGATTGCGTCTGCGTGCCGTTGAGCACGAGAAAGCCCTCGTTCTCGCGCGTGCGCAGCGGCAGCCCGTCGGCATGCTGCAGGCAGCTGAACTGGCAGTCGTCCTTGGGCAGGTTGCGGTGGCGCGCGGTGAAGCAGCGCGCCGAGTACGCCAGCGGCATGCGCCCGTAGGCGAAGACCTCGGTCTCCAGGCCCTGCGGGCGCTGCGCCAGCACGGCCGACAGCGCGTCCCGCGACATCTCCACCGGCATCACCCAGCGGGTGGCGCCGAACTGCGCCATCCACTGCAGCGAGTGCGCGTTGTACAGGTTCAGGTGCGGCCCGGCCACGAAGGCCCGCGGCCCGGTGGGTGGCCGCGAGAGGCAGTGCACGGCGCCCATGTCGTTGGCCTCCACGGTGAACTCGCCGTTGGCCGTGATCTTGTGCAGCAGGCCCACGTCCGCACTGGATTCGATGAGCACCTGGGTGGACAGCACGGCCTCCTTGCCCGCGTCCCGCAGCATGCGCGCCAGCGCCAGCCAGTCGGCCAGGCGCAGCTCATGGCGGCGCGAGCACACTGTCTCGCCCAGGTACACCACGTCGACGGGCGTGGCGGCCATGGCTTCGTAAAACGCGAACACGGTGTCGCGCGGCCAGTAGTACAGCAGGGGGCCGAGAGAGAGTTTCATGGGGCGGGCTTCAGGGGTTTGATCGTGGGATCCAGATGCTGGGAGCGGCGCATGGAGTTCGAATCTGGCGCGGCCCAAGCCAGCGACCGCCGCGCAAGGGCCGCCCCGCCGCGCTGGCGGTGTCCCCCTTCCCGCATCGCGCAAGCGAGGCGAGAGAAGGGGGAAGGCGCGAAGCGCATCAGGGGGTTGTTCTTCATTTCCAGGGGCGGTGGTAGGCGCCCAGCGTGTGCTGCTGCCCTTCGGCCACCTGGTCCAGGCTGGCCATCCAGCGCGTCTTGGGCGCGTAGCGGTGGGGGTGGGCCAGGCACTGGTCGATGGCCTCGCGCCAGACCTGCGTGACCTGGGCCACGTAGGCCGGGCTGCGCTGGCGCCCTTCGATCTTGATGGCGCGCACGCCCATCTTCACGAGCTGGGGCAACAGCTCCAGGGTGTTGAGGCTGGTGGGCTCCTCGATGGCGTAGTAGTTCTCGTCGCCGCCCACGTCGAAGCGGCCCTTGCACAGCGTGGGGTAGCCGGCGCTCTCGCCGGGCGCATAGCGGTCGATCAGCACGCCGTTCAGGCGCGACTCGCGGCCCTGCGGCGTTTCCACCCAGCGCACGGCCTTCGGGGGCGAGCACACGCCGTGCGTGTTGGGCGATTCGCCCGTCGCATACGACGACAGCGCGCAGCGCCCCTCGACCATCACGCACAGGCTGCCAAAGCCGAACACCTCGATCTCCACGGGCGTGCGGTCGATGACCTGGCGCACCTGCTCCATCGACAGGACGCGCGGCAGCACGGCGCGCACGATGCCGAACTGCTCGCGGTAGAAGTTGATGGCCTCGTAGTTGGTGGCCGAGCCCTGCACCGACAGGTGCAGCCGCAGCCGGGGGTGGCGCTGCACCGCGTATTGCATGAGGCCCGGGTCGGCCAGGATGACCGCGTCCACGCCCAGGTCCACCGCCTTGTCCAGGGCGCTGCGCCACGGCCCCGGGTTGGCGGCCTGCGGGTAGGTGTTGAGCGCCATGAAGACCTTGCAGCCACGCGCATGCGCATGGGCGATGCCGCTGGCGATGGCCGCCTCGTCAAAGTTCAGGCCCGCGAAGTTGCGCGCGTTGGTCGCGTCGCGCAGGCCCAGGTAGACGCAGCTGGCACCATGGTCCACCGCCGCCTTGAGCGCGGGCAGGCTGCCGGCGGGGCAGACGAGTTCGAGGGCGGGCGCGGCCTCTGCAGGGTTGTGGGGTTCCATGGCTCTGGTTCAAACGCAGGCCCCCGGTGGGAGCCCAAGCACTGGGTGGCACCATACCGAGGCCGCTGCGCGCGCCGGCTGATCTTCATCAACCGGAGTGCACAATGCCAGAGCAATGCAGTCGGACTTTGACGCGGCCCGGCCGCCCATGCCCGCCTCGACCCTTTCCTTCCCCATTCCAACAACACCCTTCGCCGTGAACAAGAACCTGTGGCTGCTGGCCCTGTGCCAGGGCCTTTTCCTGACCAACAACGTGGTCTTCATCGCCATCAACGGCCTGGTGGGCCTGCAGCTCGCCCCCTTTGGCTGGATGGCCACGCTGCCCGTGATGGGCTATGTGGTGGGCGGGGCCCTGTCCACCGCGCTCGTGGCCCGCAGCCAGGCCCGGTGGGGCCGCAAGGTGTCGTTCCAGATCGGGCTGGCCGTGGCGGTCGCGTCGTGCGGCCTGTGCGCGTGGGCGGCCTTCAGCGCCAGTTTCTGGCTGCTGTGCGCCGCCACCGTGGTGGCGGGCTACTACAGCGCCAATGGCCAGCTCTACCGCTTTGCCGCCGCCGAGCTGGCCCCCGCGGCCTACCGCGAAAAGGCCGTGTCGCTGGTGCTGGCGGGCGGCCTGCTGGGCGCCGTGGCCGGGCCGAACCTGGCCAGCGCCACGCGCACGCTGTTTCCGGTGCCTTTCGCGGGCGCCTACGTGGTGCTCATGGGCGTGGCCCTGCTGTCCATGCTGTGCATGGCGGCGATCCGCTTCGAGGCGCAGCCCGCGCGGCGCGACGCCGCGGGGCAGCCCGTCGCGGGCCGCCCCCTGTCCGAGCTGATGCGCCAGCCCGCGTTCGTGGTGGCCATCCTGGGCGCGGCGCTGGGCTATGGCGTGATGAACCTGCTGATGGCCGCCACGCCGCTGGCGATGCAGGTGTGCGGCTTCAACTTCGATGCAGCCGCGCTGGTGCTGGAGTGGCACGTGATCGGCATGTTCGCGCCCGGCTTCGTCACCGGCCACCTCATCAAGCGCTTTGGCGTGCTGTCCATCATGGGCGCCGGCGTGCTGCTGAACCTGGCCTGCGTGGCCGTGGCGCTCATGGGCGTGGAGCTGCACCACTTCGGCATCGCGCTGTTCATGCTCGGCGTGGGCTGGAACTTCCTGTTCACGGGGGCCACCACGCTGTCCATGACCGCCTACCGCCCCGAGGAAAAGGACCGCGCCCAGGCCGCCATCAACTTCTGCGTGTTCGCCACGCTGGCGCTCAGCTCGTTCTCGTCCGGCGTGCTGGTCACCACGCAGGGCTGGACGCTGCTCAATGCCGGGTCCCTGGTGCCCATCGTGGTCACGGGCCTGGCGCTCGCCTGGCTCGCGGCCCGGCGGCGGCGCGCCGTCTAGGCCCGCGTGGCTCCGGTGCCGGCACCGCCCGGCACCGCGACCGCGTGGGCGAGCCACCGGGCAAACGTGGCCACGGCGGGGTCTTCCTGCCGCCCCTGCGCCACGAAGAGACTGTAGCCACGCAGGCCGCTGTCATGGTGGGGATGCGCCAGCGCCAGTTCGCCGGACAGCAGCTCGCGCTCCACGAAGTAGTGCGGCACCAGGCCGATGCCCAGGTCCGCGCGCACCGCCTCGACCAGCATGGAAAACAGGTCGAACCGGTGGCCGCCCAGGCTGTGCGCCGGCACGCGCGTGATGCCCGCGCGGGTGAACCACGCATCCCACGCGCCCAGCCGCGAGCTCAGCTGCAGCAGCGGCACCGCGCGGAAGTCGCCGCGCTCCATCGCACGCCGGTGGCGCGAGCCGGGAGCGCACACGGCCACGCACACCTCGCTCATCAGCGGCACGGGCTGCACCCCGGGCCAGGCGGCGTCGTTGTACTGCACGGCCACGTCGAAAGGGATCTCCTGCATGTAGGTGTGCGTGGGGTACACCTGCAGGTGCAGGCTGCAGCCCCTGTGCGTGGCCAGGAAGGCGGGCAGGCGCGGCAGCAGCCAGCGCTCGGCGAACACGGGCACGCAGCCCACCAGCAGCCGCGCGCCGTCGGGCCGCTGGGCCATGGCTTCGAGCGTGTGGTTCTGCAGGCGCAGCAGGTCGCCCACCACCTGCGCGTGGTAGCGGCGGCCCGCCTCGGTGAGCGTGGAGCCGCGCGCGCCGCGCTGCACGAGCTGCAGGCCCAGCTGGCCTTCGAGCAGGCGCAGCTGCTGGCTCACGGCGCTGTGCGTGAGGCACAGCTCTTCGGCGGCCTTGCTCACGCCGTGGTGGCGCGCCACGGCATCGAAAACGAGCAGGGCGCGGGTGCTGGGAATGTGCTGGCGCATGTAAGAAAAACTGTCGGCCCGGCAGATTAAAGCAGAACCGCGCCCCGCCAATCGGTCCAACAATTGCAGGGCGCTTGCGTGCCAGGCGCCGCGCGCACCGGATGCCGCGGCCCGCGTCTGGCCGGGCCCCCCTTCCTTCGCAACTCCGCACTCTCCATCATCCCGACCATGAAGAACCCTGCCTCCATCTTCCGCTTCACTCCCGGCGCCGTGGCGCTGGCCGCCGCGCTGCTGGGCCCTGCCGCCCACGCGCAAGGCGCCGTCGCCGCCACGCCCACCACGCTGCGCCCGGCCGTGGACCAGGCCTACACGCAGCTCATGGCGGCGCCCCAGATCCTGAAGCTGCTCGACGCGGTGAAGGCCGACCACGACCGCGCGGCGCAAGACCTCCGCATGCTCACCGAGATCGAGGCGCCACCGTTCAAGGAGCAAAGGCGCGCCGAGGCCTTCCTCGCACGCCTGAAGGCCCTGGGCCTGGCCAGCGCCGCCATCGACGCCGAAGGCAACGTGGTCGGCATCCGCAAGGGCACGGGCAGCGGGCCCAAGCTCGTGATCTCGGCCCACCTGGACACCGTCTTCCCCGCCGGCACCGACGTGAAGGTGAAGGAGCGCGACGGCAAGCTCTATGCGCCCGGCATCTCGGACAACACGCGCGGCCTGGCCGTGCTGCTGTCGTGGCTCAAGGTGCTCAACGACCAGAAGGTCGCCACGGTGGGCGACCTGGTGTTCGTGGGCAATGTGGGCGAGGAAGAGCTGGGCAACCTGCGCGGCATGAAGCATCTGTTCAAGGAGCACTTGGACATTGACGGCCTGGTGGCGCTGGAGCCCGCGCCCGACGGCACGGTGCTGGTGCTGGGCACGGGCAGCCACCGCCACGAGGTGACCTTCAAGGGCCCGGGCGGCCACAGCTACGCAGCGTTTGGCGAGGTGCCCAGCGCCATTCACGGCATGGGCCGCGCCATCGCCAGGATCGCCGAGATCCGCACCCCCAAGAGCCCCAAGACCACCTTCACCGTGGGCACGGTGGGCGGCGGCACCTCGGTGAACACCATCGCGCCCGATGCGCGCATGGCGGTGGACATCCGCTCCGACGAGATGGCCCCGCTGCTGGCCACCGAAAAGCAGGTGCTCTCGGCCATCGATACCGCCGTGGCCGAGGAGAACGCACGCTGGAATGTGAACACGCTCTCCGCCTCCACCAGGCTCATCGGCGACCGCCCCGGCGGCCGCACGGCGGCGGACTCGCTGATCGTGGAAGCCGCCGTGCGCGCCAACACCGCGTTCGGCCGCAAGACGGTGCTGGGTGGCGCGAGCACCGATGCCAACGTGCCCATGTCGCTGGGCATCCCGGCCATCGTGATCGGGGGCGGGGGCAAGACCGGTGGTTTCCATGCGCTGTCGGAGTGGATCGACCTGACCGATGCCTGGCAGGGGGCGCAGACCTCGCTGGTCACGGTGCTGGGCCTGGTGGGGGTGCAGGGCGTGAGCGAACCCCTGCTGGAGAAACGCCCGGCGCGCAGCCAGTGAACGGCGGGCGGCGGGCCCTCCCGCCACGCCCTGGCCGGCGGCCCGGCACCTGCCAGCCTTGCCAACTTTGCCGGCCCAGCCCGTCGCCCACGCACGGGCGGTAGGGGAATTCACGATTGTTGACAGTGGGGCCAGGGCGCGGATGCGTACCATCGCTGGTACCGGGCCCAGGGCCGTGAGCGGCCCCGGGCCGGCGCTCGGCCGTTTTTTACCCCCTTCTGCAGGAGATCACCATGGGTTTGCTCGATTCCGTATTGGGTGCCGTCATCAATAGCGCATCACAGGGCGGCCCCCAGGGCTCCGCCGGCGGCGGCGGTGCCGCAGGCGGGCTGGGTGGCCTGCTGAGCCTGGCCGCGCAGAACCCCCAGCTGGTGCAGGCCGTGATGTCCCTCATCAGCAACGACGGCCCGGTGGGAGGGCTGCCGGGCCTGATGGCCCGGTTCCAGCAGGCCGGGCTGGGCAACGTGATCGCCTCCTGGCTCAGCGCGGGGCCCAACCAGGCCATCTCGGGCGAGCAGCTTTCGGACGTGCTGGGCAGCGGCCCGCTGTCGCAGATCGCCGCGCAGCTGGGCGTGGGCTCCGGCGCGGCGGCAGGCCAGCTGGCCCAGGTGCTGCCGGGCCTGATCGACCAGCTCAGCCCGCGCGGCGAGGCGCCGCAGGGCGGGTTTGGAACGTCCAGCGACCTGTTTGGAATGCTGGGCGGTTTGCTACAAAAATAGTAGCTTTCAGCGCTTGATGGACAAGCGCTACCGGCCACTCTGGCCCGAAACCACTGCGGCGGCGCTCACCCCGCCGCCGGGCAGCGCCGCTCCAGCCACTGCCGCAGCATGTCGAACACCGGCGCGGCCAGTTCGGGGCTTTCATTGAACAGCTCGTGGAACAAGGGCTCGAAGCCGTGCGACTGCACCAGCGCCCGGGGCGCGGCGGCCGCGAAGGCACGGCTGCCGGCGGGATTGACCAGCTTGTCGCTGCCCGCCCACAGGAGCAGCGTGGGCACGCTCCAGTGCGCGGCGCGGGCCACCGTGGCGGGGCCGCCCGTGGCGATGAAGCGCGCCAGGCGCGCGCTGATGCGGTCGTGGCACAGCGGGTCGGCCAGGTAGGCCGCGGGCACGGCCGGGTCGTGGGAGAGGTACTGCGCATCCAGCCCGTTGCCCACGCGCAGGTTCGGTGCGATGCGCGGCAGCGTGGCCAGCAGCAGTTTTTGCACGGCGCCCAAGCCCGCGTCGAGCGCGGGGGATGAGAGCACCAGCGCATCCACCGGCCGCAGGTTCAGGGACACAAAACGCGAGGCGACCAGCCCGCCCATGCTGTGGCCCAGCAGCACCAGGGGCTGGCCGGCCGGCATGCGGGCACGGGTGGCGTCCACCATGTCGGCCAGGTCGTCCAGCAGCCGCATGTCCGAGGTGAGGCCGCCGCGCGGGCCGCTCGACTCGCCGTGGCCGTACTGGTCGTAGCCGCGCGCGGCGAATCCCCAGGCATTCAGGCGCCGCGCCAGGGCGTCGTAGCGGCCCACGTGTTCGCCCAGGCCGTGCACCAGCAGCACGGTGCCCCGTGCCGGCACGCCGCGCCCCACCAGGGGCCAGTCCTGCACCGCCAGGTTTTCCCCATCCCCCGCGGTGAAGGTGGTCAAGGTGCTCAGGGTGGACGCAATGGAGTCAGAGGACATGGTGGAACGGGCTCAAGGCAACGCGGCCGGCCGGGCCAGCGCCCTGGCGGCGCGCGTTGCGGTGCGGGGGAAGGCGGGCGGCTGCATCCACACACCGGGGGAGGAGGCAGCGCCAGGGCACATGCGCGGGGACGGCGATGCGCGCGGTGGGGTTCAGGCCGCCACGGCGGTGGCCTGCTGCGCCGCCATGGCCGCGATCACCTGCGCCACGGCGGCGGTGAGCTTCTTGGCGTAGGGCACGTGCAGGAACTCGTTGGGGCCGTGCGCGTTGCTCTTGGGGCCCAGCACGCCGCAGACCATCATCTGCGCGGTGGGAAAGCCTTCGCTGAGCATGTTCATGAGCGGGATGGTGCCGCCCTGTCCGATATGGCCGCACGGCGCGCCGAAGTGGGCCTGCGAGGCCTCGTTCAGCGCCTGTTCGAACCAGGGCGTGGCGCTGGGCGCGTTCCAGCCCGTGGCCCCGCTCGTGCCCTGGAAGGTGACCTTGGCCTGGTAGGGCGCGTTGTCTTCGAGCAGGGCCTTGAGCTCCTGCACGGCCTGGCCGGCATCCACCAGGGGCGGCAGGCGCAGGCTGAGCTTGAACGCGGTGTAGGGGCGCAGCACGTTGCCGGCGTCCTGCAGCGCCGGGAAGCCCTCGGCGCCGGTGACGCTGAGCGTGGGCTCCCAGGTGCGCTTGAGCAGGGCCTGCACCGGGTCGGTGGTGGTGGGCAGGGCGAAGGTGGTGGCGCCGCCGCAGTCGTAGTGGGCCCAGGGGAAGCGCTTGTACACCTCTTCGCCCAGGATGGCGGCCGTGGCGCGGGCCTGGGCCAGGCGGTCGGGGGGCACCTCGCAGTGGAAGCTCTGGGGCAGCAGGCGGCCGGTGGCACTGTCTTCCAGCCGGTCGAGCACCTGGCGCATGATGCGGAACGACGAGGGCACCAGGCCCGAGGCGTCGCCCGAGTGGATGCCTTCTGTCAGGATCTCGACCTTGAGCGTGCCGGTGGCCATGCCGCGCAGGCTGGTGGTGAGCCACAGCTGGTCGTAGTTGCCCGCGCCCGAATCCAGGCACACCACCAGCGCCACGTTGCCCATGCGGGGCTTCAGGGCATCGATGTAGGGCAGCAGGTCGCGCGAGCCGCTTTCCTCGCAGGTCTCGATCAGGCCCACGATGCGCGGGTGGGGCACGTTCTGGCGCTTCAATTCCTGCACGGCCGCGATGCTGGCATAGACCGCGTAGCCGTCGTCGGCGCCGCCCCGGCCATAGAGCTTGCCGTCCTCGTACTTGGGCGTCCAGGGGCCCAGGTCGCCGCGCCAGCCCGAGAACTCGGGCTGCTTGTCGAGGTGGCCGTACATGAGCACGGTGTCCGTCGCGCCGGGCTGCGTGGATGCGATCTCGAAGAACAGCACGGGGGTGCGGCCTTCCAGGCGCACGACGTCGAGCGTGAGGCCTTCGACTTTCTGCGATTCGACCCACGCGGCGGCGTTGCGCACCACGGTGTCGAGCAGGCCCTGCTCGGCCCAGTCGGGCGAGAACATGGGCGACTTGGCGGGGATGGCGATGTAGTCGGTCAACTGGCGAACAATGTCGTCGTCCCACGCCTGGCTCACCCGCTCGAGCGCGAGTGCAGGTTGCAGGATCTGGTGGGGGACACGGGCATTCATGGGGGCTCTCCTGAAAAAGTCTCTGGGGGACCAAAAACAGCATTCCAACACAACCCCCGCGCGGACGCCACGGTGGGCGCGCAGAGACCTTCACGGCGGGCGCGGACGCCGCACGCGCCCCAGCCCCCGCGCAGCGGGCGCCGCCCCCTGAGGGAGGGCGCGCGGGGAGGCATTTCAATATCTGGAAGCCGGGTGGGTCTCGGGGTTGTCCCGCGCCGCCATCTGGGAGGCGGGGCGCCGCAGGGCCGTGGCCACCTCCACGCGGTTGCGCCCGTTCTCCTTGGCCTGGTAGAGCGCGCGGTCGGCGGCGGCGATCAGCATGTCCCAGCTGTCGCCGGGTTCCAGCCGGCCGCCGAAGACGCCGATGCTCGCGGTGACGGCGATGCCCACGCCCGCATCGGCATCGGCGGCGCCGGCGGGGCGAACGCGGCAGCGCGATTCCTCCACCGCCTTGCACAGCTCGCGCGCCAGCTGCTCGGCCCCCAGCAGGGTGGTGTCGGGCAGCACCACCATGAATTCCTCGCCGCCGTAGCGGCCCACGAGGTCCTGCGCCCGCACGCGCTCCTTCAGCACGCTGACCACGCTGCACAGCACCTGGTCGCCCGCGGGGTGGCCGTGGCGGTCATTCACGCGCTTGAAATGGTCGATGTCCACCATCATCAGCGCGATGGACTCGCGCGTGCGCACGGCGCGCGCCACGTCGCGGTCCAGCGCGGCGATCAGCGCGCGGCGGTTGGCCACGCCCGTGAGCGGATCGAGCGCCGCCATGATGCGGTTGTTTTCGTCCGCGCGGTCGCGCGACATGAACACGAAGCCCATGGAGCTGATGAGCACCACCGACACGGTGCCCATGAAGGTCAGGGTCTGCAGGGCGCTGCCCTGCAGGATGCCGGTGGCCGCCTCGCTGGCGCTGAGGGCCAGCAGCGCGCGGCCGCCCAGGACCAGCGCCTCCAGCCCGAGCCCCGCCACCAGCAGCCATTGGCCGCGCCCCACGGTGGCATGGCGGCGCTCCAGCGCGGCGGCCAGGGCCCACACGGCCTGCAGGCCGATGGCCAGGCCCACGAAGCTCACGCGCGCCGGAAAGTTGTCGATGAATGCGATGACGAACCCCGTGACCAGCGCGGACGGCGTGAGCAAGAGCAGCCACCGCACCGGACGGCCCTGGAACTGGTAGATCGCCGCGATCATCCCCACGAAGACGCAGGACAGCAGCAGGTTGCCCACCACCACGGACAGCGCGTCCGGCACCTGCCCGCGCAGCATGATCAGCAGGTGCCCCATGGCATTGACCAGCAGGGCGGCGGCCCACCGCCCCAGGCCGTCGCGCCGGCGCCCCCAGCCCACCACGGCCATGGAGGCCGCCATCATCAGCGAGCTGACAATGATCATTGCCAGCATGGTGGGAACATGGGCGGCCATGGCGGGCAGGTGGGGTTGTGCGGACAAGGAAGTTCAGCCCAGCATAAACCATGGAATCGGGCGCGAGAACCGATCAATTGCCAAGCCGCCCGCGCCGGGCCCGCCACCGGCCCCCGCAGGCCCGGGCCCGTCAGCGCAGCCGGGCGGGGGCGGGGGACGCGGCCAAGGCCGGCCGGTCCGCGGGCGCAGGCTCGCCGCCGGGGCCGCGCGAGAGCTTGAAGACCTGCACCGCCCCGGCCAGCCGCTGCGCCTGGTCGCGCAGGCTCTGGGCGGCGGCGGCGGACTGCTCCACCAGCGCGGCGTTCTGCTGGGTCATCTGGTCGAGCTGGTTCACCGCCGTGTTCACCTGGCCGATGCCGTCGGACTGCTCGCCCGAGGCCGCCGTGATCTCGCCAATGATGTCGCCCACGCGTTGGACAGAGCCCACGATCTCGTCCATGGTGCTGCCCGCGTTCTGCACCAGGCGCGCGCCCGACTCCACGCGCTCCACCGAGGCGCCGATGAGCGCCTTGATCTCGCGCGCCGCCTCGGCGCTGCGCCCCGCCAGCGACCGCACCTCGCTGGCCACCACCGCGAAGCCCCGGCCCTGTTCGCCCGCGCGCGCCGCCTCCACCGCCGCGTTGAGCGCGAGGATGTTGGTCTGGAAGGCGATGGAGTCGATCACGCTGATGATGTCGGCGATCTTGCGCGAGCTCTGGTTGATGTCGCCCATGGTGGTGACGACCTCGCCCACCACCTGGCCGCCGCGCGCGGCCACGGCGGCGGCGGTGCTGGCCAGCTGGTTGGCCTGGCGCGCGGCATCGGCCGACTGGCGCACCGTGGACGTGAGCTGCTCCATGCTCTGTGCCGTCTGGGCCAGGCTGCTGGCCGTGGCCTCGGTGCGGGCCGACAGGTCCTGGTTGCCGCTGGCGATCTCGGCGCTGGCGGTGGTGATGCTGTCCACCGCCGTGCGCACCTGCTGCAGCATCTGCGTGTAGCGCTGGCGCATGCCTTCGACCTCCTGCACCAGCGCGCCGATCTCGTCGCGCCGCGTGGTGCGGAATTCCTCGGTGAGGTCGCCCTGCGCCACCAGCGTGATGGCCTGCGTGAGGTCCTGCAGCGGGCGGCTCACGCCCCGGCGCAGCATGAGGAACAGGCCGATGGCCAGCAGCACCACGGCCAGGGCCATCAGGCCCCACACCGCCAGCGTGACGCGGCGCTGGCTGGCCATGGCTTCGCCGTCGGCCACCTCGGCCACCACCCACCAGCCCCCGCCCGTCTTGCGCACCAGCGCCCAGGGGTCGGTGGCGCCCGCGCCCAGCACGGGCGCGGCCTCGCGCACGAAGCCGTCGCCGGAGGCGGCCAGCGCCTCGAAGAAGGGGCGCGCCTCGGGGTAGGCCTCCAGCACGCGCTTGCCGCGCGCCGTGGGGTGGTACACGAACACGGCCTTGTCGAGCGAGGCGCCGGGGTTGACCACGTAGGTGCCGCCGTGCTCGAAGAATTTTGTCTGCGCCACCTGCTTTTGCAGCATGGCGTGGAACACGCTGATGTCGTTGCCTATAAAGAGCAGCGCGATCACCTTGCCCGAGGCGTCCTTGGACGGCAGGTAGTGGCCCATGTAGGGCTTGCCCCCCACCACGGTGACGCCGGTGTAGGGCTCGCCCCTGGCCACCGTGGCGTAGGCCGGGTCGTCGCGGGACAGGGGCGTGCCCTGCTGGCGCTCGCCCTTGTCGTTCTTGACCGACGTGGTCACGCGCATGAAGTCCTCGCCCTTGCGCGCGAACACCGTGGCGATGCCGCCCGTCTCGCTGGCGAACTTGTCGACCGAGCCGTAGTCCTCGTTGACCAGCGCGCCGTAGCTGCGCAGCTCGCCCGTGGCCTCGTCCAGGTGCATCACGCCCTCGAAGTAGCGCTGAAAGCCCCGCATGGTGAGCTGCACCAGTTCGCGGTTGGTGTTGTCGGCCGCGTCCAGCGACTGGGCCACGCTCTGCGCCGTGTCGCCCACGCTGGCCACCACCTGGGCGCGCGTGCTGCGCTCGGTCAGCACGGCGATGGCCAGCCCCACGAACACGAGCACCAGGGCCACCAGCGCAATGGCCGCCAGCGTGACCTGCCGGGCGACGGAACGGTTGTTGGCAAGGGAAGCGGCCATGCGGTATGTCTCCTGGAGATTGAAAGCCCAAAGCCGGCTGGGCCGGTCTCAGAAAGGGTTCTCAAACGCCTGAGAACACGCTGCTTCACTCTAAGTCCGGAGGCTTGTTACATTTATTCACGCATTCCCTTACGCAAAGCTGCGTACCTCGACGCGGCCCGTGCATGGACCATAGCGTGCGAAACGGGGCCCCCCCGGGGGGACGGCCCAATGCGGATCAGGGGGTCTTCCCCCTCATCCAGCCCAGGCCCTGGGAGGTGCCGGCCGCCGGCCGGTATTCGCAGCCGACCCAGCCGCGGTAGCCCAGGGCATCGATGGTGTCGAAGAGGTAGGGGTAATTCAGCTCGCCGGTGTCGGGCTCGTGGCGGCCGGGCACGCCGGCGATCTGGATGTGCGAGACGCGGCCCGTGGGCAGGTAGCGCCGCAGCTTGGCGGCCAGGTCCCCTTCCACGATCTGGCAGTGGTACAGGTCCATCTGCACCTTGAGGTTGTCGGCCTGCACCGCATCCAGCAGCTCGTGGGCATGGTCCTGCCGGTTCAGGAAGTAGCGCGGCATGTCGCGCAGGTTGATGGGCTCGATGAGGATCTCGCGCCCGGCCCGCGCGGCCTGCGCTGCCGCCCAGCGCAGGTTGCCCGCGCACAGGTCCTTGAGCGATTCGCGCTCGACGCCCGGCGGCACGGTGCCCGAGAGCACATGGATGCGCGGGCAGCCCAGCACCTCGGCATGGCGCAGGGCTTCCTCGACTCCCGCGCGGAACTCTGCCTCGCGCCCCGGCAGCGCGGCCGTGCCGCGTGCGCCGTGTTCCCAGGCGGCGGCCATGCCGGCGCGGTCGGTGCCGCCCGCCGGGGCGTTGAACAGCACCAGCTGCAGGCCGCTGTCCTGCAGCCGCGCGGCCACCTCGGCGGGCGCGAACGCGTACGGAAACTGGAACTCCACGGCGGTGAACCGGTCGCGCGCGGCGGCCTCGAAGCGCTGCAGGAACGGCAGCTCGGTGTACATCAGGCTCAGGTTGGCGGCAAACTGGGGCATGGCAGGCGGTGGAGGGCGTCGGGACCCGGCAGCTTATCGCGCGGCATGGGGGCCTGGGCGCACCGCTGCGAAGCAATAGGCTCAAAACAGCCCCTGGCGCTACATGGACAAGCGCGAACAGCTATATATTCAATAGCAGCCTGACGGTACACCAAGGACACACGCATGCGCATTGGAGAACTCGCCCGACGCACCGGCACCACCCCCAAGGCCATCCGCCTGTACGAGGGGCGAGGCCTGCTGGGCACCGTGGCGCGCAACGGCAGCTACCGCCAGTACGGCGAGGCCGATGTGGCCCAGGTGCGGCTGATCCGCCAGGCCCAGGCCCTGGGCTTTCGGCTGTCGGAACTCGATGGCCTGGACCAGATGCACACCGCCGAGGGCGGGGACCGCATGGCGCAGCGGGTGGCGGCCCGGCGGGTGGCGGTGGCGCAGGAGCTGCTGCGGCTGCAGGCGCTCGATGCCGAACTGGCGCAGCTGCAGGCGCAACTGCATGCCTGCGACGGCATGGCCGTGCCCGCCACGGCGCAGGCCTGCGCCGTGGCCGCGCCGGTTCCGCCCGCGGCCCGCGACGCCCGGCAATTCACCGCCCCGGTGGCGCGGGGCGCGCCGCATCGCGCGCCGGCTTGATCCAGCTGCTTGACTCTGCCCCGTGGGGCAAGGTGACCATGGCGCCATCGACAACAACGTGTGTGATGGAGGTTCTGTGGCACAACAACGCATTCTGGTCATCCTGGGCCACCCGGCGCCCGCCAGCCTGTGCGCGGGCATGGCCCGCGCCTATGCCGAAGGGGCGCTGGACGCGGGCGCCGAGGTGCGGTTCCTGGACGTGGGGCAGCTGGCGTTCGATCCGCTGTTCCTGGGCTACGGCGCCACACAGCCCCTGGAGCCCGATCTGGCCGCCGCACAGGCCGACATCCGCTGGGCCGGACACCTCGTGTGGGTCTACCCCATCTGGTGGGGCGCGATGCCCGCGCTGCTCAAGGGTTTCATCGACCGCACCTTCCTGCCCGGCTACGCGTTCAAGTACCGCGCCGGCTCGCCGCTGTGGGACAGGCTGCTGGCAGGGCGCTCGGGCGAACTGCTGGTGACCATGGATTCACCGCCCTGGTACTTCCGCTGGGTCACGCGCATGCCGGGGCATCACCAGATGAAGAAGGCCATCCTGGAGTATTGCGGCATCCGGCCCGTGCGGGTGCACAGCTTCGGGCCGGTGCGCACCGCCAGCAAGGAGCGGCTGGCGGGCTGGGTGGCGCACGCGCGGGACCTGGGGCGGCGCGGGGGTGCGAAACCCGGTACCGCGAGCGCCAGCCCCGCGCCGCAGGCCCCCGCATCGCCCTGACGCCGCGGCGCCCGTTCAGGCCGGGGCCAGGTACTTTTCAAGCTGGCCCATGGCGCGGGCCACGTACGCCTCCTTCTCGCCAACCGGGGCCACGTAGTGAAGCGCGCTTTCCGCGGCCTCCACGCCTTCCAGCCGGGCGATCACCCACGCGGCCAGGTACGGCGCGGCCAGGCAGCCGCCGGCCGTGGCGATGTTGCCGTGCGCGACCAGGGGCTGGTTCAGCACCGTGACCCCGGCCTCTTGCACCCAGGGCCTCGTGGTCAGGTCGGTGCAGGCGGGCACGCCGCCAAGCAGGCCCAGGCGGGCCAGCACCAGCGTGCCCGAACACTGGGCGCCCAGCAGCTGGCGGGCAGGATCGAAGTCCATCTGCGCCATCAGGGATGCGTCGTTCACCACCTCGCGCGTCTGCATGCCGCTGCCCACCAGCACGGCCGTGCGGGCCCAGGACAGCGGCGCCTGCGCTTCCACCACCACGCCGTTCATGGATCGCACCCGGGGCGCGGGGCAGGCCAGGCACACCTGCCAGCCCGGCTTCTTCACCCGGTTGAGAACACCCAGGGCGATGAGCGAGTCCAGCTCGTTAAAACCTTCGAACGTCAGTATGGCAATGCGCATGGCGCTTCTCCTGGCGGGAAAACGGCCCCCGCCGGCGGTGGATGAACAGTGGAACCCATGGTATCGGCGGTGTTCAATACAATCAAAAAATTGTCATGAATACACTGCGGAGGCGCCATGGGCCAGGTCCGGTACAAGCAGGTGGTGGATGCGCTGGCCACCGACATCCGCGCGGGCCGGCTGCGGCCCGGCACCCGCCTGCCCACGCACCGCGCCCTGGCGCAGCGCCACGGCCTGGCGCTGGCCACCGCCAGCCGCGTGTACGCCGAGCTGGAGGCCATTGGCCTGGTGGTGGGCGAAACCGGGCGCGGCACCTTCGTGCGCGATGGCTCCTGCCCGCGCGGCCTGGGCGCCGACCTGGCCACGCCCGCACCCGGCTCGGCGGACTTGTCGTTCAACAGCCCCGGCGTGCCGGGGCAGGCGGACCTGCTGCGCGACGCGCTGCGCAGGCTGGCGGCATCGGGCGACCTGGAATCCCTGCTGCACTACCACCCCTACGGCGGGCGGCCGCACGAGCGCGCCATCGTCGCCCGGCACCTGGCCACCCGCCAGCTGTGGGTGACCGGCGAGCAGGTGCTCATCGTCAACGGCGCGCAGCACGGCATGGCGGTGGCGGCGCTGGGGCTGCTCAGCCCCGGCGACGTGGTGGCGGTGGATGCCCTCACCTACCCCGGTTTTCGCGTGCTGGCCGAGCGCATGCGGCTGGACCTGGCGCCCGTGCCCGTCGGGCCGGGCGGCACGGACCTGGACGCCCTGCAGCGCCTGTGCCAGGCCCGGCCCGTGCGCGCCATCTACACCATGCCCACGCTGCACAACCCGCTGGGCTGCGTGATGGATGCGGGGGCCCGCAAGCGCCTGGTGGCGTTGGCGCGCGCCCACGATCTGCTGGTGCTGGAGGACGCCCCCTACGCCTACCTGGCGGCCGACACGCCGCCGCCCGTGGCCGCGCTGGCGCCCGAGCGCACGGTCTACCTGTCGAGCCTGTCGAAGAACGTGGCCACGGGCCTGCGCTTTGGTTTTGTCGCGGCCGCGCCGGCGCTGATCGCCCCCATCGAGCGCGCCGTGCGTGCCACCTCCTGGAACACGGCGGGCGTGATCACTGCCATCGCCTGCGGCTGGATCGAGGACGGCACCGTGGCGCGCCTGGAGGCCGAAAAGCGCACCGACGCGGCCCGCCGCCAGGCCATCGCCAGCGAGGCCCTGGCCGGGCTGCCGCTGGTGCGGCACCCGCATTCGTACTTTGCCTGGCTGCCGCTGGGCGACGACCAGCGTGCGGACCGCGTGGCCGGGGCGCTCGCGCGGCGCGGCGTTGCGGTGTCCACCGCCGAAGGGTTTGCCACCACGGCACACGTGCCGCATGCGCTGCGCCTGGCGCTGGGCTCCATCCCCTGCGAGGACCTGCCACGGGCCCTGGCCGCCGTGAAGGCGGTCGTGGAAAGCGACTCTTCCTGAGCGGCATGGCCGCGCCGCGACACGCCGCGCCTTCCGGGGCAGCCGCCCGGCTTCACTGCTTGCCGGTGAACGCCCGCACCGCGGCGCGGCCCACGGCGGGGTCATCGGTAAAGAAGCCGTCGATGCCCGCGCGCAGATACGCCGTGATCTCGGCCGCGCTGTCGCCGCGCGCCGTGCCATCCGCCGCCGGAGCCTTCTTCAGGCCGGCGGGCAGGAAGGCGTTCTCGGGCCGCAGCGTCCAGATGTGCACGGCCAGGCCTTCGGCGCGGGCACGCGCGACCAGCGGCGTGGGTTCGCCGGGCAGGCCGTCCTTCACCGGCACGACCAGGGTCTTGAAAGGGCCGATGGCATTGGCATACGTGGCCACCTGCTTCAGGCCTTCGGGCGTGATCAGGTCGGCATAACCGCGCGCATTGGCCGCGCCCTGGGCCACAAAGTCATACGGCCGGCCCGAGGGAGCCACCAGCTGCACCAGGCGCACGCTGCTGAGCCTGCGGATCGCCTGCAGGTTGGCCACCTCGAACGACTGCACGAACACGGGGGCGTCCTTGTGGTTCCAGCCGTTCTTCTCCAGCACGGCGAGCAGCGGCGTCTCCAGCGGCTGGCCGATGGACTGGAAATAGGTGGGGTGCTTGGTCTCGGGGTAGATGCCGACCACGCGGCCGGTTTTGGCCGTCGCCGCCTTGGCCAGGTCGATCACCTCCTGCAGCGTGGGCACCTCGAACTGGCCGTTGTAGGCCACGTTGGCGGGGCGTTGCGCGGGGATGCGCTCGCGGGCGCGCAGGGTTTTCAGCTCGGCCAGCGTGAAGTCCTCGGTGAACCAGCCGGTGATGGACTGGCCGTCGATGGTCTTGGTGGTTCTGCGGCCCGCGAACTCGGGGCGGTCCACCACGTCGGTGGTGGCTTCCTTCACCGAGCCATCGGCGCCCAGGATGGCAATGGCGTTCTCGTGCCGGGCCACCAGCACGCCGTCCCTGGTGATGACCAGGTCGGGCTCGATGATGTCGGCGCCATCGTCAATGGCCTGCTGGTACGCCGCCAGCGTGTGCTCGGGCCGCAGCGCCGAGGCGCCCCGGTGGGCGATCACAGTGGGAGTGGGCGGCCAGGCCTGGGCCATGGCGCCCAGCGCCCAGGTGGCGAGCAACGCGGCAGCAGTCGTGGCGCGCAGTGCAATGCGTTTCATGCGGGTCTCCTACAAACAGAGCCCGCACCTTAGCCGATGCGCTTGACAGCGGCGTGTCGCCGGGGCGCACACACGCACAAGCGCTACGCGTGTTCGAAGTGGAAGACCGCCGTGCCCGCGCGCGCATTCGGCAGCCAGCGCACCTCCTGCCCATCCTGCAGGCCGAAGGCATCCAGGATGCGCAGGCTGTTCTTGGTGGCCAGCACCTCGAAGTCCTTGTAGGTGCCCACGCGGATGTTGGGCGTGTCGTACCACTGGTAGGGCAGGCGCCGCGTGACGGGCATGCGACCGCGCAGGATGGACAGGCGGTTGGGCCAGTGCGCGAAGTTGGGGAAGGCCACCACGCCCGTGCGGCCCACGCGCGCGGTCTCGCGCAGCATGGTTTCTGCATTGCGCAGGTGCTGCAGCGTGTCGATCTGCAGCACCACGTCGAACGAGTTGTCGCCGAACATGGCCAGGCCCTCGTCGAGGTTGAGCTGGATCACATCGACGCCGCGCTGCACGCAGGCGAGCACGTTGGCGTCGTCGATCTCCACGCCGTAGCCGCTGCAGCCGCGCTCGCGCTGCAGGTAGTCGAGCATGGCACCGTTGCCGCAGCCCAGGTCGAGCACGCGCGAGCCGGGGGGCACCAGGCGTGCCAGGGCTTGCATCGCCGCTTTTTCGGTCATGGCTGCAGCTCCTTTGCAATGCTATCGAAGTAAGAGCGCATCACGCCCATGTAGCGGGCGTCATCGAGCAAAAATGCATCATGCCCGTGGGGCGCGTCGATCTCGGCGTAGCTCACGCTGCGGCGGTTGTCGAGCAGCGCCTTGACGATCTCGCGGCTGCGCTTAGGTGAAAAGCGCCAGTCGGTGGTGAAGCTCACCAGCAGGAACCGCGCCGTGGCCCGCGCCAGCGCCCGCGTGAGGTTGCCGCCCTGGGTGCGCGCGGGGTCGAAGTAGTCCAGCGCGCGCGTGATCAGCAGGTAGGTGTTGGCATCGAAGTAGTCGCTGAACTTGTCGCCCTGGTAGCGCAGGTAGCTCTCGATCTGGAATTCGATGTCCTGCGTGCTGTACTTGAGTTCCAGGCCCTCGCGCAGCTGCCGCCCGAACTTCTCGTTCATCACGTCGTCGCTCAGGTACGTGATGTGGCCGATCATGCGGGCGATGCGCAGGCCACGCTTGGGGATCACGCCGTGCCGGTAGAAGTGGCCGCCGTGGAAGTCCGGGTCGGTCACGATGGCGCGGCGGGCCACCTCGTTGAAGGCGATGTTCTCGGCCGTGAGGTTGGGCGCGCTGGCCACCACCACCGCGTGGCGCATGCGCTCGGGGTACTGCAGTGTCCAGGAGAGCGCCTGCATGCCGCCCAGGCTGCCGCCCAGCACGGCGGCGAGCTGCTGGATGCCCAGGCGGTCGAGCAGGCGGGCCTGGGCGTTGACCCAGTCCTCCACCGTGACCACCGGGAAATCCGCGCCGTAGACCTCGCCCGTGTCGGGGTGGTTGTGCATGGGGCCGGTGGAGCCGAAGCACGAGCCCAGGTTGTTCACGCCGATGACGAAGAAGCGGTCGGTGTCCACCGGCTTGCCCGGGCCGATCATGTTGTCCCACCAGCCTTCGCTCTTGTCCTGCCCCGCGTAGACGCCGGCCACGTGGTGCGAGGCGTTGAGCGCGTGGCACACGAGCACGGCATTGGAGCGGTCGGCGTTGAGCCTGCCGTAGGTCTCGTAGGCCAGGTGGTAGTCGCGGATGGACGCACCGCTTTGCAGCGGCAGCACCTCCGCAAAGTGCATGGTCTGAGGTGTTGCGATGAACGACATAGTTGGAACTGGTGAGCCCTCATGTTCCACCGCTTGCGCGCGCCGCTGCTCCACAAACAAGGAAGCCGCCCTGGCCTGGAGCGCCGCCCCAGGACAAAAAAACCCGGCGTCGCTAAAAACGAGGCCGGGTACATAGGTCGGACGAGTCTTTAGCAGGATTTATAAAGCGCCCGCAAGCTGTGGCAAATCGGCGCGTCTGGCAAATATACCAAAAGCGCCTGCGGATGGCTCCTGCTTTTCGCAGCCTCCCTCAGCCGACCGGCGTGAAGATGGCCAGCAGCCCCAGCACCAGGAAGATCACGGCAGACACGATGTGCACCGCGCGGATCGGCACCCGGCGGGTGATGCGCTCGCCCAGCCACACCACGGGCGCGTTGGCGATCATCATGCCCAGCGTGGTGCCTGCCACCACCCACAGGTAGGCGTTGTACTGCGCGGCCAGCATGACGGTGGCGATCTGCGTCTTGTCGCCCATCTCGGCCAGGAAGAACGCGATCAGCGTGGTGCCGAACACCCCCCAGCGCGGCGAGCCGTCGGCCTCGCCTTCGTCAAGCTTGTCGGGGATCAGCATCCAGATGGCCATCGCGATGAACGATGCCCCCAGGATCCAGCGCAGGATCTGCGGCCCCACGAACGTCGTCACCCACGAGCCCACTGCGCCGGCCAGGCCATGGTTGACCAGCGTGGCCACCAGGATACCGAGGACGATGGGCCAGGGTTTGCGAAAGCGTGCGGCGAGCACGAGCGCCAGAAGCTGCGTCTTGTCGCCCATTTCGGCGAGCGCGACGATGGCGGTGGAGATGAAAAACGGTTCCATGTGGGGGTCCTGTCCGGCCGGATGTTGTTCGAAACGCATTGACTGCACCCCGACTCCGGCCATTTGGATCGGCATGCAGTCAATGGTCTCGCCCAGCTAGAAAACCGCATACGCCATAGGTCCACCGGACCCAAGTTTGTTGACGCATGCCCCCGGCGCATTGCGCACCGGGCGGGCTACTCCCCAAAGACCCGCGTATTTTACCCTGCGCCAGCCTGGCGGGGGTGCCCCGGCCGTGACCGCCTGTCTTTTTTCCTCGGGAAAACCCTTCCGCGCACGCGTGAAAACCCCTGATTTGTGCACGACGGGCGGCTTTCCCCAGAAATAAAACCCCACGCGCCACATAAAGTGATTAATAATGGGTTCGCTTTTCTGCTTGCAGGAGAGCAGTTAGCTTAGCGGTGAATGGTCAGTTTCGCGTCTTTGAAGTCGTCACAGGTTTGTTGATTGCGTCGGGCTCCATCGCGTTTTCATGTTTTTTCAGGAGTCCTTCATGGGCAACAAACTTTACGTGGGCAACCTGCCCTACTCTTTCCGCGACGAAGATCTGCAGCAGACCTTCAGCCAGTACGGCTCGGTTGGCAGCGCCAAGGTCATGATGGAGCGCGACACCGGCCGCTCCAAGGGTTTCGGCTTTGTCGAAATGGGCAGCGATGCAGAAGCCCAAGCCGCCATCCAAGGCGTGCATGGCCAAAACTTCGGCGGCCGTGACCTCGTGGTCAATGAAGCCCGCCCCATGGAGCCCCGTGCTCCCCGTAGCGGCGGCTTCGGCGGCGGCAACGGTGGTGGCGGCGGCTACGGCGGTGGTGGTGGCGGCGGTTATGGCGGTGGCCGTAGCGGCGGCGGCGGTGGTGGTGGTTACGGCGGTGGCCGTAGCAGCTACTAAAAAAGACCTCATCGGCAGACCTCGCGGCCTGCCGAAGGCAAGACAAAGGAGCCCCAGGGCTCCTTTTTTCATGGCCGCGCGGTATCGCCACCACAGTCGGCATCACCGCTTGCTTTTTCGGCAAAAGTGTGGCGCATAATGGGTTGGCGGGTGCAACCCGTTTCCAAGTTTGCGGTGATCCGTCAGTTTCGCGCTGAGAGCGTCATTGAGATTAGCTGGCTGCGTTTTCGGGACTCCATCGCTTTATCCATGTGTTTTTGAGGAGTCCCTCGATGGGCAACAAACTGTACGTCGGCAACCTGCCGTACTCGGTGCGCGACAGCGATCTGGAACAGGCCTTCGGCCAATTCGGCGCAGTGACCAGCGCCAAGGTCATGATGGAGCGCGACACGGGTCGATCCAAGGGCTTTGGCTTCGTGGAAATGGGCAGCGACGCAGAAGCCCAGGCCGCGATCAACGGCATGAATGGCCAGCCCCTGGGCGGCCGCAGCATCGTCGTGAATGAAGCACGCCCCATGGAGCCCCGCCCACCCCGCAGCGGTGGATTTGGCGGCGGTGGCGGCGGCTACGGCGGCGGTGGTGGCCGCAGCGGTGGTGGTGGCGGCTACGGCGGTGGCCGTGAAGGCGGTGGTGGCTATGGCGGCGGCCGCGAGGGTGGTGGCGGCGGTGGTTACAGCGGTGGCGGCCGCAGCGAAGGTGGATTCCGCAGCCCCTACGGCTCCGGTTCCCGCAACGGCGGCGGTGGCGGTGGTGGCCGCAACGGCGGCGGTGGCGGCTATGGCGGTGGCGGCGGCAGCAGCTACTGAAGAAGCACCCTGCCGTGGAGTTTTCCTGGCAAGGCCAAAGCCCCTTCGGGGGCTTTTTTCATGGGCGGCGCCCCGGGGCGGGGTCGGCGCGCTATGTCTGCTCGTCCTGGCGCCGCTTGCGGGGGCGGCCTGACAGCAGCTTGTCGAAAAGCGCGTTCGGCAGGAGCCGCAGCACCTTGGCGACCACCCCCATCTGCCACGGGATGACCCGGTAGCTCACGCCCTGGGTGATGGCCCGGTAGGCATGGTCCGCGAAATCACCGGCCTGCATCAGAAACGGCATGCTGTAGCGGTTCTGGCGCGTGAGCGGCGTGTCGATGTAGCCCGGCGAAATGGTGACCACGCGCACGCCGTGCGGGCGCATTTCCCCGCGCAGGCTTTCGCAATAGCTGATGACGGCGGCCTTGCTGGCGCAGTAGGCGCCGTGGCCGGGCAGGCCCCGGATGCCCGCCACGCTGCCGATGCCCACCAGCGTGCCGCTGCCCCGCTGCGCCATGGCATCGACAAAGGGGTGGAACGTGGCCGCCACGCCGATGTTGTTGGTGGCAAAGGTGCGCGCCATCACTTCGAGGTCATCACGCACGGCCGTGTCCATGCCCACGCTGATGCCGGCATTGGCGATGACCACGTCCGGTACTCCCTGGCGCGCGACACAGTCGCGGCCCGCCGCAACGATGCTGTCGGTGACCGCCACGTCTGCGCTATAAATTTCGTAGCTATCCGCGCTTATCCCTTGTGCGTCAGCCCATGTTTTCACCTCGGATGTCCGGCGCGCCGCCAGCGCCAGGCGGTAGCCCGAGCGATGGAAACGCAGGGCCAGCGCCTGCCCGATGCCGCTGGACGCTCCGGTGATGAAGACAAGGGGAGTGGTCATGGGGGGCTCCGGGCAGGGACAGGGGTGGGCTCGGCGGCTAGGGCTTGGCCGTGCCGGGCTGGAGCACGCCGCGCACGCGCCCGCGCAGTTGCAGCACCTGGTCGAGGTTGTCGTAGTCCATGCCGTCGGCGGTGAAGCGATCGTTGCCGCGCGTGAGGGTGACGGGCTTGTCCGAACGCACACGCTCCGTGCTGGTATAGGCGTGCAGGAATTCGCTGCGGAACTCGAGCCGCGGCTGCGCCGGCGTCCCCGGCCTGGCGGCCAGGGGCTCGCGCGTGACGATGGCGTTGCCGAACAGCTGGACCTCCGAACCATCGGCGTTGGTCAGGGCGCGGTCCGCCGTGGCCACGGTGAGGCGCCCGGCGGGCGTGACCGAGCGCATGCGCGCCTTGTCGATCTCCAGCGTGTCGGTGTCGGGGTAGTGCCGCGCCTCCGCGCCCTGCACTTCGCTCTGCAGCCGCCCCGCGGCATCAAAGCTCTTCACCGAGAAGGATTTCATGAAGTAGTCTGGCTGGTGCCCCTGCTGGCGTTCGGCGGCGGGCAGCAGGGGCATGGGCGCGTTGCGCACCAGCCACCAGGTGCCCAGCGCCAGCAGGCCCATGAGCACGACGGGCAGGTACAGCGAGAACTGGTCCCAGCCCTGGCGGATCACGTTGCGCGTCATGGGGCCGCCTCCGGGCCGGGCGCGCCAGCCTGGCCCGTGGTCCATGGGTGCGGGGCGGGCCGGGTCATGCGGTGTATTCCGCCAGCAGCGCGGCGTAGCGGCCCGTGGCCACCAGCAGCAGGTCGCACAGCTCCCGCGCGGCGCCGTCGCCTCCCCGGGCCTGGGTCACGAAATGGGCCGCCTGGCGCACTTCGGCCTGGGCATTGGCCGGCGCGCACGCAAAGGCGCTGCGGCGCATGACGGGCAGGTCGGGCCAGTCGTCCCCCATCGCGGCGGCGTCGGACCAGCCCAGCCCCAGGGTGGCCAGGATCTGTTCGGCGGCCGGGCGTTTGTCCTCGGTGCCGAAGACGGCGTGTTCCACGCCCAGGGCCTTCAGGCGCACGCGCAGGGGCAGGGAGTCGCGCCCCGTGATCACCACGGGGGTGATGCCCGCCTTTTGCAGCAGCTTGAGCCCGTGCCCATCCAGGGTGTTGAAGCGCTTGAGGGTCTCGCCCGATTCGCTGATGTACAGGCCGCCGTCGGTCAGCACGCCGTCGACATCGAAGAAGGCGACGCGCACGCCCTGGGCCCGCAGCAGCAGCTCGGGATCGATCTGCAGCGCGGGCGCGGCATCGGGCAGGAAGGAGGAGGAGGAAGAGGGGCCCGCCACCATCAGATCACCTTGGCGCGCATGAGGTCGCCGATGTGCACGACCCCGGTGAGCACGCCCGCGGCATCCACCACCAGCACGCTGGTGATGGCATGGGCCTCCATCATTTCCGCGGCATCCACCGCCAGCGCATCCGGCGCGATGCGGCGCGGGCTGGGGTGCATCACCTGCTCGGCCGTGGCGGTGCGCAGATCGGCCCCCGCCTCGATGCGGCGGCGCAGGTCGCCGTCGGTGAAGATGCCCAGCACCTGCCCGGCCGCGTCCACGATGGCCGAGGCGCCCAGCCCCTTGGCGCTCATCTCGCGCATGAGGTCGCTGAAGGCGGCGCCGGGCGCCACTTTCGGGATTTCCGCCCCTGTCCGCATGACGTCGCTCACATGGGTGAGCAGCTTGCGCCCCAGCGCACCGCCAGGGTGCGAACGGGCAAAGTCTTCGGGGCGGAAGCCCCGGGCATCGAGCAGCGCCACGGCCAGGGCGTCGCCCATGGCCAGCTGGGCGGTGGTGCTGGCGGTGGGGGCGAGCTGCAACGGGCAGGCTTCTCGTTCCACGCCGCTGTCGAGCACGATGTCCGCATGTTTGGCCAGGGTGGATTGTGGCCGCCCTGTCATCGCAATCAACATGGCTCCCAGGCGTTTGATCACGGGCAGCAGGGTGGTGACTTCATCCACCTCCCCGCTATTGGAGAGCGCCAGCACGATGTCGATGGACTTGATCATGCCAAGGTCGCCGTGACTGGCTTCGGCCGGGTGCACGAACATGGCGGGTGTCCCGGTGGAGGCGAGCGTGGCGGCAATCTTGCGCCCGACATGCCCACTCTTGCCGATGCCCATCACCACCACCCGCCCGCGCACAGTGAGGATCGCCTGCACGGCCTGCGTGAACGACGCGCCAACACGGGTCTTCAGCCCCAGGACGGCCGCAGCCTCGATGTCAAAAGTCTCACGTGCCAGACGCAGGGCCTGATCAGCATCAAAGGGGGGCAGTGCGGCAGGTGCGGGAGTCATCCCGGGATTCTATCGACCGGGCAGGCCCTGGGCGGGCCCTGGATTTATTGTCCCCCTCTGGCACGCCCCGTGCTTCGGACAAGAAGATCGTGAACAGGCTGCTGGCCTCGGATAGCATCGAACCATGTCCTCTCTCGCCCTCACCTTGCTCTACCTGCTGGCCGCGGTGCTGGGCGTGGTGGCCTGCCGCAGCCTCAAGCTGCCCCCCATGCTGGGCTACCTGGCGGCGGGCGTGCTGATCGGGCCGCATGCGCTGGCGCTGGCGCAGAACTCGGAAGGGGTGCGCCACCTGGGCGAATTCGGCGTGGTGTTCCTGATGTTCGCCATCGGGCTGGAGTTCAGCCTGCCCAAGCTGCGCGCCATGCGCCGCCAGGTGTTCGGCCTGGGCCTGATGCAGGTGGTGCTGACGATGGCCGTGGTGTCGGGCGCGGCGCTGCTGCTGGCGCGCGTGGCGGGCGGCGTCTGGGAGATGGGCTGGCAGACCGCGCTGGCGCTCTCGGGCGTGATGGCCATGAGCAGCACGGCCATCGTGGTCAAGCTCATGGCCGAACGGGCGGAGCTGGAAAGCGAGCACGGCCGCAGGGTGATGGGCATCCTGCTCTTCCAGGACCTGGCCGTGGTGCCGCTGCTGGTGCTGATTCCCGCGCTGAGCTCGTCCCCGGACCAGCTCCTGACCGCGCTGGCGTGGGCCCTGGTCAAGGCCACGGTGCTGGTGGGCATCCTGCTCACGGGCGGGCAGCGGCTGATGCGCTGGTGGCTGACCCTGGTGGCGCGGCGCAAGAGCGACGAGCTGTTCATGCTCAACCTGCTGCTGATCACCCTGGGCCTGGCCTGGCTCACGGAGCTGGCGGGGCTGAGCCTGGCCCTCGGGGCCTTCATCGCGGGCGTGCTGGTGTCGGAAACCGAGTACCGCCACCAGGTGGGCACGGACATCCGGCCTTTCCACGACGTGCTGCTCGGCCTGTTCTTCATCACCATCGGCATGATGCTGGACTGGCACATCCTGGTGGACCGCTGGGCCCTGGTGCTGGCGCTGCTCACGGTGCCCCTGCTCCTCAAGCTGGTGATCATCCTGGTGCTCGCGCGGGGCATGGGCGCCACGACCGGCGTGGCCCTGCGCACCGGGCTGTACCTGGCCCAGGCGGGCGAATTCGGCTTCGTGCTGCTGTCGCTCACGCAGGCCAACGGGCTGGTGCAGCCGGCGCTGATGAACCCCATCCTGGCGGCCATGGTGCTGTCGATGCTGGCCACGCCGTTCCTCATCATGTACAGCAACCGCATCGTGATGAAGCTGGTGGCCAGCGACTGGCTGCAGCAGTCGCTGCAGATGACGTCCATCGCGCGCAAGTCCATCAACAGCAGCAAGCACGTGATCATTTGCGGCTACGGCCGCTGCGGACAGAACCTGGCGCGCATGCTGGAGCATGAGGGCATCCCCTACATGGCGCTCGACCTGGACCCGGACCGCGTGCGGCAAGCCGCCGCCGCCGGTGATTCGGTGGTGTACGGCGACGCCACCCGCCTGCAGGCGCTGATGGCCGCGGGCCTGGTGCGCGCGAGTGCCGTGGCCATCACCTACATCGACGTGCCCGCCGCGCTGAAGGTGCTGGCCAACGCGCGCTCCCACGCGCCGCAGGTGCCGGTGGTGGTGCGCACGCAGGACGATCTCTACCTGGACAAGCTGCAGGCCGCCGGCGCCACCGAGGTGGTGCCCGAGGCCATCGAGGGCTCGCTGATGCTGGCCAGCCATGCGCTGGCGCTGGTGGGCGTGCCCATGCGCCGCGTGCTGCGCCTGGTGCAGGACCAGCGCGACGCGCGCTACAACCTGCTGCGCGGCTACTTCCACGGCGCGGACGACGACACCGTCAATGAGCGCGACCAGGAACGCCTGTCCACCGTGAACCTGCCCCCCGGCTCCACCGCGCTGGGCAAGAGCCTGGGCCAGCTCGCGCTGTCGGCCATGGGGGTGCGGGTGGTGAACCTGCGCCGCGGCAGCGGCCACATGAGCTCGGCGGTGGACGATGCGCTGCTGGCGGCGGGCGACACGCTGGTGCTCTCGGGTCACCCGGCGGCGCTGATGCTGGCCGAGGACAAGCTGCTGCGCGGGTAGCAGGGTACATCCCCCTGAGGCACTGCGTGCCTTCCCCCTTCTCTCTACGCGCTACGCGCTCCGGGAAGGGGGACGATGCCCTCGCTGCGGGGCGGCCCTTGCCTGGCATCTCTCGCGCGATGCGTGCCAGTGGCTGAGGCTGACGCCAAAATTTGAATTAAATATGGCTCTGGCGCTTATCCATCAAGCGCCAATAGCTATATATTTAATAGCAAACTACAAAAGCTCGGCGGGCCCGGGCCTCCCGAACAGGTAGCCCTGGAAGCGCTTACAGCCGTTGCGCAGCAGGAAGTCGCGCTGCCCCTCGGTCTCCACCCCTTCGGCCACCACGTCCAGCCCGAGGCTGTGGGCCAGCGCGATGATGGTGCAGGCGATGGTGGCATCGTTGGGGTCGGTGAGCACGTCGCGCACAAAGCTCTGGTCGATCTTGAGCTGGTCCAGCGGCAGGCGCTTGAGGTAGGAGAGCGACGAGTAGCCCGTGCCGAAATCGTCCAGCGAGAACCCCACGCCCTGGGTGCGCAGCGCCTGCATCTTGTAGATGCTCTCCTCCACGTCCTGCAGCAGCAGGCTTTCCGTGAGCTCCAGCTTGAGGCGCGCGGGGTCGGCCCCGCAGTCGCGCAGCACGCTGAGGACTTCCTCCGCGAAGTCGGGCTGCCGGAACTCCTGCGCGCTCACATTCACGGCCACGCTCCAGCCCGCGGTCCCGGACGCCGCGGTCCACCGCGCCAGCTGGCGGCACGCCATGGCCAGCACCTGGCGCCCCAGGGGCAGGATGAGGCCGGTCTGCTCCGCCAGGGGGATGAAGTCCCCGGGCGGCACCATGCCGCGCAGCGGATGGTTCCAGCGCACCAGCGCCTCGGCGCCCAGCACCCGGCCCGTCTCGTCCACCACCGGCTGGTAGTGCAGCAGGAACTCGTTGCGCGCGAGCCCCTGCCGCAGATCGCCCTCCAGCGCCGACCGCGCGGAGGCCGCCGCCTGCATGGCCGGATCAAAGAAGCACAGCGTGTTGCGGCCCTGCGCCTTGGCCTGGTACATGGCCAGATCGGCGCGCTTGAGCAGCTCCTGCACGGGCAGCTGCACATCGCGGAACAGGGCAATGCCAATGCTGGGCGTGCTGTGCACTTCGCTGCCGTGCACCACATAGGGCTGGTTCAGCGCGGCCAGCACCTTCTGGGCCACGGCTTCCGCTTCGGCCGCGGCCGCCTGCGTCTCGGCATCCAGGCCCTGGACCACCACCACGAACTCGTCGCCCCCCAGGCGCGCCACGGTGTCCGTGGCCCGCACGCTGGCGCTGACGCGGCCGCCCACCTGCACCAGCAGCCGGTCGCCCCACTCGTGGCCCATGGTGTCGTTGACGCCCTTGAAGTTGTCCAGATCCAGGAACAGCAAGGCCCCATGGCTGCCCTCGCGGGCGCACATGTTCACCGCGCGCTCCAGCCGGTCCATCAGCAGCCGCCGGTTGGGCAGGCCCGTGAGCTCGTCGTAGAACGCCAGGCGCTGGATCTCCGCCTCGGCCAGCTTGCGCTCGGTGATGTCGCGGGCCACGCCGCGGTAGCCCGTGAACTGGCCCTCTTCATCGAAGATGGGCTCGCCGCTGATCGATACCCAGACGGGTTTTCCGTCTTCGGTCAGGCGCTGCATCTCGAAGTCGTGAAAGACCTCGTGCGCCTCCAGCTGCCTGCGGTGCTCGCGCCACTGGCCATCGCCCACGAAGGTGTTGGGCAGCTCCCAGCGCGTGAGGCCGTAGTGCATCTCGTTGGGCACGCCGGCCTCGTGGTAAGGGTTGCCGTCCAGCCGCACGAAGCGGAACTGCGCGTCCTGCTCCCAGTACCAGTCGGAGGACAGGTGCGTGAGGCTGCGCCAGCGGGACTCGCTCAGGCGCAGGGCTTCCAGGGTGCTCAGGTAGTCGGTGACGTCCGTGAACGTGCGCACGCGGCCGCCCTGCTCCAGGGCGCGCGTGCGCACCTCGATGTAGCGGCCGCCGCGGGTGCGCCGCACGTAGGCGTCGGGCATGGTGAGCCGGCCACCGTGGGAGGAATACTCGGACGCCACGTAGTTGCGCGCCGCGGGCTCTATGAGCTGGAATTCCGCGCCGAAATCCCCCCGCTCGGTCTGGAAACGCACCACTTCCTCGACCTTGGGCTGCGTGGCCAGCAGTGCTTCCGGCAGATCCAGCAGCTCCAGATAGCGCCGGTTGTAGACGCGGATCCGCCCTTCGGCATCCACGTTGGTGATGCCCTGCGACACGCTGGCGAGCGTGCCTTCCAGGGCTCGTGTCTTGTCGGCCAGGAGGGCGCTGGTGCGTTCGAGCTCCGCCTCGACCGCGCTGCGCGCCAGCTCGGCGCGGCGGGCCATCTCCAGCTGGCCCACCGTGTTCAGCAGGGGCTGGAGGAACTGCACGTCCGACGCCGAATAGCCCTCGGGCCGGTTTGCCAGGCCGACCATGGCCACCAGTTCCCCCGCCGCGTGGATGGGAAGCCCCAGGTAGGTGCGCAGCGGCGGGTGGCCCCGGGGCGTGCCCACGCCGCGCGTGTCGTGGCTGGCGTCGTTGGAGAGCACCGGCTCGCCGGACACCAGCGCCGCCCCGACCAGGGAGTGCAGGTTGTCGAACACCATGCCTTCCTCGGAATGCTGGGCATAGCGGGCCCTGGAGGCCTCGTCCCAGCTGATGTCGGTCATGGCGTGCACGCGCAGGTAGGGGTGCCCATCCTCGGCGCGCTGCACCTGGCCCACGAGGCCGAAGGCGCTCTGCGTGAGCGACATCAGCTCCTTGAGCAGCGCCTCGAAGGCGGCCCGGGGTCCCGAACTGGCGATGAACATCGCCTGGGCGAGGGAGATGGCCTGCAGCAAGCGGTGCTGGCGGGCCAGCATGGCCTCGGCCGCCAGCCGCGCGCGGGCGCTGGAATTGCGCTCGAGCACCGAGTCGATCTGCGCGGGCAGCGTCAGCAGATAGTCCAGCGCGGGGTCCTGCACCGCGAAGTCGTCGAAGCCATGGCGCATGGCCTGGGCCGCATGGGTTTCCGCCCCCATGCGCACGACGATCATGGCCGGCACGCCGTCGAGCAGCCGCAGCAGGTCGAAGGCCGAGCCATCGACCGTGCGCTGCGCCGCCAATACGATGTCCGGCCTGCTGTGCCCCAGATGTTCCCGCGCATCCGCCAGCGACGCGGCCACGTCCACCCGCCAGCCGGACCACGGGTCCGCGAGCGCGTCGACCACCGCCTGTGCATGGTGGTGATCGCTTTCGATCAGCAGGATGGAGATGGGCATGGCCGATCTGCGGTGTGAAGGGGTGTTCCAGCGTGGCGGTACAGCGGATGTAACAGCGCTGAAACATTATGAGGGTTCGCGGCGCAGGGCGCGGTCCCGATCAACCCTGCTGGATACACTTGCCACGCCTTTCGCCTTCGGGCGCCCCGCGCAATCCTTCATTTCCCCCCGCAGCCATGCAGCCACTCAGCGTCAACGAATACCTCCGCCAACACATCCGCACCGTGCCCGACTGGCCGGCGCCCGGTGTGCAGTTCCGGGACATCACCCCGCTGCTGCAGGACCCCAAGGTGTTCCGGGTGCTGATCGATGCCTTCGTGCACCGCTACATGGACAAGGCGCTGCGCCCGGATGTGGTCGCCGGGCTGGATGCGCGCGGATTCATCCTGGGCGCCGTGGTGGCCTATGAACTGAACGTGGGCTTCGTGCCCATCCGCAAGAAGGGCAAGCTGCCCTTCACCACGGTCGAGGAAACCTACGAGCTCGAATACGGCAGCGCCACCGTGGAGCTGCACACCGACGCCGTGAAGGCCGGGGACCGCGTGCTGCTCATCGATGACCTCATCGCCACGGGCGGCACGATGATGGCGGGCAGAAAACTGCTGGAGAAGCTGGGCGCCACGGTGACCGAGGGCGCCGCCATCGTGGACCTGCCGGAACTGGGCGGTTCACGGCGCCTGCGCGAGTCCGGGCTGCCGCTGTACACGCTGGTGGACTTCGAGGGCCATTGAGGCGGAGGCGGCAACGCCCGCGCCGCCCTGCGCCACGGCACCACCTTCGGCCCCCCCCTTTCGACGACCCGGGGGAATGCAGGACCTTCGGGTCCCGCCCCGGGGGTGTTCAGTTCAGCTCGCCGTACTGGGTGCTGCTCAGGTCGGGTGCGGGGCTGTCGGCACCCGGCATTTCCGTGTCTTCAAAGCCCGTGGGCTGGGCAGGGGGCAGCAGTGGCCCCGAGCGCACCGGCACGCCGGGCTTGGCGGCCGCGGCGGGCACGGCCACGGCGGAAGCCCCGGCCGCCGTGGCCAGGGCGCGTTTGAACGCCGCCACTTCGTCCGCCTCGATGGGCTCGTAGCGCGGGGCGGGGCGGGGCGCCGCGGCCGGCGCGGCCGCCGCAACGACCGGTGGCGGCACCAGCGGAGCCGCCGCCGCAGGGCGCAGTGCTGCGGCCGCCGGGGCCGCGGCGGCGCCAGCCGGAGGCACGACAGGCGCCGCCGGGCGCACCGGCGCAGCCCCCACGGGGGCGGGTGCCGCCGCAGCCGGCAACGGCCGCCGGGCCAGGGGGGGCGCCGCCTGCAGGGACGCGCCCTGGGGCGCCACGCCCTTCTGGGGAATCCCCACCGCCACATGGTCGTTGATGCGCCAGTAGACGGCCGTCACCAGGATGTCGTAGCGGGTCTTGGCGGTCTGTGCGATCAGCGCCTCGATCTCGGACAGGCGCACGGTCTCGCCGCCGTATTCGCGGGCCAGGTCCATCATCACCAGGAACTGGCGGCCGCGCTGGTCCAGCGAGAGCACCTTGAACTTGTAGCTGGCCGACAGCACGCCGGCACGCACCATCGCATCGCGCACCACGGTGTAGAGCAGCTCGCGGCGCTCCATGCGCTCGTTCTTGCGGTTGGCGGCGTGTTCGGGCGGTAGCGGCTCCACCAGGGGCTTGCCCTGTCGGCCTGGCGAGAGTGGCACCGTGGCATCGGCATTCAGCAAGCCCGACGGTTCGGCCATGGACCGGGGCTTGGGGGGGGCGGGTTTGCGGCTAAACCAACTGAACAGGGACATGGCTTGCTTTCTACGGGACGGCGCCAGAAAAATCCAAATCGAGTGTAACTTGCTGTACACCCGTTCGCGCCCCACGAAAGCCCGCAGGAGCTGACAGTCCGGGGGGTCTGTCAGGTGGCCGCAACGCGGCGGCGGCGGTTGCCCAACCGCTTGGCCAGCACGGCCCCCGCGGCCATCACCAGGCCGAGCGCGATGGCGGGCTGGCGGATCGACAATTCGGTGAAACGGATCGCCGGCAGGCTCCACAGCTTGCAGGGCGCGCTGGCCTGCACGGTGGCGCTGCGGGCGCGGTGCGAAAAGAACGCGCCTTCGCCGACCACCGAGCCCGCGCCCACGATGGCCAGGCGCAAACGTTCCTTCTCGTCCTGGTAGTGCACGCTCAGGCTGCCGCTTTCCACCAGGTACAGGGTGCGGTCCGTGGCGCCCTGGGTGAACAGCACCTGCCCGGCGGGCATGACCACGGGCAGGAGGTACGACGACAGCACATCCCACTGCGCGGGCGTCAGCGGGTTGGTCATGCTGTCGTCTGCACTGGCCTGTGCAATGGCATCGATCAGACCTTGCAGGTCCACCTTGGAAACAACCGGCGTGGGAACATTCATGGTGCGCCGAAAGTACCCTTGTTACAGATGGGACACAAGCGTTGTTAACGTCCGTTTACAACATTCGCGACAAGCGGCGGCGTGGGCTCCTTGGCCGGATGCCGCCGGCCGCCTCGCGCCCTTCATTTGCCGATGCAGAAGCTGGAAAAGATGACGCCCAGCAGGTCGTCCGAACTGAATTCGCCCGTGATGGCGCTCAGGGCGTTCTGGGCCAGGCGCAGCTCCTCGGCCAGCAGGTCCAGCGCCGGGCCCTGCGCCTGCAGCTGGTCGGCCGCCTCCTGCAGATGGGCCCCCACGGCCTGCAGCGCCTGCACATGCCGGGCCCGGGCGATGTAGATGCCCTCCGGTGCGGACTGCCACCCCGCCACCTCCAGCAGCAGGCGCCGCAGGCTGTCGAGCCCCTCGCCCGTGCGGGCCGACAGGCGCACCCCCGGCCGGGCGCCCGCTCCCGCAGGAGCCCCGGGCACGCCCCGGGGAGCCCGGTCCAGCTTGTTCCAGACATCGATGACGGGGATGCTTCCAGGCAGTTTCTGGGTCAGTGCGTTTTCTATACCTGCGTCGGCAGCTATGTAATCAATAGCATCCGCGCGCTCCAGGTCGTGCAGGAACAGCACCGCGTCGGCCCCCGCGATCTCGTCCCAGGCGCGCGCGATGCCGATGCGCTCCACCTCGTCGCTGCTGTCCCGCAGGCCCGCGGTGTCGATGATGTGCAGCGGCACGCCTTCGATCTGGATGGTCTGCTGCACCTTGTCGCGCGTGGTGCCCGCAATGGGCGTGACGATCGCCAGCTCGGCCCCGGCCAGCGCGTTGAGCAGCGAGCTCTTGCCCGCGTTGGGCTGGCCCGCGATGACGACCTTGATGCCCTCGCGCAGCAGCGCGCCCTGGCGCGCGCGCTGCATCACGGAGGCCAGCGTTTGCTGCAATTTCGATAGCTGCCCGTGCGCATCCGCCTTGCGCAGGAAGTCGATTTCTTCTTCAGGAAAATCGAGCGTGGCCTCCACCAGCATGCGCAGGTGGATGAGCGCATCGCGCAAGGCGTGGATCTCGGCCGAGAACGCGCCCGTGAGCGAGCGGCTGGCGCTGCGCGCGGCGGCCTCGGTGCTGGCGTCGATCAGGTCGGCGATCGCCTCGGCCTGGGCGAGGTCGATCTTGTCGTTCAGGAACGCGCGTTCGGTGAACTCGCCCGGCTGCGCCACGCGCAGGCCGGGCAGGCAGGGCTGGCCCGTGGCCGGGTCGGTGGCCGCCCCCGCCTCCAGGCAGCGCGCCAGCAGCAGTTGCAGCACCACGGGGCCGCCGTGGGCCTGCAGTTCCAGCACGTCTTCGCCGGTGTAGCTGTGCGGGCCAGGGAAATACAGCGCCAGCCCCTGGTCGATGGCCTGCCCCTGCACATCCCGGAAGGGCAGGTAGGTGGCCTCGCGGGCTTTCAACGCCCGGCCGCACAGCGCCTGCACCAGCGCGCCGATGGCGCGGCCCGACACCCGCACGATGCCGACGGCCCCGCGCCCCGGAGCGGTGGCGATGGCGACGATGGGGTCATGGTGGCGGGCAAGCATGGTGGCGACTGTACAAGGTTGATGGACAAGAAAAAGGCCGCTTGCGCGGCCTTTCGGGGGGTCAGTTCATGGATGTCAGCGTTGCCGCTGTGGCATCACTTGAAACTGGGAAGGTTGAACTGCGGTGGCACGCCCATGCGGGTGTTGATGAGCCACTGCTGCGCAATCGACAAGATGTTGTTGGTCAGCCAGTACAGCACCAGGCCGGCCGGGAAGAAGAAGAACATCACGCTGAAGATCAGCGGCATGAACCACATCATCTTGGCCTGCATCGGGTCGGGTGGCGCGGGGTTCAGGGCCGTCTGCAGCAGCGAGCTGGCCGTCATCAGCAGGGGCAGGATGAAGAACGGGTCGGGCGTGGACAGGTCGCGGATCCAGCCGATCCAGGGCGCGTTGCGCATTTCCACGCTGGACAGCAGCACCCAGTACAGCGCGATGAACACGGGGATCTGGATCATGATGGGGAAGCAGCCGCCCATGGGGTTGACCTTTTCCTCGCGGTAGATGCGCATCATCTCCTGCTGCATCTGCTGCGGCTTGTCCTTCAGGCGCTCGCGCATCTCCATGATCTTGGGGTTGATGGCCTTCATCTTGGCCATGCTGGCGTAGGCCTTGGCGTTGAGCCAGTAGAACGCGATCTTGAGCAGCAGCACCAGGGCCACGATGGACCAGCCCCAGTTGTTCAGGAGCTTGTGCAGCTGGTCGAGCAGCCAGTACAGCGGCTTGGACAGGATGGTGAGCCAGCCGTAGTCCTTGACCAGCTCCAGCCCGGGGTAGAGCTTTTCCATCATGGTCTCCACCTGCGGGCCGGCGAACAGGCGCGCGTCCACGGTCTTGCTCGCGCCCGGCTCGATGGCGCCCAGCGAGGTGAGCATGCCCACGGAGTACAGGTTGGTGTCCACCTTGCGGGTGAAGGGCTCGCGCTGCACGCCGTCGGCCAGCAGCCAGGCCGTGGCGAAGTAATGCTGCACCATGGCGACGTAGCCGTTGGGCGCATCCTTGGGGATGTCGACCTTGCCGTTCTCGATGTCCTTGAACTCGATCTTCTGGTACTTCTTGGCCTCGGTGAAGACCGCGGGGCCGGTGAAGGTGGAGTAGAACGAAGACTCTCCGGGCGGCTTGTTGCCGTCGCGCACCAGTTGCAGGTACAGCTGGGGCGACACGGCGGCGCTGCCGGTGTTCACGACCTCGTGCTTGACGGCAATGTCGTAGGCGCCGCGCTTGATGGTCCAGGTCTTGGCCAGCTTCACGCCACCTTGCACGGGCGATTCGAAGCGGATGCTGATTTCGTCTTCGCCGTCCTTGAGCTCGCGGGGGCCGGGCACCACGGTCATCGCGGTCTTGTGGGTGGGGAAGGTGCCGCCGATCAGGCCCGTCTGCGCCACGTAGACACGCTGCGCGCTCTCGTCCAGCAACAGGAAATTGCGGGTCTTGTCCGCCATGTCCGCGTGCTGCAGCAGCTCGGCATGCGTGAGCGATCCGCCCTCGCTGTCAAACGTCAGCCGGTACAGGTCGGTCTTGACCTCCACGCGTTCGCGCGCGGCCGGAGCAGCCGCGGGCGCCAGCTGGCCAGGCACCGCCGAGGCACCCTGCGCCGCAGCCGCCACCGGCGCGCTGGAGGCGGGGACGCTGGCCGCGCCGGTGGCGCTGGACGCGGCGCCCTGGGCGGCAGGCGCCGTCACCGTCGGCGTGGAGGGGAAAAAGGTGGCCTTGTTGCCGTTGTGCAGCTGCCACTTGTCCCACAGCAGAACCATGGAAAAGCCAAAAATCACCCACAGGATGGTGCGGCGAATGTCGTTCATGAAGACTTCTTTGGTGAGGATGGTTGGGTGTTGGAATCAGAAAGCCGCGAGAACAGCCGCATGCTGCGCGGCAATTGTTGCGGGACCGGGTCATGGCCCCCGTCACACCAGGGGTGGCAGCGTACCAGCCTGCGCACCGTGAGATAGCTGCCTGCCGCGGCGCCGTGCCGTTCCAGCGCCTGCAGCGAATAGGCCGAACAGGTGGGCTCGAAGCGGCAGGCAGACCCCAGCCAGGGGCTGAGGAACAGCCGATAGCCCTTGACCACGCCCATCAGCAGGCGCTGCATCATCATGGCGCAACCACCTCTGCCACCACGGGCGAAGCGGGGGCCGAGGCCGCCGCAGCACCGCCCGACCGCCGGGCGGCATGGCCAAACAGCTGCAGCAACTCTGCACGCACCGCCTGCTTGAGCTGGTCGGACGTGGCGCTCACGAACTGCTTGCGGTCAAACGCGGTGCGCAGACGCACCACATGGGCCGCCTGCGGAAGCCGCGCCTCGAACGTGGCGCCCACCGTGTAGATCTGTCGCTTGATGGTATTGCGCGTCACGGCGCGGCGCGCCCAGCGCTTGGGCACCATGGCACCCAGCCAGACGCCCTGCACGGCAAACAGGGCCTGCGGCCCTTGCGTTGGCGGCAAGGAACCGGGCCCTGTGGGTGCGGCAGCACTGGCGGCCCCGCTGGCAGGGTTGCTGCCAGCGGCGTCCAGCACCAGGCGGTGCAGCGCAAAATGCGCCGTGCGGGAGACAGTGCCCCCCGCCATCGCGGCCTGGAACTGCGGACGGGTTTTCAGCCTGTGCATGCAAGCGCCCCGTTTGGAACCTGGCGGTACAAGCCGGGAACAGGCGGGGAGCAGGCCGTAGACCGTAGCGGCCTTAGACGGCCAGGCGCTTGCGGCCCTTGGCGCGGCGTGCGTTGATAACGGCACGGCCGCCGCGGGTCTTCATGCGGACGAGGAAACCGTGGGTGCGCGCGCGGCGGGTCTTGGAGGGCTGGTAAGTACGTTTCATGATGCTATTCCTTGAGGTTCAGTTCCGGACTGCTGCTCTTGAACCCCCTGCGGCCTGCAACCCGCGCCATATGAAACAGCACTCTGGAGGCAGACCCACGGGGGCAGAAATAACGGCGCGCCGGGTCAAATCACCCTGAACACATTCAGGGAAACCGAAAATTATCGCAGGCTTGGCCGCTGCTGGCAATGCCTTTTGGCTGGCGGGCCTTTCCAGCAGGCCCCGCAACAGCCCCGCGCGCGGCGGCCGGCCTGTGCCGCGCGGCCGCCATCCGCAGCCAGCGCGCACCACAGCCCGGGCAGAAATTCAACCCCAGGAAACACCCGGATGCGGTGCCCGCCAAATTGTGGATAACTCCTTGACAAGCTACAATCCCCCGCCCAGTACCGTTCCTCCTATCCACAACAAGAATCTCCCTGAAATGACCGAGGAACCCTCCCGCAGCCCCCTTCCATCACCCGGCGCAGACGCCGGCCAGGGCCTGTGGCAAGCCTGCGTAGAGCAACTGGCGCAAGACCTGCCCGAACAACAGTTCAACACCTGGATCAAGCCCCTGGTGGCCCAGGTGGCCGAGGACTTCTCCAAGGTGACCGTGCTGGTGGGCAACCGCTTCAAGCTCGACTGGATCCGTGCCCAGTATGCGGGCCGCATCGCCGCCCTGCTCGAGGGCCTGTACGGCCAGCCCGTCACCCTGGAGTTAGCGCTTGCTCAGCGCGAATCCGTTGCCCGTACTTATGTGCGCCCTGCGGCATCGGAGCCATCGAACACCGCCGCCCCCGCTGAATCACCGGCCAGCAGCAGCGATGACGCCTCGGCCGGCGCGTTCCGCAACCGGCTCAATGCCGCCCTGACGTTCGAGACCCTGGTGGAGGGCACGGCCAATCGCATGGCACGCTCGGCGGCCATGCACGTGGCCGGCATGCCGGGCCATCTGTACAACCCGCTGTTCATCTACGGCGGCGTCGGCCTGGGCAAGACCCACCTGGTGCACGCTGTGGGTAACCGCCTGCTGCAGGACAGGCCCGACGCCAAAGTTCTCTACATCCATGCCGAGCAGTTCGTGTCGGATGTGGTTAAGGCCTACCAGCGCCGCACCTTCGACGAGTTCAAGGAGCGCTACCACTCGCTCGACCTGCTGCTCATCGATGACGTGCAGTTCTTCGCCAACAAGGACCGCACGCAGGAAGAATTCTTCAATGCGTTCGAGGCCCTGCTGGCCAAGAAGTCGCACATCGTGATGACCTCGGACACGTATCCGAAGGGCCTGGCCAACATCCACGAGCGGCTGGTCTCGCGCTTCGACTCGGGCCTCACGGTCGCCATCGAGCCGCCCGAGCTCGAGATGCGCGTGGCCATCCTGATCAACAAGGCCCGCGTCGAAGGCACCGAGATGCCCGAGGAAGTCGCCTTCTTCGTGGCCAAGAATGTGCGCTCCAACGTGCGCGAGCTCGAAGGCGCGCTGCGCAAGATCCTCGCGTACTCGCGCTTCAACCAGAAGGAAATCTCCATCCAGCTGGCCCGCGAGGCGCTGCGCGACCTGCTGTCGATCCAGAACCGGCAGATCAGTGTGGAAAACATCCAGAAGACGGTGGCCGACTACTACAAGATCAAGGTCGCCGACATGTATAGCAAGAAGCGCCCGGCCAGCATTGCCCGGCCGCGCCAGATCGCGATGTACCTAGCCAAGGAACTGACGCAAAAGAGTCTTCCCGAGATCGGAGAATTGTTTGGCGGGCGCGACCACACCACGGTTTTGCACGCCGTGCGCAAGATTTCCGGAGAGCGCCAGCAGCTCACGGAACTGAACCAGCAATTGCACGTGCTGGAGCAGACGCTGAAAGGCTAAAAAGGCGTGATCGAGGCCCCCCAGAGAAACGGCTCCGTTAAGGGGCAAAATGACGGGTTGTGCAGCAGGGGGAGGCACGACCCGTGCCGCTGTCCAAGCTCCGTTCCAAAAACCACAAGAGGTTGATGACATGATCGTCCTGAAGGCAACACAAGACAAGGTTCTCGCGGTACTGCAGTCCGTGGCTGGCATCGTCGAGCGCCGGCACACCCTTCCCATCCTGGCCAACGTGCTGATCCGCAAGACAGGCAACGCCCTGCAGCTGACGACCAGCGACCTCGAAATCCAGATCCGCACCACGGCAGAACTGGGCGGCGACACCGGCGACTTCACCACCACGGTGGGCGCGCGCAAGCTCATCGACATCCTGCGCACCATGCCCGGCGACCAGACGGTGAGCCTGGAGTCGGCCCAGTCCAAGCTCATCCTCAAGGGCGGCAAGAGCCGCTTCACGCTCCAGAGCCTGCCGGCCGAGGACTTCCCGCTGGTGCAGGAATCTGCCGCCTTCGGCCCCGTGTTCGCCGTGCCGCAAAAGACGCTGAAGGACCTGCTGGGCCAGGTGTCGTTTGCCATGGCGGTGCAGGACATCCGCTACTACCTCAACGGCATCCTGTTCGTGGCCGAGGGCAAGCAGCTGTCCCTGGTGGCCACCGACGGCCACCGCCTGGCGTTTGCCAGCGCCACGCTGGATGTGGAGGTGCCCAAGCAGGAAGTCATCCTGCCGCGCAAGACCGTGATCGAGCTGCAGCGCCTGCTGTCCGACGCGGGTGGCGAGAACCAGCCCCACATCGAGATGCAGTTCGCCAACAACCAGGCGAAGTTCACCTTCGGCGGCATGGAGTTCGTCACCAAGCTGGTCGAGGGCAAGTTCCCCGACTACAACCGCGTGATCCCCAAGAACCACAAGAACAGCATCACCCTGGGCCGCGCGCCGCTGCTGGCCAGCCTGCAGCGCACCGCCATCATGACCAGCGACAAGTTCAAGGGCGTGCGCCTGAACCTGGAACCCGGCACCCTGCGTGTGGCATCCAACAACGCCGAGCAGGAAGAGGCCGTGGACGAGCTCGACATCGACTACGGTGGCGACACCATCGAGATCGGCTTCAACGTGACCTACCTCATCGACGCCCTGGCCAACATGGGCCAGGACATGGTGAAGGTGGAACTCTCGGACGGCAACAGCTCCGCGCTGATGACCATCCCCGAGAACGACAGCTTCAAGTATGTGGTGATGCCGATGCGCATCTAGCCCTGCGCCCGCCACCGGTGGGCGTGAGGTTGCGATGCCCCGCACCCCGCCCCAGGCAGCCCACCGAAGAAGCTATATTTTTGATAGCTGCCAGCGCTTATTGAATAAGCGCTAGAGCCCAGTTTGACCATTGAACACATTGGAAACCCCGGTTTCCACGGATCCCAAGGCCCACCATGACCGCTGACAACATCCCCTCCGAGCCCGAAGCCACCGGCGTCTCCGGCCATGTTGAGCCCACCCTCGCCAAGATCGACACCAACCAGGCTGGCGCGAGCGAAAGCTACGGCGAAGGCGCCATCACCATCCTGGAAGGCCTGGAGGCCGTGCGCAAGCGCCCCGGCATGTACATCGGCGACACGAGCGACGGCACCGGCCTGCACCACCTGGTGTTCGAAGTGGTGGACAACTCCATCGACGAAGCCCTGGCCGGCCACTGCGACGACATCGTCGTCACCATCCACTCCGACAACTCCATCAGCGTGACTGACAACGGCCGGGGCATTCCGACCGGCGTGAAGATGGACGACAAGCACGAGCCCAAGCGCTCGGCCGCCGAGATCGCGCTGACCGAACTGCACGCGGGCGGCAAGTTCAACCAGAACAGCTACAAGGTCTCCGGGGGCCTGCACGGCGTGGGCGTGAGCTGCGTGAACGCGCTCAGCAAGATGCTGCGCCTGACCGTGCGCCGCGAAGGCAAGGTGCACGCGCTGGAGTTCAGCAAGGGCTTCGTGCAGAACCGCATCGTGCAGACGGTGGACGGCGTGGAAGTCTCGCCCATGCAGGTGCTGGACGACACCGACAAGCGCGGCACCGAAGTGCACTTCTTGCCCGACACCGAAATCTTCAAAGAGAACAACGAGTTCCACTACGAGATCCTGGCCAAGCGCCTGCGCGAACTCTCGTTCTTGAACAACGGCGTGCGCATTCGCCTGAAGGACGAGCGCAGCGGCAAGGAAGACGACTTCTCGGGCGCTGGCGGCGTGCGTGGCTTTGTGGAGTTCATCAACAAGGGCAAGACCGTCCTGCACCCCACCTCGTTCTACGCGGCCGGCGAGCGCCCGGCCGAGACGTATGGCGGCATCCCTGGCACCCACATCGGCGTGGAAGTGGCCATGCAGTGGAACAGCGCGTACAGCGAGCAAGTGCTGTGCTTCACCAACAACATCCCCCAGCGTGACGGCGGCACCCACCTGACCGGCCTGCGCGCCGCGATGACCCGCGTCATCAACAAGTACATCGAAGAAAACGAGTTCGCCAAGAAGGCCAAGGTCGAAGTGACCGGCGACGACATGCGCGAAGGCCTGTGCTGCGTGCTGAGCGTGAAGGTGCCCGAGCCCAAGTTCAGCAGCCAGACCAAGGACAAGCTGGTATCGAGCGAAGTGCGCGCCCCCGTGGAAGACATCGTGGGCAAGCTGCTCACCGACTACCTGCAGGAGCGCCCGGCCGACGCCAAGATCATCTGCGGCAAGATCGTGGAAGCCGCCCGCGCCCGCGAAGCCGCCCGCAAGGCCCGCGAAATGACCCGCCGCAAGGGCGTGCTCGACGGCATGGGCCTGCCCGGCAAACTGGCCGACTGCCAGGAAAAAGACCCCGCGCTGTGCGAGATCTACATCGTCGAGGGTGACTCCGCCGGCGGCTCTGCCAAGCAAGGCCGCGACCGCAAGTTCCAGGCCATCCTGCCCCTGCGCGGCAAGATCCTGAACGTGGAAAAAGCCCGCTACGAAAAGCTGCTGACCAGCAACGAAATCCTGACGCTGATCACCGCCCTGGGCACCGGCATCGGCAAGGCCGGCGGCACGACGGGTGGCGACGACTTCGACGTGGCCAAGCTGCGCTACCACCGCATCATCATCATGACCGACGCCGACGTGGACGGCGCCCACATCCGCACCCTGCTGCTCACCTTCTTCTACCGCCAGATGCCCGAGCTGGTGGAGCGCGGCCACATCTACATTGCCCAGCCACCGCTGTACAAGGTGAAGGCTGGCAAGGAAGAGCTGTACCTGAAGGACGCCCCCGCGCTCGATGGCTTCTTGCTGCGCATCGCGCTGAACCACGCCAGCGTGACCACCGGCGGCGCCAACCCGCAAACGCTGGCTGGCGACACCCTGGCCGAACTGGCGCGCAAGCACCAGATCGCTGAAAGCGTGATCGCCCGCCTGGGCAACTTCATGGACGCCGAGGCCCTGCGCGCGATTGCCGACGGCGTGAGCCTCAAGCTCGACACCGTGGCCGATGCCGAGGCCAGCGCCGTGGCCCTGCAGGCCAAGCTGCGCGAGCTGAACACCACCGGCGCCCCCGCCGAAGTGGCCGGTGAATTCGACGTGCGCACCGACAAGCCCCTGCTGCGCATCAGCCGCCGCCACCACGGCAACATCAAGAGCAGCGTCATCACGCAAGACTTCGTGCACGGCGCCGACTACGCCGCTTTGGCCGAAGCCGCCGAAACCTTCCGCGGCCTGCTGGGCGAGGGCGCCAAGGCCCTGCGCGGCGAGGGCGAGAAGCAGAAGGAAGAAAAAGTGGGCGACTTCCGCCAGGCCATGAAGTGGCTGATCAGCGAAGCCGAACGCAGCACATCCCGCCAGCGCTACAAGGGCCTGGGCGAGATGAACCCCGAGCAGCTGTGGGAAACCACGATGGACCCCAACGTGCGCCGCCTGCTGCGGGTGCAGATCGACGATGCGATCGAAGCGGACCGGGTGTTCACGATGCTGATGGGGGATGAAGTGGAGCCGCGGCGGGACTTCATTGAGACGAATGCGCTGCGGGCGGGGAATATCGACGTGTAAGCCTGCCCGAAGCCGATCTAGCAACGTTTCGGTCTTGATGTCGAGTGCAATCGGTTGATGCGTGCCTATGCAACCAGCTCCATCAGCTTCCCATACCCATCCACCACGTCGTACTTCACCTGGTCAGACGTGATCTTGGCGAAGAATTTGCGGGCGCACTCGATCTTGCTTTCCTCGATTTTTCGCAGGTCCATGCTGGACATCGATCCCTTGGTCTCGGCGACAAAGTACACGTGCTTGACCTTGCCCTCTTGGAACGCAATGGCCCAGTCCGGGTTGTAGTTGCCCACCGGCGTTGGAATAAAGAACCCCCGCGGCAGCTTGGCATACACCACCACTTCGGTGCTGGCATCCAGTTCGCGCACAAAGTCGCGCTCGTTCTTGGAGTCCGTGAAAACGTAGTCGTAGATGTGGTGGTTGGCTTTCACCGCCTTGCTGAAATCTTCCTTGGGCTTGTCCTGGGTGAAGATGTCCATGGTGTGCGTTTCACCCGTGGGGTCGTAGGCGATGTGCTCCACGATTACCGTTGCCTTCTGCTCGTTCATGAGGCGCGCGGCCTTGCGCATGAAGTCTTCGGGGTTGGTGCGGTACTGGCTGAATACTGCTTTGTTGATGCCTTGCAAGACGCTGGCGACCGTGGCGCGCGTCAGTTGCGTCTCATCGGCCAGGCGGCCAATCAGGTCGTACTTGACGGCGGAATGGGCGGATGCACGGTGGTAGTCCGTCGTGGACTCGGTGACCTTGAAGGACTCGCCCTGGCGAATGCCGTCATAAGTTGCCGCCTCAAGCTGCTCCCCGGCCACCACGGTGTACTGCATGGGGCTCACTTTCAGCTCGGATTCCAAGGCCTTCACGCACTTGGCTACCAGCTCCGGCGTTTCAAAGTCCACTGTGTACGCGGCCTTGCGGTTGATGCGACTCCACAGTGCCTTGAACTCGGCTTTGTCAAAATTGGCGTTCAGCGGATTGGTCTTTGCCTTGCGGTCGTCCTCCGGCAGTGGCAACTTCGCATCGCTGAACACGGTGTCGATCAGCGCAAAGACCGCTTCGGCATGGGCCACCAAGTCGGGCGGCAACGCGGCGAGCGTCCCTTCCTTCTTGGCCTCATGGTAGGCATCCGCGATGCGGTCCTTCTCGTCCGTATAGTCGTTTTTAAGCAGGTACTTGTATATCTGCTTGGCCAGTTGCGGGGTTACCTCCACATCGCCAGCCGCTGTTTTGAGCACCTTGCCGGTGAAGTAAGACTCGTCGGCCACCCGTGGCCGCTCCGACAAGCCTTCGCTCATGTCCCGCTGCAAAGCGGTGACGAAATCCTTGTAGCTCTCGCTGGCCACCACCGTCAGCACGTTGATCTGGTGCACCGTGGCGGGGGCGTCCATGCGGTCGCCATGCTGATTGACAGATAAGCGCAATCCGCGCCCTACCTCTTGCCGACGGCTGATGGTGTTGTCGCTGTGCTTCAACGTGCAGATCACAAACACGTTGGGGTTGTCCCAGCCTTCGCGCAAGGCGGAGTGCGAGAAGATGAAGCGCACCGGCTCGTCGAATTTGAGCAACTGCTCCTTCTTGCGCAAAATCAGGTCATACGCATCCACGTCGTCGGTTTCCGTGGACTTCTTGCCCGTCTCAGGGTCCACCATCCGCTTGCTCTTCTTGTCGATGGAGAAGTAGCCTTCATGCGTGCGCGCGGTGGCAATGCCTTTGAGATACCGGTTGTAGGGCGTGTCTTCCAGCGTCATCACCTCGGCCAGTTGCTGGTTGTACTCCTCCTCGAACATCTGGGCGTACTCGCCATTGCGCTCGCCTGCCTCGTCATAACTGCGGTACTTGCTGACGGCGTCGATGAAGAACAGCGACAGCACCTTGATGCCCTGCGCAAACAAGGCCTGCTCTTTCTCGAAGTGGGCTTTGACGGCCTCGCGGATCTGGATGCGGCGCAATGCGGATTCGCTGACATCGCCCGTGGCTTCGCCTGCCACCAGCTCGTGCCCATTGGTGAAGCTCACGGTGTTGGTCAACGCGTTGATGTCAGCCACCACAAAGCCACGGTACTGCTCCAAGCCACCCGACAGGTCGAACAGGTTGTCGTTGCGCGACAGCTTGCGCAGCACCCGCTTGATGCCGCTGTTCTGCTTGATCTCCAACTCCACCCGCGCCACCGGGGCGCTGGTGGACACTTCAATCGACTCCAAGTACAGGTAGGCGTTGGTGCCAGTGAGGCCCTTGACCGATATGCCCCGCACCGCAATCTTCTTGACCAGCTTCTGGTTGTAGGCATCCAGCGCATCCAGCCGGTGGACTTTGTTGTGCGTTGTCTTGTGCGTGGCCGAATACCGCAGCACCGCCAGCGGCTTGAAGTTGGCCAGCGAGTCCAGCGTTTTGCCGCCTTCCATCTTCTGCGGCTCATCCAGAAACAAGATGGGGCGGTTGGCACTGATCACGTCAATGGGCCTGCGGGACTGAAAGTCGTCCAGCTCCTCATAAATCCGCCGTGCGTCCTTGCCCGTGGCATTGAACGCTTGCACGTTGATGACCATGACATTGATGCCCGCGTCACTGGAAAAGCTTTCCAGGTTGTGCAGCTGCTTGGAGTTGTAGATGAAGAAGCGGGCGCGCTTCTTGTATTCGTCCTGGAAGTGCTCTGCCGTGATTTCCAGCGACTTGAACACGCCTTCACGAATGGCAATGCTGGGCACCACCACAATGAACTTGCTCCACCCATAGCGGGCGTTCAGCTCGAACATGGTCTTCACGTAGCAATACGTCTTGCCCGTGCCGGTCTCCATCTCCACATCCAGGTTGATGTCGCACACCTTGGTTTTGACCAAAGCGGCAGACTGCGGCAGGTTTTGCCTGCGCTGCACTGCGTGGATGTTTTCCAGCATCTGGCCGGGGGTCAGTGCCAAATCCGCATTTTTGAACCCGGATGACTCCAACGCAGCCACGGCCTGGCCGCTGGCGTCCACCGCGCGGCCTGGGTCAATGCGGTAGTTAAGCCCTTCGCGCTTGGGTTGCCCGGCAAAACAATCTGCCACCGCCTCCACGGCATTGGTCTGGTAGGCCTGTTTTTTGAATTTGAGCTTCATGCGCTTCTCTGCAACTTCTTTTCTTTGCAAACCGCCTTGCTTCGTGGGGCAAAGCACGTACAGAATTTGCGTAAAATTTATAAAAAATCAATGAAATCAATGGGTTGCGGGGATTTGTTCTTTGGCCTATTCTTTTTTATTCTTTTTTGAATACCCACTTGGGCACTTTGCGGGTGCCTGCATTGGTGATCACTCCACCGATGCGCATGCCCGTCAGCAGGTTGCCAATCTTGTTCTGCTTTTGCGTGGAGTCCAGCGCGTCGCTCAGCTTGCTCCACAGTAGCTTGTCAATCTCTTGGCGGCTTGCGGAGCCAAACTTGGTCAGGTAGTCCGCGATCTGCTTGATGTAGAACTCATCGTCCTGGCCCCGCGTGTTGATGTAGTCGGCCTTCGCCGAAGTGGCGGATGCCACTGTGGCCGAAACGTACAAATGCGGCTTGCGCCCCTCAATCAGCTTGGCATGGCGAAGGCGCTTCGCCACCGCATCGTCTATCGGTAACTTCTTTTGCACACGGTCCAAGGCCAAGATGTCTGAAAGCGGCAAATTGGTGTTCTGAATCAGCATGCGGCTGTAAGCCACGTCCACCACGGCCCCATAAAGCGTCATCTTCACAGTTTGCGGCTCGCTCAGGTCATAGTCCGGCATCGGGAAGTACCGCCGCGCCTGGCCCAGGTGCATTTCGTGAATGCCGTAGCCCATGGTGTCAATCATGTTCAGCTCGGCCATGGCCTGCGTCAAAAATGGATTGCGGTAGCGCCTGGGGGTCTTGTGGCCGCTCACGTAGTCGGCTGGCTGCCCTTCATAAAACGCGCCTTCACTCTCAAACACAAGGCGGTCAGGCTTTTCGACGACGACCACACGCCCATTGCGCGTGTAGTCCTGGTGGGCAATGCAGTTGTGCAATGCCTCCAACACAATTTTCCGGTCGTACTTGGCGACCTCAACGGGCACCAGCTGATCGTCCGGCAAGATGCGCAGCGGCAAATTGCGTATTTTTTGGTACAGCTCGGTGGTGGACAGCAAAAACGGGGGCGCGAAATGCATGTATGCCCGCTCCTCGCCTTCCAGCTTCAAGGTCATCTGCGCAGGGTGGGGCGACAAACGGTAGGCCGACTCCGCTTTGCCCAGCAGCAGCAAGGTGGCTCGGGTGATATTGCCGCTTTGTGTCAGCCGTGCACGGTCCAAAAACACCGCGTCGGGCCATGCCGCAACCTCTTGCGGCGTGAAGCGGTTGGCGTACTTCAACGCAAAAGACTCGCGCGACTTGGCCAGCGCCGCAGTGTCCAAGTCAGCAAGCGTCGCCCCCGGTACCTGCTGCGCCGTCCAATCGGCGGCGCCCACCTGGCCACGCAGCTCATCCAGCTTGTCCAGGCCCAAGTGCGTCAGGCTCTCACCAGCGCGCGCGTAGTAGTGCCCCTTCCATGCAATCGGCATACCCTGCGGCGCAGCGGGAATCTCCAGCAACAGCACGCGGCCTCGGTCCGTCTGCAACTCGTGAATGTCGCGCAGGGTGATGCTGGGCTCGGTATCGCCGGAAATTTGAATCTTCAAGCTTTGCAGACGCTCAGCTTCGGGCCTGTAATCCGTTCCCACCACCGTGCGTGTCGCGTTATCCACGCCGAAAACCAACCACGCGCCCTCCTCGGAACGCAAATTAGCCTCATTGGCCATGGCCGAAAAATAGCGGCCAATTTTGTCGGTGTCATAGTCCTTACCGGCTTGCTTGAACTCCACCACCTCGCCTTCCCAGCGGGAGATCAAGCGGCCAAGCACGGCCTCCAGCGCAGTTTTGTCCATGGCCATCACCTCAAATGGTTTTGACTTCGGTGCTGGGGCTCATCAGCTTGAAGATTTGCTCCACGTTGATCTTCACGCTGTCGGTGGCAAAACCGGCATCGCGGAACACCACGCGCAGGGGTTCTCGCTTGGCAAGCAGCTTCACAAACTCTTCGCTGACACCCTCGTCAAAGCACGCGGCCAAAGCATTGCCATCCACAAAGTACACGGTCTTACCTTCAATGCTCTCCGTGGCAATGGGGAGCGCCAGGTCAACGCCCCAGTCCAGCAGCACCTGGAACAGCAAGTCTTCTGGCGTGCGGTCTTCGCGGATGTTGTTGACCTGCTCGGACAGCAGGTCTTGGGACACCGCATCGGGGGTGTAGAACACTTCCTTCATGTTGGAGCTGTCGATTTTGAGAACGCGGAAGCCAACATCCGCTTTCGCCCCGTCGATCTGCCCGCGCACATCCGCTCCGTAGTTGCGCACACGGGTGAGACCCATCTCAAAGATGGAACCGAGCCCTGGCTCCGGCTTTGGCAAAGGCTCCGCAATCTGGACACCGATGAAACGCCGGTTGCCGCCATCCTCGAAGTTCTGTTTCAACACGGCATGGGCGGTCGATGCGCTGCCGCTGAAAAAATCCAGGATGATGCTGTTGTCATCCGGCTTGCCAGCCAGTTGCAGGATGCGTTGCAACAGTTCCACCGGCTTCACGGAATTCAGTACGTTTTCGGTCTCCTGAAACGGCACATATTTGAGCAGTGTCTTTTTGGCGTCCTGCGTGTGGCCTACTTCGTCATAGAACCACAGGGTCTGGGGAGTTTTACCGCCAGCGACTTCGCTAAGAAATTTCTTCACTGCGGGAACGTTGTTGCCGTCAGTGCCCCACCAGATTCGCTTGTCAGCGTCCAGCGCCTTGAATTTGCGTTCGTCGATGACCCAGTACCGGCCAGTGGGCGGCCCTGAAAGACGCCTGCCGGATGGGCAAGTTACGGCATATTGGCCCGCGTCATATCGGTTGCGCGCGGACATATCTGCCGCCTTCCACGGTCCACGAGGATCGTTGTCCAGGTTCTTGTAGCGTGCCTCCATTTCGGCTGTGCGTGCCAGTTGTTGTGGCCGCCACTCGGACTTGTTTCGCGCGTAAACCAGAACGTAGTCATGATCCTCGGAGAACCAGTCCGCAGTGTTCTTAGGCGAGTAGACCTTCTGCCAGATAACCTGCGCCACGAAGTTCTCGTCTCCAAACACCTCACTGCACACCTTGCGCAGGTTGTCCACCTCGTTGTCATCGATCGAAATGAAGATCACGCCGTCGTCCCGCAGCAGATTGCGGGCGAGTTTCAGCCGGGCGTAGATCATGCTCAGCCAATCGGAGTGAAAGCGCCCGTTGGCGTCGGTGTTGGCTATCAGCCGTCCGCCTGACTCATCTGCTTGGTTCGAGCGGACGAGGTAGCTTTCTGCGTCATCCGAGTAGTCATCGTCATAGATGAAGTCCCTGCCGGTGTTGTACGGCGGGTCGATATAGATGAGTTTGACCTTGTTCAGGTAGGTCTCCTGCAGCAGTTTCAGCGCATCCAGGTTGTCCCCCTCGATGAACAGGTTCTGCGTGCTGTCAAAGTCCACGCTCTCCTCGCGGCAGGGGCGCAGCGTCTTGGCGATGGGGGCATTGGCGGTCAGCAGTGCCTCGCGCTTGCCGGGCCAGTTGAGCTGGTAGCGTTCTTGCGGGCCTTCCACGATGGATGGGGACAGCTCTTGGCGCAACAGGTCAAAGTCGATGCTGCGCTGGACCACGCCATCGGCGCCCCGCGTTTCGGTCAGGCAGTTGGGGAACAGCTGCGCCAGCTTGTCGATGTTGGCCTGGGTCAGGTCGGGGCTGTGCATTTTTAGTTTATTCATGGTCAAAATGGCCTCTAGCGCTTATCTATAAAGCGCTAATAGCTATCAAATATGTAGCAAATGGGGTGGCACTGCTCATTCAAGAAGACAGCGCATGCAGTTCGCTGCGCATGGTACGCAACTGGGCGTTGATTTCGATCTTGCGGTTGAACTGCTTTTCCAGCGCCAGCCGTGACTCCAGCTTGTCCGCTGCGGCCTGCTTGGCTTGCAGTTGCGCCAGCCGGTCGAGCTGGTCGCGCAAAGTCTCGCCAGCCCGGGCGGGCACCGCCAGGTGCTGGCGCAGCAGCTGCTCGTACAGGCCTTGCAGGTCCACCGCAACCGGCAAGCCGTGGCGGGGCACGTCATCCGGCTGCCACGGCGCGGCATGGTAGTCGCCCAGCACCCATTGGGTGACGGCGTGGCCCGGTGGGGGGTGGGCGGCTTCGCGGGGGCGTTTGTAGGCGGCAATCGACTGGCTGCGGCCGCCGTGCCGCAGCACAAACAGGATGGGGAAGGGGATGGCCTTGTCGATGCACCGCAGCACCGCGTGGCTGATATCCGGCCGCTTTAGCGCAATTTCAAATACCTCGATTTCGGGCACTTCGGGCGTGGCGGGCAGGTTGATGCTTTCTGGGGCCAGCTTGTAGGCCCAGGTGATGCTCTCGACCTGCTGCGCAAACAGCTTTCGCAATGCGGGGGTGGGTTTGCCGTGCGCGTAGATTTTGGCCTTGGCCACGGGCCGGAGCACGGTGGCCTTGGCGGGCCAAGCGAACAGTGCGTGCGCTGTGGTGGGCGTGGGCGTGGGTGGGCAAGTCGGCTCGGTCATGCAGGCTGCACCACCAGAAAGCTGACCAGTTCAAAGTCGTCCAGCCCGGCAACGTCGTGCACCAGGGCACTGGTCTTGCCCGGCGAGAAAAGGCTGTCCACATCCTGTTCGTGCTGGCGCTCGATCATGGTGTGGATGGCCTGGTCCAGCAGCGACGAATACACCGCCATGTCGCGGCCATCGTTGGTGGCTGCGTTGAAGGGCTCGAAGACGGCGGGCACTGGGTCGCTGCGGCCCTTGCAGGCGTTGCGGGCCAAGTCCAGCAGCGTTTTTACTTCGGTGTGGTCGGCAATGAGGGTGCCGTCCATGCCGATGTACACCAGGTAGTAGGGGTGCAGGCGGTTCTTTTGGCGCACCACCGCACCCGAAGTACCACTGAGCTGCCGGTTGCGCAAGGTGAATATCACGCCAGGATGCAAGCCTTTTTCCGCGTCGGCTGGCACCACAGCATGCAAGCCATTGGGAAGGCGCGACAGATCGCCATGGGCCTTGACGTAGTTCAGCAGGTCCATGCGAAAGTCGTTCAGGCCCAGGTCGGTGATGGACACGCCGGTTTTGAGGTCTTCCATCTCGATGACCTCTTCTTGCAGGCGCCGTAATTGCTCTTTGCGGTAGGCCACGTCGTTGGATTGGGCGGATAGCACGTTGTCGTCGCCGGTCGCGGTCACGTCGGCAATCATCATGCGGCTCTCCACCCGCTCTTTGAGTCGGATGTATTCGTCCAGGCTGATGTCCGGCCAGTAGTTGACCAACTGGATGCGCGCGTTGGGCGAACCAATGCGGTCTACCCGGCCAAAGCGCTGGATGATGCGCACGGGGTTCCAGTGGATGTCGTAGTTGATGACGGTGTCGCAGTCCTGCAGGTTCTGGCCTTCGGAGATGCAGTCGGTGGCGATCAGCACGTCAATCTCGCCGGGCTCGCGGGGCAGGGTCAGTGCTTTGTCTTTGGCGCGGGGCGCAAAGAGGGTGAGCAGGGTCTGAAAGTCGATGCCCTGGCGCGGGTTGGCGGCCAGCCGCAGCGTGGTTTTGGGCTCGGTGGTGCCTGTCACCTTGCCCGCATGAATGCCGTGGCCCTGGAGCAGGCCTGCCGCCAGGTTGTCATACAGGTAGTTGGCGGTGTCTGCAAACGCAGTAAATATCAGCAGCTTGCGGTTGCCCGGATTGATGGGGTTGGCGAGCTTTTTATCGATCTCGCCTTGGAGATGTTGCAGCTTGGCGTCGTCAGCCGGGGTGATCTTTTCCATCTCGGCCAGCAGGCCGTCAATCACGCCCAGGTCGGCGCTCAGGTCGTATTCCCACGAGGGCAGGTTCATGTCGGCCAGGTCAATTTTGACCTTGCCGCCGGTGGTGCTCTCGCCGGTGTCGTCAAAGTCGGGCAAGTCCTCGTCGTCAAAGTCAGCATCCTCAAAAGCGGATGCCTGATCGGTGAACATCGCAGCCCTGCCTGTTTTCTTGAAGGCTTCAATCTTGGCCAGGGTCTTCTGGTGGTTGCCTTGCAGGCTCTGCAAGGTAAGGCGAAAAGATGCGACCGAGCTTTCGAGCCGTTTGAGCAGGTTGACGGTCATCAGCGCCTGCAAGCTCTTCTCACGGTCAAACTGCCTGAACTTGCCGGCGCCGCTGGGCACCTCGGTGTCGTACATGTCCTCGTACTTCTTGAGCCGACTGGGCAGGATGTAGCCCACGGGCGCATACACGGCCAGCTTCAGGCGCGAGAGCTGGTTGAAGATGTCGTTGAAGCCAATAACGTCGGGGCGCCGGGTCAACGGGCACTGGAAGGACTTGGGTGTGAGGCGTTCAGGGAAGGTGCCGATGTCTTTGGTGTCGTAGAACGTCTCGATGTGTTTGCGGGACCGGGCAATGGTGACGCTGTCCAGTAACTCGAAAAAGTCAAAGTCCAAGGCGCTCAATATGGCGTCGGCGGTGCGTTCTTCCGGCGGCAGCTTGGTCCAGTTGTTGAATGCGGCCTGCGCCCGGCGAAAGATCTCTTCCACGTCTTGCTCGGTGTGCAGCTTGTCGCCCAGCTGCAAGGAGTCGCCCTCGTAGGCCAGCGCCAACTGGTTGCGCAGGTCGTTGAAGCGGTTGTTGACGGGGGTGGCCGACAGCATCAGCACCTTGGTCTTCACGCCTTGCCGGATGACGGAGTCCATCAGCTTTTGGTAGCGCGTCTCTTTGTCCTTGTAGGCGTCGTTGTTGCGGAAGTTGTGCGATTCGTCGATGACCACCAGGTTGTAGTTGCCCCAGTTCACCCGGTTCAGGGGTGTGCCAAAGGATTCGCCACTGGTGCGCTGCAAGTCGGTGTGGCAAAGAACGTCGTAGTTGAAGCGGTCCGTGGCGAAGATGTTGGTGGTGAGGTTGCGGTTGTAGGTCAGCCAGTTGTCGGCCAGCTTCTTGGGGCACAGCACCAGCACGGAACGGTTGCGCAGCTCGTAGTACTTGATGACGGCTAGCGCCGTGAACGTCTTGCCCAGGCCCACGCTGTCGGCCAGGATGCAGCCGTTGTAGGTTTCAAGCTTGTTGATGATGCCCGTCGCCGCATCACGCTGAAAGTTAAAGAGCCGCTGCCACACCTGCGTGTCGAGGTAGCCCGTGCGGTCGTCGGGCAATACATCTTCATTGAGGTCTTCGAGGAACTCATTGAAGATGTTGTAGAGCATCAGGAAGTAGATGCGCTCGGGCGAGTTCTCTTGGTACACCGATGCAATGTGCTCGCACACCAAGCTGGTTACGTCGTTCAGCTTGACGGGGTCCGTCCATATCTGATCGAACAAGCTCAGGAACATGCCCGTGTTGGCGGGCTCGTCGAATTTGTTGACGATGTTGGATACGGCGTTGCCAGGCTGGTAGCCCAAATCAACGGCGGTGAAGCCATGCAAGGGCATGTACACAGTATTGGGCACGTCCCCCGTTGCACTGGCGGCCTGTACCGCCGCGAACTGCTGCATGGGCGCATTGCCGCTGTTGGTGCGGAATTGCGCCTTGCGGCGCATCCAGTCAGCACATTCACGGGCGATGGCGCGCTGGGTGAGCTTGTTTTTCAGCTGCACCTCGAACTCTGTGCCGTAGAAGCTGCGCTCGGTTTTGGTGTCAGATGGTGGCTTGGGGATGTGGAACTCGCGGCGCTCTTTCTTGGCCGCGTCCGTGGCTTCGTCGGGCATGAACGACGGCGAGGTGAAGATGAACTCGAAGGATTCCACCGATTCCAACTCGCGCTTCAAGGCCTCGTAGGCGTAGATCGAAAAACAGGAAGCCGCGATTTTGAGGCATGCGCCTGGCTGAACGGACTGCTTGATGTCGTCGCCCAGCAGGTCGTTGATGTTGTCGATGAGTTTCATGCCTTTTTCCCGCCGCTCCTTGGTCACATCTTAGCGAAGGAGGATGGAGAACTCGCCACGAAAATGGCTTTGGCATGACACCCAGGACATCCCGATCTGTATTGACTCGGGTGGAAATGAGCTTAAGGAAAGTGGTGCGCTTGGTGGGGGGACTTCGCTTTTTGAAGACTGCAGGTTTCATGCACCCAAAATGCAGGTTCCTACTCACCGACAATGCGGCCCCGCACTGCCGCGGACACGCCATGGCATCTACCACCACCGACGATGATACCGACGCCCCTTCCCCCGGCTGGGACGCCATCTCCGCCCGCCTGGACCACCTCTACCCCGGCCAGGAGCCCAAGCACTTTGGCACGCTGATCTCGCACATGCTGGGCGGGCCTGACCCGCTGGATGGCATCAGCGCCTGGCGGCGCACGGACCCGATGCCGCACTGGCATTTTGTGACGTATGGGTTCAGCGAGTTGTACGCCAAGGAGTCCAATGACCCGGAGGTGAGCGGCTATGGTTTCGAGCTGACGTTTCGGCTGGCGATAGCGCCCAACGCAGTGGTCGATGCCGAGCCCCCGACATGGGCGCTGAATTTTTTGCAGAACTTGGCACGCTATGTGTTCCAGAGCGGCAACGTCTTCAACGACGGTGATTGGATGACAGCCAACGGTCCCATTGCACTGGGGCAGGCCACGCTGATCTGCTCCATGGGCTTTGTGACCGACCCGGAGCTGGCCGAGCCGCTGGCCACGCCCAATGGCTCAGTCGCCTTTTTGCAGGTAGTGGGACTGACGCTGGACGAGGAGCGCGCGGCCAAACAATGGCACACACGCAGTTTGCTCGATGTGCTGCTGCCGCACATGCCGCTGTGGGTAACGGACCTGGACCGCGCCTCGCTGCTGGGCGACCCCACGGTGAAGCAGCAGGTGGACGAGGGCGTGCGACGGGACGGCTCGTCGAGCGGGTACCTGTTTACCGATGTGCTGGACCTCCATCAGACCAAGCGGCGGCTGCGCAAGCCGCTGACTCTGGTGACTTTGGGCGCCCGCCAGGTGGATGAACTGGTGGCCCTGTTGCCGCTGCGCCTGCCGTTTGGCCGCACGCTGCGTGTGGCGGGGCACCGGTGGCAACTACTGCTGGAGCCTTCAGGCAACCAAGGCAGCAATGCAGTGGAATGGCAGGGCGAGGAAGAGAGCGCCGCCATCCTGCGTCTGACCAATGCCACGGTGCAGCAGTTCGTACAGACACTGCAGCCGCGCGAAGGCCGCTATGTGCTGCCGCTGTTGCCGCAGGTGGAGTGGCAGATAGAGAAAACGACGATCCAGGATTCAACCGGAAAAGTCGTTGACGTGGTTGGCTGACCAGTCAGCCAGTCAGCCAAGCGCAGTGTCCAATGGCTGCGCTTGACAGGCAGCCTATCGGGCTACAGCACGCCCGGGCTGCCTATTCCTGCTTCGTCTGCTTCCAAATCCGATCCGCCCTTTCCCAAGCCGCCTTGGCTGCAGGTTCCGCATCCTTCCAGTTCAAACGGCTGCTCTCCCGGTCGGTGTCCCAGCGCGTCTGCAGATGGTCGCGCGCGTCGTTCCAGTCGCGGTGGCGTCCGTCGATCACGCTTTGATAGCCGTGGCGGTACGCAGGCGCATAGTCGTCGTAGGTATAGGCATCCGAGTAGTACGGCTCCCGGCCATACGCGTCGCGCCAGTAGGCGTCTTCATCCGTGGGGTTGACCGCTTCGGCCGCGCCCTTGCCGGCCAGGCCGCCGACGACGGCGCCGACCACTGCGCCCACGGCGGAGCCGATGGGGCCGCCGATGGAGCCAGCGGCTGCGCCCGTGACGGCGCCGCCTGCGGCACCGATGCCCGTGCCGATGGGGTGGGCGCCCGGCTCCTTGGTGATGGGGTCCAGGTTCATGTCGCGGGTGGGGTCTTGGGGATGGGTCATGGTGGTCTCCTGTAGGTAGGGGTAGGGGTGGATACGTCCAGAACCCCATGGTCTTCGCCGCCGCGCCACACTGGCGTAGGCCAAGCGCCACATGCGGCGACAGCTTTTGGGGACCATGGCCATGGGCGTCATTGCGCCCAGCGCCAGCGGGTGGCCGCGATGACTGCGTGGGCAGCGCCACATGGGCGGCCGGCCACCCAGGCACAATCGCAACCCCATGCGCTCCCCCATTTCCATCGTCGACGTTGACCGCCTCGACACCTGGACCCGCTATCGCCCAGGCCTGTGCGACACCTGCGCGGCCAACTGCTGCACGATGCCGCTCGAAGTGCAGCTGGCAGACCTGGTGCGGCTGGAGCTGGTGGACCCGTTCGAGGCCGAGCATGAAGAGCTGCGGCACATTGCCAGGCGGCTGCTCAAGGCACGGCTGATCGACCACTTCAACCACAAGAACGCGATCTTCACGATGGCGCGGCGGGCCAGTGGGGACTGTAACTTTCTCGACCCCAAAACACGCCTGTGCACGGTGTACGACAAGCGGCCCGAGACGTGCCGGCTGCATCCGCAGAAGAAGAGCCCCAAGCCGGGGTACTGCGCCTACGGGGCGCGGGATCTGCAGCGCAGGGGTTGAGCGGCGGGCACCCGGGGCTGCCTGCCGCCAGGCCACGCTATTTGCCGGAGGGCGCACGGCGGGCCGCCGCAGCGCCAGCCCGCGCGCTACCGCTACACCGTCTCCCTTTGGACAAAGCCCGCCACGGGCTCGGCGGGCTCGGCCACGGTGCCCACGTCCACCGCGTCCACCCGCGCCTGCGGCGGGCCGTGGCGGGCCCAGTCGATGAGGGACTGCACGGCATCGGCGGGGCCGGTGGCCAGGGCTTCCACGCTGCCGTCGCGGCGGTTGCGCACCCAGCCCTGCACACCGCGCTGCAGCGCGGCCTGCACCAGGGACCAGCGGTAGCCCACGCCCTGCACATGCCCCCGGATCAGAAGGTGCCGGGTGACGGTGGTGGTGGTGTTGCCGCTGTTGCTGGTGGTACTGCCGCTGTGGTGCATGGGCGCACTGTATCGCCAGCGCGGGGCGTTGACCACGTGCGCGCCATGGCGGTGCTCGACCGGCCGGATGCGGCGCGCTAAGCTGCGCCATGGCAGCCGCGGGCTTCGTCCAGCCCTGCCATCCCCTCGCACTGTCCAGGCCACCACATGAACGCCCCCCGCAAGGCCTTGCCCGCCATCGACACTGCCCGCTGCACGGGCTGCGGCTGGTGTGTGGCCGTGTGCGCGCCGCATGTGCTGTCGCTGCAGGTGCAGGGCCCGCAAGCCTGGGGCCCCAAGCGGTCCCGGCTGCATGATGCGGCGGCCTGCACCGGGTGTGCCTTGTGCGCGGTGCGGTGCCCGTTCGATGCGATCCGCATGGTGCGTGCGGGCCCCTTGCATGCGGTGCGGGACGATGCGGCGTTGTCCCACACCAGCGGCGGCGCGGCTGTGGTGTGATTCCAGGCCCGGGTTTCACCCGGGTGTTCACCACCCCACCATTGCATGCCAGAAAAGGAGCCACGCCATGCCTGAAAAGAAAGCCAGCGTTCACTGGGAAGGGGCCGGCAAGGCCGGCCAGGGCCAGATCAGCACCGAGACCGGCGCGCTGGACAAGTACCCCTATGGCTTTGCCAGCCGCTTTGGCGACGACCGCAAGGGCACCAACCCCGAGGAGATCCTGGGGGCGGCGCATGCGGCCTGCTTCACCATGGCGTTTTCGTTCGCCGCCGACAAGGCGGGCATCGCCACCGAAGCGGTGGACACCACCGCCAGCGTGCGCCTGTCCAAGGAGGGCGAAGGTTTTGTGATCGACCGCATCGCGCTCACGCTCACCGCCAAGGTGCCCGGGCTGGACGATGCGGCCTTCCAGAAACTGGCGGCCGATGCCAAGGCCAATTGCCCGCTGTCGAAGGCACTGGCCGCGGTGCCCGAGATCACGCTGACCGCCACGCTGGTGAAGTAGCCAACGAGACGGGCCGGGGCGCCGGGGCACCGCGCCCCTGCACGGTCTTCTTTTTGTCCGCCGGCCCCTCAGCGCCCCCGCACCGCCGCGGCCAGCGCGGCAAACGCCTGCCGGTCCACCGCATGCGTGAAGGCCGTGTTGGGCACCGGGTGTGTGGACAGCTTCACCACCACCAGCTCCGCCGCCGGGTTGATGTGGATGTGCTGGCCCATCAGGCCCTTGGCCTCCAGCGTACCGTCCGCATCATGCGGCACCCACCACTGGTTGTGGTACGAGTAGCCCGCGCGCATGGCGGTGCCGGGGGCCTTGCTGAATTTCGCGGGGTCGGCGCCCTTGCGCAGCTCGGCGATGGTGGCGGGCGAGATGACTTGCTGGCCGTTGTAGCGGCCGTTGGCGCGCAGCATTTCGCCCAGGCGGCCCAGGTCGCGCAGCGTGGCGTTCACGCCCACGCTGGTGGACTGGCCGCCGTTGGCGTCTGCAAACACATAGGCATCCTCCTGCGCGCCCAGGCGCGACCAGATGCGCTCGGACAGCAGCGTGGCGTAGCTCTTGCCCGTCACGCGCTGCAGCAGCCAGCCCAGCACTTCCGTGTCCACCGACTTGTACGCGAACGCGGCGCCGTGCTCGCCCTCCTTCTTCAGCGTGGGCAGGAACTCGGCCATGCTTTTGGCGGCGCTGCTGCCGGGCGGCGCGGGCTGCAGGCCTGCGGCGGCCAGGTACTGGAAGACGCCGGACGCAGGGTCGGCAAAGTTCTCGGCGTATTGCACGCCGGTGGTCATGTCCAGCGTCTGCTGCACGGTGGCATCGGCCCAGGCGCTGGTGGCCAGCTCGGGCAGGTAGCGGGGGATTGGTGCTGTCGGGTCGATCACGCCTTCCTGGATGAGCTCGGTCACCAGCAGGCCGGTGAGCGATTTGCTCATGGACCACAGCACATGCGGCTGGTGCGGCTGCATGCCGGTGTGGTGGCGCTCGTACACCACCTGGCCCCGGTGCAGCACCAGCAGGCCGTCGGTGTAGGTGGCCTTTTGCCAGTCGGCCAGCGTGGTGGTGCCGCCCTTGCCGTCGGGCACGGGCAGCGCGTCGTCCAGCGCGCGGGCTGCGGCGGGCAGCGCGCTGGACGCGCCTGCGCCGCGCCACACGGCGGCCGTAGGGCCCAGCTCGCGCAGGTGGTGCGCGGCCCAGCGCACATTGGGGTATTTGAGGATGTTGGCCAGGCGCACGACCTTGTCGGGCGGTGGCGGAAAGCCCTGCATCAGCTGCAGCGTGGCGGGGTGGGTGGCGTCGGGTGGTGGCAGTTGCGGTGCCTGCGCATGGCTGGCGGAGGCCATGCACAGGGCTGCTGCGGCAGCGGCGAGCGTGACCAGGGCAAATTGGAGGCGGGGGAACGGCATGGTGCGAAAGTCCTGCAAAAGGTGGGGGGGATGGGGCAGAGAAACGACGGAACAGGAAGGGGCGGGCGGGCTAGCCCCGCGCCGCCAGCAGCGCGCGGATCACGGCTTCGGTGCGCTCGTATTCGCCCTCTCCGAAGTGCTTGTAGCGAATGCGGCCCTGCGCATCGATGAGGTACGCGGCAGGCCAGTACTGGTTGCCGTAGGCCTTCCAGGTGCCGTAGCGGTTGTCCTGCGCCACGGGGTGCTTCACGCCGTGGCGGCGCATGGCCACTTCGACATTGCTGGTGGTGCGCTCGAACGGAAACTCCGGCGTGTGCACGCCCACCACGGTGAGGCCCTGGGGCGTGTACAGCTCGGCCCAGCGGTTCACGTGGGGCAGGGTGCGGATGCAGTTGATGCAGGCATAGGTCCAGAAGTCCACCAGCACCACGCGGCCGCGCAGCTGGGCCAGGGTGAGCGGCTCGGAGTTGAGCCAGCGCTCGATGCCGGTGAACTCGGGCGCCGCGCCAAAGTCGGGCAGCGTGGCGGCCTGGATGGCGGGCCCCGCTGCGTGGGTGAGGGCGGGTGCCGCCACCGCTGCGGCTACAGAAGCTGCGGACGCCAGGAATGTGCGGCGCTGAAAAGAGAAGGGTGAAGAAAGGCGCGATGTCATGGTGAAAACTCCTTGCTGCGGGCCGCTTACAGCCCGCCAGAACCCGAGGGATAGAACTGCGACAGCCAGGCGGTGACCTGCCCATCCACCTCCAGCAGCATGGCCAGCGCCACGGCGATGACCACCACGCCAAAGGCCTGCTGCACGCGGTGCGCATGGCGCGAGATGCGGCGCACATGGCCGGCCGCTGCCTGGCCACCGTAGGCAATGGCCAGCATGGGCACTGCGGCGCCGGTGGAATACGCGAGCAGCAGCACCGCCGTGCTGACCCCGGGCGGCTCGGTGGCGATGAGCGTGAGGATGGAGGCCAGCACCGGCCCGGCGCAGGGCGTCCACACCGCGCCCAGGCTCAGGCCCAGCAGCAGCCCGCCCCAGTTGCCGGCCGATGAGCCCAGCCCCAGGCTGGCCACGCGGCCGAGCACGCCACCCGCCTGTTGGCTGAGCCACTGGAAGGGCCGAGGCCACACCGTGAGCACGCCAAACACCAGCAGCATCACGGCGGCGAACCGGCGCAAGCCCCCGGGCGACACGCCCAGCACCTGCGCGAAGCTGCTGAACAGCAGCGCCACGGCCGCGAACGAGAGCGCAAAGCCCAGCGCGATGAACAGCGGACGCGTGCGCCGCGCCGCCCCACCCGCCACCGACGCGCCCAGCACCACCGGCAGCATGGGCAGCACGCAGGGCGCGCCCACGGTGAGCATGCCGGCGGCCACGGCCAGCCAGGGCGAGGTGGCGGCCATGGTCATTGCACGCCCCCGTGCTCTGCGCCCGGGCGGCGCCACACCTGCGTCTTGCCAAAGAGCGGGATGCCCACGTAGGCGCGCACCAGCAGCTGGTCCGGCTCGGCGGGGGTGAGGATGGCGCGGTAGGTCTTGGCGTTCTCGCGGTTGTAGATCTCGCCCTGGTATTCGGTGTTACTGCCGCCATCGCTGGGGCGCAGGCCCGACAGCAGGGTCATGCCCAGCGCGGGCCGCGCGTCGGCCGCCGCCATCTCGGTGCCCGGCGCGCTCATGGAGCGGTTGCCCAGCACGCGCACCACCTTGCCACACAGGGTCTCGCCGGCGCAGAGCACGATGTCCACCTCCAGGTTGCCGCTTTCGGTGATCCAGCGGCCCAGCGGGGCCTTGGCAGGTGCGGCGGCCAGGGATTGCTGGGCGCCAGCGGATTGGGCCAGGCACAGGGCCAGCAGCCCGGCCGTGGTTGTTGTCCAGGGGTTCATCTTCATGGCACGGTCCTCGTGAAGTTCAGGAAGACTGCATTGAAGCCAGCGGACGTATCGGTGATATTTCCTGGCAAGGCCTTTTGGTATGCGTGCGTGTCTGCCGCGCCGCCAGACAAGTTCAGATACATACGGCCCGCCGCGCCGCCGCCACGCGCAGGGCAAACCTCGGAGAATCACGGCCCATGAGCACGCCCACCGAAGACCACGTCCTGATCGTCGATGACGACGCCGGCATCCGCGAGCTGGCGGCCGAGTACCTGCAGCGCCAGGGCCTGCAGGTGAGCGTGGCGGCCGATGGACGGCAGATGCGTGAGGTGCTGGCCACGCAGCGCATCGACCTCTTGGTGCTGGACCTGATGCTGCCCGGCACCGACGGCATCGCGCTGTGCCGCGAGCTGCGCAGCCCCGGCGCGCCGCCGCTGCCCATCATCATGCTCACCGCGCGCAGCGACGAGGCCGACCGCATCCTGGGCCTGGAGCTGGGTGCGGACGACTACCTGACCAAGCCCTTCGCCGCGCGCGAGCTGCTGGCGCGCATCCACGCCGTGCTGCGGCGCACGCGCATGCTGCCGCCCAACCTGGCGACGGCCGAGCCCGCGCGGCAGCTGGCGTTCGGCGACTGGCGGCTGGACACCACGGCGCGCCACCTGCTCGATGCCACGGGCGCGGTGGTGGCGCTGTCGGGCGCCGAATACCGGCTGCTGCGCGTGCTGCTGGACCATCCGCAGCGCATCCTCACGCGCGACCAGCTGCTGCAGCTCACGCAGGGGCGCGACGCCGACGTGTTCGACCGCTCCATCGACCTCTTGGTCAGCCGCGTGCGCCAGCGGCTCGGGGATGGTGCCCGGGGCTCGCGCTACATCAAGACAGTGCGCAACGAGGGCTATGTGTTCTGCGCCGACGTGTTGCCCACGGCAACCTCCAACGAGGCCGCCGCATGACGCTGCGCGGGTGGCCCCGCTCGCTGTTCGGGCGCATCCTGCTGGTGCTGGCGCTGGGCCTGGCGCTGGCGCATGCGCTGACCTTCGTGCTCGCGCTCACCGAGCGCGGCATGACCATGCGCCGCGCCATGGTGTCGTACCTGGCGAGCGACGTGGCCAGCTCCGTGGCCATGCTGGAGCGCCTGCCCGCCGCAGAGCGCGCGCAGTGGGTGGACCGGCTGGCGCGCCGCAACTACCGGTTCGCGTTGACCGCGCCGCAGGATGCGCCCGAGGACCCGTCCGACCTGGCCCGCCTGATCGCGGGCGCCGTGGGCGCCACGCTGCCCCCCGGCCAGACGGTGCGGGTGATCGACCCCCGCGTGCCCGGCACCGAGCTGCGCCTGCAGCTCCAGTTGAGCGACGGCACGCCGCTGGCCGTGGACATGGACGAGCCCCGGCTGCAGGTCTCGCCCTGGGTGCTGGGCGCGCTGGCGCTGCAGCTGGCGCTGCTGGCGGGCCTGTGCGCCTGGGCCGTGCGCGCGGCCACGCGGCCCCTGCGCGCGCTGGCCGACGCGGCCGACGCGCTGGATGCCGACCGCCCCGCCGTGCCCCTGGCCGAGGACGGCCCGCGCGAGGTGCAGCGCGCCGCCCAGGCCTTCAACCGCATGCAGCAGCGCATCCAGGCGCACCTGGAGGAGCGTATGCGCATCCTGGCCGCCGTCTCGCACGACCTGCAGACGCCCATCACCCGGCTGCGCCTGCGCGCCGACCTGCTGGACGACACCACGCTGCAGGGCAAGCTGCACGCGGACCTGGCCGAGATGCAGTCGCTGGTGGAAGAAGGCATTGCCTACGCGCGCTCGTCCCAGGCCGCCCGGGAGCCCCTGCAGCGCGTGGACCTGCGCGCGCTGCTGCAGAGCATTGCGTTCGACTACGCCGATGCCGGCCTGCCCGTGTCGCTGCTGCACACGGCAGAGGGCACCTGCGACACGCGCCCGCAGGCCCTGCGCCGGCTGGTATGCAACCTGGTGGACAACGCGCTCAAGTTCGCCGGCGCGGCCGAGCTGAGCCTGGAGGCCGGGCACCAAGGCCCATGGCTGGTGCGGGTGCTGGACCGGGGGCCGGGCATCCCCGCCGCCGAACTGGCCGCCGTGCTGCAGCCCTACGTGCGGCTGGAAGACTCGCGCAACCGCGGCACCGGCGGCACGGGGCTGGGCCTGGCCATTGCGAACGAACTGGCCCAGGCGCTGGGCGGCCGGCTGGTGCTGGGGCCGCGCGAGGACGGTGCGGGGCTGGAGGCGCGCGTGGAAGTGCCGGGGTCGCGGGAAACCTCTGCATAAGTCAGGCGCACCGTATGCCCCTGCGGCGTCGGGCGGTCCGGGGCGTTGCCGCAGCCTCGGTCGCGCTGCTAAAGTGGCCACCCCGTGGACTGTCAGACAGGGAACGCCGTGGAAACCACCGCAAACAGCAGTAGCACCCGCAGCCAGCACATCCGCATCGGCATCGGCGGCTGGACCTTCGAGCCCTGGCGCGACAACTTCTACCCCGCGGGCCTCGCGCACAGCAAGGAGCTGCAGTACGCCAGCCGCCAGCTCAGCGCCATCGAGGTCAACGGCACCTACTACAGCACCTTCAAGCCGCCCACGTTTGCCAAATGGCACGGCGAGACGCCCGAGGGCTTCATGTTCTCGCTCAAGGCCAACCGCTTCGCGACGAACCGCCGCGTGCTGGCGCAGGCGGGCGACTCGGTCATGCGGTTTGTGGAAAGCGGCATCTCGGAACTGAAGGACAAGCTCGGCCCCATCGTCTGGCAGTTCATGCCCACCAAGGTGTTCGAACCGGGGGACTTCGAGGCCTTCCTCGCGCTGCTGCCCCAACAGGTCGATGGCCGCAGCCTGCGCCATGTGCTCGACGTGCGGCACGAGAGCTTTGCCACCCCCGCCTTCATCGCGCTGGCCCGCCGCTACGGCTGCGTGCCGGTGCACACCGATTCCGAGAAATTCCCGGCCATTGCCGATGCCGAGGCGGACTTCGCCTATCTGCGGCTGATGCGCAGCCAGGCCGACGTGCCCACCGGCTACACGCCCGAGGCGATTGCGCAATGGGCCGAGGGCGTGCGCGCCTGGACCCGCGGCGAGCGGCCGCGCGATGTGTTCGTGTATTTCATCAACGGCGCGAAGGAGCGGGCCCCGGCCGGCGCGATGGAGCTGATGGCGCAGCTGGGACTGCGGGCGCAGGCCGCAGGTGCTGGCGAGATGGCGATGAGAAAGAAATCGGCGCCTGGCGCTTATCCATGAAGCGCCAAAAGCTATTGATTCAATAGCAAAATCACCCTGTCGCGGGCTGCCCGGACGCCTGCCCGCGGCACCAGGCGCGGCACGGGCTTGACGGCGGCCCAAGGGCCTCGGGTACACTGCATCCTTCATGTCGTACACCGCCATCCCCTTCACCGCACGCGCCACGGCCTTCCAGGGCATGTGCATGATGCTGTCCGCATTCACGCGGGCGATGGGTGCACGAATGATTACCACCATTACCACCGCGGCCACCTGAGCACGCGCAGGTGGCCGTTTCGGCAGCCACCTGGTGATCGCTCTCTCTTCTCCCCCAAGACGAATTGACTGAAACCCAGCTCTGGCAGCTGGGTTTTTTTGTTTGTTTGTTTGTTTGTTTTGCAGTCGTTTGGAGAAGCCCATGTTCCGCGATCCCGTCCAGTCCCTAGAAGCCCCGTCGTTCGAGCCTTCCGCCGCGGCCATGCGCCCCCTGCGCGTGGGCATGATCGGCATTGGCACCGTGGGCGCGGGCACCTTCCGCGTGCTGGCGCGCAACCAGGCGCTCATCGCGGGCCGCGCGGGGCGGGGCATCAAGATGGTGGTGGTCTGCGCCCGCAGCCTGGCCCGTGCCATGAGCGTGGTGGGCAAGGACGTGGCCCTGACCAACGACCCCATGCAGGTCGCCACGCACCCCGATGTGGACGTGCTGGTGGAGGCCGCCGGCGGCACCGGCCCGGCGCGTGAATGGGTGCTGGCCGCCATCCGCGCGGGCAAGCATGTGGTCACGGCCAACAAGGCGCTGCTGGCCGAGCATGGCAACGAGATCTTCGCCGCCGCGCGCCAGCACGGCGTGGCCGTGGCGTACGAAGGCGCGGTGGCCGTGAGCATCCCCATCGTGAAAGCGCTGCGCGAGGGCCTCACCGCCAACCGCATCGAATGGGTGGCCGGCATCATCAACGGCACCACCAACTTCATCCTGAGCAAGATGCGCGACGAGGGCGTGGGCTTTGCCGAGGCGCTGGCCCAGGCCCAGGCGCTGGGCTACGCCGAGGCCGATCCGACCTTCGACATCGAGGGCATCGACGCCGCGCACAAGATCACGCTGCTGGCCGCCAATGCGTTCGGCATGCCGCTGCGCTTTGCCGACGCGCAGGTGGAGGGCATCACCGCGCTCCAGGGGCTGGACGTGGCCTGCGCGGAGCAGCTGGGCTTTCGCATCAAGCTGCTGGGGGTGGCGCGGCGCCGCGAGCACGGCGATGGTGCCGACGGCGTGGAGCTGCGCGTGCAGCCCGCGCTGGTGCCCGCCACGCACCTGCTGGCGCATGTCAATGGCTCGATGAACGGCATCATGGTCAAGGGCGATGCGTCGGGCGTGACGATGTACTACGGCGCGGGCGCGGGCTCCGAGCAGACCGCGTCGGCCGTGATCGCCGACCTGGTGGACGTGGCGCGGCTTCATGGCACCCACGCGGCGCAGCGGGTGCCGCACCTGGGCTTTCATGCCAGCGCCATCAGCAACGACCAGGCCGTGCTGCCGCGCGCCGCCGTGCGCACGCGCCACTACCTGCGGGTGCCCGTGCACACGGCCCAGCAGATCGAGGCCGTGGGCGCCTGGCTGGCGGCGCAGCAGGTGCCGGTGCTGCGTGTGGAGCTGGCGGCCGAAAAAACACTGCAGGCCGACAAGGCGGCATCCAGCCCCGGCCATCCCCAGGTGCTGGTGCTCACCGACGTGGCGGCCCAGTCCACGGTGGACCTGGCCATGCACGCGCTGGCCGCGCACCCCGCCGTGGCCGGGCCGGTGGTGTCGCTGCGCGTGGAGATGCTAGAGGGATGATGCTGAAGGGTTGCCATGGGCGGTGTCTGGCCGCACGCCACGTCGTGCCACCACCACTCGGCACTCACCAGCACCGTTCACGCTGAGCCTGTCGAAACGCGGCGCATGGCTGCGACAGGCTCAGCCCGACCGGTACGGGTTGATGCTGCGGTTCTAAAGGTCAAAACAGGCTCTGTCGCCCTACTATCAAGCGCTTCAAGCTATGAATATCGCAGCAATCACTGGCTAGATGCCCGGCCCTCGTTCCACCAGCGCCGCCATGGCCAGCGCTTGCGGCGTGCCTTGCGCCGTCAGCCCCTCGACGACGCCGGCGCGGTCCGTGTCCGTGCGGTTCTGGCTCACCTTCCAGACGCCTTCCCAGCGTTCCACCGCCAGCTCGACGCCCACGATGGCGCCCAGCAGTTTGTGCAGGTAGTCGGCGGGCGCATCGTCCACGTGCCAGGGGTGCGGGCGGTGGGCTTCGTGCGCCTCGGTCAGGGTGTGCAGGATCGCGCGCAGGCGCTCGGGGTCGCCGTCCACCGCGCTGAGCGTGCCGTGGGCGTGCACCGTGGCGTAGTTCCAGGTGGGCACCTGTTTGCCATCGACGGCCTTGGACGGGTACCACGACGGCGACACGTAGGCCTGCGGGCCATGGAACACGGCCACCGCCTGCTGCGGCAGCAGCGGCCACACGCCGTTGCCGCGGCCCACGTGGCCCACCAGCGTGCCGTGTGGGCCGCGCGTGGGGTCCAGGTACAGCGGCACGTGGTTGACGTGCAGGGCGCCCTCGTGCGAGACGACCAGGGTGGCCAGGGGCTGGTCCCGCACCAGGCCGTGCAGAACGGCTGGGTCGGTCACCTGGAACTGGCGGTTGGCAATGGTCATGTCAGTGGTCCTTCCACGTCCAGCACGGGCGCGCAGTCGATCTGCGTCTTGACCGAGTTGGCCAAAAAGCATGCCGCGTGCGCCTGATGGTGCAGGTCGGCCAGCACCGCGCTGCTGGGCGCGTGCGCCGCGTCGAAGCGCGTCACGGGCCGCAGCTGCACGTGCGCAACCACCAGGCGGCCTTCGGCATCCTTGGCCATGGTGCCCACGGCGGCATCGGTGTAGCTGTCCACGCGCCATCCGGCACGGCAGGCGAAGTCCAGGAACCACAGCATGTGGCAACTCGACAGCGCGGCCACGTAGGCTTCTTCGGGGTCCACGGCCAAAGCGTCGGAGTAGGGCAGCGGCACCACATGCGGCGACGACGAGCCGGCCACCACGGCGCCGCCATCGAATTGCCAGGTGTGCGCGCGGTGGTAGCGCTTGTCCAGAAAGTCGTCGCTGCCACGGGACCAGGCGATGGTGGCGGTGTGCTCGGCCATAGGATCTTTCTTGTGGGACCGGGCCTCGCAGGCAGCCCGGATGGTTTCTAAAATGGTTCTTCAGTTTATGGCTGCATTGCCACAACCAAGGGGCCAATTCATGCCGGTTGCCAGAGCCAATCCGAAGACCGTCGCCGCCGCCACGGGTGCTCCGGGCCCGCGCCAGGGCCTGCTGCGCCAGCAGGTCTATGAGCAGTTGCGCGGCGCCATCGAGCACGGCCGCCTGCCCGCAGGCACGCGCCTGCCGCCGTCGCGCGAGCATGCGGCCGGCCTGGGTGTGTCGCGCAACACGGTGCTCTGGGCCGTGCAGCGCCTGCAGGCCGAGGGCTACGTGGAAGCGCGAGTGGGCGACGGCACCTATGTGTCCGAGGCCGCGGGCACGGCCCCGGCGCAGGGACTGGTGGCGCCGCCGCGCGGGCTGTCGAAGCGCGGGCAGCTCATTGCCGAGACGGCGGCGCGCTGGCGGCCTCCGCATGTGGCGGCGCGGGCATTTCGCATCGGCGCGCCCGAGGTGGACACTTTTCCGTTCGCGCTGTGGGACCGCCTGGCGCGCCAGGCCAGCCCCGGCCAGCGCAGCGCCCGCGCGCAGTACCTGGACCCTGCGGGCGACCCCCAGCTGCGCCAGGCCATCGCGCTGTGGCTGTGGGCGTCGCGCGGCATCCGCTGCGATGCGGCGCAGGTGGTGGTGTGCTCGGGCTCGCAGCAGGGCATCGATCTGATCGCGCGGCTGCTGCTGGACGCGGGCGACGAGGTGCTGGTGGAAGACCCGGGCTACCCCGGCATCCGCGCCAGCCTGCTGGGCCACGGCGTGCTGGCGCGGCCCGTGGCGCTGGATGCGCAGGGCCTGCGCATCGCCGAAGGCGCCGCGCAGTGGCCCGGTGCGCGCATGGCCGTGGTCACGCCCACGCACCAGTTCCCCACCGGCGTGTGCATGCCACTGGCGCGGCGCCAGGCCCTGCTGCAGTGGGCGCGCACGCACGACGCCTGGGTGGTGGAGGACGACTACGACGGCGAATTCCAGTACGGCAAGCACGACGGCAAGGCCCAGCGCGTGCCCGCCCTGTGCAGCCTGCCGGGCTCGGAGCGCGTGCTGTACGTGGGCACGTTCTCCAAGACCCTGCACCCCGGCCTGCGCCTGGGCTTCGTGGTCGTGCCACCCGCGCTGGTGGAAGCCTTTGCCATGGCCCGCGCCATCACCGACCGGCATGCGCCCGGCGACGCACAGGCGGTGCTGGCGCGCTTCATCGCCGAAGGCCACCTGCTGCGCCACCTGCGGCAGATGCGCGAGCTGTACCAGGAGCGCCAGCAGGTGCTGATCGACGCGCTGGCCCAGGCCAGCGGCGGCGCGCTGCAGCTGGCGCCCAGCGACCGGGGCATGCACCTGCTGCTGGAATGCGCGCCCGGCAGCAACGACGAGGCCTTGAGCCGCAGCGCACTCGCCGCCGGGGTGATGCTGGCACCCTTGTCGCGCTATGCGATGGAATCGAACCGTAGAGGCTGGCTGTTTGGCTACGCGGGCTACGGCGAGCCCGAGATCGTGGCCGCCGCGCGGGTAGTGGCGCGGTTAGCTTCCAGAAGTCACCGCAAGGGGCTCTGACCGGCGAGCGACCGCCGCGCTGGCGGTGTCCCCCTACCTTTTCCACCATTGCTGCGAGAGCGCGGGCTGCCGGATGTCCAGCCGCTCGCCCATCACCGGCGCCACCAGCGGCACGCCGGCTTTCCCGGCCAGGGCGGTGATGCGGTCGAACGGGTCCGTCCACGCGTGCAGCGCCAGGTCGAACGTACCGTTGTGGATGGGCATCAGGTGGCGGCCCTTCACGTCCAGGTGGGCCTGCAGGCTTTCCTCGGGCTGCATGTGCACGTCGGGCCACTGGGCGTCGTAGGCGCCGGTTTCCACCATCGTCAGGTCGAACGGGCCGAAGCGCTCGCCGATGGCCTTGAAGCCGTCGAAGTAGCCCGTGTCGCCGCTGAAGAAGATGCGCGTGTCCCCCGCCACCAGCACCCACGACGCCCACAGCGTGCGGTTGCCGTCCGACAGGCTGCGGCCCGAGAAGTGCTGTGCGGGCGTGGCCACCAGCTTCACGCCGGCGATGGTGGTGCCCTGCCACCAGTCGAACTGCTGCACCTTGGCGGCGGGCACGCCCCAGGCGACAAGGCGGTCGCCCACGCCCAGCGGCGTGACGAAATGCGCCACCTTGGGGGCGAGCTGCCGGATGGCATCGAAGTCCAGGTGGTCGTAGTGGTCGTGCGAGAGCACCACGCCGGTGATGGGCGGCAGCTCGTCGATGGCGATGGGCGGCGCATGGAAGCGCTTGGGGCCCATGAAGGAAAACGGCGAGGCGCGTTCGGAGAACACCGGGTCGGTCAGCCAGAACTGGCCCTGCAGCTTGAGCAGCATGGTCGAGTGGCCCAGGCGCCACAGGCTCAGGTCGGGGGCGCCCAGCAGGTCGGCCTGCGTGAGCGGCAGCACCTGTGGCGGCTGGGCCGGCACCGCGTCGGCGGGCTTGTCCGTCATGAAGCGCCACATGATGCCCAGGGTCTTGGCAAAACCCGGGGCCTGGCGCGGCGCCGCGTTGCGGAACTTGCCATCGACGTGCTGGGGCGACTGCTCATGGGAGCTTGCCGGCAAGGAGGTGCAGGAAAGGATGCTGTAGGCCATGGCGGTGACAACGGTGAGGATGAGAAGGATTCGGGGCGTGCGGCGGAGCATGGATGCTTTTCCGAAAAGTGCACTGCACAGTGTAGTTCACTTTTCAAAAAAGTAAACTACCCGGTGTAAAATAGGGGAATGACCGAGCCCGCCACCGTGATCGCCCCCACCCGCCTGACCGACCGCAAGCGCGAGGCCATCGTGCAGGCCGCCATCGGCGAATTCCGCGAACATGGCTTCAACGGCACCAGCATGGACCGCGTGGCCGCGGCGGCCGAGGTGTCCAAGCGCACGGTGTACAACCACTTTCCCAGCAAGGACGAGCTGTTCGGCGCCATCCTGGACCACCTGTGGGAGCGCAGCCATTCGTTGCCCGACGTGGCCTATGACGCGGGGCGACCGCTGCGCGCGCAGCTGCTCGCGGTGCTGGAGCAGAAGATGGAGCTGCTGAACGACGCGAGCTTCATCGACCTCTCGCGCGTGGCGATGGCCGAAATGATGCACACGCCCGAGCGCGCCCAGGCCATGGTGGCGCGCCTGTCCGAAAAGGAAGAAGGCCTGCCGCGCTGGATCCGCGCGGCCCAGCAGGACGGCGCCCTGCGCGCGGGGGTGGACCCGCAGTACGCGGCCCACCAGCTGCACGGCATGGTCAAGTCCTTTGCCTTCTGGCCCCAGCTGGCCATGGGTCAGCCGCCGCTGGCGCCTGCCGTGCAGCAGCAGGTGCTGGCCGATGCGGTGGAGATGTTCCTCGGGTTCTACGCGGTCGGCGCGCCGTAGGCCGGGGAACCCCGGCCCGGGCAAAATGCTCGCCGCACGACCGCCAGCCCCTCCCAGGGCACGCCTCCCATGCGCAAACGCCACTCCCTCCTCATCGGCCTGGGCATCGCCACCGCGGCGGTCTGGGTTTTCAACGCCTCCTGGCGCGCAGCGCCGCCCGAAGGCGCCAAAGCGCGCCTGATCGCGCACCGGGGCGTGCACCAGACCTACCACCGCGAGGGGCTGGAGCGGGACACCTGCACCGCCCGGCGCATCGAGCCGCCCACGCACGACTACATCGAGAACACGGTGCGCTCCATGCAGGCGGCATTCGCCCATGGCGCGGACATCGTGGAGCTGGACGTGCACCCCACCACCGACGGCCGCCTGGCCGTGCTGCACGACTGGACGCTGGACTGCCGCACCGAAGGCCGGGGCACCACGCGCAGCCACGCGATGTCCTACCTGCGCACGCTGGATGTGGGCTACGGCTACACCGCCGACGGGGGCCGGACCTACCCCCTGCGCGGCAAGGGCGTGGGGCTGATGCCCGAGCTCTCCGAGGTCTTCACGGCCATGCCCGGCCAGCGCTTTCTCGTCAATTTCAAGAGCCGGGAGGCGCGCGAGGGCGACATGCTCGCCGCGCTGGTGGCCGGACAGCCCGCCTGGCGGCAGGCCATCTGGGGCGCGTACGGGGGCGACGAGCCCACCCTGCGCGCCGCCGGGGCGCTCGCGGCCCAGGGCGGGGCACCCGTCAGGACCTGGTCGCGCCAGGGGCTGGCGCAGTGCCTGGGCCGCTACATCGCCCTGGGCTGGGCCGGCATCGTCCCCGAGGCCTGCCGCCAGACCACCGTGATGGTGCCCCTGAACGTCGCGCCCTGGCTCTGGGGCTGGCCGAACCTGCTGCAGCGGCGGCTGCGGCAGGCGGGCAGCGAGATCATCCTGCTGGGCCCCTACGGCGCGGGCGACGCCGGCACCTCGGGCATCGACACGCCCGCGCAGCTGGCCCAGGTGCCCCGGGGCTTCGCGGGCTATGTCTGGACCAACAAGATCGAGGTCATCGGGCCCGTCTTCCGGCGCTGAGCCCCGCTTGGCGCTACGCTTGGCGGCTGCGTGCGCCCCGGCGCATTCCGGCTTCTTTCTCTTCACCACCACCCTCATTCCTTCCCACCCCATGCCCCTTGCCCCCTACCTCGATACCGCCCCGTGCCTGGGCAGCGGCGTCTTCATCCACGACTCCGCCCAGGTGATCGGCGACGTGACCCTGGGCCGCGACGCCTCGGTGTGGTGCAACGCCGTGCTGCGCGGCGACGTGAACCGCATCGTGGTGGGGGAGTGCAGCAACGTGCAGGACCTGGCCATGGGCCATGTCTCGCACCGCAACGCCAGCAAGCCCGAGGGCTCGCCGCTCCTCATCGGCAGCCATGTGACCATCGGCCACTCGGTGATCCTGCACGGCTGCCGCATCGGCGACGAATGCCTGATCGGCATGGGCTCGATCGTGATGGACGACGCCGTGGTGGGCGACCGCGTGATGCTGGGCGCGGGCAGCCTGGTCTCGCCCGGCAAGGTGCTGGAAAGCGGCTACCTCTACATGGGCCGCCCGGCGGTGCGCCAGCGCGCGCTGACGGACGTGGAGATGGCGTACCTGCGCTACTCGGCCGAACACTACGTGCGGGTGAAGAACAACTACCAGGCCCCGCCGCTGACGAAGCCTGCAGCCTGATCCGGTCCGGAAGTCCGGCAGGCCCCAGGGCGCGCGGGCGGCGCGTATCGCATCACTATTCGAGCCATGTTTGTCTATGAGTGAACTTCTTGAGCAACTGTCCCAGTCGGTCTCCACGGCCCACTCCGTCGAAGAGCTGACGCGGCCGCTTCTGGAAATGCTGGAGGCGGTGACGGGGCTGGAGTCCACCTACCTCACCGCCATCGACGAGGCACAGGGCGTGCAGCACGTGCTGTACGCGCGCAACTCCAGCGCCATGCAGATCCCCGAGGGCCTGGTCGTGCCCTGGAACGACACGCTGTGCAAGCGCGCGCTGGAAGAGGGCCGCACTTTCACCGACGACGTTCCCACCTGCTGGGGCGATTCGCAGGCCGCGCGCGGCCTGGGCATCCGCACCTACGCGAGCCAGCCCGTGCGCGTCGGCAACGGCGCGCTGTACGGCACGCTGTGCGCGGCCAGCACCCACGCCCGCCCGCGCACGCCCGAGGCCGAACGCATCCTCACGCTGTTCGCCTATCTCATCGGCCAGCAGGTGGAGCGCGAGCAGCTCATCCACAAACTGCTGGCCGCCAACGAACAGCTGGCCGCCGTGGCCGCCACCGACCAGCTCACGGGGCTGCCCAATCGCCGCGCGCTCATGGAGGCGCTGGAACGGATGCTGGCGCAGGGCCGGCGCCGGCAGATGGGCGTGCAGATCGCGTTCATCGACCTCGACGGCTTCAAGGCGATCAACGACACCCACGGCCACGAGGTGGGCGACCAGTTCCTCGTGGCCGTCGCGCAGCGCCTGCGGGGCGTGCTGCGCGCCGAGGACCTGGCCGCGCGCCTGGGCGGCGACGAGTTCGTGGTGATCAGCCTGAGCGCACACGCCGGCGACGCCCTGCACACCGCGCAGGATGCGCTGAGCCTGCGCATCGCCCAGGCCACGCAGGGCCGCTTCGACCTGCCGGGCGCATCGCTGGACTACGCCGGCGCCAGCGTGGGCGCGGTCACCATGGCGCCGGACCAGACCTGCAGGGCCGAGGACGCCCTGCGCGTGGCCGACCAGATGATGTACCAGGTCAAGCGCGCGCGCCGGCAGGCCCAGGACGCGCTGGCACAGGCGCGCGGCGGGCTGCCCACCCGCCGCTGAGCCGGCCCGCGCCGCCGCCGCAGTAGCCACACCGCCAGGGACACCATCGCGGTGCCGGGATAATCGGCGGTCACCACCCCCACGCTCCATGGCCTCTTCCCCGTGCCGCGTGCTCGCCGTCATCCCCCCGATGACGCAGCTGAACACGCCCTATCCCTCCACCGCCTACCTCACGGGCTTCCTGCGCTCGCGCGGCGTCCTCGCGTTCCAGGAGGACCTGGCGCTGGCGCTCGTGCTGCGGCTGCTCTCGCCCGAGGGCCTGAGGGCCGTGGCCGCCAAGGTGGATGCACTGCCCGCCAAGAAACAAAGCCCCGCCGTGCAGTCCTTTGCCGCGCAGCAGGACCGCTACCTGGCCACCATCGGCCCGGCCATTGCCTTCCTGCAGGGGCGCGACAGCACGCTGGCCCACCGCATCGCGGGCCGCAACTACCTGCCCGAGGGCCCACGCTTCGCCACGCTGGATGTGTATGTGGACGACGAAGGCGGCGACCCGCTGGGCTGGGCGTTCGGCGCCCTGGGCCTGCACGACAAGGCCAAGCACCTGGCCACGCTGTACCTGAACGACCTGGCCGATGTGCTGCGCGACGCGGTGGACGAGCGCTTCGAATTCGTGCGCTATGCCGAATCGCTGGCGGGCAGCCAGCCCACGTTCGACCCGCTGGCCACGGCGCTGGCCGCACCGCCCACGCTGGTGGACGACCTGCTGGCGCAGCTCACGCACGAGGCCATCGAACGCCACCAGCCCACGGTGGTGCTGCTGTCGGTGCCTTTCCCGGGCTCCGTGTACGCGGCGTTCCGCATCGCGCAGGCCATCAAGGCGCGCCATCCGCAGGTGGTGACGGTGCTGGGCGGCGGCTTCGTGAACACCGAACTGCGCGAGCTGGCCGACCCGCGCGTGTTCGACCATGTCGACTACGTGACGCTGGACGCCGGCGAGCGCCCGCTGCTGGCGCTGCTCGAACATGTGCGCGGCGAACGCGGCCGCCAGCGGCTGGTGCGCACCTTCGTGCGCAACGACGAGGGCACCGTCCAGTACATCAACATGATGGAAGCCGACGTGGCCTTCGCCGAGGTGGGCACGCCCACCTGGGACGGCCTGCCGCTGGACCGCTACCTGTCGCTGCTGGACATGCTCAACCCCATGCACCGGCTGTGGAGCGACGGGCGCTGGAACAAGCTCACGGTGGCGCACGGCTGCTACTGGAAGAAGTGCAGCTTCTGCGACGTGAGCCTGGACTACATCAGCCGCTACGAGGGCGCGAGCGCCGAGGTGCTGGCCGACCGCATCGAGGCCATCGTGCGCGAGACGGGGCAGACGGGCTTTCACTTCGTGGACGAAGCCGCGCCCCCCAAGGCGCTGAAAGCACTGGCCACCGAGCTGATCGCGCGCAACGCGGGCATCAGCTGGTGGGGCAATGTGCGGTTCGAGAAAACCTTCACGCCCGACCTGGCCGGGCTGATGGCCGACAGCGGCTGCATCGCCATCTCGGGCGGGCTCGAAGTCGCGTCCGACCGGCTGCTCACCCTCATGAAAAAAGGCGTGTCGGTGGACCAGGTGGCGCGCGTGACGCGGGCCTTCACCGACGCGGGCATCCTGGTGCATGCGTACCTGATGTACGGCTTTCCCACGCAGACCGTGCAGGACACGGTGGACGCGCTCGAATACGTGCGCCAGCTGTTCGCCAACGGCTGCATCCAGAGCGGCTTCTTTCACCGCTTTGCCTGCACCGTGCACTCGCCCGTGGGCAAGAACCCCGAGGAGTACGGCGTGACCCTCGCGCCGCTGCCGCCGGGCGACTTCGCCAAGAACGACGTGGCCTTCATCGACCCCACGGGCGTGGACCACGATGCGCTGGGCGGCGCGCTCAAGAAAGCCATCTACAACTACATGCACGGCATCGGTCTGGAAGAAGACGTGCGCACGTGGTTCCCCTTCAAGGTGCCCAAGACCACGGTGCGGCGCGACCGCATCGAGCGGGCGCTGCGCGAGCGAGGATGAGGGCCGGGGACTGGAATTTGAATGAAAATGCCGCTCAGCGGTTATTCAACAAGCGCTGGCAGCTATCAATAGCAGAGCGCCTACTGCTTTTGCTTCTGATAGGCCTTGTCCGCTGGCGGGCCCCGGTCCGTGTCCTGCAGGCCCCGCTGCACGTCCCGGTAGGCCTGCTCCACCTGGGCATCGGGCTGGCCGTGGGTCATATCCACCGATTCATCGCGCTCGTGCGGCAGCTTGGGCTTGTCGGCGCTTTCGGGCGGCGGCGCGGCCTGTGGGGTACGCCGGCCGGCGGTGGCGGGCGACTGGGGCGTGGTGGTGTTGACGCTGGGCTGGCCGGTGGGGGCGGCGCTGGGGTGGTCCGGGGTGCTGGCGGTGGGCATGTGATCTCTCCTGCGGTACAGGGCTTCATCGTAGGAAAGCCCCCGGAGCCGCCGTGTAGTCCCCGGCGCCATCTGTCCGCCGGGTGAAGCGGCCGCTGGCCGCGAAGGCGCAGGCGCCAACCCATGCGACACTACTGTATGTCTCAACAGGTGTGGGCCGCGCAGGCCCTTGAATCTTTCGATGCGGTGGTGCAGGCCACGCCCGGGTTTCGCAGCCGCGACGGCCAGCGGCGCATGGCCGAGCAGGTGGCGCACACGTTCAGCAGCGCCACGCTGGGCAAGGTGGACGAGGAGGGCGGCGAGGCGGCGCCCACGCGCTCCATCGCCGTCATCCAGGCCGGCACGGGCGTGGGCAAGTCGCTGGCCTACTGCGCGCCCGCCATCGCGCTGGCGCTGTCGCGCGGCACGCGGGTGCTGATCTCCACCGCCACCGTGGCGCTGCAGGAGCAGCTGGTCAACAAGGACCTGCCGGCGCTGGCCGCGCTGATGCCCCAGCCCTTCAAGTTCGCGCTGGCCAAGGGGCGCGGGCGCTATGTGTGCAAGCTCAAGCTCGACCGGCTGGCGGGCGCGGGCGAGGCCGAGGCGTCCGATGAAGACGACCTGTTCGCCGAGGAGGAGGCCGCCGCCCGCGCCAAGCGCCCCCGGCAGGAAACCGAGGCGCGCATCCAGTTCTACGGCGCCATGGCGCAGACGCTGGCCAAGGGCGCCTGGGACGGCGACCGCGACAGCCTGGAGACCCCGCCCGAGCCCGAGGTGTGGAGCCCCGTGGCGGCCGAGGGCGCGTCGTGCACGGGCAAGCACTGCCCCGCCTTCAGCCAATGCACCTACTACGACAAGCGCAAGGAACTGGTGGGCGCGCAGGTGATCGTGGCCAACCATGACCTGCTGCTGTCGTCGCTGGGCGCGCGCGTGCTGCCCGAGCTGGACAACTGCCTCCTGGTGCTGGACGAGGCCCACCACCTGCCCGCCACGGCGCTCGACCAGTTCGCCTGCAGCATGGACCTGTCGCGCCTGGCGTGGATCGACCGGCTCTCCAGCCGGGGCCTGCGCATCGGCGCGCTGCTGGAGGTGGAAGAGATCGCCGACATCCCGCGCCACGCGGCCCAGCTGCGGCAGACACTGCAGGACCTCGCGCGCATCGTGATGGACGTGTACGGCCCCGCGCTCAAGAGCCAGAAGGACACCTGGGGCCCGGCCCGGGTGCGGGTGCCGCGCGGCGAGCTGCCCGAGCCGCTCACCGCGCCGCTGGGGCTGCTGGCCGCCAGCGCCGACGGCTTCCTCGAAGCCCTGCGCGCCATCAGCAAGGCCCTGCGCGCCGAAATGCGCGACAAGCCCGAGGAGGCCAAGCGCCTGTCCACGCTGTATGCGCAGATCGGCATGCTGGCGCCGCGTCTGGAAGAGCTGCACGCCACCGCGCAGCTGCTGCTGCAGGAGGCCCCCCAGGGCGCAGACCGCAGCTTCGTGCCTGCGGCCAAGTGGTTCACGCTGGAGGTCGATGGCGATTTCATCGTGGTCAAGGCACACGCCAGCCCCATCCTGCCGGGCACCACGCTGCGCAACCACCTGTGGAACGCGGTGCGCGGCGCGGTGCTCACGTCGGCCACGCTCAACAGCTGCGGCAATTTCGATTTCTTCCTGCGCGAGGCCGGGCTGCACGGCGACGAGGCCGCGATCACGCTGGAGGTGCCCAGCCCCTTCAACTACGCCGCCCAGGGCACGCTGATCGCCGCCGAGACGCGCGCCGACCCCAAGAACGCCGCGCAGTTCACGGCCGAGATGGTGGATGCGCTGCTGCACGACATCGCGCGCGTGGAGTACGGCGCGCTGGTGCTGTTCACCTCGCGCGAGCAGATGCGCCAGGCCGTGGACGCCTTGCCCACCGCCATGCGCGGCGTGGTGCTGGTGCAGAACGCGCTGCCGCGCACGCAGCTGCTCAAGCGCCACCGCGAACGGGTGGAGAACGGCGAGCCCTCGGTCATCTTCGGCATGCAGTCGTTCGGCGAGGGGCTGGATCTGCCCGGGCGGCTGTGCGAGTCGGTGTTCATCACCAAGCTGCCCTTTGCCCCGCCCGACGACCCGGTGGGAGAGGCCCGCGCCGAATGGCTGCGCGCCGTGGGCCGCGACCCGTTCAGCGAACTGGTGGTGCCCGCCACCGCCATCCGCCTGGCGCAGTGGGTGGGCCGCGCCATCCGCACCGAGGACGACCAGGCGCATGTCTACTGCTACGACAAGCGCCTCATGCGCACGAGCTACGGCCAGCGCCTGCTCAAGGGCCTGCCGCCCTTTGCGCTGGAGCAACGCGCGCCCCTGTAGGATGCCCCCCGAGTCGCCTGCGGCGCCGTCCCCACCAGCGGGCGCCACGGCGGCACGGGCCGGGGGCTGCACCCGTCCCACGCGCCGTGCTGCCCCTCCTTCCCTCCCTTCCTCCCCATTTGCCATCCCCAGCGAGAACCCCATGACGAACGCCATCCCCGCCTGCCCCCAATGCGGCCTGGAGAACACCTACCCCGACGGCAACCACTACATCTGCCCTGACTGCGCCTTCGAATGGCCCCAGGCAGCCGAATCCGCCGAGGTCGACGCGCCCGAGGGCGGCGGCGCCGTGCTGGACGCCCACGGCAACCCGCTGGCCGATGGCGACGCGGTGATCCTGGTGAAGGACCTCAAGGTCAAGGGGTCCTCATCCACGCTCAAGAAGGGCACCAAGATCAAGGGCATCCGCCTCGTCGATGGCGCCGACGGCCACAACGTGGACTGCAAGACGGAGCTGGGCAGCATGCTGCTCAAGTCAGAGTTCCTGAAAAAGGCCTGATCGGGCCCGGCCCCGGGCCCCTGCCCGCGATACAGGGCACGGGGCGCGGCGGTGTCAGATAAACACCCACGCCCCGGCGGGCGGCGGGCCGACACGGTGCGCGCGCCACCCTGCCTAGAGTGAATGGAAGCACCGACCCCTTCCCCATTCACCACCGCACGGAGAGCCCATGCCCCACGACACCCCCGCCCACGACACCTTGTGGAAGCTCATCAAGGACATCCGCTTCGGGATGCTGACCCACCGCACCGCCAGCGGCATGCTGCATGCCCACCCGCTGACCACGCAGAACCGCCGCATGGACGAACAGGCGGAGCTTTATTTCTTCATTCCCAAGTCCGGCGAACTGTACGAGCGCCTCCTCACCGATGGCGAGGTGAACGTCTCGTACGCCGACCCCGGCGCGGACAGCTATGTCTCGCTCTCGGGCCAGGCGCGTTTCGTGGACGATCTGGCGCAAAAGGAAGCCTTGTGGTCGACCGCGGCCCAGGCATGGTTTCCGGGCGGCCACACCGATCCGGAGCTGGCCCTGCTGGCCGTGCGCATCCGCCATGCCGAATACTGGGACGTGGACGAAAGCAAGATGGTGCAGCTGTTCAAGATGGCCAAGGCGGCCGTCACCGGCCAGCCCCCGCGCCAGCTGGGCGAGCACAAGGAACTGACGCTGCCGTGAACGGCACCGCCACGCCTTTTCTTCACCATCCATTCCAGGAGGTTCCATGAGCAGCAAGGAAAACCGCCGCGAGGAAGACCCATCGGGCGGCAATGACAACACCGAGGGCTCGGGCAAGGTCGCCCAGGCCCACAACAGCACGGGCGACAAGCCCACCACCCAGATCAACCAGGGCCGCCGCACCCCCGAAAGCCGGGGCGACCGCGACACGCACCTGGGCAGCAGCAACCAGGCGCAGTCGCGCCGGGGCGCCGCCGGCAGCAGCGGCCCGGCGGGCAGCCGCGGGGCGGGCTGAGCGCCGCCGGGCACCGGCACCGCTCGCACCCATGCGCAAAGAGCCTTCGGGCTCTTTTCTTTTGCGCGTGGCCCTTGAAGCAAAGGATTTTCCATCCATATACCATCCACAAACCATCCATATGGATGGAAATCATCCATACCACCGGCCACGGAGGGCCCCATGACCCCAGCTCCCGCTTCGTCCCTGGCCGTGCGCGGCAAGATTCCCGATTCCGAAAAGATCACGATCAACCTGGGCTTTGTCGACCTGGGCCACATCGACCTGCTGGTGTCGGAAGGGTTTTATGCCAACCGCACCGACTTCATCCGCACGGCCATCCGCCAGCAGCTGGCCGCCCAGGGCGACGCCGTGCGGCAGGTGGTGGCCCGCAAGATGCTTGTGCTGGGCCTGCAGCGGTTTGGCCGCGCCGAGCTGCAAGCCGTGCAGGCAGCGGGCCAGGTGCTCGAGATCCGCGTGCTCGGCCTGGTCAGCATCGACGACGACGTGCCACCCACCCTGGCGCAGGCCACGATTGCCTCCATCACGGTGCTGGGCGCGTTTCACGCCAGCGCCCCGGTCAAGGCCGCCCTGGCAGGGCGCATTGGCTGAGCGCGGCGCACCACCACCACCACCACGAAAGAACCCCATGGACTGGAACCTCAAACTCAAGCAGCTGATGGGTCAGGCCACCCACCTGGTGCGCAGCGGCCAGCTGGCGGATGCCACGCGGGCCATCCAGCAGGCGCTGGGCAGCGCTTCGGCCACGGCGCCGGGGCCCGCCGCGCCGCCGCCGGAACGCCCGGGCCCCGCCCCGGTGCAGGCACCGGCAACCCCCTTCGCCTTTCGCACGGGAACCCCGTGGCGCAGCAGCGCGGCGCAGGACGTGGAGGACGCGGTGGTGGTCGAGCGCGGCACCGTGCAAGTCCCCCCGGGCGCGGCCCGGCCCGCCCCACCGTCCGGGCCGGGTGCCCGCCCGGCGGCCGCCGCGCCGCACGCCGCCGAGCCCCCGGACAGCTTCACCGCGGTCGCCTTCAGCCAACCTGGCGCCCCGCACAACCCGCACCACTACCACCTGTACGTGCCGCCCGGCGCGGGGGCCGGCACGCCCATGCCCCTGGTGCTGATGCTGCACGGCTGCACGCAGAATCCCGTGGACTTCGCCACCGGCACCGGGATGAACGCCGCCGCCGCCCCGGCCAACGCGCTGGTGCTGTACCCCGCACAGCCCCACAGCGCTAACCCCAACGGCTGCTGGAACTGGTTCCGCCCCGAAGACCAGCGCCGGGGCGGCGGCGAACCCGCTCTGCTGGTGGCGATGGTGCAGGACGTGATGGCGCGCCACCCCGTGGATGCGCGGCGCGTCTACGTGGCGGGCCTGTCGGCCGGCGGCGCCATGGCCGCGCTGCTGGGCCGCGAGTACCCCGACGTGTTTGCGGCCGTGGGCGTGCACTCGGGCCTGCAGGCCGGCGCGGCACACAACGTGATGGGGGCGCTGTCGGCCATGAAGCATGGCGCCAGGCCGGCGGCGGGCACCCCGGCTCCGGGGGCTGTTGCGGCGGCGCCCCTGATCGTCTTCCACGGCGATGCCGACACCACCGTGCACGCCCGCAACGGCGAGCAGCTGGTGCAGGCGGCGCGGGCCAGCGCCCCGGGCACCGTGGAGCTGGGCACGCACCAGGGCCAGTCGGCCGGTGGCCAGGGCTACACGCGCACGGTGTATGGCCTCGCAGGCGCGCCGGTGGCGGAGCACTGGGTGCTGCATGGCGGCGGCCATGCCTGGGCGGGCGGGCATGCGCAGGGCAGCCACACCGACCCCCGGGGGGTATCGGCCACGCGGGAGATGCTGCGGTTCTTCCTGGAGCATCCCCGGGGACTGGCCGGCACCCCGCCATAATTTGCCCGGGAGCGCAGCGCTACCTTCATCCAGCACAACAACACGGTGCGAAAGCCATCCAGGGAGAGGAATCCGTCATGGAGAACGTCTACATCACCGTCGCGGGGCTGGTGGCCATCGGGCTGGTCTTCTACGCCCTGCGGCGTTCGGGGCGCCAGGACAACACCCGCACCGACCTGCGCATCACCGCGGTCTCCATCGCGCCCCCCTCGGGCAGCGTGCTGCCGGCCAACACGCCGATCACCGTGACCCTGGACTACCGCTACGGCGCGCCGCGCGAGCCGCTGTATGCGTGGGTGAAGATCCTGGACACCACCTACGACTCCCTCTACGAAGGCTCGCACGACATGCTGAACCCGGGCTCCGGGCGGGTGAGCCGTTCCGTGCACCTCACGCAGGCGGGGACCGTGCGCGAGTTGTTCATCGTGGTCAAGAACCGGGACTTCGTGGAGGTGTTCAACCAGGCCATCGCCGTGGACTTCACCTACGAGGACGCGGTGCTGGACGAGGCGCAAAGGAACGATGGCAAGGGATCGCGGATCACCGACATCCGTCTGTCCATTGCGTCCCCCGCCACGGTCAAGGCCGGCACCCGCATCGATGTCGAGGTCGAATACGACATCCAGGCGGAGGAAGGCCTGGACATCTGGGTCATTCCCGACACGCAGGCCAACATGACCTACGAGGGCACCACGGGCCGGCTGGACGGCGCGGGGACCGTGCACAGGCACTTCACCCTCATCGACCCCTGCGCGGTCACGGGCCTGCGGCTGCTGATGAAGAATGCGTCGAGCCAGACGGTCTACGAACACCGCGTGCCGGTGGACTACACCTTCACGGCGTAGCCGTTCCCAGCCGACCACCCCCAGGGCCCCGCCCGGCACGGGGTTCGGTTTATCCTGCAGGCCCGCCGGCACAACCCGCTGCGGCCCGCAATGGGGGCCGCTGACGCACGGCCTTGCCCCTCGGAACACCCATGCCCCCCATCGCCGTCATCGACTTTGAAACCACCGGCGTCTCGCCCGGCCAGGGCGCGCGCGCGACAGAGATCGCCATCGTGCTGCTGGAAAAAGGCCAGGTGGTGGACCGCTTCCAGAGCCTCCTGAAAACCGGCGCGTGGATTCCGCCGTTCATCACCCAGCTCACCGGCATCACCAACGCCATGGTGAACGCGGCCCCAGAGGCCGCAGGCGTCATGGCCGATGCCGCGCGCTTCGTGGGCGATGCGCCCATGGTGGCGCACAACGCGTCGTTCGACAGCAAGTTCTGGCAGGCCGAACTGGCACGGGCCGGCGTGGCCGCGCCGCACCCCTTCGCCTGCACCGTGCTGCTGTCGCGCCGCCTGTACCCGCAGGCCCCCAGCCACAAGCTCGGTACGCTGGTGGACTACCACGGCCTGCCGCGCACGGGCCAGGCCCACCGGGCGCTGGCCGATGCCGAAATGGCCGCCGCGCTGCTCGCGCGCATCCAGCACGACCTGCGCACGCGCTGGCGGGTGGCCGAACCCAGCCATGCACTGCTGCAGCTGGTGCAGCGCTGCGCCAAACCCGCGGTGGGCGCGCTGCTCGCGCGGCACGCCACGCCCTGAATGCGTTTGCTACATATTTGATAGCTTGCGGCGCTTATCCACAGTGCGCTAGAAGGCATTTTCATTCATTTTCCAGCCGTGCCCCAGGGGGCACCTGATCCGGGTCCTCGGCCAAATCCCGGAAAATCCGCGCTTTCGCTTTTCAACCAGACCACCGCATGACCGACACCACCCCAGCCGCTGCCGCCACCGACCGCCCCGCACTCCCCGACCACCTGAGCGTGGACCCGCGCAGCCCGCACCATGTGGCCGCGGTGTTCCAGCACGACATCGGCATCCGCTTCAACGGCAAGGACCGCACGGATGTCGAGGAATACTGCGTCAGCGAAGGCTGGGTGAAGGTGCCCGCGGGCAAGACGGTGGACCGCAAGGGCCACCCGCTGATGATCAAGCTCAAGGGCAAGGTCGAGGCTTTCTACAAGTGACATCGCCCCGCGCGGCCGCGCCGCGCCGGTATCTGCCGCGCGTTTTCCGTGCCTGACGACAACGCCGCCCCCTGGGTGATCCATTGCGACGGCAGCGCCGTGCCCAACCCGGGGCGCATGGGGCTGGGCGCGGTGGTGCACGCGCCCGATGGCACGGTGGCGCAGCAGCTGTCCGAGGCCACCACCTTCACCGGCTGCAACAACGAGGCCGAGCTGAGGGCGCTGGCCCTGGCGCTGCGCTGGCTGCAGGCCCAGGGCACCGCTGCAACCGCTGGCGTGCGGGTGTACAGCGACAACAGCGTGTTGGTGGAGCAGCTCGCCCCCGGTGGTGCGCGCGCCGCGCCCGTCGCGCGGCTGGCCTTGCTGTTCGACGAGGTGCGCGGGCTGATGCAGGCCGTGGGCGATGTGGCGGTGCGCTGGATTCCGCGCCACCGCAATGGCCAGGCCGACACCCTCGCGCGCGGCGCGCTGGGCCTGGCGCCCAAGCCGTCCACGAAGCACCACACCCGCACCAGGAAAAAGCGGCGCTGACCGGCCGGCGCGCTGCGCGCTCAGTCCAGGCCCAGGGCCTCGCGGTAGGCGTTGATGCGGGGCAGCAGGGTCTGGCGGCGGGCCAGGCTGCCGGGGGGCCAGTGGGCGTCCCGGTCGTAATACTGCGCCACGGCGGGCGTGCCGGGCGCAAGCACCACCCAGGGCTGCTTCGACGCGGTGTAGATGTGGATGTCGGGCGGCAGGTGGTCCGGCGCGTCCAGCGTGCCCACGCGCACGAAGGCGACGAGCGGGCCCGCGCCGGAGTAGTGGCTCCACACCGCCACGCGGCAGTGCGGGCAGCGCGCGATCTTCTGGCCAAAGCCGCTTTCGGACGGAGTGTCCACCAGGTCGACCTCGCCCACCCGCAGCGCCAGCCTGTCGGCCTCGATCATGGCGTTCAAGGCGAACGACGCCCCGCTTTCCCGCTGGCACCAGCGGCAATGGCAGCAGTGCACGAAAAGCGGCGCGGTGAGCATGCGGTAGCGGACATGGCGGCAGGTACAGCCGCCGTCCAGCGGGAACACGGGGTCTGGGTGCGTCATGGCAGGGCGGTGGGCGGCAAAACGGAACGAGTCACCATTTTGGCGAAAGCGCGGGACAAAATCACGCGGCCGCCGCGCGCGGTGCCCGGCCCCGGGGTGCAAGCGCCGTTCAGCCGCCCGCGCGCGCCAGCAGCAGCGCCTTTTCCTGCGCGTTGCGCGTGAGGCCCGCCGCGCGCTCGAACTCGGCGCGCGCCTCGGCCACGCGGCCCAGCTTGGCCAGCAGGTCGCCGCGCACGCTGGGCAGCCAGTGGTACTGGGCCAGCACGGGGTCCGCCGCGATCTCGTCCACCAGCCGCAGCGCCGCCGCCGGGCCTTCGGCCATGCCCACCGCCACGGCGCGGTTCAGCGCCACGACGGGCGAGGGCGCCACCTGCGCGAGCGCGTCGTACAGCGCCACGATGTGGGCCCAGTCGGTGTCCTGGGCGCGCCGCGCGCGGGCATGGCAGGCGGCGATCGCGCCCTGCAGCGCGTAGGGGCCCCAGGCATGGCCCGCGCGCGCCAGCTGCTCGGCCTTGTCGAGCGCGGCCAGGCCCCGGCGCACCAGCAGCCGGTCCCACCGCGCGCGGTCCTGGTCCATGAGCAGCACGGGCCGGCCCTCGCCATCGGTGCGCGCGGGCAGGCGCGAGGCCTGGATTTCCAGCAGCGCCACCAGCCCCTGCACCTCGGGCTCGTCGGGCACCAGGCTGGCCAGCACGCGCACCAGGCGCTGGGCTTCGCCGCACAGGGCAGGGCGCATCCAGTCGTCGCCCGCCGTGGCCGCGTAGCCTTCGTTGAAGACGAGGTAGATGACTTCGAGCACCGACGCCAGGCGCGGCGCGCGCTCGGCCGCGCCCGGCACCTCGAAGGGCACGTGGGCGGCCGACAGGCTGCGCTTGGCCCGCACGATGCGCTGCGCGACGGTGGGCTCGGGCACCAGGAACGCCCGTGCGATCTCGGCCGTGGTGAGGCCGCCCAGCAGCCGTAGCGTGAGCGCCACGCGCGCCTCGGTGGGCAGCACGGGGTGGCAGGCGGTGAAGATCAGGCGCAGCAGGTCGTCGCCGATGTCGTCCTGCTGCGCAGCGACCAGGGCGTCCACCACGTCGGGGGCGTACTGGGCTTCGAGCGCCTGCAGGTCCTTGCCCAGCGCCTCGTGCTCGCGCGCATGCACCGCCTGCTGGCGCAGGTGGTCGATGGCGCGGCGCTTGGCCGTGGTCATGAGCCATGCCCCCGGGTTCGCGGGCAGGCCGGTGGCGGGCCAGTGCTCCAGCGCGGCCACCAGCGCGTCCTGCGCCAGCTCCTCGGCCCGGCCCACGTCGCGCGTCATGCGCGCCACGCTGGCGATGATGCGCGCGGCCTCGATGCGCCACACCGAATCGATGGTGCGGTGCAGGGCATCGGCGCTGGCATCGGCATCGGGACTGCGGGGGTTGTGCATCGGTGGCCTCGGTGAAAGCTCAGCCCAGCGCCTTGCTGGCATCCACCATGTGCACGAACTCCCAGCTGTGGCCGTCCAGGTCGTCGAAGCTGCGCGAATACATGAAGCCCAGGTCCTGCACCGGGCGCGGCGAGGTGCCGCCGGCCGCCACGGCCTTGGCGACGAGGGCATCGACCTCCTCGCGGCTGTCGCACGAGAAGCACACCAGCACCTCCGAGGTGGTGCGTGCGTCGGCGATCGCCTTGCTGGTGAAGGTCTGGTAGAAGTCCCTGACCAGCAGCATCACGAACAGGTTCTCGCCCACCACCAGGCAGGCGCCCTGTTCGTTGGTGAACTCGGGGTTGAACTCGTAGCCCAGCGCGCGGAAGAACGCCTGCGAGCGGGCCATGTTCTCGATGGGCAGGTTCACGAAGATTTGCTTGTGCATGAAAGGCTCCTGAAGGGGTGGGAAGGTAAAGGGAAACAGAAGGTTTGGCAAAGGTGCGCGGTTCAGGTCGCTGGTTTTTGCGCCACGGCCTGCAGGTTGGTCAGGCCGTCCTCGAAGTCCTGGCCGACCATGCGGTCCATGTTGAAGAACAGGTGGGCGATCTTGGCGACGTACGGCACGGGACCCTGCATGGCCCAGGTGACGCGCGTGGCGCCGGAGCCCTCGGGCTGGAGCGTGAATTCCACCTGGTTGTGGGCCTCGAACGGGGCCACAAAGTCGAGCTTCATCGCAACCCGCGCGGGGGCCGTGGCGTCGACGATCTCCATGCTGCCAGTGCCCACCTTGTCGCCCTGCCACGCATAGCGCGCGCCGGGGCCTGCGGTGGTGGCGCTGTACTGGCCCTTGGCGGCGGGGTCCTTGCGTTCATACGGGTTCCAGGTGTTGAACTGGCGCAGGTCGTGGATGAGCCCGTACACACGTTCTGGCGGCGCGGGGATCACGCGGCTGCGCTCCACGCGGAAGCTGTCGGGGCGGGTGGCGGCAAACGCCAGCAGCAGCGCCAGGGCGGCGAGCAGCACGAGGGCGATGGTCTTGATCATGGCGATGGTCTCCAGGCAGGTGCAGCGGTTCAGCGGCGGGCTTCCAGGTCGCGGAAGTGCTCGACGCCCTCCACGGCGGCGAAGTCCTCCATCTCGTAGAGCGGGCGCACCTCGATCTCGGCCTCCAGGCCCTCGCCGCGCGGGTTGGGGAAGCGGCGTGTCCATTCCAGCGCCTCGTCGCGGTCGCGCACCTGGATCAGCGTGTAGCCGGCGATGAGCTCCTTGGTCTCGGTGAAGGGACCGTCGGTGATGGTGGTGCGCGCCCCGGCCGCGCCGTAGCGCACGCGCCAGCCCTGCGCGCTGGGCTTGAGGCCGCTGCCGTCCAGCAGCACGCCCGCCCGGGCCAGCTCTTCGTGGTAGCGGGCCATGGCGGCCATCAGGGGTTCGGTGGGCATGTCGCCGCGCTCGGATTCTGCGGTGGCTTTCACGATGATCATGAATCGCATGGGGTTCTCCTCGGGGTGTCAGGGGGGCGGGCCATGGCGCGATCCGTGGCCTTCACCAGCACGACGGACGAACCCGTGGCAGATCGACAGCTTGGTGGCTGGTTCAGGGTTTTTACTTAGAAAAAGAGGGTGGGGCGCGGCCCGGCCTGCGCCACACGCCCGCAGCGCCGCCCGCTGTGGCGTATCCGCCAAGCCGTGCAAATGGTTACCGGCCATAGCGATCTGCCTCGGTAGGATGCCGCGCGAGGGACCCGACCGCAATGACCAGCCACAACGACACTGAACCAACACCCCCCTGGCTGGCCAGCATCCCGCTCATGCCCGGCCACCAGGCCCTCGCGCTGGTCATCGTCCACCCGGGCCGGGCCGTGGTCCCCGCCGAAGGCCTGGGCGAGGTGCTGCGCTTCTGGGCCGACGGGCGCGGCGGCTGGATCGGCGCAGCCCGGGCGGCCCACGGCCCGTGGGGCTACATCGACGGCGAGGGCCGGTGGCGCGTGCCGCCCACGCTGCAGAACGCGCGCAGTTTTTCCGAGGACGGGCTGGCCCGCTTCTGCGACGGCGGGCGCTGGGGGTTCATGGACCTGGCGGGGACGGTGGCCATCCCTCCCGCATTCGACAACGCCCAGCCGTTTCGCAACGGTTTGTGCGCGGTGCAGGTGGGCCAGGATGCCTGGCGCATCATCGACCGCACCGGCCACACCACCTGCGACGAGGTGTTCCATGAGCTGAGCCCCTTCGGCGCCAATGGCCTGGCGCGCGCCACGCTGTGGAAGAAGGCCAGCAACCAGCGCACCCAGGGCTTCGTGGACCGCACGGGGCGCTGGGTGATCGAGCCCTGCTTTCGCGACGCGCGGCCGTTTGGCGAATCCACCGCCACGGCCGCCTCGCTGGACGGCGACACCTACGGCCTCATCGACGCACAAGGCCGCTGGGTGCTGGAGCCCCGCTACCCGCGCATCGATGCCTTCAATGCCGAGGGCCTGGCCTTCTTCGACGAACCCCATGCCTGGGACAACGGCCATGGCTACCTCAACGCGCGCGGCAAGGTGGTCGTGAAAGGCGGGCGCCACCTCTCGCGGCGCATGGCCTGCGGCGTGGCCGCCAACAGCTATGACGGCACGGGCTTTCTCACGGCCGACGGCAAACCCCTTGCGGCCCCGCCGCTGAGCTACGGCACGGATTTCTCGGCGGAAAGCGGCTTTGCCGTCGTGCGCACCGCCGCCGCCGTGCGCAAGGGCGCGGCCGATGCCACCACAGCGGCCCCGGCGCACTGGGGCCTGCTGCACCCGGACGGCCGTTTCGTGCCCGCGCCCGACCACCTGCTGGAGCCGCTGACCGATGGCGATGGCTGGCTGGTAGGGCACCCGCCGGACACGCCGCTGGTGCCGTTTCTGACCCGCGACGGACAACTGGCCTTTATCGACGGCGAGGGCGCCGTCGCCTGGCGCGCGCACTACGACGGCCAGCAGGTGGCCTTGCTCGACGCCGGGGGCACGCCCCTGTGGCGCAGCGGCGTGCGCGAGAACTGCTGGCCCCCCGGGCCGTTCTTCCACGCGCCGCTCACCGACCACCTGGAAAACCTCAAGACGCTCGACGGCATCGTGCCGCTGGCCGTGGACCTGCTGGCCGACGCCGAGGCCCGGCTCCACCGCCTGGCGGCGGGCGATGAACTCGCGCCCGACGAACCCGTGGACGGCGACGATGAAGATGAAGATGACGACGGGGAGCAGGACCCCGGCCAGGTGCAGGCCGGCCGCACCGTGGTCGTGCGGCGGGTGATGCGCGCCTACCTGAGCGAATCGCACAACGGCCCCTACGAATTCCTGTGCACCGACCTCAACCGCGCGGTGGACGAAGCCCGCGTGGCGATGGTGCAGCAGCTGAGCGCGCGTTTTGGCGCCGCCGACCCGAACCCGGAGCACGCCGTCCCCTGGCGCCGCCAGGGCGACTACACGCAGGCCTGGCCCGTGACAATGGCCAAGCCCCTGCCGGGCGACGGCGGCGCGCTGCACGAGGCGCGCGAACAGTGGCTCACGCTGTACAAGCATTCGGACTCGGGCGACGGCGATGTGTGGTGGGAACTGTGGCTCATGGCCGCGCCCAGCATCGACGCGCTGCAGCTGGCGCAGCGCGCGCGCGGCGCCGGCCCCGCCACGGAACCGCCCGGCCACGGCGGCGAGCCCGAAGGCCCGGACAGCGACGGCCCGGCGCTGGACAGCCGGCCCCCCGAGGGCGCGCCGGCCACGCAGCCGCCCCGGACACGTGATGAATGGCTGCGCGCCGTGTGCAACGACCGCCATGCGATCGCCCATGTGCCCGCGCAGTGGCTGGACGATGCGATGGTGGATGCCGCCCTGGATGCGAACGTGGCGGCGCTGGAATACGTGCCTGCGGCCTGGCGGACAACCGCACGGCTCGAATCGCTGGTGCGCCGGGGCCTGCGCGAGGCGGCCGGCATCCCGCCCGAATGCATGACCGCCGAAGCCCTGGCCCTGGCACGCAGCCTGTATGCCGGCCAGCCCGAATGGGACTGGCGCGACGAGCGCAACAGCGGCATCCCCGCCACCTGGGACCACAACAGCCTGTGCGACGTGTGGGGCTGCCTGCTCACGCCCGAGCTCGCGCTCAAGGCGGTGCGCGCCCAGGCGCCGCTCAAGGACCTGGCGCACTGGCTGCGCACCGATGCGGTGGAGCAGGCCGCCCTGCAGGCCGACATCTACAACATCAGCTACATCGACCCGCGCAAGATCACGCCCGCGCTGGCCGAGCGCGCCGTGCGGCACGACTACGGCTGCCTGATCGAGCACATTCCCGCCGACATGCTCACGCCCGCGCTGTGCCTGGCCTCGGCGCGCGCCAACGGCCTGTCGCTGGACAAGATTCCTGCGGCGCTGCGCACCACCGACGTGTGCGTGGCCGCGCTGCAGGACCGCTGGGACATGTTCCTCGCCGTACCGCCCGCGCTGCGCGAGGACGTCACCACCCGGCTCATCGCGGACGACCTGGACCAGGCCCGCCGGGACGGCGAACCCCGCGAGGCCAGCCACTGGCACGTGCAGCGCGCCTGGGCTCGGCTGTGGGCGGGCGACCCTGAAGACGCGATGGCCGACGCCCGCCTGGGCCTCGGCCGCGTGCGCCACGAAGAGCATGCGCGCTACATCCTGGCCAGCGCCTTGCGCGCCCTGGGCCGCACGCAGGAAGCGGCGCTCGAGGCCTCCACGGTGCTGTCGCTGCAGTCGCCCTACGCCGCGCAGTGGGATGCCGCCGAGGACACGCGCTGGCTGCAAGGCCTGGCGCAGGGCCAGGCCCAGGCGGCCGATGACGCCACGCTGATCGCACGGCTGCAGTCGCACCCGCGCACCCTGGCCGATGTGCCGCGCGAACGCATCACCCACGCCATGGTCGATGCCGCCCTGGCGGCCGACGAGGACACGGTGCGCTTCGTGCCCAAGCGTCTCATGACCCCCGCGCGCTATGCGGCGGCGCTGCGCCAGGGCGTGAAGGATTTCGGCCAGATCCCTCCCGACATGCTCAGCGAGGAAGCCTGCATCGCGCATGTGCAGGAGGGCGGCTGGCGGCTGGAGCAGATCCCGCCCGCGCTGCGCACCGTGGCGGTCTGCGCCCACGCGGTGCGCCGCTGCGCCAGCGCCATGGAACATGTGCCCCAGGCCCTGCACGGCCAGGCCCGGGAAGCCGCCGCGCGCCTGCCCCGCGATGACGGGGATGCCGCAGGCGGCACCCCCCGCGCCGGCGGCGTGGGCGGCTGGCTGGCACGCCACGTGGTCGATTCCGCGCTGAAGGGGCAGGGCACCGCCGCCCGCCGTCTGCAGCACCAGGGCGTGCTGGCCGCGTTCCTGGTGCAGGCCGCCGTGACCGCCCGGTCCGGCACGCCGCCCACCCTCACCGGACTGGCGGGCTGGTTCGAGCAGCGGCCGGTGCTGGCCTGGGCCACCCACCTGCTGCTGGGCCTGGCGGCCTGGGTGGGCCACGCGTTCGTCTCGGTGGCTGCCTGGCGGGCGGAAGGCGCGTGGATCGGGCTGGGGACGTTCGCGCTCATGGGCTTCTCCGAACTGTACTGGGCGTGGCGGTTTGTGTTCGCCAGCCCCCAGAGCCCCTGGCTCGCGGTCGCGGCGGCCCTGGTGGTGGTCTACCTGTTCGGCTGGCGCCGCCTGTACCGCCGCGTGGGCCTGGCCTTCGCCCACCGCGGGGATTCGGCGGCAGGGGACTGAGCCCCAGCCGGCCGACCGGCTGCTGCGGCCACCTTTTACATTTTTCCTAGGGTCATCACCGATCCCCCCGGGGGCCTGCCGGGCCTGCTGGTGGATACAATTTGTAAACACTCGCCCCACCGACCCACGAACCTCCGGAACGCTTGGTCTCGCACACAGGAGCCACCGCCACAACGGGTGCAACGCCCATGACAAGAGGATCGGACCATCGCCCGGCACAGTGGCCACAGCGCATGGCGCTGGCCCTCCTTTGCAGCGGACTCTCCCACGCCATCGCGCAGGCGGACATCGCCCATCTGCCGCTGGAACAGCTCGTGCAGATGGAAGTCCGGACCGCCAGCCGGTACACGCAGACCACCCTGGAAGCACCCGCCCTGGTGAGCGTGGTGACCGCCGACGACATCCGGCTCTTCGGCTACCGCACGCTGGCCGAGGTGCTGGGCAGCATGCGCGGGCTGTATGTGTCGTACGACCGCTCCTACCACTACCTGGGCACGCGCGGCTTCGCCACGCCGGGCGACTACAACACCCGCGTGCTGCTGCTGGTCAATGGCGTGCGCTTCAATGACAACCTCTACGACCAGGCCACCATCGGCACCGACTTCCCGCTGGACCTGGACCTGGTGGACCGCGTGGAGTTCGTGCCGGGGCCGGGCTCCGCCGTCTATGGACCCAATGCGTTCTTCGGCGTGGTCAACGTCATCACGCGCGACGGCCGCCAGCTGGCCGGCCCGCAGCTGAGCGTGGCGGCCGGCAGCCACGGCAGCGCCAAGGCCCGCTTCTCGGTGGGAACCGTGGACGCACAGGGCGGGGACTGGCTGATCGCGCTGACGCGCGCGAGCAGCCGGGGCGCGGACCAGTACTTCGCCGCGTTCGACACGCCGGCCAGCAACCAGGGCGTCGCGCAGCGCCTGGATTTCGACCGCAGCACCCAGCTGTTCGCGCGGATGCAGCGCGACGGCCTGAGCCTCACCCTGGCGCACGGCGAGCGCAGCAAGGGCACGCCCACCGCGGCGTTCTCGCAGACCTTCAATGACCCGCGCTCGCGGTCCATCGACACCACCACCCGCGTCGCGGCCGAGTATGCGAGCCAGCTGCAGCCCTCCCTCGCGTTCACCGGGCGCGTCCACGCCGGGCACTACCGCTTCGTGGGCGACTACGCGTACGACTATCCGCCGCCCACGCTCAACCGCGACGTGGGCACCGGCCAATGGTGGGGCACGGAATGGCAGTGGGTGAGCACGGCCCTTGCACGCCACAAGCTCGCGTGGGGCGTCGACTACCGGCGCGACACCCGCATCCGGCAGCTCAATGCCGACGTGGATCCGCCCGTGCAATACCTGGATACCCGCCGCGCGGGGAACGCGCTGGGCATCTATGTCCAGGACGAGTTCGCGCTGGCGCCCACGCTCACCCTGCACGCGGGCCTGCGGTGGGGCAAGCAGTCGGGCAGCGACGGCAGCTTCCACCCCCGGCTGGGCCTGGTGTACTGGTGGAACCCGGCCACGGCCGTCAAGCTGCTGCATGGCACGGCCTACCGGCCGCCCAACGCCTACGAGCGCGACTACCGGGTGGACCTGCCCGGCGGCATCGTCGATCTGGCGGGCCTGCGGCTCGAAAAGGTGCGCACCACGGAGTTGGCGCTGGAACACGCCCCCACCGGCACCACGCGCATGCTGTTGACGGCGTTCAGGTCCGAGGTGACCGACCTGATCTCGCTGGGGGACGCGGGCATCCCGGACAGGCTCAGGTTCGGCAACGCGCGGGGCGTGCGCGTGCATGGCATGGAGACCGAGGTGGAGCAGCGCTGGCAAGGAGGGTCGCGCCTGCGCGTGGCCTACGGGTGGCAGAAGGCGCGCGACGCGGGCGCACCCGAGACGCTGACCAACTCCCCCCGGCACCTGCTCAAGCTGCAGTGGTCGGACACGCTGGCGCTCGCGGCCCCGGGGCAGGGCAGGCCGGGGCAGTATGCCGTCGAGGCCATTGGCGTGGGCGCGCGCAGGACGCTCGCGAACGCGCGCCTGCCTGCGCACGTCCTGGCCAACCTCGTCTACACGAAGCGCCTGGGGGACGTGGATGTGTCGGTGGGCGTGTACAACGTCTTCAACCGCCGCCACGCGGACCCCGCCTCCTACGAAATCCGCGAAGACTCGATCCGGCAGGATGGACGGACCTACCGCGTCAAGCTCACCTACGGGTTCTGAGCCATGTCCCACGCCCTGCGCCTGCGCAACCTGCTGTGGGCCGGGCTGTGCGTGCTGTGCTGGGCGGGGGGCCTGGCGCATGCCACCAACCCCGTGGAGGAACCCGATCTCAAGGCCGCCTACATCTTCAACTTCATCCAGTTCATCGAATGGCCCGACAGCGACCTGGCCACCGACGGCGACTGGCCCCTGTGCATCTCTCCCTTCAGTCCGCTCAAGCGCGCCCTGACGACCCTGGAGGGCAAGCCCGCCCGCAAGGGGCGGCCCATCCGTGTGAGGCTGCTGGAACTGGCCGAGCTGCGCCATTGCCGCGTGCTCATCCTGCACGGCGCCGACATCGAGCCGGTGCTGCGCGCGCTGCGAGCCCTGCCGCCCGCCCACGGCATCCTGACGGTGGCCGATGAGGACGCCGCAGGCAGCCCCGACATCATGATCACGCTCGGCCAGCAGAAGAACCGCATCGTGTTCGCCATCAACACCGATGCCACCGCGCGCGCGGGCCTGTCCGTGAGCTCCCGACTGCTGCGGCTGGCCAGGGCGGCCAGATGATGACGATGATGACGAAGAAGAATCAGGAAAAAACGAAGGCGCCCGCCATGCCGCAGGCCCCCGCGCAGGAGCCGGGGGCCGCGCAGCCCCTGCCGTCGTCGCGGCTCGTGGCCACCGGCCTCCTGGCCGCGGGCCTGGCGCTGCTGACGGTGGTGCTGGCGCTCACGGGCGTGGACTACTGGAGCACGCGGCAGTCCATGCTGCAGGACAGCCGGGTGGAGGCGGCGATCGTGGCCGACAACATCTCGGCCGCGGTGATGTTCCAGGATGCGCACACGGCCAGCGAGATGCTGGGGGCGCTGAAGGCGTCGCCGATGGTGCTGGGCGCGGACGTCTACGACCGGCAGGGCCTGCTGCTGGCCCACTACGCACGCGACGCGGACCAGGCTTTTCCCGCCACGCTGCCGGCCGCGGGCATGGCCGGTGTGGCCGAGCGCGCGGGGCTGCGCGTGCTGGAGATCGCACGGCCCGTGGAGATGGGCGGCGTGGTGTCGGGGACGCTGTACTTTCGCAAGTCCATGAGCGCGGTGTACGCCCGCCTGGCCATCCGCTTCGTCAGCGCGCTGCTGATCGCGGGGTGCGTGATGGCCCTGGCGGCCGCGATGGTGCTGCGCAGCCAGGCGGCCGTGCGCAACGCCGAAAACCGCCTGCACACGCTCGCCCACACCGACGCGGTCACCGGCACCGGAAACCGGCACGCGTTCAACGAACGCCTGGCCGCCGAGATCGAGCGCGCGCGCGGCCTGGGCTCCCGCGTCGCCCTGGTCTACATCGACCTGGACAACTTCAAGACCCTCAACGACACCTTCGGGCACGCGGCCGGGGACGGCCTCCTGCGCCAGGTGGCCCGGCGCCTGCAGTCCGTGGTGCGCGCCGCCGACGCGATCTCGCGCCTGGGCGGCGACGAGTTCGCCGTGATCCTGCGGCTGGACATGGACGACGCGGCACTGATCACCTACGGCCAGCGCATCGTGGGCGTCTTTCGCCCCACCTTCACCGAAGTGGGCCAGCAGGTGACCATGACCTGCAGCGCCGGGATCGCCATCTTTCCAGACGATGCGGCGGACATGGACAGCCTCGTGAGCAACGCCGACACGGCCATGTACCGGGCCAAGGACATGGGCAAGAACCGGTGCGTGCGGTTTGACGCGTCGATGAACCTGGCGGTGGTCCGCCGCCAGGCCATCGAGCATGCGCTGCGCGCCGCGCTCGACCAGGGCGAGGGCATCGCGCTGCACTACCAGCCCCTGTTCGCCGCCGCCGGCAAGGCGCTGGTGGGCGCGGAGGCGCTGCTGCGCTGGTCGCACCCGGAGCTGGGCCATGTCCCGCCGCTGGAGGCCGTGATGGTGGCGGAGGACTGCGGCCTCATCGTCCCGCTGGGCTACTGGGTGATGCGCACCGCCTGCCGCGATGCCGCCCGGTGGCAGGCCGGCGGGCCCCTGCGGGTATCGGTCAACATCTCGGCGCGGCAGCTGGGCGATGCGCAGTTCCTCGAACGCGTGATGGACATCCTGCGCGAGGAAGGCCTGCCCGCCCACCTGCTGGAGATCGAGCTCACGGAAACCGTGCTCATGGACAACATGGAAGCGGGCGCGCACACCCTGCACCGCCTGAGCCAGCTGGGCATCCACCTGGCCATCGACGACTTCGGCACCGGCTATTCGTCGCTGGCCTACCTGCGGCAGCTGCCGATGCGCCGCCTCAAGATCGACCGCAGCTTCGTCAAGGACCTGCCCGGCCACGAACACAGCCGCACCATCGTCAACGCCATCGTGGCCCTGGCCCATGGCCTGGGGCTGCAGATCACGGCCGAAGGGGTGGAAACGCCGGAACAGGCCGACTACCTGGTGCACCAGGGCTGCGACGTGCTGCAGGGCTACCTGTTTGCGCGGCCGATGCCGGTGGAGCAGTTTCAGGCACTGCTGCAGGAAGGCACCACGCGCCGCGCCTAGCCACCCAGGTCACGATGCCCCGTGGTAGCACGGCGCCACCTCGCGCACCTCGATGGTGGCCCATTCGGCGGCCGGGCATTCGCGGGCGATGGCCACGGCCTCGTCGCGCGTGGCGCAGTCGAGCAGGAAGAAGCCACCCACCATTTCCTTCGTCTCGGCGAACGGCCCATCCACCAGCCGGGGCTGCCCTTCGCGCACCTGCAGGCGCACGGCCTGGTCGGTGGACGCCAGCGACTCGGTGGCGCGCAGCAGGCCCCGGGCCTTCAGGCCCTCGCCAAAGCGCAGCATGCGGGCATACGCCTCCTGGCCTCCCGCCAGCCCGCGCTCGGCCCGCTGGCCGTGGGGTTCCATGATGAGCAGCATGTAGGGCATGAGAGGGTCTCCTGGCGAAGCGAGAGGGGAGGGGGGCAAAGCGAAAGGCGCCATCCTACCAGCAGCCTTTACTACTGTTTTTATAGCTATCAGCGCTTATCCATCAAGCGCTGGCGGCACTTTTCATCAAAACCTTGCGCAGCGCAGCAAGCCTGTGCTATCTTCAAGCCTCTATGCAACGCAGCATGCTCCTACCCACCCTATCGCTAGGCCTACTAGTGCCTGGCCGGGGTCTGCCTGCGTTCGCCACCGTTGCCTGATCCGCTCAGCGCAACACCTGATCTCCCCCTGACCCCGGCCCGCGAACCAGCCTTTGCACACGCAAAGGGCTGCAGGGGATGTCACACGTTTTGTTTTCTTCATTCATTTCGTCTGACCCGTGCACCGCGCATTCTTCTTTTCAGCGCACCGCACACACCCTTCGTGGAGCCTCTCATGATTGCCAAGCCCGCCACCAAATACCAGCCCATCGCCCCGGTCGCGTTGACCGACCGCCAGTGGCCCACCCGCAGCATCACCCGCGCGCCCGTGTGGCTCTCCACCGACCTGCGCGACGGCAACCAGGCGCTGTTCGAGCCGATGAACGGCGAGCGCAAGATGAAGCTCTTCCAGGAGCTGGTGCGCATCGGCTTCAAGGAGATCGAGGTCGGCTTTCCGGCCGCGTCGCAGACCGACTTCGACTTCGTGCGCCGCCTCATCGACGAAAACCTCATCCCCGCTGACGTGACCATCATGGTCATGACCCAGTCGCGCGAGGACCTGATAGCGCGCACGGTGGAGGCCGTGAAGGGCGCACCCCGCGCCATCGTGCACCTGTACAACGCCACGGCGCCTGCCTGGCGGCGCATCGTGTTCGGCATGAACGTGACGCAGGTGATGCAGCTCATCGCGCACCACGTGGGCTACCTCAAGCAGCTCACCGACGCGCAGCCCGCCACAGCGTGGACGCTGCAGTACTCGCCCGAGACCTTCAGCGCCACCGAGCTCGACGTGTCGCTCAAGGCCTGTCAGACGGCCATCGCGGCCTGGAACGCCGGCCCCGGCCGCCCCATCATCATCAACCTGCCCACCACGGTGGAGAACGCCACGCCCAACGTGTTCGCCGACCAGATCGAATGGATGGACCGGCGCCTCGCCCCCCGCGAGCACATCACACTCTCGGTGCACCCGCACAACGACCGCGGCACCGGCGTGGCCGCGGCGGAACTCGCGATGATGGCCGGTGCCGACCGTGTGGAAGGCTGCCTCTTCGGCAACGGCGAGCGCTGCGGCAACGTGGACATCGTGACCTTGGCGCTCAACATGTACACGCAGGGCGTGCACCCGAACCTCGACTTCTCGGACATCACCTCGGTGGCGCGCATCGCCGAGGAATGCACCTCGCTGCCGGTGCACCCGCGCCACCCCTACGCGGGCGACCTGGTGTTCACCGCGTTCTCGGGCTCGCACCAGGATGCGATCAAGAAGGGCTTTGCGGCGCAGGACCCGAACGCGCTGTGGGAAGTGCCGTACTTGCCCATCGACCCCGCGGACCTGGGCCGCACGTACGACAGCGTGATCCGCGTGAACAGCCAGTCGGGCAAGGGCGGCATCGCGTTCTTGTTGGAGCGCGAACACGGCGTGGTGATGCCGCGCCGCATGCAGGTCGAATTCAGCGCCGTGGTGCAGCGCCAGACGGACGCGAGCGAAGGCGAGATGAGCGGCGAGGCACTGTGGGACCTGTTCCAGGCCACCTACCTGCGCGCCCCGGCCCGGGCGGCCATCATCTGCCACAGCCACCGGCTCGATGAAGACGGGCAGGGCATCGAGCTCGACGTCACCATCGACGGCATGCGCCAGCATTTGCGCGGCCAGGGCAACGGGCCGATCGCGGCCACGGTGGATGCGCTGGGCCTGCCGCTGCGCGTGGACCACTACGAAGAGCGCGCCACCGGCACGGGGGCCCACGCCCAGGCGCTGGCCATCGTGGAGGCCGCGATGGAGGGCGTGGCCGGCTCCACCTTCGGCGCGGGCATGAGCCACAACATCGTGACGGCGTCGGTGTTGGCCATCGTGAGCGTGGCCAACCGGCTGGCAGAGCGGCGCCAGGGCGTGGCCGCGACGGCGGCGGTGTGACCCCGCCGCTGTTGTAAAAAAGATAGCTGCCAGCGCTTTTCCACCAAGCGCTGGCGGCATTTTTGGCCAATAGCCCCAGGCCATGGGCGGAGTCCGCGCAGGCGCCGGGGCCTATCCGTTACCCTTCGGGCCATGCGCGTTGTTTTTCACAGACTGGCCTTGGCCGCCTGCACCGCCGCCCTGCTGGCGCTGGGCGGCTGCGGCACCTCGCGGCCCCCGTCGCCTTCTTCGTCAGCCCCGGTACGCACCACCCCACCCCTGACCGCGGAGCAGGCGCACGACATCGCCATCCACGCGCTCGGCCTGGTGGGCACGCCGTACCGCTACGGCGGCAACACGCCCGATGCGGGCTTTGATTGCAGCGGGCTGATCGGCTATGTGTACCGCAACCAGGTGGGCACCCCGCCGCCCCGCACGGTGGCGCAGCTCAACAGCTGGGGCTACCCCATCGACGGCAGCGAGCTGCGCGCCGGAGACCTCGTGGTGTTCGGCACGGGCCGCCAGCCCAACCATGCGGGCATCTACGTGGGGGAAGGGCGCTTCGTGCACGCGCCGTCCACCGGCGGCACGGTGCGGCTCGACCAGCTGCAGTCGCGGCACTGGTCGCGGCAGAATGCGGCGTTCCGGCGGCCGTAGCGGCTCCCCCTGAGGGGGACGACGCCCTTGCTGCGGGGCGGCCCTTGCTCGGCGTCCCTCGCCCGGGACGCGCCAGTTGCAGGCAGTGTGACCACATCGTCGGCCAGCCGATGGCCCCGCCCGCGCGACAATCGGGGCCACCATGACCCACGCACACCGCTCCGCCACCCCGATCTCCACCCACGACACGACACGCATCGACGACACGCGCATCAAGGCCGTGCGCCCGCTCATCACGCCTGCGCTGCTGCAGGAGTGGCTGCCTACGCCCGACGCCGCGCAGACCCTGGTGGAAACCAGCCGTGCCGCCATCTCGCGCGTGCTGCACGGCCAGGACGACCGGCTCATCGTGGTGGTGGGCCCCTGCTCCATCCACGACCACGACCAGGCGATGGACTACGCGCGCCAGCTGAAGATCCAGGCCGACGCGCTGCAGGCCGACCTGCTGATCGTGATGCGCGTCTACTTTGAAAAACCCCGCACCACCGTGGGCTGGAAGGGCTACATCAACGACCCCCGCCTGGATGGCAGCTTCGCCATCAACGAGGGGCTGGAGCTGGCGCGCCAGCTGCTGCTGGACGTGCTGGCCACGGGCCTGCCGGTGGGCACCGAGTTCCTGGACCTGCTCTCGCCGCAGTTCATCAGCGACCTGGTGAGCTGGGGCGCCATCGGCGCGCGCACCACCGAGAGCCAGAGCCACCGCCAGCTGGCCAGCGGCCTCTCGTGCCCCGTGGGCTTCAAGAACGGCACCGACGGCGGCGTGAAGGTGGCCAGCGACGCCATCCAGGCCGCGCAGGCGTCGCACGCCTTCATGGGCATGACCAAGATGGGCCAGGCCGCGATCTTCGAGACGCGCGGCAACCAGGACTGCCACGTGATCCTGCGCGGCGGCAAGCAGCCCAACTACAGCGCGGCCGATGTGGATGCCGCCTGTGCCATGCTCCAGGCGGCGGGCCTGCGCGAGCAGGTGATGATCGACGTGAGCCATGCCAACAGCAGCAAGCAGCACCAGCGCCAGATCACCGTGGCGGACGACGTCGCCCGGCAGATCGCCGCGGGCGACCGGCGCATCACCGGCCTCATGATCGAGAGCCACCTGCAGGAAGGCCGCCAGGACATCGTGCCCGGCCAGCCGCTCGCGCCCGGCGTGTCGGTGACCGATGCCTGCATCAGCTTCGCGCAGACGGTGCCGGTGCTGGAAGGCCTGGCCGCCGCCGTGCGCGCGCGGCGCGCACGCGCCTGACCGACCCGCCGGCCCGGCGCTCTCTCTGCAGCGGGCCACGGCAGCTACCGTGGCGCCACGGTGGCGTCGATGTTGCGGGCCGTGGCCAGCAGCGTGGCGCACAGCGTTTCCTTGCCATCCGCATCCACAGCGAACACATCGGACGCGCACACCGTGAGCAGCCGCGCCGCGTCGATGACGCGCCCGCGCGCCCGCAGGCACACGCCCCGTGCGGGGGCCACGAGTTTCACGGTGGCGTCCACCGTGGCATTCACCCAGCCCGGCGGCAGCACGCTGCCGGCCGCGCCCACGGCGGCGAAGTCGGCCACGGCAAACACGGCGGTGGCCTGCAACTGGCCGGGGCGAAAGCAGAAGGCGTCGCTCACCGGAATCTCCACCTCCACCGCGCCCGGCTCGGCGCGCACGAAGCGCAGGCCCAGCGTGCGCGCCATGGGCATGGCCAGCACCAGGGATCGAAGATGGTCCATGGGCGCGGCGGCGGAATGTGCGGACAAAGAGGTCATGGTGCTTTCCTTGCGGAGGTGGTGGATGGACGGGTGCGGGCCGATGGGGGTGGCGTGGCGGGGGGCCGCACGCGCGGCCAGGGCGCCGGTGGCGCCGACGCGGCGGCACGCGGCCTTGCCTGCTGCGCCTGCAGCCAGGCCTGGTGCTCCAGCACGCGCTGCTTCTGGGCCCGCAGCGCATCGATCTGCTCGTCCAGCGCCTGCGCGCGCTCCTGCAGGGCCTGCACCATGGTCTCGGTGCGCAGGGTGCCTGCCCGGTAGGCGCCCAGGCGCAGGGCGATCTGCGGCAGGGTGAAGCCAAGCTGGCGCGACATGGCGATGAACACGACCTCGCGCTGCATGCGCGGTGGATAGTCGCGGTAGCCATTGGCCCGCCGGCGCGGCTGCAGGAGCCCCAGCCGCTCATAGTGGCGCAGGGCGTGGACGGAAACCGAGGTGCGTTGCGCGAGTTCGGATATCTGCATGGCACGCAGCCTAGCAAGCATGGCGCTGCGCGAAGGTTGCCGGGGCGACTGGCGGCGTTCTGGGGCAAACCCGCATGGTGGTGACCGCTCGGTCCGGCGCTCTGCGGTGTAGGATTCACGTTTCAGGGGGCAGCGCGAGCGCGTGCTTCTTCTGCCCGCACCCCGTCCGGTTCTTTTCTTGCCGCCCGACCCCTTTGACGACGACGCTGTTCCAGTTCTTGCGCAACAAGCTCCAGGCCCCCCGGGCGCTGGAACTGGGGTGCGCGCCAGCGGGCACAGCCAACGCCACAGCGGCCTGACCATGCCGCCAGCCCACGCACCCGAAGAGGCAGCGCGGCTCACGGCACTGCAGTCCTACGCGATCCTCGACACCCCCGCGGAAGAAGGCTTCGACCAGCTGGCCACGCTGGCCGCACGGGTGTGCGGCTGCCCCATCGCCGTGGTCAATTTTCTCGACAGCGAGCGCCAGTGGTTCAAGGCGGCTGTCGGCATCCCCTTCCAGCAGACCGAGCGCGCCATCGCGTTCTGTGCCCAGGCACTGGACGGCGGCCGCGAACCGGTGGTGGTGCCCGACGTCACGCTCCACCCCGTGTTCGCCAGCAATCCCCTGGTGCTGGGCGAACCCCATGTCCGCTTCTACGCCTGCGTGCCGCTGGTGACGCCCGAGGGGTTCACCCTGGGCACCCTCGCGGTGGTGGACACCGTGCCCCGCACGCTGGAGGAAGGGCAGATCGAGGGCCTCACGATCCTCGCGGGCCAGGCCATGGTGCAGCTGGAGCTGCGCCGCCAGAAAAGGCTGCTGGCCCAGCTCGTGCGGGAGCGCGACCAGATGCATGCCGAGATGGTCGCGCAGGGCGAGGCACAGCGCGTGGCGGGGCGGATCGCCCGCGTGGGCGGCTGGACGGTCGAACTGCCCGGGATGCAGCTCGTGTGGTCGCAGGAGATCGCGGCCGCCTATGGGCTCCACCACCGCGTGGGCGAGCTGGCGCAGGTCCTGCAGCTGTACACGCCGCCCTACCGGCCGCAGATGCAAAAGGCGTTCGATGACTGCCGGCACCACGGCACGCCCTTTGACGTGGAAGCCGAGGTGGACATGCCGGGCGGCAGGCGCTTCTGGGTGCGCACCGCCGGGCAGGCGGCGCGCGATGCCGGGGGACGCATCGTCCGCATCCAGGGGGCCTTCCAGGACATCACGGCCCAGCACCTGGCCCAGGAGGCGCGCCGTGAAAGCGAGGAGCGCTTTCACCTCGTCTCGCGCGCCACGGCCGATGCCGTCTGGGACTGGAACCTGGACACCGACCTCATGTGGTGGAACGAAGGCATGCAGAACCTGTTCGGCGTGCCGCTCGACCAGCTGCCGCCCGACAGCACCTCGTGGACGCTACGGCTGCATCCAGAAGACAGCGAGGAAATCCTCCGGGGCCTCCACGCGGCCATTGGCGGCACGGACAACCACTGGTCCGCCGAATACCGCTTCCGGCGCCAGGACGGCAGCTATGCCTGGGTGCTGGACCGGGGCTTCCTGATCCGCGACGCCGAAGGCAAGGCCGTGCGCATGGTGGGCGGCATGACCGACATCAGCGCGCAGAAGCTGACCGAACTCGATGCCCAGCGCGATGCGCAGAACCATGCGGAGCTGCTGCAGGTGCAGCAGCGCATCTCGTCGCTGGACATGCCCCTGCCCGAGGTGCTCCAGCTCGTGGCCGACACCGTGCTGCGCCAGACGCTGGCGCGCGGGGCGCTGGTGGAGCTGTTGCAGGGCCGCCAGCTGGTGGCGCAGGCATCGGCGGGCGACCACGTGCGGCCCGTGGGCCACATGCTGGCGGCCGACCAGAGCCTGCTGTGGCCCGCCCTGCGCGAAGGGCGCACCGTGGTGTGCAATGACACCGAGGCCGAGGGCTGGGACATGGTTTCGCTGCCCCACCGGCACGGCGTGCGCTCCGTGATGGCGGTGCCGCTGCGCACCGCCGAGGGCGTGGTGGGCTCGCTCAAGGTCGTTTCGGACAAGGCCCACGCGTTTTCGCGGCGCGACGTCGCGCACCTGGAGATCCTCACCGAATCCCTGGGCGCGATGGTGCAGCTGCGGCATGTGGCGGGGCAGCTGCGGGCATCGGAGCAGCAGTACCGCATGCTGTTCGACGAGCACCCCCATCCGATGTGGGTGTACGACAGGGAAACGCTGCGCCTGCAGGCCGTGAACCAGTCGATGGAGACGCACTACGGCTATGCCGAAGCCGAGCTGCTGGGGATGGACATGACGGACCTGTGGCCGGCGGAGCGCCGCGCCAGCATCCGGGCCACCATCAACGCGATTGCGATGGACCAGCGCAACAAGCCGGTCATCAGCCGCCACGTCAAGAAGGACGGCACGTTCATGGACGTGGAAATCACGGCGGGCAGCATCAGCTTCAACGGCCGCCCCGCGCGCCAGGTGCTGGCCACCGACGTGACCGAGCGCCTGCGCACCGAACGCGAACTGGCCCGCATGGGCCGCGCGCAGCGCCTCTTGAGCGCCTGCAACGAAACCCTCGTGCGCGCCACGTCCGAGACCGCGCTGCTGCAGGCGATCTGCCACATCGCCGTGGACATCGGCGGCTACCGCATGGGATGGGTGGGCTTCGCGCTGGACGACGAACGCAAGTCCATCCAGCCCGTGGCCCACGCGGGCCACAACCAGAACTACCTGGAGAACCTGCACCTGTCCTGGTCGGCCGAGGACCGCTACGGCCGGGGTCCCGCGGGCATGGCCGTGCGCTCGGGCAAGCCGGTGATCGTGCAGGACATCCGCGCCGAGGGCGATTTTGCCGACTGGACCGAGCGCATGCTGGACAACGGCTTTCACGGCGTGATCTGCCTGCCGCTGCGCGACCGCGACCGCACCTTCGGCCTGCTGTACCTGTACGCGCCGGACATCCTGCAGATCAGCCCCGAAGAGGCGGCCCTGCTGCAGGAGCTCTCCAACGACCTGGCCTTTGGCATCACCAGCCTGCGCGCGCAGAAGGCGCAGCAGCGGCTGCAGGCCTCGGTGCTCAAGGTGGCGGCCGCCGTGTCGGCGAGCACGGGCACGGAGTTTTTCGTGCAGCTGGTGCGCAACATGGCCGATGCGCTGGGGGCCCAGGGCGGCTGCGTGGTGCGGCTGCTGCCACCGGTGGAGGGGCGGGCCCCGCGGGTGGTCACGCTCGCGGCGGTGCTCGATGGCCAGATGCTGCCCAACGACGAATACACCCTGGAAGGCACGCCCAGCCTCATGCTGCTGTCGCAGCGCGCGTATGTGGTGACCGAGAAGGTGCAGCAGCTGCACCCCGAGGCGCCCATGCTGCGCCATGTGGGCGCGCAGGGCTATGCGGGCCAGCAGCTGTGCAATGCCGATGGCGAGGTGGTGGGCATCGTGTTCGTGCTGTTCCGCCAGCCCATCGCCGAGACGGACTTCATCACCTCCACGCTGCAGATCTTTGCCGCGCGCGCCTCGTCCGAGATCGACCGGCAGCTGGCGGATGCCCGCATCCGCCACCAGGCCTCGCTGCTGGACAAGGCGCAGGACGCGATCCTGGTGCGCGACCTGGAGCACCGCATCATCTTCTGGAACAAAAGCGCCGAGCGCCTGTATGGCTGGTCGCAGCTGCAGGCGCTGGGCCAGTCCATCGAAACGCTGCTCTACGACGACCCCACCCATTTCCGCCACGCCACGCGCACGGTGCTGGAGCAGGGCGAGTGGACGGGCGAGATCGTGCAGCGCCACCGCGACGGCAGCACCATCGAGGTCGAGGGCCGCTGGACCCTGGTGCGCGGCGACAGCGGCCAGCCACAGTCCATCCTGGCCATCAACACCGACATCCGCCAGCGCAAGGCCAACGAGCGCGAGATCCAGCGCCTGGCGTTCTACGACGCGCTCACCGGCCTGCCCAACCGCATGCTGCTGATGGACCGCATGGGCCATGCGCTGGCCAACGCCCACCGGCGCCTGCAGGGCGGGGCGCTGCTGTTCATCGACCTGGACAACTTCAAGACCCTGAACGACACCCTGGGCCACGACCAGGGCGACCTGCTGCTGCAACAGGTGGCGCAGCGCCTGAACACCTGCGTGCGCAGCGTGGACACGGTGGCCCGGCTGGGCGGCGACGAGTTCGTGGTGATGCTCGAGGAGCTCAGCCCCAGGCCACACGAACTGGCCCTGCACGCGCGCAGCGTGGGCGAGAAGATCCTCACCATGCTGGCTGTGCCCTACGCGCTGGCAGGGTACCAGTACCGCAGCACGCCCAGCATCGGCATCGCGCCGTTCACGGGCGAGCAGACCAGCGTGGGCGAGCTGCTCAAGCAGGCGGACCTGGCCATGTACCAGGCCAAGACGGCGGGGCGCAACACGCTGCGCTTCTTCGACCCCGACATGCAGGCCGTGGTGACCGCCCGCGCCGGGCTGGAGACCGACCTGCGCGCCGCGCTCGCGCAGGAGGAATTCCTGCTGCACTTCCAGCCGCAGATGCACCTGTCCGGCCGCTGCGTGGGGGTGGAGGCGCTCGTGCGCTGGGCCCACCCGCAGCGCGGCATGGTGCCGCCCGCGCAGTTCATCCCGCTGGCCGAGGAGACGGGCCTCATCCTGCCCCTGGGCCGCTGGGTGCTGCACACGGCCTGCAAGCTGCTGGCCAGCTGGCAGGACGACCCGGCCCTGGCCCACCTGACCATGGCGGTGAACGTGAGCTCGCGCCAGTTCCGCCACGCCAGCTTCGTGGACGACGTGGCCCGCGTGCTGGCCATCACCGGCGCGCCGGCGCATCTGCTCAAGCTGGAGCTGACCGAAAGCCTGCTGGTGGAAGACATGGAAACCACCATCGCCACGATGGCCGCGCTGCGCTCCTATGGCGTGGGCTTCTCGCTGGACGACTTCGGCACCGGCTATTCCAGCCTGAGCTATCTGAAGCGCATGCCGCTGGACCAGCTCAAGATCGACCAGAGCTTTGTGCGCGACCTGCTGACCGACCCCAACGACGCGGCCATCGTGGACACCATCATCGGCCTGTCGCGCAGCCTGGGCCTGGAAGTCATCGCCGAAGGGGTGGAAACCCCCGAGCAACGCGAGCTGCTGGCCCGCGCGGGCTGCCTGCACTACCAGGGCTACCTCTTCAGCCGACCCCTCTCCGCGGACGTTCTGGGGGCCTTCCTGCGGTCCTGCGCCGCGTAGCGAGCTTCCGCCGGCCCGTCTTCGGGATTCAGTCCCCACCCGCGGCGGATCGCCGCGTCCCTGCGTTCGCCCTCCTTTGCGTGCACCGGTCCGTCCGCAAGGCCCCACAAGGTGTTGCCGCGGCACCGCATGCCCGGCGCGGGAAGTTCTCCCCTGTCTTCTTCTTATGTTTTCTATAAATACATAGTCGTAGTAGTAGAAGGCGGCCCAGGATGTGGACAACTGCCTTTTCCCTCGCCGTGGCGCGCACTTGCACGCCGCCCAACCCTGTGCACCGATCCCTCTTTCCGCTGTCGCGCGAAAGGGGACAAAACACGGCCACGGCCTTTTTCTGTGGATAACCAGGCGGTTGTGCCAAAACTATCCCCAGTTTTACGCACTGAACATTCCCACAGAGAGGATTGGCATTGAAATGGCATGAAGCGCTGATGGAGGAAGCGCCAACAGCTACTCAATTGATAGCAAATGAGAAATATAAAGGCCCCCAGGCGGTGGCGGTAAGGAACCTGCGGGCTGGCGCGGAGCCCTGTCCGCTCCGCGTCGGCCTTTTCGGCGCCGGCCGCTTCATCGCGAGCCGCCGTGTGGAGTGGTGCCGGGGGCTCGGCTCCACGGGCGTTGGGGGGCACGAAAAAGAGGTTCTGGTTATTCTTTTATGGTTCTATATATAAATAGCAGTAGTAGTAGAGCACCCCATTTTTTGTGGACAAGGGGTTTTTTTCCAATGCTGGCGCGGGGTTGCGTGGCCGCAAACTCTGTGCGGCGGGCTGCGCAAAGTCCGGGGCTCACAGACAACAACTTCGGCGCAGCGCCTTCTTCTGTGGATAACCAGCAAGTTGTGCCGCAACTGCCCCCAGGGTTATCCACAAACGCCGTCCAAGGCGACCGCCTGCGTGGCCGCAAAGCACAAAGCCCGGGGTCCAGTCAGGACCCCGGGCTTGGGGAGCACGGGAAGAAAAAGTAAAAGGCAGCGCCGGCTGCACGCCGGAGACCCGTCCCCAGGGCCGCCGCCCCGCAGGGCGTGCGGGGGCGGTGGGGGTTGGGTGGGGCGTTACTTCGCCGGTGCGGCGGGCGATGGATGGCCCTCGCCGCCGCGCATGCCGCCGCCGCCGTGGTGGTGGTCGCGCATGCGCTGGTGGCCGCGGTGCGCCTGCGCATCGAAGGTCTTCTGCTGGTCTGGCGTCAGGGCGGCGTAGAAGGTCTTGGTGGCCTCGCCCCGGCGGTCGGCCTCGGCGGCGTGCTGGGCGCGCAGGGCCCGCATGCGGTCGATGCGTTCGGGCGTGGTGAGCTTGTCCATGTCCTTGCGGTCCAGGCGGGCGGTGCGTTCCCCGGGCTGCATCGCGGTGCTGAAGGCCGTCCAGGCGGGTTCCTGGGCGGCGCTCAGCTTGAGCTGGTCCTTCAGGGCGGCCATGCGCTTGGCCATTTGGGCCTGGTGGCGCGCATGGTGCTCGTGGCGGTCACCCCCTGCCTTGTGGCGGCCTTCGGTGGTTGCGTTGGCACCCGCTGCAGGCGGGGCGGCTGGAGGTTGCTGGGCCAGGACCGGCAGGGCCAGTGCAGCGAGAACAGCGGTGGCGGCCAGGCGGTGTTGGAATCTGAAAACCATGGTGTGAGTCCTTTCACAGGGTTGGGAACTCGCCAGGACGACCGTTCCGGCGATTGAGGGCCAGTGTCCGCCCCACATGTATCGCCGCCATACCGGTTGGGTGAGGCTGTGTAAAGTTTCCAAAAGAAACACCCCGCGCATGTCTCGTGAAGGGGGACGGCGCCAGTGGCACGGCAAGGCCCGTTCCACGGCGTCTGCCGGCTGTGATCGTGCCTGTTCATCCGCTCGCGGGTGCGCGGACCGCCAGGGATGGACGGCAGGAAACCTCTCCCGCAGAACCACCGACAATGGCGCATTCCGTCCCAGAAAAGAAAAGGTTTTCCGTGTTCAAGAACATGATCGTGTACCGCATTGCGCCGCAATGGCAGGTCGAATTGACACAAGTGGAAGAGGCCCTGGCCAAGGCGCCCTTCATCGAATGCGGCGCCACGCAGGAAAAGTCCCTGGGCTGGGTGCCGCCGCGTGGCGAACAGCACGGCCCGCTGGCCGAGTCGGTCGGGGGCCAGTGGATCCTGCGCTTCATGGTCGAGTCCAAGGTGCTGCCCGGCAGCGTGCTGGCACGCCGCGTGAAGGAAAAGGCAGAACGCATCGAGCAGGAAACCGGCCGCAAGCCTGGCAAGAAGGAAAGCAAGGAACTCAAGGACGAGGCCAAGCTGGACCTGCTGCCCATGGCGTTCACCAAGCAGGGTTCCATGTGGGTGTGGATCGATACGGCATCGCGCCTGCTGGTGCTGGACACCTCCAGCCAGGGCCGTGCGGACGAAGTCGTCACGCTGCTGGTCGAATCGCTGCCCGGCCTGTCGGTGTCGCTCATCAACACCCAGACCAGCCCGCAAGCGGCCATGTCCCACTGGCTCAAGGAACAAGAGCCGCCCGTGGGCTTCACCGTGGACCGCGAATGCGAGCTCAAGAGCGCCACCGAGGAAAAGGCCGTGGTGCGCTATGCCCGCCACCCGCTGGACATCGAAGAGGTGCAGGCCCACATCGACGCCGGCAAGCTGCCCACCAAGCTCGCACTCACCTGGGACGACCGCGTGAGCTTCATGCTCACCGAGGGGCTGCAGATCAAGAAGGTCTCGTTCCTGGACACGGTGTTCGAAGGCACCAAGGCCGATGACGGTGGCTTTGACACCGACGTGGCGATCGCCACGGGCGAGCTGGTCAAGCTGATTCCGGACCTGATCGAGGCGCTGGGGGGGGAGGCGGAGAGTGGGGTGGCCGGCGCGGCCCAGGCGGTGGTGCCCGAGGGCTCGGCCGCGCCAGGGGTGCCCAAAGCGCCGCCCGCCGCCGCTTCAGCCCCTGCGCGCAAAAGTGCAGGTGGCGGCGTGGTGACAGGACCCAAGGATGTGCCCGTGGATACGGACCCCGAGTCGGCGCCGTTTTAGGAGCAACTCCTGGCCGTGTGTCAGAGCAGTATCAGCGCCGCCACGCCCAGCGCGCCACCCATCAGCACCAGCGTCCATGAAGACGCCTGCTTCACAAACACAAAGTTGCTCGGGTCGCTGGGCGTGTAGGCGATCTCCACGGGGCGGTTGGCCTTGAACTCGGCCAGCACCTCTTCTGGCAAGCTGTGTTTGACGACCATCTGCTGGCCGTTTTCGGTCTTGAAGCGGAACTCGGCGGTGTAGGTGGATGAACCACTTTTCTTGAATTCCGAGTACTGTGCGATAGGCTCGACCACGGCGTGTTTGCCGTTTTTGAGGGTTCTGTAAAGCTCGGACCGTTCCTGCATTCCAAAGACGATGAACACGATTCCGGCGAGGACGCCGAGGATTTTGAACAGCAGCTTGCCTTGTTGACGTGATGGCTTCATGCCTACCCCCATTTAAGGGCTTGGAGTCGCTGGGGCGGGGGTGCTGGTAGCCGTGCAGGTGTGCTTTATCGGCCTGAAAAATGCGGGTTTTGGCGTTGGCGAAAGGACTCCACCCCCGTGCGAAAGTCCTGTGTGCCGGCGCAGTGCACAAAGGCATCTCGCTCCGCCGCCAGTTGCTCGGTCAGGCTGCGGTCCAGCGAATCGCGCATGAGCCGCTTCATGGCGCCGTAGGCCAGCGTGGGGCCGCTCGCAAAGCGTGCTGCCAGGGCGGCTGTGGCCGCGTCCAGGTCGGCAGCGGGCACCACGCGGTTGACCAGGCCGAGGCGCAGCGCATCCTCGGCGGTGAAGGCCTCGCCCAGCAGCGCGATCTCCAGCGCCTGGCGCATGCCCACCAGGCGCGGCAGCGCCCAGGAGGCACCCACGTCGCAGCTGGTGCCCAGGTTGATGTAGGCCAGGTTGAAGCGCGTGCCCTCTGCCACGAGCACATAGTCGGCCATCAGCAGCAGGCTCAGGCCCGCGCCCGCGGCCACGCCGTGCACCTGGGCGATGACGGGGGCGTTCATCTGCGCCAGCAGCGGCAGGGCCTGGTTCAGCGGCGTGAGGATGTCGATGGCGCCCTGCACGGGCGTGGCCCGCAGCGTGGCCAGATCACCCCCGGCCATGAAGCCCTTGCCGTTGCCGCGCAGCACCACGGCGCGCACCGTGGGGTCGGCGGCAATGGCTTGCACGCTGGCGAGAAAGGCCTGCGCCATGGGCACATCGATGGCGTTGAGTGCCTCGGGACGGTTGAAGCGCAGGGTGGCGATGGGGCCATCTCGTTCGAGCAGCAGGGGGGGTTGTGCGGGCGGTGCTTGCACGGTGGTAGACGAGTTCATGGTCAAAATACCTTCCAGCGCTTGCTGAATAAGCGCAAGACGCTTCTATATTGATAGCATTGCTGAGAGCAGGATGGCAAACGAAACCCGCAACGGCCCTGCGCGACCTGCCTTTTTTCTTCTCTCTACCGGTACAGCGCCTCGATCTCGGCAGCGTAGGTCTTGTAGATGCTCGAGCGGCGCACCTTCATGGTGGCGGTGACCTCGCCGTCGTCGTGGTCCAGCTCCTTGGTGAGCAGGTGGAACTGGCGGATCTGCGAGACCTGGGCCAGGCGCTCGTTGCCCCGGCGGATCTCGGCGTCGATGAGCTCGCGCACCTCGGGCATTTCCACCAGCGAGCGGAAATGCGTGAACGCCAGGCGCCGGGCCTCGGCCCACTTGCCCACGGTCTCGTAGTCGATCATCACCAGCGCACCCACGAACTTGCGGCCCTCGGCGACGATGATGCATTCCTTGATGAAGGGGCTGCCCTTCATGGTGTTCTCGATCTCCGAGGGCGTGAGGTTCTTGCCGCCGGCGGTGATCATGATGTCCTTGAGCCGGTCCACGATCTTGATCTGGCCCTGCTCCTCGCGCACCACGTCGCCGGTGTGCAGCCAGCCATCGATGATGCTCGCGGCCGTGGCCTCGGGGTTCTTGTAGTAGCCCGCGAACACCATGTCGCCGCGCAGCTGCAGCTCGCCGTTGTCGGCCATGCGGTGCTCCACGCCCAGGATGGGCACGCCCACGGTGCCGACCACCACGTTGTCCAGCCGGTGGCCCGTGACCATGCCGGTGGATTCGGTCAGGCCGTAGACCTCCACCAGCGGCAGGCCGAGCACGCGAAAGAAGCGCACCACGTCGGGCGGTATGGGCGCGGCCCCGGTGAGCGCCACGCGCGCCTCGCGCAGGCCGATGAAGTTCTGCAGCGCGCGGAACACCAGCCAGTAGCTGGCGGCGAAGGCCAGGCGCTCGCCCAGGCTCCAGGCGCTGCGCGGCTTCTCGGCCAGCGGCTGGCAGGCGGCGACCGCACGGTGGAACAGCCGGCGGCGCAGGCCCCCGGTCTCCTGCAGCTTGATGTGGATGGCGGCGTGCATCTTCTCCCAGATGCGCGGCACGCCCAGGAACATGGTGGGCGCCACCTCGCGCAGGTCTTCCTGCACGGTGCGGATGGACTCGCCGAAGTTCACCTGCGAGCCGATGTACACCGGCACGAAGCTGGTGAGCATCTGCTCGGCCACGTGGCACAGCGGCAGGTAGGACAGGTGCGTGGTGGCCGCGTCGAGCTGCAGCCGGTCGACGATGCCGGGCACCACGCCGCGGATGTTGCGGTAGCTGATCATCGCGCCCTTGGGCTTGCCGGTGGAGCCCGAGGTGTAGATCATGAGGCCCACGTCGTCGAGCGCCTGGCGCGCGAGCGCATCGTCCACCAGCGCTTGCGATCCCGCTGCGGCGCCCAGCGCCTCCACCTCGGCAAAGGTGGTGATCAGCGCGCGCACCTCGGGCGCGAAACTGCGCAGGCCCTTGGTCTCGATGACGATGATCTTTTTCAGGCGCGGCAGCTCGGGCAGGGCGGCGAGCAGCTTGTCGGTCTGCTCCTGGTCTTCGCAGACCATGACCTCGATGTCGGCATGGCCGACCACGTAGGCCACCTCGTTGCTGGGGCTGGTGGGGTAGACGCCCACGGTGACCGCACCGACCAGGCCCGCGCCCATCTGCGCCAGCACCCATTCGATGCGGTTCTCGGAAATCACGCCCACATGCCCGCCCGCCGGCAGGCCGAGCGCGCGCAGGCCCAGGCCGAAGTGGCAGGCGCGCTCGTGGTAGCGGGCCCAGGTGAAGGGCTTCCAGATGCCGAAGTCCTTTTGCCGGATGGCCACGCGGCCCGGTTCGGCTCGCGCGCGCTCGCGCAGCATCTGGGGCAGGGTGAGTTCGGGGAGGTTCATGACAGCCATCTCTTGCGGCGCTTGTAGTGCTTGATGTCCTTGAAGCTTTTTGCTTCGCCACCACCCCCCGTGCCCAGGTAGAACTCGCGCACGTCGGGGTCGTTGGCCAGGCGCTCTGCCGTGCCGTCGATCACGATCTTGCCGTTCTCCATGATGTAGCCCTGGTGGGCGACCGCGAGTGCCACGGTGGCGTTCTGCTCCACCAGCAGCATGGAGGTGCCGCGCTCGGCGTTGATGCGCGCGATGATGGTGAAGATGTCTTCCACCAGCTTCGGTGACAGGCCCAGCGAGGGCTCGTCGAGCAGGATCAACTGGGGCTGGGCGATGAGCGCGCGGCCGATGGCCAGCATCTGCTGCTCGCCGCCCGAGAGATACCCGGCCAGGCCCTTGCGGCGCTCGTGCAGGCGCGGGAAGTAGCTGTAGACGCTGTCGAAATCGGGCTTCGCATCGGCGCGGCCCGTGAGCGCATAGGTGGCGGCCACGAGGTTCTCTTCGACGGTGAGGTCCTCGAACACGCGGCGGCCCTCCATCACGTGCGAGAGGCCGCTGCGCACCAGTTGCTGCGGCGCCAGGCCTGCCGTGGGCTGGCCGTTGAAGCGGATGCTGCCCGACTCCACCGTGCCGTCTTCGAGCGCGAGCAGGCCCGAGACGGCCTTGAGCGTGGTGGACTTGCCCGCCCCGTTGCTGCCCAGCAGCGCCACGATCTGCCCGCGCGGCACGGCCAGCGACAGGCCGCGCAGGGCCTGCACGACCTGGTTGTAGATGACCTCGATGTTGTTGACTTCGAGGACAGGGGCTGCCGTGGCTTGCTGGGTCATGGCCGGGACTTCAGAGTTTTATCCAGTCCGAAGCCGCGACCATTTTCTGCGCCTTCATGTCGGCACGATAGACGCGCCCCACCGGGATGGAGTTGCCGCTGATGGTGATGGGCACGCCGATCAGGCCGCCGGTGTCGAAGTCCTTGATGCTGTTGAGCGCAGCCTTGAGGTTCTTGCCATCGAGCGGCTTGCCGGCATCCAGGCAGCGCTTGGCCGATTCGGTGAACAGCATCGCGGCGAGAAAGCCCTGCACATAGGCCGTGCTCTGGTACTCGGGGCGCATGGCGCGGATCTTGTCCAGCATGGGCGCCTTCTCGGTGTCGTAGTAGTAGCGGTAGGGCATCACGCCCATGAAGCCGTCGGCGGCCTCGCCCATCTTCATCACGGTGGAGCTGTCCATGGTCCAGAATGTGCCCATCCACTTGCTGGTCATGCCCTGCTGCTTGCCCTGGGTGATGAACTCGGGGATGGGCGCGAGGATGTAGCCGTGGAAGATGGTGTAGTCGGGCGCGGCGCGGCGCAGCTTGATGACCTCGCCCGACACGTCCACGCTGCCCGCGGGCGTCATGATCTTGACGGGCACCGACAGGCCGAGCGCCTTGGCGGTGGCCTCGCTCTTGTCGATCGGGTCGCGGCCGAATTCGGAGTCCGAGTACACGAAGGCCACCTTGGCGCCGGGCTTTTCCTTGGCGATGTGCTTGAGCAGGATGCCGAACATCTCGGTGTAGTCCGGGCCCACGAGGAACTGGTTCGGGTACTTCTTCGGATCGTTGAGCTCGCTGGCGAACGAGGCACCGGCCATCAGCGTGGTGCCCGCGCGGTCGAGCTCGGGGTTGATGGTCTTGGCGAAGCCGGTGGAGTCGCCGTAGTAGAGGTTCACCTTGTTCTGGCTGGTGATCTTCTTGTAGGCGGCGACCGAGACGTCGACCTTGTAGCCCGTGTCCTCGGGCACGTACCTGAGCTTGCGGCCCTTGATGCCGCCCGCGTCGTTGACCATCTTCACGTAGTCGCCGATGCCGGCGTTGATGCCCACGCCCGCGAACGCGAACACGCCGGTGAGCGGGATGGAGCCGCCGATCACGATGTCCTCGCCGCTGGCCTGCGCGGTGGCGGTGAGCGGCGCGGCAAGCGTGGCGCCCGCGGCAGCAAGCAGCAGGGAGCGGCGGCGCTGTGACGCGGGGGATGCGTTGGTGGTGGTGGTGGTGGGCATGGTGCTTGTCTCCTTCATGGTTTTATGGGCTGTGGCGGCTCTCTCAATTGCGGAACGGCCACAGATGGAAAAAGCGGCGAATGCGCCGCCACACTTCTGCGAGCCCCTGTGGCTCGAACACCAGAAATCCGATGATCAGCAGGCCGAAGATCACGGTGCGCACGGGCGAGAGGAACACCGTGAGCTCGTTGCCGCCGGGCAGCAGGTCGACCACCAGCTTGAGCAGCTCGGGCACCATGGTCATGAACACCGCGCCCAGGATGCCGCCCAGGATGGAGCCCATGCCGCCGACGATGATCGCCGCCAGGAAGAAGATGGACATGAGCAGCGGAAAGCTCTCGGGCGTGACCACGCGAAAGAAGTAGGCCCACAGGCCGCCGGCCACGCCCGCGTAGAACGAGGACAGGCCGAACGACAGCAGCTTGTAGCGCAGCAGCGGGATGCCCAGCACTTCGGCCGAGATGTCGCGGTCGCGGATGGCGATGAAGGCGCGGCCCACGCGCGTACGAAACAGGTTGGCCGCGCCCAGCAGCATGAGCACGGTGACCGGCACGATCACCCAGTACAGTCGGAACGAGGTATCGAGCGGCAGGCCGAACAGCTTGGCCGGCGGCACGCTCAGGCCGCCGGTGCCGCCCGTGAACTTCCAGTTGGCGAAGATGAAGTGCGCGATGAAGGAGGCCGCGATGGTGGCGATGGCCAGGTACAGGCCTTTGACGCGCAGCGAGGGGATGCCTACGACGATGCCGCCCAGCATGGCCACGCACCCGCCGGCCAGCAGGTTGACGAGGAAGGGCGAGCCCACACGCGTCTCCAGCACGGCCACGGTGTAGGCGCCCAGGCCCATGAAGGCCGCTTGCCCCAGGCTCACCAGGCCCGTGTAGCCGGTGAGGATGTTGAGCCCCGTGGCGCTGGCGACGTTGATGCTGACCAGGCAGGCCAGGTAGAGCCAGTAGTCGCTGGCCATGAAGGGAAAGAGCAGCAGCAGCGCAGCGGCCACGGCCAGCCAGACCTTCTGCGTGCGCGAGTCGAACAGCGCCGCGTCGGCGATGTAGCTTTCCTTGAGGGTTCCGATGCGCATGGCGTGCCTTACAGACGTTCTATTTCGTGCGTGCCGAACAGGCCGTACGGCCGCACCAGCAGCACGGCCACGAGCACGATGAAGGTGGCCAGCAGCTTGTATTCGCCGCCCAGGTAGGCGCCCGCCAATGCTTCGACCAGGCCGATGAGCAGGCCGCCCAGGAGCGCGCCGAGCACGCTGTCGAGCCCGCCCACGATGACCACCACCAGCACCGACAGGCCGAACACGCCCATGCTCGACGAGATGCCGCCGATGGAGCCGACGATGATCCCGGAGATCGCGGCGATCATGGCCGAGGCCACCCAGGCCAGCGAGAACACGCGCGGCACGTTGATGCCCACCGAGTAGGCGGCGGCCTGGTCGCTGGCCGTGGCGCGCAGGGCCACGCCGCCGCGCCAGAAGCGGAACACCAACAGCACGGCGGCGATGAAGGCCACGGCGATCATGGCGCCCCAGAACACCTTGGGCGCGAGGAAGGCTTCGCCGATCATGATGGGCTGGGTCGGCATGAACTCGGGCAGGCGGCGCTGATCGGCCGTCCAGATCATCTCCACCAGGCCCACGAGCACCGAGGCCAAACCCACGGTGACCATGAAGACGGAGATCGGCGGCTCGCCCAGCAGCGGGCGGATCATGGTGCGCTCGATCACCGCGCCCAGCAGGCCCGAGCCCAGCACTGCTGCCGGTATGGCCAGCCACAGCGGTAGCGCGAAGGTGGCGGCGAAGGTGAAGAACAAATAGGCGCCGACCATGAGCAGCTCGCCGATGGCGATGTTCACCACGCGCGTGGCCTTGTAGACCATCACGAAGGCCAGCGCGGCGAGCGCGTAGAGCCCGCCGCCGGCAATGCCGGTGAGGCTGATTTCGAACAGGTAGGCCCAATCCATCATGCAACCCCCTGCAGTGGCGTCGCAGCACCGGCATGCAGGCGGGCCCGCAGGTCGCCCACGTCGCCCGAGCCCAGGTAGGCGCGGATCACCTCGGGGTTGGCCTGCACCTCCCCCGGCGTGCCCTGGGCGATGACCTGGCCGAAGTTGAGCACCACCACGTGGTCCGACAGGTCCATCACCATGCCCATGTCGTGCTCGACCATGAGCACCGTCACGCCCCATTCGGCGCGCACGTCGAGGATGAAGCGCGCCATGTCCTCGGTCTCCTCGCGGTTCATGCCGGCCACGGGCTCGTCGAGCATCAGTACCTCGGGCTGCATGGCCAGGGCACGGGCCATCTCCACGCGCTTCTGCAGGCCGTAGGGCAGGGCTGAGACGGGCGCGTGGCGGATGTGGTCGATCTCCAGGAAGTCGATGATGCGTTCCTCGATGTCGGCACGCAGGGCGGCCTCTTCGCGGCGCGCGCGGCCCACGTAGAGCAGCGCGTCGAGCACATTGGTCTTGAGGTGCGCATGCCGCCCGAGCTTGATGTTGTCGAGCACCGTCATGCCGCGAAACAGCGCGATGTTCTGGAAGCTGCGCCCCAGGCCCAGCCGGGCGCGCTGCGGCGCCGGCACCCGCGTGATGTCCTGGCCCTTGAAGCGGATGACGCCGCTGCCCGGGCGGTAGAAGCCCGAGATGGTGTTGAACAGCGAGGTCTTGCCCGCACCGTTGGGCCCGATCACGGCGGTGATGGAGCCGGCCTGCACGCCAAAGCCCACGCCGGTGAGCGCCTTGACCCCGCCGAAGGCCAGCGTGACGCCATCGACCTGCAGCAGGGGCGGCGCGCTGGCGGGGGGAATGCCGGGTGGGTGTGTCTCCATTGGCTTTCTAATGCGGGTTTGTGCTGACCAGAAAATTCCTGCGGGCCTGCAGAAATTTCCTACTTGTGCGTAAACTGTTTACTCGTGAGTAGATTCTGGAAGGCCCCGCGCCAAACCAGCATCCGTACTTTCCCGAGGAACCAGCCCGCCATGCCCAGCCCCACCGTGTCGCCCCCCCGCAGTGCCGACCGCCCGCCTGCGTCTCCCTGGGCGCCCGCGTCCCACCGCGAACAGCAGCGCGAGGCCAAGCGCAATGCCGTGCTGCAGGCGGCCGCGCAGCTGTTCAACGAACGCGGCTTTCACGCCACCTCGCTCGACGACATCGCCGCGCGGCTGAACGTGACCAAGCCCACGCTGTACTACTACGTGAAGAACAAGGACGAGATCCTGCTGCAGTGCGTGAGCAAGGGCCTCGAAATGATGCTCGAGGGCATCGATGCCTCGCGCGCGGCCGGGGGCAAGGCCATCGACCAGCTCATGACCTGCATGCAGGTGTATGCGCGCATCGTCACCATGGACTTCGGCAAGTGCCTGATCCGCGTGGGCGACGAGCAACTGCCGCCGGAGAGCCGCAAGGAGCTGCGCCGCCTGAAGTCCGCCATCGACCAGGAATTCCGCCGCCTCGTGGCCGAGGGGGTGGAGGAAGGATCGCTGCAGCCTTGCGACCCGAAGATGACGGCCTTCGTGATCGCGGGCGCGCTCAGCTGGATCGGGCGCTGGTACCAGCCCGGCGGCGAGTACACGGCCGAGCAGGTGGCGGGGCAGTGCATCGAAACGCTGTGCCAGGGGGTGCTGCGCCGCGCGGACGTACCCCCGCCGCCGGCTGCGAAGCGTGCGGCGCGCAAGGCCGGCATCCCTGCCGTGGCCAAGGGCAGGGCTGCGCCCGCCGCCCGGGCGTCCAAGGCCTGAACGAGCGCCTCGCCGCGAGGGCTGTGCCTCAATCCGGGCGCGCGGGCCTGGGGGCGGGCGGTGTGCCGGGCGCTGCCGCCAGGTCGTCGAGGATCGGGCAGTCCGGCCGGTCATTGCCCTGGCAGCACGACACCAGCGTTTTCAGCGTGCGCTGCATGGCCTGCATGGCGGCGATGCGCTCGCTCAGGTCGTCGATGTGCGCCTGGGCGATGCGCTTGACCTGGCTGCTGGCGCGGCTGCGGTCGTGCCACAGGGCGAGCAGCTCGGCGATCTCCTCCATCGAGAAGCCCAGGTCGCGGCTGCGGCGGATGAAGTGCAGCGTGTGCACGTCCGCCTCGGTGTACTGGCGGTAGCCGCTGTCGGTGCGGGCCACGGCGGACAGCAGGCCCAGCGACTCGTAGTGGCGCACCATGCGGGCGGAGATGCCCGCGCTGCGCGCCGCTTCTCCGATGGACAGCGGCCGGCCCGGCAGCGCGGGCTCTGCGCGGTGGCGGGCCGGTGCGCCGGGGGTGGCCGTCATGGCGCGACCGCGTAGCCTTCTTCGGCGATGGCGCTGGCCAGGGCCGCGCGGTCCGCGTCGGTGTTGCCCACTTCCACGCGCCCCGTGCCGCGGTCGATGCGCACGGTGGCATCCGGGTCCACCCCTCGCACGGCCTGCGTGACGGCACGCTCGCAGTGGCCGCAGGTCATGCCCTGCACGGTGAAGAGCTGCGTGGAAGAAGAAGAAGAAGAAGGCGACGGGGAAGAGATCGGGGAAGTGGATGTCATGGCGAGCTCCTGTGCCGATAAAGTGCTTGAACACCTGCAGCGTAAACCTTCACATCATGGCAAGGTCAAGCCCCCCGGGGAATTCCCCTCTGGTTGCTATTGAAAATATAGCTGCTTGCGCAATATGGAAAAGCGCCACGGCGGAATTTTGATCGAATCCTATTTGGGCCGTGGCCTGCGCACGCCTGCGTCGGGCTGCACCAGGCGGCCGGCGCGCAGCGCGGTGATGGCCACGGCCAGCGCCTGGGCGGCGCCGCGCACCTCGTCCTGCACGGCGGTGTCCCGGTCCAGCGCGGCATGGCTGTCGGCGTAGCTTTCGTAGTAGCCGATGTAGCGGTCCAGCCGCGCGGCGGGGCCGGCGTCGATGAGGCCCATCCAGTCCAGCCAGTCCGACAGGCCCCGGCGCGTGCTCTCAATGCCCGCCACGTCGCCATGCACTGCCAGCGCATAGGCGCGCCCGGCCAGGTGCTTGGGGTAGTCCCAGCCCGCCAGTTCCAGCGCCTTGGCTTCGGCGGCCTTCTTGCCGTGGGTGCTGGTGGGGTCGGGGTTGCCGCCGTCGGCGCACACCAGGCGGTCGATCATGAGCTTGAGGGGGCTCGGTGCCTGGTACCAGTACACGGGGGTGAGGATCATCACGCCGTGCGCGGCGGTCCAGCGCTCGTAGATCTCGTTCATCCAGTCGCCGGTCTGGCGCATGGCGTGGTTGGGGTAGCAGCTGCACGGAAAGTGGCACAGCGGCATGGCGGTGGAGACACAGCCCTTGCAGGGGTGGATGTGGCGCCCGTAGTCCGAGGTGACGCGGCTCAGGTCCAGCGTGTCCACCTCGACCCCGGCGTCCGCCAGGGCCTCGCGCGCCGTGTGCAGCAGGCGCCAGCTCTTGGAGATTTCGCCGGGGCAGGTGCCATCGTTGCGGGCCGAGCCGCACACGAGCAGGGCGCGCGGCGGCGAGGCCGGGTCGGCCCAGCGGGTGCGCGCGGCGTCGATCCTGGCCTTGGCGTCCAGCCAGTCCAGCGAGAGTTCGTAGCCGGGGTCGGCATGGCCCGGGCCGGCCTTGCGGGTGCGCGGCGCCTTGCGGCCCTCGTCGTAGTTGCGCCAGGCGATGGCCTCGATGCGGTCGATGGCGTCGGCCGCCTCGCTGGCGAAGCGCGGGTCCTGGAAGTCCTGCAGGAACCGCTCGCGGAAGGCCGCGCGGTCCAGGGGCGCGGGGGCCTGGCCAGTGCGCGGCTGCGGCGCCGCAGCCGCGGCGGGGGGAGGAGCGTGGGGCGTGGAGCGTGTCGTCATGCGGCCATTCGATCACCAGCCCGTGGGGCTGCGTATCGGACAAGGCGCCGTGTGGGCTGTCGGCGGCGGGTGATCGGCAGCGTGCCGGGCCGGGGCCTGCCGAGGTGCTTGACCTTGCCATCATGTCAAGGTGTACCGTGCTCCCCATGGCCATACAACACCTTCCCTCTCCCGCCGGTCCTTCCGCCACGCCCATGGCTTTCCCGCCCCTGGATCTGGGCATCGGCGGCATGACCTGTGCCAGCTGCGTGGCGCGCGTGGAGCGGGCGCTGCGCAAGGTGCCCGGCGTGCAGGATGCCACCGTGAACCTCGCCACCGAGTCGGCCCGCGTGGCCTGGGCACCGGGCGCGGCCACCGCCGACGCCGAGGCCATGGAGGCGCTGCTGCGCCGCGCCGTGCGCAATGCGGGCTATGAGCCGCGCGCCGCGGGGCCGGCCGAGGCGCCCGAGAATCTGTCGCCCTGGGCGGGCTTTCTGCCGGTGGGCATCGGCCTGCTGCTGTCGGCCCCGCTGGTGCTGCCCATGCTGGGGGAGCTGTTCGGCCTGCACTGGATGCTCCCGGCCTGGGTGCAGTTCGCGCTGGCCACGCCGGTGCAGTTCGTCCTGGGCGCGCGCTTCTACAAGGCGGGCTGGCATGCGGTGAAGGCCCTGGCGGGCAACATGGACCTGCTGGTGGCCCTGGGCACCAGCGCGGGCTGGGGCCTGTCGGTGTGGCTGTGGCTCACGGCCCATGAAGGCCATGCGCCGCACCTGTACTTCGAAGCCTCTGCCGTGGTGGTCACGCTGGTGCTGCTGGGCAAGTGGCTGGAGGCGCGCGCCAAGCGCCAGACCACGGCCGCCATCCGCGCGCTGCATGCCCTGCGGCCGGACCTGGTGCACCTCCTGGGCAGGGAGGGCGAGGTGGACGTTCCCGTGGCCGAGGTGCTGGTGGGCGACCAGCTGGTGGTGCGGCCGGGCGAGCGCATCCCGGTGGATGGCACGGTGCACGAGGGCCACACGCAGGTGGACGAATCCATGCTGACCGGCGAGCCCCTGCCGGTGGCCCGCGATGTGGGCGCGGCGCTGACGGGGGGATCGATCAACGGCGACGGCCGCATCGTGATGGCCGTGACCGCGGTGGGGGCCGAGACGGTGCTGTCCCAGATCATCCGGCTGGTGGAAGACGCCCAGGCGGCCAAGGCGCCCATCCAGCGGCTGGTGGACCAGGTGTCGGCCGTGTTCGTGCCCGTGGTGCTGGTGGTGGCCCTGGCCACGCTGCTGGGCTGGCTGTGGATGGGCGTGGGCATCGAGGCTGCGCTGATCCACGCCGTGGCCGTGATGGTGATCGCCTGCCCCTGTGCGCTGGGCCTGGCCACGCCGGCGGCCATCATGGCGGGCACGGGCGTGGCGGCCAGGAACGGCATTTTGATCAAGGACGCGCAGGCGCTGGAGCTGGCCCACAAGGTGGACACGGTGGCCTTCGACAAGACGGGCACGCTGACCGTGGGCCAGCCCCGGCTGACGGCGTTCGAGGTGGTGCCCGGCCTGGACGACGCGGCCGTGATGGCCGCGGTGGTGGCGGTGCAAAGCGGCAGCGAACACCCGCTTGCACGCGCCGTGGTGGCGGCCGCGGGCGAGCGGCAGGTCCGCGTGGCGGCGGCGCAGGACGTGCGCGCCGTGCCCGGTCGCGGCACCGAGGGCGATGTGGCCGGGCAGCGCTACCTGGTGGGCAGCCTGCGCTGGATGCAGGAACTGGGCGTGGAGATGGGCCCCCTGGCGGCGCGCGCCCGGGCGCTGCAGGACGAGGGCGCCACCGTGTCGGCCGTGGCCCAGCGTGCGACCGAAGGGGCGAGCGGCGCACGCTATGTCTTGCGTGCCTTGATGGCCTTTGGCGACGAGCCCAAGCCCGGCGCGCGCGCGGCGCTGAAGGCGCTGAAGGCGCGTGGCATCCGCACCGTGATGATCTCGGGCGACAACCGGGGAGCGGCCGAGGCCATGGCCCGGCGCCTGGGGCTGGACCCCGACGCGGGTGAGGTGATGGCCGAGGTATTGCCGGGTGACAAGGCCGCCAGGGTGGCTGCGTTGCAACGGGGTAGCGAAGAAGTCCCTCCCGGAGGGCAGCGACCCGGCGCAGCGGCGCGGCGCGGGGGCCGTATTGTCGCGATGGTGGGCGACGGGGTGAACGACGCCCCGGCGCTGGCGGCGGCCGACGTGGGCATGGCCATGGGCAACGGCACGGACGTGGCCATGCATGCGGCGGGCATCACGCTGATGCGGGGCGACCCGATGCTGGTGGCCGCGGCGCTCGACATCTCCCACCGCACGGTGATGAAGATCCGCCAGAACCTGTTCTGGGCGTTCGCGTACAACGTGGCCGGGATTCCTCTGGCGGCGATGGGCTACCTGAGCCCCGTGGTGGCTGGGGCGGCCATGGCCTTGAGCTCGGTCAGCGTGATGGCGAATGCCCTCTTACTGAAGCGCTGGCGCATGTGATAAATACGTACAGTGCGGTCATCGATGTCTGGCAAACTGCAACGCTTTGTTGCAGGCCGGCGGCTTCGAATGCAGGCGCGGCCCCTCCATACCCATAAAAGGACGACACATCATGAATCTCTTCTCGTTCATGCGGCAGTTCACCATCCGAATGCGCATGCTGGGGGCCATCGCGGTGGTGCTGGGCCTGCTGGGCCTGCTGGGCGGCGCGGGCATGCTGGGCATGTTCCGCATCCATGACATGAGCCAGAACTTCATGGACAACTCCTTCGCCAAGGTGGGCTACATGGCGGAGCTGCGCGGCGAGATGGGCTCCGTCCGCCAGTACGAGAAGGACATGATCATTGGCTACGAGAAGCCGGAAGCCGTGAAGGCCGCGCACGACAAGTGGCTGGCCAGCCAGGACAAGGCCAAGAAGATCGCCGCGAAGTTCCTGGAGGGCGAGGACGACGCGGACAACGTGGTGGTGCGCAACATCATCGCCAGGCTGGACAGCTACCGCGAGCTGTTTGCCCATGTGGCCCGGCAGCTGGAAGCCAGCGGCTACGACACCGCCACGATTGCCAACCGCATGAGCGGCAAGGCCGTGGCCGAGTTCGACCAGGCCGACAAGCTGGTGGGAGAGCTCGATACCGTGCTGCGGGCCGAAGTGGCCCAGTCGGTCGAACAGCAGGGCCGGGTGTCCAGCGAGACCAAGTGGCTCTTCGTCCTGGCCGTGGTGATCACCGTGGTGGTGGTGGTGCCCACCACGCTGATGAACATGAACTCGATCTGCCACCCGCTTGAAGAGGCGCGCCGCATGGCGCAGGCCATTGCCGGGGGTGACCTGTCCCAGAACATTGCCGCCGAAGGCAAGGACGAAGTGGCCGACCTGCAGCGCGCGCTGCGCGACATGCAGCAGGGCCTGGGCGCGCTCGTGGCGCAGGTGCGGGACGCCAGCGGCAACATCGCCACGGCCAGCCAGGAGATCGCCATGGGCAACCAGGACCTCTCGCAACGCACCGAGCAGACGGCGAGCAATGCCCAGGAAGCGGTGGCTTCGCTCTCGCAGCTCACCTCGACGGTGCAGCAGACCGCGTCGTCGTCGCAGATGGCCAACCAGCTGGCGGCATCGGCCTCCAGCACCGCGACGCGCGGCGGCTCGGTGGTGCAGCAGGCCGTCTCCAGCATGCAGGAGATTTCGGCCTCCAGCCGCAAGATCGGCGACATCATCGGCCTGATCGATTCCATCGCCTTCCAGACCAACATCCTCGCGCTGAACGCCGCCGTGGAAGCCGCGCGCGCCGGTGAGCAGGGGCGGGGCTTTGCCGTGGTGGCCAGCGAGGTGCGCAGCCTGGCCCAGCGCTCGGCGGCGGCGGCCAGCGACATCAAGGGCCTGATCCACAGCAGCGTGACGGCCGTGGACGGGGGCGTGCGCCACGTGGAGGATGCGGGCACGGCCATGAAGGAAATCGTGGCCAGCGTGCAGCGCGTGGGCGACATCATCGGCGAGATCACGGCGGCGGCGTCGGAGCAGTCGGCCGGCATCGGCCAGGTGAACCAGTCGGTGGGTGAGATCGACCGCATGACGCAGCAGAACGCGGCGCTGGTGGAGGAATCCGCGGCGGCGGCCGAGTCCATGCGCGAACAGGCCGCGCGCCTGTCGCAGGTGGTGCAGCAGTTCCGCCTGGCCGACGCCATGCTCCACGCCGCCCACCACGCACCCGTGGAGGCGCCGCAGCACCAGGCGCTTGCCGGGGAGCCTTCCAGGGCACTGCTCGCGCGCTGATGATGGATTGAACCGGTGGCGCCCGCGCGCCATCACACCCGGAATGGGCCCTGCGGGCGGATGCGCATGCAGGGCTTTTTCATGCCCGGCGTGCGGCGGCCGCAGGCGCACCGGCCGCGCGATGCGCACCCGGTCCCCGACGGTTTGTTGACCTGCGTCATGCGCGGGCGGGCGCCTGCATGGCAATCTGGAGGCCTTGTGACCTGGGGAGCACTGCCATGCCGTCGATCAGCCTGCGGACCATCCACGAAGAGCATGCGTCGCTTGCGGCCGTGCTGCATTCCTTGCGCCTGATGCTGGACCAGGGGCCGGGCGACGAGCCCGCCGCGTTCTTCGACGTGATGCGGGCCATGCTGTTCTACATCGACGAATTCCCCGAACGCCAGCACCACCCGAAGGAATCGCAATGGCTGTTCCCGAAGGTGGCCGAGCGTTCGCCGGAGGCGGCCGGCGCCATCGCGCAACTGGAGCGCGAACACGCGGGCGGCGAGGCCGCCGTGCGCGAGCTGCAGCATCTGCTGCTGGGCTGGGAGCTGATGGGCGAGGCGCGCCGCGACACCTTTTCCGAGGCCCTGCGGCGCTATGTCGCTTTCTACCTGGAGCACATGCGCCTGGAGGAAACCGTGGTCTTGCCAGCGGCCCAGGCATGCCTGCAGCCTGGCGACTGGGCCGCGATCGATGCGGCGTTTGCCGGCAATACCAACCCGCTGGCGCCCGGCCAGGCGCGGGACCCCGCCTACGATCGCCTGTTCACGCGCATCGTGATGCGGGCGCCCAGCCCGATCGGGTTGGGCTGACGTCGCGCCCGCCTCAGGCCGACAGGGCGGGGTAGTCGGTGTAGCCCTCCGCGCCGCCGCCGTACAGCGTGGCGCGGTTGACCTCGTTCAGGGGCGCGCCGCGCTCCAGGCGCTGCACGAGGTCGGGGTTGGCGATGAACGGCCGGCCAAAGGCCACGATGTCCGCGCCGTTCGCGAGCGCGGTTTCCGCCAGCGCCTTGTCGTAGGCGTTGTTCACCATCCACGCGCCCTGGCCGCCGGCCGCGCGGTAGGCCGCCTTCAGGGCCGCGTAGTCGAAGGGGCGGTCGGGCAGTTCGCGCGGGCCGCCGGTCGCACCCTCGATCACGTGGATGTAGGAAAGGCCCAGCGGGCCGAGCTGGCGCACCACGTAGTCAAACAGGGGCTGCGGGTCCGCGTCCACCACGTCGTTGGCGGGCGTCACGGGCGACAGGCGGATGCCCGTGCGGCCGGCACCGATTTCCTGCGTGATGGCGGTGACCACTTCGACCAGCAGCCGGGCGCGGTTCTCGATGCTGCCGCCATAGGCGTCGGTGCGGTGGTTGGCGCTGGTCTTGAGGAACTGATCGATCAGGTAGCCGTTGGCGGCGTGCACCTCGACGCCGTCGAAGCCGGCTTCGATGGCAGCGCGGGCGGCACGGCGGTAGTCGGCCACGATGCCGGGGATCTCGGCGATCTCGAGCGCGCGGGGCTCCGAGGTCTGGGTGAACGTGGGCACGCCGTCCTTGATGAGCACGGTCTTGGTCTTGGCCTGGATCGCCGACGGGGCCACGGGCGCGGCATGGCCCGGCTGCAGGTCGGTGTGCGAGACACGGCCCACATGCCACAGCTGCACCACGATCTTGCCGCCCGCCGCGTGCACGGACGAAGTGACCTTCTTCCAGCCGGCGATCTGCTCGGGCGCATACAGGCCGGGCACGTCGGCGTAGCCCTGTCCCTGGTGGCTGATGGCGGTGGCCTCGGAAATCAGCAGGCCGGCGCTGGCGCGCTGCGTGTAGTAGGTGGCCACGAGGTCGGTGGGCACGGCGTTGGGCGAGCGGTTGCGCGTGAGCGGTGCCATGGCGATGCGGTTGGCCAGCTGCAGGTCACCGGCTTGGACGGGGTCGGACAGAAAAGGCATGCGGGGCTTTCAAAAACGGGTTGCACACAATCGATCAACCCCGGAAGGTTAATGCTGCAGCGCAAAACGTGCAGCGCACATGCGTCAACAAGGGCTCTGGTTTTGTGCTATCCGGGGCTGGCCGGCGGTGTGCGGGGGGCCGCGGCGCGCTGGCGCGGCCTGGGGCAGAATCAAACGCCATGCCGCCCCGCCATCCTTCCCCCCGCCCCGTGCCCGCGCTGTGGCTGGCCGTGGCGCTGTCGATGGGGGCGGCGGTGTCGCTCGGCATCACGCGCTTTGCGTACGCGCTGCTGCTGCCGCCCATGCGGGAGGACCTGGGCTGGTCCTACACCCTCGCGGGCGCGATGAACACCGTGAATGCGCTGGGCTACCTGGTCGGCGCGCTGGCCACGCCCTGGCTGCTGCGGCGTGCCGCACCCGGGGCCGTGCTGTTGGCCGGCGCGGTGCTGGCCACCGTGTTCATGGGGCTCTGCGGTTTTTTCACCGAGGCGGTGCCGCTCCTGCTGCAGCGCCTGCTGGCCGGCGTGGCGAGCGCGCTCGTGTTCATTGCCGGCGGCCTGCTCGCCGCGCGCCTGGGGGCGCAGGAGCCGGGGCGCAGCGGCCTGCTGCTGGGGCTGTACTACGGGGGCACGGGCTGGGGCATCAGCCTGTCGGCCGTGCTCGTGCCCGCCGTGCTGGCGGCGGCGCCGTCCCCGCATGCCTGGACGTGGGCCTGGTGGGCGCTGGCGCTGGCCTGCATGGCCGCGACGGCGGCCCTGTGGTGGCCCGCGCGTGTGCTGCGCGGGCTGGCGGTGCCCGCGGATGCCCCCCGGGCCTTCAATGTGGTGCCGCCGCCCGCCCGGGTGCGCTGGCGTGCGCTGGCGCCCGCGCTGCTGGGCTACGGCCTGTTCGGCGTGGGCTACATCGGCTACATGACCTTCGTCGTGGCGCTGCTGCGCGAGCAAGGCGCCAGCGGCACGGCGGTGACCTGGTTCTATGCGCTGCTGGGGTTGGCGGTGGTGCTGTCGTCGCGCATCTGGGCGGGGCTGTTGGACCGCAGCCGTGGCGGCCAGGCGCTGGGCCTGCTCAACGGGCTGCTGGGCGTGGCCACCGTGCTGCCCGCGCTGACGTCGGCCTGGCCGGTGGTGCTGGCCTCGGGCCTGCTGTTTGGCGGCGTGTTCCTGTCGGTGGTGGCATCGACCACCGCCCTGGTGCGGCACAACCTGCCACAGGTGCTGTGGGCCAGCGGCATCAGCGCCTTCACCATTGTGTTCGCCGCCGGGCAGATCGTGGGGCCCACGGTGGTGGGCTGGATCGCCGATGGCCCGGGAGGCCTCGCGCGCGGGCTGGTGTTCTCGGCCTGCGCGCTGTGGTTGGGGGCGCTGGTGGCGTGGCGGCAGAAGCCGCTCTAGCGCATCTGGAGTCTTGGCCGTGCGCCGCGCTACGCGCTCCCAATCGATACTGGCGCGGCCTAGGCCAGGAACGCCGAGCAAGGGCCGCCCCGCAGCGAGGGCGTTGTCCTCCTGCCCGCGTAGCGGGAGCGGGGGGAAGGCGCGCAGCGCCTCAGGGGGGTGTCCCTATTTCAGCAGGCCTTCCACCTTCATGGCGGCCTGCACGGCGGGGCGGGCCGCCACGCGGGCGGCGTAGGCCTGCAGGTTGGCCAGGCTGGAGATATCGATGCCGGTGGGCTTGTGCCAGCCTTGCACGGTGAACAGGTAGCCATCGGCCACGGTGAAGTGGTCGCCCATGACGTACTGCTTGCCGGCGAGCTGGCCGTCCACCCACTGCAGACGCTGCAGCAGCCTGTCGCGCGCCATCACCTTGTATTCCTCGGGCGTGGCGGGATTGAAGAGCGGGGTGAAGCCGCGGTGCAGTTCCATGCCGATGAAGGTGAGCCATTCCTGCAGGCGGTAGCGCTGCAGCGTGCCGTTCTGGGGGGCCAGCATCTTGAGGGGCACCTGGTCGGCGATGTATTGCACGATGGCGGGGCCTTCGCGCAGCCGCGTGCCGTCGTCCAGTTCCAGCATCGGCACATAGCCCAGCGGGTTGATGCCGTAGTAGTCGGAGCCGTCCTGCAGCTTGTGCGTCTTGGTGCTGGCCAGCACGGGCGTGTAGGCTAGGCCGGCCTCGTGCAGTGCGATGTGCGGGGAGAGCGAGCAGGCGCCGGGGGAGTAGTAGAGCTTCATGGACGGATCCTCGTGAAAAGTGGGAACCCTCCGATGCTATGCGCTGCACCGTCTTTCTGCTGGCACGGGGGCACGGCCCCGCGCCCCCTCGCGCCACGGCGCCTCAGACGTCGTGGCCGGGCATGTCGCGCTGCACCTTGCGCAGCAGCGCGGGCCATGCAAACGCACCGCCCAGCCCGCCTGTCTGCACCCGCATGGCCTGGGCCACGCCGCTCACGATCTGCGGGTTCACCGAGGTCAGCGCGCCGCCGGCCTGCGCGTCGATCTGGATGCGGCAGGTGTTCTCGAAGGTGTACATCGACAGGAAGGCATCGGCGATCGTCCTGCCCACGGTGAGCAGGCCGTGGTTGCGCAGCATGAGGAAGTTGGCCTCGCCCAGGTCGGCCTGCAGGCGCGGCTTTTCCTCGTCGCGAAAGGCCACGCCCTCGTACTCGTGGTACGCCAGCGAGCCCAGCACGAAGGTGCTCTGCTGGCTGATGGGCAGCACGCCGCCCTGTTGCGCGCTCACGGCCACGCCGGCGCGCGTGTGGGTGTGCAGCACGCACCCCGCCTCGGGCCGGGCCTCGTGCACGGCGCTGTGGATCACGAAGCCCGCCGGGTTCACGGGAAAGGGCGAGTCGTGCAGCTTGTTGCACTGCATGTCCACCTTGATGAGGCTCGAGGCGGTGATCTCGTCGAACATGAGGCCGTAGGGGTTGATGAGGAAGTGGTGCTCCGGACCGGACACCGAGTCGGGCAGCTTGGCGCTGATGTGCGTGAAGACCAGGTCGCTCCAGCCGTACAGCGCCACGAGCCGGTAGCAGGCCGCCAGGTCGCAGCGCAGCTGCCATTCTTCGGGGCTGACGCTGTCTTGCAGGGAAGGGATATTGAGCATGGTGGTGTCTCCGGCTTTTTGTGGGGATGGGAGACGCCACTGTAGGACGGTGTTGCGCCAGGGTCTGTCAGGCAGGCTACACCTGACGCACTTTGGGGCCGCTTGGCGGCCTTGTGGCCCAGGAACCGCCATGCATGGGTCTGGCCGTGACGCGGGACGGCCGGTGCTGTGTCGCTGCTGGCGCAGGAAGCCCAGGCAACCCGACCTTGTCGGGCAGCAGGCGCAGGCGCGCCTGGCTGCCCGTACGGCCGGTGCCCGTGTGTCAGTACCGCTGCCGCTGCTGAAGTTGCCGCCGTCCCAGCCAGCCCAATCCCAGTGCAGCGAGGGCCAGCATCCAGGGGTCGTTGACCGGAATCGTGGCAGTGGCCGCGACGCTGATGTTCAGCGTGATGACGGAGGACAGGCCGTTGGCATCCGTGACCCGGATGACCAATGCGTAGTTGCCCAGGGTGGTGGGTGTGCCGGTCAGCATGCCGCTGGCGCTGAGCGACATGCCTGGTGGCAGGGCCCCCGAGTTGATGGCAAAGGTGTAGGGGCCTGTTCCGCCCGTCACCTGGATCTGTCCGCTGTATGGCGTGTTGACGACGAGTCCGGGTGGCGGGGTGATGACCAGCGCACTGGTCACGGCGCCCGTGCCTGTCAGGTCCAGCTCGCGGCCCAGGAAGTCGGACACCGTGATGGTGAAGCTGTACGCCGCCGCGGTGGTGGGGGTGCCCGTGAGGGCGCCCCCGGCCGACAGGCTCAGGCCGGCGGGCAGCATGCCGGTGCTGACCAGGAACTGGTACGGCGCCACGCCATTGCTGCCCACGAAGGTCACGCTGTAGGGCACGCCCTGCACCGGCACGGGAATGGTGGAAGGTGTGACGTTGATGCTCTGGGCGCCTGCTGCTGCACCCCACAGCAGCAGGCCGGCGGCGCCTGCTCCCGCAAGGAGGTGCCGGCACCAGGTGGCTGCAGCCCGCGCTGCGGGGGCCATCATCGCGCGCCTCCGCGCTTGCGTGCAAGCTGCTGCTCCAGGGCCGAAAGGCGTTCCGCCAGGCCCATGAGTTCCTCATCCTTGGCGGCCAGCTTCTGGTGCAGGGCCTGGACCGTGGCGGCCGCGAGGCCGGCGACATCGCTGGGCGCGAGCGTACGGGGGCTTTCGCCCACCTTGAAGCGGTGGTGCACGTCTTCGGCCATGGGGCCCAGGTGCAGGCTGGCGTTGAGGTCGCTCAGGTAGCGCCACGCATACAGCGGCAGTTGCGCCACCTCGCCCAGGATCGCGTGGACCGGTGCAGCGGTGATGTCGTGCTTGAGCGTGCGGCTGGAGCCCTGGCTGAGCGTGCCGGCCACCATCAGGCCGCCATTCGACTGCACCGACAGCGCGTTGCTGCCGCTGCCACTGGGGGCCAGGCCCACTGCGGTGGCGGTGGCATGCTGGGTCCAGTACGCCGTGCCGGTGCCGTGCGCAAGGCGCGCGGCGATGGCGCCGTTGTTCTGCAGTTCCATCTGCACGCGCGGGGCCAAGGCAGCGCCCGCCGTGTTGTCGACCAGCAGGCTGCCGGAGCCGTCGGCGCGCCGCAGGGTCAGGGATGCCATGGGACGCGGAGTCCCCATGCCGACGTTGCCATTGCCGGCGATGTCGAGGCTGGAGTGTGGAGCCCCGGGGCGGATGCGCAGGGGCAGGCGCGAGCCGCCCGTGACGTCGCGCACGAAGAAATTGGCCTCGTTGCCGGCAATGTCCCAGGTCTGGGCCGTGAAGCCGCTGACGTTGCTCTGCTCCTGCCGCAACCCCGGCGTGTCGGTGGACACCACATGCAGGTCCAGCACGGGCACGGCCGTGCGTATCCCCACGCGACCCTGCGGGCTCACGTACAGGCTGTTGGCCGGCGCTCCGGCCAGCCAGCGCACGGGGAACTTGGCACCCGTGACATCCTCGATGCCCATGAAGCTGGCCCCACCGCTGGCACTGTCATTGGCGACCAGCGTCCAGTCATTGCTGGGAAACGGTGCAACGCGGGTGTCCTGAAACCCGATGCGCAGGTTGTTTTCCTTCAGCCGCAGGGTGTCGTCGCCAAAGCCCTCGTTGATGGCGCAGTCAAATCCCGCGCAGACGCTGCCCTGGATGATGTGGTCGTCGCTGACCAGCTGGTCCTTGGCCACCATGCGCGTGCTTGCGCTGGCCAGGGTGGAGCGGGTGGAGGGCGTAGTGGCGCTGTCGCTGCCGCTGCCGCTGTCTGCCGCGCCGACCTCGCCCCGGGGCGGCACCTGCGGTGGCAACACGAAAGCGCCGCCCGCCACGGACACGCTGCCGCTGAGCATGGCGCCGCCGACGCCCGAGGGTGCGGACGGGACCAGGGCCGCCGTGGCGTCGTCGTGCCGCACGGCGCTGGTGGTGGGGGCGAGCGTCAGCTCGTAGGTGTAGTGCCCGTCGGGCAGGGGGGTGTCCTGCAGCGAGAACACCAGCGGGCTGCGCAGCGCGAAGTCCTGGGGCATGCCGCCGTCGCGCGCGATGCGCAGCACGGCGCGGCCATGGGGCGCGGCGGGGGTCCATTCCAGCCGCTGGGCCTGCAGGCGGGACGTGATCGCGGCGGCACCGGCGGCGTCGCCTGGTTGTTGTGCCTGCACGCTCTGGCACAGCAGCAACGCTGCGAGCGCGGTGGCCATCATCAGCAAGGCCGTGGCGCGCGGCTGCGGCCTGTCCAGGAAGGCGTTGGGGTGGTGTGGCATGGCTGGCACCCTCTTAGCGCGCGGGCTTGGCGGGGGCCGCCATCTGCGCTTCCAGCAGGGAGATGCGGGCCCTGATCGCGGCGATGTCGGCTTCGCGTTCGGTCACCTTGCGGGCCAGCGCCTGCACGGCGCCCAGGGTCACGCCCGCGAGGTCGCCGGGGGCCAGGCTCCTGTCGTCCTGCCCGAGCTGGAAGATCTTGCGGAAGTCCTCGGCCATGGGGCCGACGTGGCGCTCCTGCGCGGGGCTGGACTTGTAGCGCCAGTGGTAGAGCGGCAGGCTCAGCACTTTTTCCAGCAGGGTGGTGCCGTTGACGGGTTCGATGCCCGTCTTGAGCGTGCGGCTGGAGCCGGTGCTCAGCGTGCCGGTGATGGCCAGGTTGCCGTTGGCGGCCAGCGTGAACTGCGGTGTGCCCGCGCCCTGCGTGGCCAGGGTGAGGGCCGTGCCGGAGGTCATGTCCCAGCCGGTGGCCGGTGCCGTGGTGAAGCGCAGCGTGGCGGGGCCGTTGTTGGCCAGGTTTAGCAGGGTGCGCGGGGCGGCTGTGCTGTTGGTCTCCTGCACCAGGACCTGGGCGGTGCCGTCGTTGCGCAGCACATGCAGCGCGGCGGACGGCGATGCGGTGCCCAGGCCGACGTTGCCCGATGCGGCAATGTCCAGGCTGCTGGTGGGCGCTCCAGGGCGGATGCGCAGCGGCAGGCGCGAGCCGCCTGTGAGGTCGCGCACGAAGAAGTTGGCCTCGTTGGAAGCGATGTCCCAGGTCTGCGCCGTGAAGCCGCCCGCCGAGGTCTGTTCCAGGCGGACCCCGGGCGTGTCGCCCGTCAGGGCGTGCACGTCCAGCACCGGCGTGGCGGTGCGCAGGCCCAGGTCGCCGCCGGAGCTGACGTAGAGGCTGTTGGTGGGGGCCCCGGCACTGACGGTGAAGACCTGGTTGCCGGAGGTCGCATCCTCGATGGCGAGGTAGGAGGCGCCGCCCGAGGCGGTGTCGTTGGCCTTGATCCGCCAGTCGTTGGTGGGAAACGGGCTATTGCTCGTGTCCTGGAAATGGATGATGGGATTGGCTCCCTTGAGCCGCACCGTGTCAAAACCGAAGTTCTCGTTGTTGACGCAGTCGAGGCCCGCGCACACGCTGCCCTGCACGATCAGGTCGTCCGCAAGCAACTGGTCCTTGGTGGAGAACGTGGTGGCCGCCGACTTGGGGCGCGGTACGGGCGCGCTGGACTCGGCGCCGCCGACCACCAGCTGGCCCTGGGCCACGACAAAGGAGCCGGAAACGATGCGCTGGTGCAGGGTGGCCTGGGCCAGCGCGGGGTCCATGACGAGCGGGGGATCCAGGCTCAGCTCATAGAAATAGCGTCCGTCGGCCAGGCCCGCCCGCTGGGGCTCGAGCACGATCGGGGCGCGTGGGAACGCCATGTCGGTGACGGTGCCGTCGGGGCGTGCCAGCCGCAACTTGCCCGCGCCGTGGGGTGCGTTGGCGGTCCAGGTGATGCGCTCGCTCTGGCGTGTCGTGGTGATGGACGCAGCGGGAGCCTGCGCGGCGCAGGTGGCGCCGACGAGGCTCGCCATCAGGGCCATCGCGGTTCGGTGCAGGAAGTTCATGGCGGTGGTCTCAAAAGCGGGTGGAAGCGCACGGGAACGCCGGTAAGGCATCTTTGCGACACCAGTTACCCATGGAAACACTTGAGTTTGAGCGACCGGGACTGCGGCGTCAATCCGCAGTTGCGCACGGGAGAGGGGTTGTGGGGGCCGAAACCCTCTCCCGCGCGCCAGGCCCGCCCCTGCGGCGGGTGGGAGGACGCTTCAGCCCGCTTCCGGGATCGGGGCGCGCATCCCGGCGTTCACCAGGTTCCAGGCGTTGATCACGGCGATCGCAAAGCCCAGTTCGGAGATTTCGGTCTCGTTGAACACCGCCTGCAGCTTCGCGAATTCCTCGTCGCTCGCATCGCTGTGGGGCGTGGCGGTGATGATCTCGGCCCAGCGCAGGGCGGCGCGTTCACGCTCGCCGAAGAACGGCGCCTCGCGCCAGCCGGCCACGGCGTTCAGGTGGCGCGGCTCCATGCCGTCCTTGACCAGGTAGGTCCAGTGCATGTCCATGCAGTACGCGCAGCCGTTGATCTGTGAGACGCGCAGGAAGACGAGTTCGGCCAGGCGCGCGCCCAGCGGTCCCTTCTTGAGGGTTTCCGACAGGCTCACCAGGCCCATGAAGGCCTTGGAAGACAGCTTGTGATAGGGCAGGCGGGCGGTGTGTTGGGTGGTCGATGGCATGGCAGATCCTTGGGTGTAAGTGGCAATGGCCTGGGGTTGAAAACGTTGGGCATGAAGGCTGCGGTGGTGTTGCTGCTGCTGCTGCCTTTCATACTGGTTAGACGTGGCCGGGTCTGCCGCTGTGACACGGTGCCTCGAAAAAACCTCAGCACGTCACCCCAGCGTGTCCGGGATGCCCGCCAACTTGTCCGGGTTGCGCACGGCATAGATGGCCACAATGCGCTCGCCGTCCGTCACGAACGCCTGCGCCGATTCGATGCGGCCGTCCACGTAGCGCAGCAGGCCGGGTTCGCCGTTGAGGAGCGCCATGCGGTAGACCACCAGCGCGCCCAGGCGGCGGAACTGCGCCCAGTACAGGTTGGCGATGCGGAACGGCCCCACCAGCGGCTTGGGAAAGGATGGCACCTTGCCGCCGCCGTCGCCAATCAGCTGCGCGTCTTCGCTGAGCAGCGCCTCGATGGCGTTGCGGTCGCCGCTTTGGGCGGCCCGCATGAAGCGCTGCAGTAGCTGGTGGTGCACGGCCTGCGGCACCTCGAACCGGGTGCGCGCCTGCTGCACGCGCTCGCTGGCGCGGTGCACCATCTGGCGGCAGCTGGCCTCGCTCTTGCCCAGCTGCGCGGCGATCTCGGGGTAGTCGTAGTCGAACACCTGGCGCAGCAAAAAGGCCGCGCGCTCCTCCGGCCCCAGGCGCTCCAGCACGTACATGAATGCCACCGACAGCTCGCCCGCCAGCTCGGCGGCCGCCTCGGGGGTGTCGTGGTGGTGCGGTGCGTCGCCGTGGTGGTGGTGCAGCTCCACCAGCGGCTCGGGCAGCCACCAGCCCACGTAGGCCTCGCGCTCGGCCTTCAGCGCGCGCAGCCGGTCGATGGCCAGCCGCGTGACCACCGTCACCAGCCAGGCCTCGGCCGACTGCAGCACGGCCACATCCTGGCGGCTCCAGCGCAGCCAGGCGTCCTGCAGTACGTCCTCGGCATCGGCGCGCACGCCCAGCATGCGGTAGGCAATGCCGAAGAGGCGGGGGCGCAGGGTGGTGAAGGGGTCGGTGGATGCGGGGTGGGTGGTCATGGCGGTGTCGGGTGGCGTGCGGCAGGCAGGAGCGTGTGGGAAGACTGTTCCGTGGTCCTGCACAGACGTTGGAGGCAGCGGTGGTGTGACAGGGCGGCCTTGGTTGCTTTTATTTTGATAGCTATTGGCGCTTGTCGGTAAAGCGCTGGAGGCATTTTTGAGCAGAACCGAAGGCTGCGGGAATGACCGTGTTGTACGCAACCGGGCGTGCGCAGGCAACCCCCGTGCGGGGCCCGTGACGGGGAAGGGACGGCCCGCGGAAAGGCCTGCGGCGCCCTGGCCGGGCCGTCATTGCGCCGGGCTGCGCGATGGTTCACAGTGCGGGTTTCCATCCCGCAACCCAAGGAGCGCAGCATGGCCCATGCATTGAACTGGTTCGAGATCCCCGTGACCGACTTCACCCGCGCCAAGACTTTCTACGAGACGGTGCTGGGCATCACCATCGCGCCCATGGAAATGGGCCCGACCAAAATGGGGATGTTGTCCTCCGGCCCCGCCGCCGTGGGCGGTGCCCTCGTGCAGGCGGAGGGCAGCGTACCCTCGCAGAACGGGACGATGGTGTACCTCAATGGCGGCGAGGACCTGGCCCCCCTGCTGGCGCGCGTGGAGCCGGCGGGTGGGGCGGTGGTGGTGCCGAAGACGGAGATTGGCAACGACTTCGGCTTCTTTGCCCACTTCATGGACACCGAGGGCAACAAGGTCGGGCTGCACTCGATGAAGTAGCGGGCGCGGACCCATCGGGAGGACCGCCGGTCACCCCGCCGGTTCGCCCACGCTCCCGGGCTCCGTCAGCCGCTCCAGCCGCGCCAGGAAACCCATGGCCTGCTCCGTGCTGGTGCCACACATCTCGGCCGACGGCATCAGCCCCCCGCACACCGCCGGCCGCTCGGGTTGCCCAAAAATGAGGCAGCGCGCACCGTCCCCCAGCTGAATGCACCGCACCCCCGCCGGTTTGCCCTGGGGCATGCCCGGGATGGGCGAGCTGATGGAGGGGGCGGTGCAGCAGGCGCCGCAGCCGGGGCGGCAGTTCATGGGTGGTTACTATTATTTATATAGCTGCTAGCGCTTATGAATAAAGCGCTAGAGGCCAATTTGATTCAAATTTTGGCGTTCACTGGCCAGCGGCAGCATCGCCGTGCAGGCGGCTGGATGCCCACAGCACCTGGTCCACCACGGCGCGCACGCGGTCGCGGTGGGCTTGCTGGATGAGAGCGCCGCCGTCGTCGAATGCGCTGCCGGCCGAGCCCAGCGCAAACGCCTTGGGTGCCAGCCAGCATTCGGCGTTGATGAGCAGGGGCGCCAGGTGGCTTTGCGAGCGCAGGCCGCCCAGGGCGCCGGGCGAGGCGCTGAGCATGCCCACCACCTTGCCGCGAAAACTCTTGCCGCCGTCCTGCCAGTCGGGGTTGCCTTTGACCGGGCTGGAGGCCCAGTCGATGGTGTTCTTGAGCAGGGCGGTGTAGCTGCCGTTGTACTCGGGCGAGCAGATGACCCAGGCGGGGTGCTGCCACAGGATCTCCTTGAGCCGGATCACGTCCGCCGGTGTGCCCTGGGCTTCGAGGTCGGCGTTGTACAGCGGGATGTCGAAGTCCGACAGCTCCAGCAGCGTGACCGTGGCGCCCGCGTCGCGTGCGATGGCGGCGGTGGCGTGGGCCAGTTTGCGGTTGAAGGATTGCTGGCGCGTGCTGCCGGCGAAGATCAGGAGGGAAGGTGTGTGGGGCATGGTGCCTGCGATTGGAGCACAGGCGCGTGGCAGGATTCCTGCAAGCCGGGAGGCCGGTGCGTGGCGCTGCGCCAGCGCGGCTACGTGCGGCGACCCGCAAGCCGCCCCACCAGCGACCCCAGCGCCGCCATGAAACAACCCAGGCTGAGCAGCGCGCGCCACAGGTTGGCGGCGTTCCACCGGTCGCGCACCTGGGCCCAGCCGGCGGGCAGGGCCTGGGGGTTCCAGGCTTCGGTGGTGTGGTTGAGCGGCAGGTTGACCTGCTGGGTGAAGAACACGATGCCCAGCAGGTAGGCCACGCCCACCCCGGCCAGCAGGCGCCACCATGGCGCGCGGTGTTCACGCCAGGCCGTGGCCAGGGCCTGCGCGGACCACAGCGGCGGGCCAAAGAACAGCACAAAGAACAGCGCGTGCCGCACGTTGCGATTGAAGGCCGATTGCACGGTGGCGTAGATGGCGCCGTCCATCTGCAGCAGGGCCAGGTTGATGTTGGCGCTGTAGGTGCCGAAGAAACCGGCCATGAGGCCGAGCCACAGCACGGCGAGGGCGTGGGGGATCAGGGAGAGCGGGGGGCGGCGCGTTGCTGGGGTGTTGGGCGGTGGTCATGGGCGGGCTGGTGGGGGTGATGCCCGCACTCTGCCGGTAAGCCGCCCCCAGTGCCTTATCCTTTGATAAGAGCGGCTCACAAAACTCCCCTGGCGTCGTTGTTCCGTCTTGTCGTACCGCTTGTACTGCCTGCGACGGAACGCCTAGCCAGGGCCGCTACGCTGAGTTTTGTTAGCCGCTCTAAGCCCCATCTCGCTGCGCAGGCGCGACAGCGAGACATCGGTCACGCCCAGGCCCAGGTACGACGCCAGGTGCTTGAGGGCGATGCGCTCGGCCCATTGCGGATGCTGCTCCAGCAAACGGGCGTAGCGCTGGCGGGCGCTGAGCTGCAGAAATTCCTGCTCGCGCTGCATCTTGCCGTCGAGCAGGGCGCAGAGCACCCGGTGCTCCAGCGCGGCCCACGGTGCCCAGCCCGCGCAGGGCAGGGGGCGACTGGAATCGGTGGGCAAGGGCAGCGCCCACACCACGCTGTCTTCCAATGGTTCCACGTGAAACATTACCGGCTGCTGGCGCAGTGTGGGGGTGATGGGCCAGCACAGGGCGCCGTCCAGAAAGAAGTTCTTGTTGGACTCTGCTCCGTCGCGGTCCAGGTAAAACAGCCGCAGGGCGCCGCGCTCCACCCACCACAGGTGCCGCCAGTATTCGCCTGCCCGCAGCAATGGCTGGCCACGCTCCAGCACGCGCCGTTCGGCGCGTGCCCACCAGGCTTCCACGGCCGGGGGCGGGGCGCCAAGCAACTCGGTCAGAAAGAGGGTGAGGGGGTTGGAAACAGACACGGCCTGCGCAAAGTGGGAAAATCGCGGGTTGCCTGCTGGGGCGCCGGGCGCGCCCACCACCAGCAGGGCCGGTGTGCGGCGCCTTGGGTAGGGTGCTCCTGTGCTACCGGGTGTTTTGATTATCGGGCCCGCCAGGCCCCGGAGTGTCCCCCATGTTGTATCCCCAGGAATTTGATGTGATCGTTGTCGGCGGTGGCCATGCGGGCACCGAGGCCGCGCTGGCCGCCGCGCGCATGGGCAGCAAGACGCTGCTGCTCACGCACAACATCGAGACGCTGGGGCAGATGAGCTGCAACCCCAGCATCGGCGGCATCGGCAAGGGCCACCTGGTGAAGGAGGTGGATGCGCTGGGCGGCGCCATGGCGCTGGCCACGGACGAGGGCGGCATCCAGTTCCGCATTCTCAACAGCAGCAAGGGCCCCGCCGTGCGTGCCACGCGCGCCCAGGCCGACCGCATCCTCTACAAGGCCGCCATCCGCCGCATGCTGGAGAACCAGCCCAATCTGTGGCTGTTCCAGCAGGCGGTGGACGATCTGATGGTGGAGGGCGACCGGGTGGTGGGCGCCGTCACGCAGGTGGGCATCCGCTTTCGCAGCCGGACGGTGGTGCTCACGGCCGGGACGTTCCTGGACGGCAAGATCCATGTGGGGCTGAACAACTACGCGGCCGGCCGGGCCGGGGACCCGCCCGCCGTGTCGCTGTCGGCGCGCCTCAAGGAGCTGAAGCTGCCCCAGGGGCGCCTGAAGACCGGCACGCCACCGCGCATCGACGGGCGCAGCATCGATTTTTCGAAGTGCACCGAGCAGCCCGGCGACGGCATGCCCGGTGGCGTGAACGAGGGCACCGTGCCCGTGTTCAGCTTCATGGGCAATGCACAGATGCACCCCCAGCAGGTGCCCTGCTGGATCACCCACACCAACGAGCGCACGCACGAGATCATCCGCAGCGGCTTTGACCGCAGCCCCATGTTCACCGGCAAGATCGAGGGCGTGGGCCCGCGCTACTGCCCGAGCGTGGAGGACAAGATCAACCGCTTTGCCGACAAGGACAGCCACCAGATCTTCCTGGAACCCGAAGGCCTGACCACACACGAGTACTACCCCAACGGCATCAGCACCAGCCTGCCGTTCGACATCCAGTACGACCTGGTGCGCAGCATGCCCGGCCTGGAGAACGCGCACATCCTGCGCCCTGGCTATGCCATCGAATACGACTACTTCGACCCGCGCTCGCTCAAGAGCAGCTTCGAGACGCGGCAGATCCAGGGCCTGTTCTTCGCCGGGCAGATCAACGGCACCACGGGCTACGAAGAGGCGGCGGCGCAGGGCCTGTTCGCCGGCATCAATGCCGCGCTGCAGTGCCGGGGCGAAGCCGCCTGGCTGCCCGGCCGCGACGAGGCCTACCTGGGCGTGCTGGTGGACGACCTCATCACCAAGGGGGTGACCGAGCCCTACCGCATGTTCACCAGCCGGGCCGAGTTCCGTCTGCAGCTGCGCGAGGACAACGCCGACATGCGCCTGACCGAAGCAGGGCGCCGCATGGGCCTGGTGGACGATGCGCGCTGGGATGCGTTCAGCCGCAAGCGCGATGCGGTTTCACGTGAAACAGAGCGTCTGAAAGCCACCTGGGTGAACCCGCGCAACCTGCCCGCGGCCGAGTCGGAGCGCGTGCTGGGCAAGAGCATCGAGCACGAATACAACCTGTTCGAGCTGCTGCGCCGCCCGGATGTGAACTACGCCAGCCTGATGTCCATGGACGGCGGCAAGTACGCCTCCAGCGAGGTTTCACGTGAAACACTGGGGCCCTTGAGCGAGCCCGTGGTGGAGCAGGTGGAGATTGCGGCCAAGTATTCGGGCTACATCGACCGCCAGAAGGGCGAGGTGGAACGCGCCGCGCACTTCGAGAAACTGCGCCTGCCGCCCGACCTGGACTACATGCAGGTCACGGCCCTGAGCATTGAGGCGCGCCAGGTGCTCAGCCGCCACCGGCCCGAGACCCTGGGCCACGCATCGCGCATCACGGGCATCACGCCGGCGGCGATCTCGCTGTTGATGGTGCATCTGAAGAAGGGTGGCTTCAAGGAATTTGCCGTCGCCCCGTCCAAGGCTGAAGGCGAAGTGGCGGCATGACGATGACCGTACCCCACAACGACGCATTGCGCAGCCAGTTGCAGGCGGGTGCAGATGCCCTGGGCCTGGGCCTGGGCGATGACCAGGTCAGCCAGCTGATGGAATTTCTGGCCCTGCTGCAGAAGTGGAACAAGGTCTACAACCTGACCTCGGTGCGCGACCCGCAGGAGATGATGACGCACCATTTGCTCGACAGCCTGGCGGCGGTGGCACCGCTGCGCCGGCACGTCGCCACCCTGGCGCAACAGGCCCCGGCAGCGGGCTCGGTGCGCCTGCTGGATGTCGGCTCGGGCGGCGGGCTGCCCGGTGTGGTGTTCGCCATCTGCTGCCCGGCGGTGGATGTGAGCTGCGTGGACACGGTGGGCAAGAAGGCGGCGTTCATCCAGCAAGCGGCGGTGTCCTTGAAGCTGCGCAACCTGCATGGGGTGCATGCGCGCGTGGAGACACTGACGACGCCGTTCGACATCATCAGCTGCCGTGCGTTTGCTTCGCTGCCCGACTTCGTGACCTGGTCGCAGGGTGCGCTGGCCGCGCCCCACGGCGTGTGGCTGGCCATGAAGGGCAAGCACCCAGAGGACGAGATCGCAGCCCTGCCCGCCGGTGCGTCGGTGTTTCACGTGGAACCACTGACCGTCCCGGGCCTGGAGGCCGAGCGCTGCATCATCTGGTTGAAGCCCGCCTGAGGTTTTTTGGGACGGGTTTGCCGGCTGCTGACATGCGGATGAGGGAGCAGGGCGGGGTGGTCGCTTAAACTCGGCTGCTCATCGTGGGTGCGCCGCATGTCGCGGCACCCCCTCCAGATCCAGCACACCGGGAGAGATCATGTTCGGCATCGCAGACTACGGCGCCTTTGTCGCCGCCATCGTGTTGTTCCTGCTCATTCCGGGCCCCGGGAATCTGGCGCTCATCACCTCCACCAGCAAGGGCGGCGTGCGCGGCGGCATGGCCGCCACCATGGGCGTGATCGCGGGCGACCAGGTGCTGATGTGGGCGGCGGTGGCCGGGGTGGCGGCCTTGCTGGCCACGTACCCCACGGCGTTCCATGCGGTGCAGTGGCTGGGGGCCGCCTACCTGGCCTGGCTGGGCTTCAAGATGCTCACGGCCAAGCCGGGGGCGCAACCCATCCTCAACATCCAGCCGCGCCACTATTTCAAGCAGGCGGGGCTCATCACCCTGCTCAACCCCAAGGCCATCGTGTTCTACATGGCGTTCTTCCCGCTGTTCGTGGATCCGGCGCGCCACCAGGGCATGCTGACCTTTGGCGTGATGGCGGCTACCGTGGCGGTGCTGACGTTCCTCTACGGGCTGGTCGCCGTGCTGCTCACGCACCACCTGGCCGCGCGCATGCGCGCCAACCCGCGCATCGGCCGCGTGCTGGAAAAAGTGGCGGGCGTCTTTCTGATCGGCTTTGGCATCAAGCTGGCCATCTCCAAGTAAAACAACGACAACAACACGGACTGCAACACCCACATGGCCAAAATTTTCTGCGTTGCCAATCAGAAGGGTGGTGTTGGCAAGACCACCACCACCGTGAACCTTGCTGCCGGGCTGGCCAAGATCGGCCAGCGCGTGCTGATGGTGGACCTGGACCCGCAGGGCAATGCCACCATGGGCTCGGGCGTGGACAAGCGCAGCCTGGACCTCACGGTGTACGACGTGCTGCTCGAATCCGCCTCGGTCAAAGAGGCCGCCGTGCTGTCGGAAAAATGTGGCTACTGGGTGCTGGGCGCCAACCGCGAGCTGGCGGGCGCCGAGGTGGAACTGGTGGCGCTGGAGCACCGCGAAAAGCGCCTGAAGGCCGCGTTGGCAGAGGCCGATGGCGACTACGACTTCGTGCTCATCGACTGCCCGCCGTCGCTCTCCATGCTCACGCTCAACGGCCTGTGCAGCGCCCACGGCGTGATCGTGCCCATGCAGTGCGAGTACTTCGCGCTCGAAGGGCTGACCGACCTGGTCAACACCATCAAGCAGGTGCACGCCAACCTCAATGCTGACCTGCAGATCATCGGCCTGCTGCGCGTGATGTTCGACCCGCGCATTACCCTGCAGCAGCAGGTGAGCGACCAGCTCAAGGGCCACTTTGGCGAGAAGGTGTTCAACAGCGTGATCCCGCGCAACGTGCGCCTGGCCGAAGCGCCCAGCTACGGCTTGCCCGGCGTGGTGTTTGACCCGGCGGCCAAGGGCAGCCAGGCCTTCGTCGAGTTTGCGCAAGAGATGGTGGACCGCGTGAAAAACATGCCAGCTGCTGCATCTTCCATGGCAAAAATGGCACCTGGCGCTTGATGGACAAGCGCTGATAGCTATTGAATTGATAGTAATGAAGGTTTCCAACATCCTGCTGCTGCCCGGCTGGCAGAACTCGGGCCCCGGCCACTGGCAAAGCCTGTGGGAGGCCCGCCACGGCTACCACCGCGTGGAGCAGCACGACTGGATGCGCCCGCTGCGCGGCGACTGGTCGGCGCGGCTGGAGGAAACCGTGGTCGATGCCGATGGCCCCGTGGTGCTGGCGGCGCACAGCCTGGGCTGCATCCTTACCGCCTGGTGGGCTGCGCATTCGGCCAACGCGCACCGCGTGGTGGGCGCGCTGCTGGTGGCGCCGGGCGATGTGGAACGCCCCGACCTGGCCGCGCAGATCCACGGCTGGGCGCCCATTGCACGCAAACCCCTGCCGTTCCCGGCCGTGCTGGTGGGCAGCCGCAACGATCCGTATTGCAGCCTGGAGCGCGCCGAAGGTTTGGCGCAGGCCTGGGGCGCGCGCTTCATCGACTACGGCGAGCGCGGCCACATCAATGCCGAATCGGGCCTGGGCGATTGGGATGAGGGGCATGGCTGGCTGCTGCAGCTGGCCAACCCGGCATGAGCCGCTGGGCCTTGTGGCGCGTGGTGCGCCGTGTAGCTGTCAGCTACCGAATTTCTCAGTGATCCGATCCATGACCAAAATCAACCTGCCCGCCATCGCCGACCAACTTCCCCGCGCCTGGAGCTCCACGGTCGTGGGCCAGGCCGCAGGCGCCAACGTCAAGGTGCTGCGCATGGACGACGCCGCCTACTCCGACGAGTCGCACGACTTTGACGAGGCGCTGCTGGTGCTCGACGGCTGCATGCGCCTCGCCCTGCAGGGGCAGGTCACCGAGGTGAACGCGGGTGAGGTGTTCATCGTGCCCGCTGGCGTGCCCCACGCGGTGGCACCGGGCAGCCATGGCACGCTGGTCATCATCGACCGCTGAAGACTCTTTCCCCATTCCTTTTCGCGAGAAGCATTTCATGGTCACCAAAAAACCCAAGGGCCTCGGCCGAGGCCTCGAAGCCCTGCTGGGCCCCAAGGTCGAAGAAAAAGTGGAACAGGCCCAGGCGGCCGAAGCCGGGCTGCCCAGCAGCCTGCCGCTGTCTGAACTGGTGCCCGGCGTGTACCAGCCCCGCACGCGCATGGACGAAGGGGCGCTGTATGAGCTGGCCGAGTCCATCAAGGCCCAGGGCATCATGCAGCCCATCCTGGTGCGGCGCCTCACGGGCGGGGAGCACGCGGGCAAGTACGAAATCATCGCGGGCGAGCGGCGCTTTCGGGCCTCGCGCCTGGCGGGCCTGGCCGAGGTGCCGGTGCTGGTGCGCGATGTGCCCGACGAGTCGGCGGCGGCCATGGCGCTCATCGAGAACATCCAGCGCGAAGACCTCAACCCGCTGGAAGAAGCCCACGGGCTGCAGCGCCTGGTCAAGGAATTCGGGCTCACGCACGAGCTGGCCGCGCAGGCCGTGGGCCGCTCGCGCAGCGCCGCCAGCAACCTGCTGCGCCTGTTGAACCTGGCCGAGCCCGTGCAGACCATGCTGATGGCCGGCGACATCGACATGGGCCATGCGCGCGCGCTGCTGTCGCTGGACCGCGCCGCGCAGATCACGGCGGGCAACCAGATCGCGGCCAAGAAACTGTCGGTGCGCGAGGCCGAGGCCCTGGTCAAGAAGATCGGCGCCGAGTTCAGCCTGGTGCCGCAAAAGCCCCAGAAGGAAAAGTCGCGCGACTTGAAGCGCATGGAGGAAGAACTCTCGGACCTGCTCATGGCCGAGGTCGAGGTGCGCGTGAAAAAACGCGTCAAGCGCCACGGCCGGGTGGAGGACATGGGCGAGCTGGCGATCCAGTTCGGCTCGCTGGAGGCCTTGAACGGGCTGATCGACCGCCTGCGGGGTCAGGCCTAGCCTTCTTGTGCCGGGGATGTGTGAAATAGCGCACACAAGCGGTTTCCACACGTAACTTGCGCAGGCAAAATGCGTCTGTGCGGGGCCTACACTGCGCTGCGTTCAACACACCCGGGTTGACCGCAAGGCCTCTTCACAGGGCGGCGATACAGCCGCCCTGCGGCCCACGATGGTTTGCCGGGTGATCCATGCATCTCCTGGAGCAGACCCCCATGACCCCTTTGCGCTTCGTCCTGACCCCCGCCTGCCTGGCCGTTGGCCTGTGCATCGCCAGCCTGGGCGCCCAGGCCCAAAACACCAAACCCCCCAAGGTCCAGCTGTGGATGGACGTGTCCACCGGCACCATGGCGGGCATGCCCGAGATGGACAGCCTGCCCGGCGGGGGCGGCATGCTCGGCGGCCTCATGGGCGGCGGCGCGCAGGGCAGGGCGGGCGGTGGCAACACGGCCTACGGCAACGCCCGCGCCATGTCCATCATGCCGCCGCGTGTCATCGACATCGCCTTGCACAACACCCTGCGCCCCGGCGTCGAGGCCAGCCAGGCCATTCCGGCGGGCATGCGCATGGGCGAATCCCTGCCGCTGGTCCCCCCGCGCGCACAGCCCACCCAGACCGAGCCGGGTGAGGTGCCCCAGGAATACCAGCAGCACCAGCCCAAGGGCCGCATCCTGCTGTACTGGGGCTGCGGGAGCGCGGTGCGCGCGGGCCAGCCGCGCGTGATCGACCTAACGCGCGCCAAGCCGTCCGACTATGCCCAGGCCTTCGCCGGCCGCGCCGTGCCCGACCGGGGGCCGCGCGTGGGCCCCTCCTATGCGCTGTACCCCAACGAACGCAACCAGGTGAGCCTGTCGGCGGGCAGCTCCCTGGTGGGCGAACACCAGGTGCGCGGCGATGGCGTGCCCACATCCATGAAGTTCACGCTCGGTGCCGCGCAGGACCTGATGCCCGCCATCGACCTGCGCACCACCGGCAAGCCGCAGGACAGCATGGGCACCAGCTGGCAGCCCGTGCGCAATGCGCGCGCCTACTACCTGCACGCCATGTCGCAGAACGGGGACGACCTCGTGATGTGGTCCAGCGCCGAAACGCCCGACACGGGCATGGGCCTGTTCGACTACCTGTCGCCCGCCACCATCGACCGCTGGCTCAAGGAGCGTGTGCTGCTCTCGCCCGAAACCACGCAGTGCGCCATCCCGCAGGGCATCTTCGCGGGCGGCGGGCGCGATGCCACGCCCATGCTGCGCATGATGGCCTACGGCGGCGAAAGCCACATCGTGCACCCCCCGCGCCCGGCCGACCCCAAGGCAGCCTGGGAGCCCGAGTGGGCCGTGCGCGTGCGCGTCAAGTCGCACACCATGGCCATGCTGGGCGAAGAGATGCAGGGGCGGCGCGGCGGCAGCATGGGCACGGCACCCGGCGCACCCTCGGGCGGCGCCTATTCCAGCGGCATGGGCGGCGCGCCGGCAGGCCAGCAGCCAGCGGGCGAGGGTGGCACGGATACGGGCAACGTGGTCAACCCCGTCAACCTGCTGCGCGGCATTTTTGGCCGCTGAGCACGAACCCATGCTGGCCCTGCGCATGCCCTGGCCCCTGCCCGCGTTGCTGGCGTGGGCGTGCGCGTGGCTCATTTTTGTGGCCCTGCAGCGCGCGGTCCCACCGGTGGCGGCCTTGCTGGCCGCCTGCCTGATCGGGACGGCGGCCAGCGTGCTGGGCGGCAGCTGGTGGCGGCGCGGGCTGATCGCGGCGGGCTTTCCGCTGTCGCTGGCGCTGCTGGGCGCGGCCAGCCTGCCCACCTGGGCGTGGCTGGTGCCGCTGGCGTTGCTGCTGCTGGTCTACCCGCTCAACGCCTGGCGCGATGCGCCGCTGTTTCCCACGCCCCACCATGCGCTGCAGTCCCTGGCCTCGCAGGCCCCGCTGCCGCTGGGGGCGCGGGTGCTGGACGCGGGCAGCGGCGTGGGCGATGGCCTGAAGGCACTGCGCCACGCCTACCCGGCCGCGCAGCTGGAGGGCATCGAATGGAGCTGGCCCCTGCGCCTGCTGTGCGCCCTGCGGTGCCCCTGGGCCCGCGTGCGGCGCGCCGACATGTGGGCCGAGGACTGGAGCCCCTACCGCATGGTGTACCTGTTCCAGCGGCCCGAGAGCATGGCCCGCGCCGCCGCCAAGGCCCAGGCCGAGCTGGCGCCCGGCGCGTGGCTGGTGAGCCTGGAATTCGCGATCCCCGGCGTGCTGCCCAGCGTGCAGCTGCGCGCGCCGGGGGGCCGCGTGGTGTGGCTCTACCGCATGCCGCTCAACCGCGTGGAGGCATGAGATGCCACTGTTCCATGGCGATTTGAGCCGTTCGGCGCGGTTACAGAAAAGATACAAGCTTTTGCTACATTGCGTCCCTGGCTACAACCCCATACAAAACTACCAAGAAACTCACAGCCAGAGGGGGCTGCCAGCAGCACGTGAAAGCGCCGGGAGGGGGCGCACGCGCAGCCAGCACCTTCCTTGTCCGGATCTCCCATCCTGCAGGCGCTTTCCGCCGTCGCGGCGCACCTCCCTGACCGGTGCGCGCCTGGCGTGGCGCGGCCTTGCGCGTGGGCAGTGCCGGGGTTTTCTGGTGCGCAACCGACCGACCTGCAAGGAGTATCCATGACCGCCCACCCATCCCGTTTCCGCCCGCGCCTTCTGTGGGTGCTGGCCCTGAGCGCCGCCCTCACGGGCTGCGCCACCATGCAGAGCCATGACAAGCTGGCGACCGACATGCAGAACGCCGGGCGCAGCGGCGGCATTCCCGCGGCCATCGCCCAGCTCGAGAGCACCGCCAAGACCGAGGAAGAAAAGACCGCGCTCCTGTTCAACATGGAACGCGGCGAGCTGCTGCGCATGGACCGCCGCTACCCCGACAGCACCAACGCCTTCCTGCTGGCCGACATCAAGGTCAAGGAATGGGAAGAAACCGCCAAGACCAACCCCAGCAAGCTCATGGGCACCGTGGGCGCCGCGCTGATCAGCGAACGCCTGAAGGTCTATGAAGGCCAGGACTATGAAAAGGTGTGGGTGACCACGCGCCTGGCGCTCAACCGCATGGCCGTGGGCGACTTCGAGAACGCCCGCGTGGACATCAAGCGCACCCACGAGCGCGAGGCCATCATTGCCGAGTTCCGTGCCAAGGAAACCCTGGCGGCGGAAGAAGAAGCCAAGTCCAAGGGCGCCACCTCGGGGGGCAAGGAACTCAACGGCTACCCCGTCGAGACGCTCAACGACCCCGAGGTGCTGGCCCTCAAGAACGGCTACCAGAACGCCCTTTCGCACTACCTCGCCGGCTTCCTGTACGAAATGCTCAACGAGCCCGGCCTGGCCGCGCCCGGCTACCGCAAGGCCATCGAGCTCAAGCCCGAAACCGGCGTGCTCGAAGAAGGCCTGCGCGGCCTGGACACCCGCACCGGCTTCACCTGGAAGCGCCGCCAGCGCATGACCGACGTGCTGTTCATCGTGGAAGCCGGTGACGCCCCCGCGCGCAAGCCCAAGGCCTTCACGCTTCCGGTGCCCACGGGCCGGGGCATGGTCACGGCCAGTATTTCCTACCCCGTGATCGAGCCGTCCAAGGACGCGCTGCTGACCACCATCTCCGCCGCGGGCACCGACCTCAAGCTCGAAAAGGTGGTGGACGTGAACGTGATGGCGCGCCGCGCGCTCAAGGACGAAATGCCCGGCATGGTGCTGCGCGGCTTCACCCGCGCCGTGGCCAAGGGCGTGCTGCAGAACGAGCTGCAAAAGCGCGGCGGCCTGATCGGCGGCATCATCGGCGCGGCGGCCTCGGTGGCCACCGAGCAGGCCGACGACCGCATGTGGCGCATGCTGCCCGGCCGCGTGTACGTGGCCCGTGGCTACCTGCCACCGGGCGAGCACGTGGTGAGCGTGAACGGCCGCCAGCTGCCCCAGCCCATCAAGATCGACGGCCAGTACGCCCTGGTGCCCCTGCGCATGTACGACAACAGCGTGCTGACCGGCGATGTGGCCATGCTGGGCCAGCTGCCCACCGTGGCCGCCGCGCCGCAGCCCGCCGCGGCAGAGCCTGCCACCACCGTGCGCACGACGACCACCACCACCAGCCGGACGCGCTCGGTGCCCAAGTCGGTGGTCAAGTCCACCTCGGCCACGCCCGCGCCCGCCGCCAAGAACTGAAACCGCACATGTCCCATTTCCAAGGAGCCTCTGGCATGAGAACCCGTTTTGCCCTTGCCGCCGCCGCACCCGCCATCGCGTGCGCGGCCCTCACCCTGACCCTGGCCACCGCGGCCCGCGCCCAGCTGCACGACCCGGCCACGCCGCTGGCCGTGGCCTCCAAGGTGGCGCTGCGCGGCGAGGCCAACAGCATCGCCGTGCGCGAGATGCGCATCGTGCGCAAGAACGACATCCTCGTCGTGCAGGCCGACATGGCCAACATGGGCCGCACCGACCGCACCGTGTTCTATCGCTTCAAGTGGCTGGACAACGTGGGCAACCAGGTGGGCGACGGCGAATCGTGGAAGCAGATGAGCGTGCTCGGCCTGGGCCAGCAGACCGTCAAGAGCGTGGCGCCGACCAGCGCCGCCGTCGACCTGCGCCTGGAAATGAACGTAGAACCGCGCTGAACACCACAGTGCCGACCGGAGAAAACAACATGCAACGCAACACCATTCAGCGCACCACGCTCATCCTGGCCTTCGCGGCCAGCACCCTGGCCCTCTCGGCCTGCCAGAACCTGTCCTCGCCCACCGTGCGTTTTGACCGCCAGGTCAACTACGGCGACGCCAAGGCCGTCGAGCTGGTGACCAACGAGTTCGGCTCCACCGACCTGCAGATGATCGCCGAGAAGATGACCGGCGGCCTGCTCGAAACCGGCATCTTCCAGGGCCGCCCCACGGTGACGATCTCCACCGTGAAGAACAAGACCAGCGAGTACATCGACACCACCAACGTGATGAACTCGATCCAGACGGCGCTGGTCAAGTCGGGCAAGGTGCGCTTCGTGCGCTCCATCAACGAGATGCAGGCCGGTGTGGACGAGCTGCAGCGCCAGAACCAGAGCGGCCTGTACAAGCAGGGCACCACCGCCAAGGTCGGCCAGATGACGGCCGCCAAGTACAGCATGGAAGGCGAGCTCACCAGCATCGTCAAGCAGAACAACGCGACCAAGGACGTGTACTACAAGTTCACGCTCAAGCTGTTCGATGTGCAGGAAGGCACGATCGAGTGGCAGGATGAAAAAGAGATCCGCAAGACAAGCAAGCGATAAGAAGTAGGCAACCCCCTGAGCGGCTGCGCCGCTTCCCCCTTTCTCTCGCGCTGCGCGCGGGAAGGGGGACGCCGCCAGTGCGGCGGGGCGGCCCTTGCACGGCGGCGGCTGGCCTGGGCCGCGCCAGTTTCGAAGGATGAAGGTGCTCCGGCCCGCATCGCTCGACCCATTCATGAATTTCCGTCAGCTCACAAGGAGCACACCATGCAACGCAGAATCACCCTCCACACGGCCCTGGCCGTGATCGCCGCCACCACCATGGCGTGGGGCACCGCCGCCCAGGCGCAGCAGCCGGGCGCCGCGCCCAAGATCGCCGTGACGGACCTGGCCTACGCCCAGCGCGTGTCCGAATATTTCCTGGCCGGCACCTACCAGCGCAGCAGCCAGATGAGCGCGGGCGGCAGCCACAGCGGCGGCTACAGCGCCGGGCCCTACGGCGGGGGCGGCTCGCACTCGGGCAGCCACCACGTGCAGGCGTCCGAGCAGGCCAGCGGCACCTACGTGGCCGGCCGCTACAGCTACATCGAGCAGCGCGAGCTCGGCGGCTACACCAACGACATCAAGGGTGCCATCCTGCAGGGCACCTACTTCCGTCTGATCCAGGGCAAGGGCTTCGACGCGGGCAAGCCCCAGCCCTCCAAGGCAGAGCAGGTGCTCAACCAGGTGCAGGGTGGCAAGATGGCCACGCCCCAGGTGCAGCCCCAGGTCAACGACGTGATCAGCCGGATCAAGAAGGGCGAGTTCAACGGCGCCGACTACGTGCTGTTCGGCGTGGTCTCCAGCATCGACTTCACCGATGCGCTCTCGCCCCTGCAGGGCACCACCAGCGCCACGCGCCAGTACGGCCTGCAGCTCCTGGCCGACTTCTCGCTCATCAACACCAAGACCTACGAGATCAAGGCCGCGTTCTCCGCCCAGGGCGAAGGCAACGACACCAAGATCCTGTCGATCCGTGGCGACATCGCCCCGCCCAACCGCGCCAAGGTGATCCGCGAGACCTCGCTGTCGCTCGCGCAGGACGTGTACCAGCAGATGGCCATGCAGCTGGGCTACACCGACGCCCACCTGGCGCGCGGCGTGCGCCCGCCGCCGGTGTACCAGCAGGGCGGCCAGCCCATGCCCGTGCCGCAGCCCCAGCAGCCCGAGCAGGTCCTCATCCTGAAATAAGGGCATCCCTGGGCCGGGGCGTGCCGGTCTTGACTGGATTGCCCCGTTCCGGTTGATGGATAAGCGCGATATGCTATTGATTTGCTAGCATCTTGCGACCTCAGGCGCCTGGCGGCGCGCCAGTGGCAGGCGCAGCATTCCGGGTCGCCGCAGTCGTGCCAGACTTCGGCTGTGCTCAACGTCCAACGCTTTTTTTCTTGTGCCGCGCCTGGGCGGTCCCTGGCCAGCCCTGCGCTGGCCTTTTTCGTGGCCACGGCCGGTGCCGTGGTGCTCGGCGGCTGCGCCGCGTCGCCACCGCCGTTCTATGCGGCGGCCGTGTCCGGATCGCTGGTGAATGTGTACGGGCCCGAAGCGTCCGCGGACGCGCCCCAGGCGCCCCCGCAGGCCCCGGCGGCGCCGACCCAGGCCCCGCCGCCGTCGGAGCCGTTTGCACCGCGGCCCCTGCCGGGCGCCGATGGCGCGACGCTCCAGGCCCTCGCGCGCAGCGAGCGCACGGCACCGCTGCGCTACCGCGTGATCGTCATCCCCGGCTCCGGCTGCGCGGGCATGGGCCCGATTGCCGACCGCTATTTCGCCGGCCTGCTGCACGCGCAGGTGCTGGTGCTGCACAAGCCCGGCGTGGACCCGCAGGCGCGCACGGCCCCCGGCGACTGCGCGCGCGAATTCGTGCAGCAGGACCGCCTCTCCACCTGGCTGGCCCACGCGCGTGCGGCCCTGGTCGCGGATGCGCGGCAGCGCGCGCGCGACGGCGCGCCCGCGCTGCCGCAGCTGCTGGTGGGCATCTCCGAAGGGGCCGAACTCTTGCCCGCCCTCGCCCCCGAAGTGCCGCAGCTGGCGGGCCTGGTGCTGCTGTCGGCCAGCGGGCTGGACCCGCAGGAGGCCGGCAGGCTGCAGGCGCAGCGCCTGGGTGCGCAGGAAGACTGGGAGGAACTGGCCCGCGTGGTGGCCGGGAGCCGGCCCGACACCGCCGTGGCGCAGGGCCGCAGCCTGGGTTACTGGCGCGACCTGTGGAGCTGGCCGCTGACCCTGCCGCTGGTGCAAAGCCCCTGGCCCGTGGTGCAGGTGTGGGGCGGCGAGGATGCCCTGGTGCCCCCCGCCGCATACGAACGGTTTGCCGAACTCGCCGCCTTGCGCACCGAGCCCTATTGCGCGCGCAGCCTGCCCGACGCGGACCATGGCCTGCAGCGGCGCGCCGCCGGGGCGGATGGCGTGCAGCAGGTGTGGGCCTGGGCAGAACAATGGGCACGGGACCCGGCCGCAGGCCTGTGCGCGCCCTTGTCGCGGTAACAGGCCATGGCGCAGCGCCACCTGCCGCCGCCTGCATGCCAGCCAGGGGCGCGGCGCATGGAGTGGTGGTGGTGGCCCCGGGGCTGCGCGCCCGTCGCGGTGCCGTGTCTGAGCCTTCTCTTCCTCTTCCTCCTCCTCGCGCCCGCCGCGTTTGGCCAGACGGCCTCGTGCGCTGACTTCCTGGCCGCGCAGCGGCGCAAGCCGCCGGGGCTTGAATGGACCGGCTGTGCCGAGGGCCACCTGCACCAGCTGCGCGCGCTGACCGCGACCTATCGGGTACCGGGCGCGCAGGCGGCGGCCGTGGAGCGCTACCTGGCACGCCACACCGGCATGGCGCGGCTGCACTTCGTGTGCTGTGGCTGGGAGCCCCGCAGCCGCCACCGGGCGCGCGAGGGCGCGGGCAGCCTGCCGGGGCCGCAGGGCTTGGCCTACCGCGTGTCCATGCACTCGGGCGAAACGCTGGTCACGCGCCGCGGCGGCTGGGGCGCCATCCCGTGGTTCGAGGTGAGCGTGGTCCTGCCGCTGGAGCCGCCGTAGCGCAGGGGGCGCGGCCTACCGTGGCCGGTACATCTTGAACAACTGCTCCGGCCCCACCGTGAAGTAGTCGGCCGGGCCCCCCGCGCGCAGGATGTGGCCGGCGTTGGCGGTGTCGTACACGCCGTCCTTGAGCAGCCGCTGGTCGATGTGCACGGCCACCACCTCGCCCAGCACCAGCCAGGTGGGCACCTGCACGCCGTCTGCGCCCTGCAGCTGCAGGATCTGCGTGCTGCGGCATTCGAAGGTGACGGGGCTTTCGGCCACGCGGGGTGGGCGCACCTGCGTGGACGGTCGGGGCGTGAGGCCGGCGAGCGTGAACTCGCTGACCTCGGGCGGCGCGTTGGCGCAGCTCTGGTTCATGGCCTCGGCCAGGTCGCGCGTGGCCAGGTTCCACACGAACTCGCCGGTCTCCTGCACGTTGCGCACCGTGTCCTTGAAGCCGATGCTCGCGAAGCCCACGATGGGGGGCACGTAGTTGAACGCGTTGAAGAAGCTGTAGGGCGCGAGGTTGGTGGCTCCGGCCGCGCTCTGCGTGGAGATCCAGCCGATGGGGCGGGGGCCGACGATGGCATTGAACGGGTCGTGCGGCAGGCCGTGGCCCTGGCGGGGTTGGTAGCTGTGGATGGCGGAGTCGGGCATGGCGGCGGGGCGGCGAAGGCAAGGAATGCCCATCGTAGGGCGATCTCAGGGCGCCTGCGGGCCCGGGGGCATTGCGGTGGCCTCGGCCTGCGCCTGCAGCCAGGCGCAGAACACATCGATCCGGGGGTGGGCGCCCGCGCGGCGGCGCAGCACGTAGTCATAGCCCGAGGCCGCGAAGCCCAGCGGCGCCACCAGCCGGCCGGCCCGCACGTCGTCCAGCACGAGGTGCCAGGGGGCCACCGCCACGCCCAGGCCGCGCACGGCGGCCTCCAGGGTGAAGTAATAGTGTTCGAACTCGGGGCCCGCGGGTGGGGCGGCAGGCACCGGCGCTCCCGTGGCGGCCGCCCACATGGCCCAGGCGTTGCGCCGCGTGCGCGTGTGGAGCATCAGGGGCTGCAGGGCGGGAGCGGCCATGTCGGCGGGCTGGCGCAGGGCCACGCGCCCGGCGAGCGCGGGGCTCAGCACCGGGCCCAGGTGTTCGGGGAACAGCCGCGTACAGGCCGGGGTGTCCCGCGCCGCGCCGGGCTCCTCGGCGGTGATGGACACGTCGCAGCGCGCGGCGCCTGCGTCGGCGGTGATGGTGGTGCGCAGGCGCACCTCGATGCCCGGGTGCCGCGCCTGGAAGTCGAACAGCCGGGGAATCAGCCATTTCACGGTGAAGGTGCTGAAGCAGGCCACGTCCAGCGGGCCTCGGCTGCCGTCGCCGATCTCGCGCACGGCCTCGGCGATGTGCGCGAACGCGGTGGTCAGCACGGGCTGCAGCACGCGCGCCGCCGGGGTGAGCGTGGGGCGGGCCTTGCTGCCGTCGAACAGGGGCACGCCCAGGTGCTGCTCGAGCTGGCGCACCTGCCGGCTGATGGCGCCGGGCGTGACCGACAGTTCGTCGGCCGCCGCGGTCATGCGGCCCAGGCGGGCGGCGGCCTCGAAGGCGCGCAGGGCGCCCAGTGGGGGCAGGCGGGGGCTCATCTTTGTGAGTTTAGTGCACAAGGCTGCGGAGAAATCATCGCTTTGCAGGCGGTAGAACGATAGCAACAATGGCCCATGCCATCAGCGGCAATGCGTGGATCGCCTGAGGACTGCGCTGCCCGCTTCTGCCTATTTAATTGACTTCAGGGAACATACGAGAACACCACCATGCCTTTCATCCGCACCCATGTTCCGCAAGACACCCCCGCCGCCACGCGCACGGCCATCGTGCAAGGCGTCCACCAGGCGCTGGTGGACAGTATCGGCATGCCGCCGGACGAGCTGTTCAACCTGGTGGCCGGCTACGCGCCCGGGGAGTTCGCCTGCAGCCGCACCTTCAACGGCGTGGCCCGCTCCGACCGCGTGGTGGTGCTCGAGATCACGCTGCGGCGCGGGCGCAGCGATGCGATGAAGCGCGCCCTGTACGCCGCCATCGCGCACAACCTGCACACCCTGGCGGGCGTGGCGCCGGCCGATGTGTTCATCTTCCTGCACGAGAACGACTATTCCGACTGGTCCGTGGGCCACGGCCGCTTTGCGATGGACCTGGTGCAGCAGCGGGGCGCGCCGGGCTGAGGGGCGTGGTCCCATCCGGCGACGTCCGTTTGCTGCAAATTTGATAGCTTTTGGCGCTTTCCGGCCGTGCGCTAGGCCATGTTTTTGCCAATGAACCCGCTGGGCGGCTGCCCCATCGCCGCCTTGAACATCGCGGAGAACGCGCTTTCGCTCGCGTAGCCGCTGGCCGCCGCCACCTGGCCCACGGGCTCGCCGCGCGCCAGGCGGGGCAGGGCATGGGCCAGCACGGCCTGGCGGCGCCACTGTGCGAAGCCCATGCCGAACTGCGCGCGGAACAGGCGGGCCAGCGTGCGCTCGCTGGCGCCGCTGTCGGCCGCCCAGTGCCGCAGCGTGGCGTAGCGCCCGGGCTCGTGCAGCACGGCCTGGCACAGCGCGCGCAGGCGCTTGTCGCTGTGGGGGCCGGGCAGCGGCACGCCCAGGGCCAGGCTTTCGGCCTGGCCGATCTCATCGAGCACCAGCGCGGTCAGCGCGGCCTCGCGCGCGGGGCCGGGGTGCGGGCCGCCCACCGGGTCCAGCGCCGACACCAGCTCGCGCAGCAGGGGTGTCACGGCCATCACGCGGCAGTTCGCGCCGCCAGCCGGCACCACGCCGGGGTCGATGTAGAGCGTGCGGAAGGCGGCCGCTTCCAGCACCGCCACGGCGTGCAGCGCGCCGGGGGCGATCCACACCGCGCGCGAGGGTGGCACGATGTACGCGGTGGCGGTGCCCGGTGCGTGCACGCTCACCTGGACCACCCCGCTGGCGCAGTAGGCCAGCTGGCCCCAGGCGTGGCGGTGCGGCTCGAAGTGCGTATCGGCCGGCATGTCGCGCGCCCGCACCCGCACGGGGCTGGCGGGCGTGGGGGTGAATGGGTCGGTGTCGCCCAGGGGAGCGGCTTGGCTGGTACGGGCCATGGCGGGTCGAAAAAAGCAGAAAAGGGGCGTGGCCGGCGTGCCCCGGATCAACGGTTTGGCGCAAATTCGCCGAAAGCTGTCGTTCCGTCGCATTCCAGAAACCCGGGGCCAATACTACGATGCCGCCATGACCACCGCAAATGTCCACGGCCTTCCGCCTGCCTCCACCCCGCTGCGCGCCGATGCCAGCGTCATCGGGCTGGTCGGCATCGCCCACCTCATCAGCCACTACAGCCAGCTCCTGCTGGCGCCGCTGTTCCCGTGGCTCAAGGACGCGTTCCAGGTCGGCTACACCGAGCTGGGTTTCCTGATGACCATCTTCTTCGTGGTCTCGTGCGCGGTGCAGGCGGGCTCGGGCTTCGTGGTGGACCGCTTCGGGCCCCGGCCCATCCTGTTCGGCGGCCTGGCGCTGCTGGGCCTGGCGGCCTTCGGCTTCGCGGCCAGCACCAGCTACGCCATGCTCGCGGCGTTCTCGGTGCTCGCGGGCATCGGCAACGGCGTGTTCCACCCGGTGGACTACACGCTGCTCAACCGCCGCGTGAGCGCGCCGCGCCTGGGCCACGCCTACAGCGTGCACGGCATCACCGGCAGCCTGGGCTGGGCGCTCGCCCCCGCCATGCTGGTGCCCATCGCCATCGCGACATCGTGGCGCGTGGCGCTGGTGTGCGCGGGTGTGCTGGCGTTCTCGGTGCTGCTGGTGCTGCTGGTCAGCCGCCGCCACCTGGCGCTGCCGCCCATGCCGGCGCCCACCGCTGCGGCCAGGTCCGCCGCCACCGGCGCGGCCGGGCAGGGCGGCAACTTCGCGTTCCTGCGCATCCCCGCCGTGTGGATGTGCTTTGCGTTCTTCTTCTTCTACGCCGTGGCGCTGAACGTGGTGCAGGCCTTTGCCCCCGAGGCCGCGCGCCAGCTGCATGCCGTGCCCGTGGCGCTGGCCGCGATGTGCCTCACGGTCTACATGGTGGCCAGCGCGGGCGGCATGGTGCTGGGCGGCTTCCTGGCGGCCGACCCCAGCCGCTGCGAGCGCATCGTGGGCATCGGTTTCGGCTTGGCGGCCTGCGTGGCCGTGGCGCTGGCCCTGGCGCACCCGCCCGGCGCCCTGGTGCCCGTGCTGTTCGGGGTGATGGGTTTTTGCGCCGGCATCGCCGGCCCCTCGCGCGACCTGCTGGTCAAGCGCTCCACGCCCGAGGGCTCCACGGGCCGCGTCTACGGCATCGTGTATTCGGGCCTCGATATCGGCCAGGCGCTGTCGCCGCTGCTGTTCGGCGTGCTGCTCGACCAGGGCCGCTTCACCGCCGTGCTGCTGGGGCTGGCCGTGGTGCAGGGCGTGCTGATCGCCAGCGCCTTCAACGTGCGCCGGGTGCGCAGGACGGTGGCGCCGGTGGCGGCCTGAACGCGGGCCGGGCGGCCTGCTGCCGGACCCGGTGGCCGCGTGAATCTCGGTGAGAATGGCGGCGGCTGCCCCTCATCGATCCATCCGTCCATTGCGGGAGATTCACCGTGTCCACCATGCCTTCGTCCGGCGCCGTCGTCTTCGCCAAGGACATGCAGCGGCTCGCCGCGTTCTATGAAGGGCTCTGCGGCCTGAACGTGGTCCACGCCGAAAGCGACCATATCGTGCTGGAGTCTGGCGCGGTGCAGATCGTGGTCCACGCCATCCCGCAGCGGATCGCCCGGGCCATCGCCATCACGCAGCCGCCCGTGGTGCGCGAGGAGACCCCCATCAAGCTCTTTTTCGCGGTGCCGGACCTGGCCCAGGCCCGGCTGCGGGCCGTGGCCCTGGGCGGGCAGCTCGCGCCCGCGGCCAGGGAATGGGAGGCCCGGGGCTTTCGGGCCTGCGATGGCCACGACCCCGAGGGCAATGTGATCCAGCTGCGCCAGCACCTGGCCTGACACTGCCGGGCACGAGCCCAAAAGGCGGGGCGCCAGCACAGAGTGCGCCGATGTGCTGCAATGCGCTCCGGTCCCGGCGGGTAAAAAAAGGCCGCCGGGCGCCGACTCTTCCTTCCCTGTGCTTCATCCCAAGACAAGAATCCCGCCATGACATCTCCCCTCTACAACGCCAGCGTTCCCGTTCTCCGCCAGATGCTGGGCTCGCTCAAAGACATCCTGGCCAAGACCGAGGCGCACGCCACGGCGCGCAAGCTCGACCCCGACGCGCTGCTGCAGGCCCGGCTGTTCCCCGACATGTTCCCCATGGCGCGCCAGGTGCTGATCGCCTGCGACTTCGCCAAGGGCGTGGCGGCGCGGCTGGCGGGGGCGGAGGTGCCTTCGTATCCGGATGCGGACCGCCCCGGCTTTGCCGACCTGAACGAGCGCATCGACACCGTGCTGGCGTTCGTGGAAGGCCTGCCCGTGGAGGCGTTTGCCGATGCCGCCACGCGCACCATCACCATCCAGCCCGGCACCGCGCGCGAGCGGCAGTTTCCGGGCGAGCAGTACCTGCTGCACTACGGCCTGCCGCAGTTCTTCTTCCACGTGACCACGGCCTACGCGCTGGCCCGCCACAACGGCGTGGAGCTGGGCAAGCGGGACTACATGGGCAAGATTTGATGCCCCCTGAGCCGCTGCGCGGCTTCCCCCGAGGGGGAAGCACCCGGTGGCCCGGCGAAGCCGGTTCCACGGGTGCACTGGCGTGGGGGGCGCGCCAGTGGTTGAGGGTGTGGCGGAATCGGGTTCGGGGAGCGTCGCCTCCCGGTATTTCACAAGCCGTTCGGGCTGAGCCTGTCGAAGCCGGGGCGCAAACATCGCACCACCCAGCCTGGGCCCGCATGAACTGCGTGCGGCGGTTTTATCGGGCCACGCCAGCGCCGCTGCGCCGCACCCAGGCGATCAGCACGCCCAGCACGCGGGGCCGCCACGACAGTGTGAACGCGATGGTGAGCGCGGCACCCGCGAGCGCCATGAACCACACCAGCGACGCCATCGATGCGTGGTCCACGGCCAGGCACAGGGCCAGGGCCACGAGCAGACCGGCGGCGCCCATCCAGCGCAGTGTGCGCACGGTGCTGCGCCGCAGGGGCTCGGTGCCGCGCACCTGCTCCCAGTGCGCATCCATCGACAGGGCCAGCCAGCCGAGGCCGACCACGTTGGCGGCCAGGGCCGCCACCAGCAGCAAGGCGTCAGGCACGGGCGGTCTCCAGCGAGGAGGCCGCGCCGCCGTCCACGGCAGGGGCGCCCAGCTGGCCCTGGGCGCGGTGCTTGAGCTTGCGCGCGGCCAGCACGGCGATGGCGCTGCTCGCCAGGATGGCCAGGTCCACGCCCGCCACGGGCCAGTAGCCGTTGCCAAGGGTGCGCAGCAGGTGGTCGCCCGTGGTCACCCAGTTGAGCAGCACGGCCGCCACGCCCAGCACGGCGATGGCCCAGCACTGCTCGGCCCAGGCGGGGGCCATGCGCGCGCTGGCCACGGGCGCGGTGCGCCAGATGCCGTGCACGAAGGCCAGTGCCCAGGCGCCCCAGAAGATATATTGCTCCCAGTCCCCGCGCGCGGGCAGGTCGGTGGGCAGCAGGCGGTTTCCGATCAGCATGGACAGCGCGGCGATCAGCATGCCCGTCACGGTGGAGACCGCGAACGCGTCCACCCAGCGCGCTCCGGTCACGCCCTGCCTGGCGTGCTGGCGCTTGCGTTTTTCCACGAAGAAGATGAAGCCCGTGGCGATGCACACGCAGCCCGAGAGGCCGCCCAGCACATACAGCCAGCGCAGCAGCCAGTGCCGGAAATGCTGCAGGTGCAGCCCGGTGAGGAAGGTGTTGACGCTGGCCACCGGGGTCAGCGGCGGGTCTTCGCGCAGCACCTCGCCGGTGCTGGCCTTGAAGTGGATGCCGTTGCCCACGAGCGCGATGCGGTCGGTGCCCGCGCGGTACACGCTCACGTACGCATTGGCATCGCCCACGTGCTGCACGGTCAGAAAGCCCACGTCGCCCGCCATGCCCTGCGCGGCCCAGCGGCGCTGGGCCTGCGCCACCATCGCGTCCACCGAGGCCAGGGTGCCGGCGGTGCCCGCGCGCTCGTGCGGCAGGCCGGTTTCTGCGGCCTCGTGTTTTTCGTGCAGCTCGTGCAGCGGGTGCAGCTGCGTGTGGGTGATGGGGAAGTAGATGCCGCCAAAGATCACCAGCCCCGAGAACGCGAAGATGAAGTGGAACGGCAGCGCCACCACGCCCGTGAGGTTGTGCAGGTCGAGCGCGCTGCGCTGCGTGTGCTTTCGAGGGCGGAAGGTGAACAGCTCGCGGAAGATCTTGCGGTGCATCACCACGCCGCTGACCAGCGCCACCAGCATCATCAGCGCGGCGAAGCCCACGATCCAGGTACCCAGGTCCTTCCATTTGAAGTTCAGGCTGTAGTGCAGCGGGTAGAAGAACTGGCTGCCGATCTTGAGGTGGTCGTCGGGCAGCGAGGCGCCCGAGCGCGGATCGATCGTGCGGTTGCCCCAGATGGTGTTGTCGTCGGGGTCCTTGGCATTGGGCAGCTCATAGCCCGCGAACAGGCCCAGCACCGGGTCGCGGTGGGTGGTGTACGCGCCCCAGGTCTTGATGACGGGGAAGCTTTGCGCCACAGGCCCGTTCACGCGGTCCCTGGCGGCCTCGATGTTTTCCGCGCTGGGCCTCATGTTCTGGAAGGCCGGCTGCAGGATCTTGTCGAACGAGGGCATGGGCTGCGGCTCGAAGCGGGTCTGGGGAATGGCCCACCGGTCGATCTCGCGGTCGAACACCGACAGCGAGCCGAAGAAGAAAACGACCATCAGCACGAAGCCCAGCACCAGGCCGAACCAGGTGTGCAGCCAGGCCATGGTGAGCCGGAAGTTCTGGAACATGATGGGTATCTACCTCTTGGGTTCGTGCGCGCGGTTTACAGGATGGCGCGCTGCACCAGCCAGGCGGCGCCGGTCATCAGCGCCCCGCCGCCGGCCAGCACCAGCCACACGCGCTTCACGCTTGCCGCCGAAAACGCCCACAGAAAGGCCACCAGAAAGACGATGAAGCCGACGATGTAGCCCAGGGCCTCTGCATCGTGGAACTCCATCTGCGCCGCGAACAGAAGGCCGATGCCCAGCGCGATGAAGCCCCATGTGAAGGCATAGCCGCCCAGGACGCCCGCGGCGATACGCGAAACGATGTGCAAGCGGGAAACTGCGCTGGTGGCCATGGCGAAACGGATGCGAACGGGATTGGTGATGAGATTGATTCGTAATTATGCAGCCCTTTGCACCATTTCCCCATTGCTGCCAGGGTGATGGGGCAACGGCCGGCCAATGGCGTGCCGCGCACTTTGGCACTAAATTACGCTGCCTTTGGCGCTTAGTGACGCCGGATTTGGCGTACTTCGATCCTAACTCCGGCATTGTGGATAACTTTTAAGCTCTGCACAATCGCACAGCCCTTCGTAACAACCGCAGCCTCTGGCGATTTAAGGCTCTGATAAATCGAGTCCGGTGATACGCTGGTGGAATGAAAAATCCTGAGACGCTGGTATTCCAACTCCGTCAGCATGTAAAGGTGATGCCAGATCTTGGGACAAGACCTCTCACGCCTGAGTCTGTTGCTTGGCTCGCACAGGGCTCAGTTTTGATCGACCAAGCGTTCGCAGGTGAGGCCGCTACCGATCCCGTGTTCTATGTGGCGGAAATGGATTTGTTAGCCCAGCGCCCAAACCATCCGCCAGGGCGCCTTATCAATATTCTTCATCGGGCACTGGCGCGGACAGAAGCGGCTGCTCCGGTGCCAAGAGGGGGGTTCATCACGAAGGGCGCAACGTTCGATGCGTATCAAGTGATCGGCCAAGTGGTATCGCGAGCAAAAACGGATCTATTGATAGTAGACCCCTACATGGACGAGCGAGTTTTGACTCACTACGCCCAGCAGGCGCCGAAAGGGGTGTCCATACGCCTACTCTGTGATCGTGAGTACACAAAACCAGATGTACTGATCCCCGGTGTAACGCGCTGGCAAAAGCAGTTCGGATCAGAACGCCCGCTTGAAGTTCGCCAATCCAAGAGGAAAAGCCTACACGACCGCGATTTGATCATCGACAGTGTCGGGGTATGGTACATGACCCAATCACTCAAAGATTTTGCGGATCGAAGTCATGGGAGCATTGGTGAGGTGGATTCTGAGCAAGCCGCGATGAAGATCGCAACGTACAACTCGCTCTGGTTAGAAGCTACTAAGTTGGAGCTGTTAGCTGGCTAACCTGAAGTTGCTGATCACCACCTCGGCCGCCTCCTGTTTGCTGCTGTATCTGGTCTTCACCGCCTCGATCCGAAAGTCCGCGAAGACCTCCCGCACCCCAGGCGTGTCGTTCAGAATGAACTTGCACTTCATGGCCTCCAGAAGGCCCGCCAGGCGCCCAAAATCCTCCTTGCCGAATAGCCCTTCCCCGTAGTCCTTCTCGCAGTCCCAGTACGGCGGGTCGAGGTAGAAGAAGGTGCCCGGTTTGTCAAAGCGCTGGATGACCTGGTCATAGGGCTTGTTCTCGATGAACACCCGCGCCAGGCGCAGTTGCGCTTCGCTCAGGTCTTCCTCGATGCGCAGCAGATTCAGCCGGGGCGCCCCCGTCGCCGAGATACCGCAGGTCGGCTTGACGATCCTGGCGCCGAAGCTGGACTTGGCCAGGCAGAAGAACCGGGCCGCCCGCTGTATGTCCGTGAGCGTGTCAGAGGGCGTTTTGAGGACGCGATCGAACTCATCACGCGACACCAACATCCAGCGGAACTGGGTCAGCACCTCCGAAGCGTTGACGGACACTTTCTTGGCGCTGGGCACCTTGGCGGGCTTGCCGTCTTCGCCCTTGCCGTCGACCATCTCGATGACGGTGCGCTTCATGCGCTTGACGGCGTCGTCCGCTGTCATTTGCTTGGCATCAGCGGCGGGGGCTTTGGCGTTGGGGTCGGACATTGATCACTCCATCAGATGGGCCGCAACAGCGCGGCGGTTTCGATGGAGTGACTGTGCCGGGAGGGGCACAAAAAACTAGTGCCAGCATGTGCTGGCCTTAGTATTGAAAGAGGTGGCCCTAGGGCTTCGGCTTCTGGTTGAGGACTGTGAGGCTTTCCAAAGCACGCTTGGCCCCATCTTCATGATCGACAAACGACTTGATCGTGCTCGCTGGGACGAGGGTCAGGAGTACCGTCCATAGTTGGAAGAGGGTTAGTGCCACCAAAACGCCGTAAGAGATGCCTCGGCACCACTCAATATCGAATGGAAGTGCAGACTTCTTTGCTATGGGCGCGACCACCCCGATGACGAGAATCGCGCCTAAGATCAAAGTCGAATTCACAACCGGACTGAAGAGTTGTCCTACGCCGGTCTCTTTTGGCCCCCCGTTGTTAGCAGGTTTGAACGACAGCTTCAGGCGCTCTGGGTAGATGATGGCGAGCCAAGCGCCGATGACACCGAAAATGATTGCAGCAGTAGTGCGCAATCCTTCATACATGGGCCATTGCTCGGCAAACGGTACTTTTCGGCCGAACCATGCCCCTGCGAGCACAGCCGCAACAGCAAGAATCCAACCGATCATCCGCAGCAACACATCTATTCCTTAAGCCAATCGGCCGAGCAGGAATTGCTTGTGCCGAGCCAGTTCACGCAGCAACGCATCTGGTCGAACCAGCTCAGTGTTGTCCCGAGCTACGTCTAGTGCCAAAGTTTCGCGCACATACTCCCTGCCAAGCCAATGCGTCTGGGCATCACCTTGAAAAACAAAGCCGTAGTCCGTGTCGTCACCGTCTTCGTCCTGCCAATTCGCGACTATTTCACGTACCTCATCTTGCTGCAAGCCTTGAACTGATATCTCATAGTTCATCGTGGCTTCCTGCTGAAGAGTGCGATGATCAGCCAAATGCATGCCAGCCAGTAACCGCTGGAACATGCTCCTCTCAGCGCGAATTGTTAGATCGAGCTTGTCCCTCTTCTTGAGCTTCCTGATCAGCGCCGCATTTTTCACTATCAGGTCTAGTGGGCCCGGTTTGACGAACACTTCCGCCTGGAAACGAGCGCGCAGAAATTCCGGAATGTCATTCGGGTTTGCGCGATACCCCAGGATGTCGCGCTGCCCAGCTTGATCTGGGTCTCCCCATGCGACATAGGAAGTGAAATTCGTCACAAAGCCACGCATGTATTTCATGAGGCCGTAGAAACCTGCGGTTGGATGTTGAAAGCGGACACTAGCAATAATGCCTTCCTGGGGAAGCATCCAAAAATAGGAGGCATGCCCTGGAATGTGGCCCTCTTCGACTTCTGTCTCGGCGACCTCAGCTGTTCCCACAGTAGCTTCGCCGTTTATTGAAGCCACTTTCCCGTCTGTGTTGTGAGCCTCGTTCCACAACCTTAGCAGCCACGCATCACCGGATTGCGTCACGTCAACCAGATAGACGGGCAACAAAGTCCCGCCATCTCTTGGCTGAAAGGTCTTTGTGTGAGCCAACTTCTTGTTTATCCCCCACCGCCCGAGATCTCCCAGAATCTCATCGAGCGCACCGAATTTCGGCGCCTTATGGTTACCTCGTGGGTAATACCCGCAAGAGTTGATTTTGTAGAACGAAACCTTGACCTCTTCCATCTGCAGCCCTCAAGCTCGGTTTTTGTTGAGAGATTAGATCACGCTCGATACTTTTAATCACACTTTAAATGGCCCCGAGAGACCGGGTCAGATCAATTTCCCAATGGGTTGCCGCACCGAATGGGTTTAAAGCACCGCAGCCCGCGGCAGGCGCCACCCCCTCATTCCTGCGGCCGCCTCGCTTCCTTGGCCGCCCTAACCAGGGCAGCCTTGCGAGCTTCAGTTCCAGCTCAGAAAACGGCTTGGCCCCGGGCGTGGCCACGGCCCATCCTTCGACATAGGGAATGGCGATGCACCCGCAGTTGATCACCTGCTCGGGCGGGGCCTTGGGGTCGTGGGGGCACTGCATCAAGTCAATGCCGCCCCCCGGGTACCTCGCAACGTGCGACTTCCAAACGTGCGACTTGCCGTCTGACTCTCTGTCCACCGAGCGGCCGTCCTGCTGCGGCCCGTGCCAACGGATTTCCCTTATAAAAAACGAGGCAACAAGCCCCGAAACCATTTCCTGCCACCCCAGGCCCACCTTTGCCCGGAAGCCGCCCATTCCGCGCCAAAGCCAGCGATAACGCCTGAAAGCCCCAACCGTCCGGAAACCCGCGCCAGCATCAGCGAGGCCCAAATTTACCCACAGCCCTGGACTGTGCCAATTCGAGCACCTCCCCACTAACGGCCGGCCGCTCCGCGCGTCCCAGGCTGCGCCCTCGCGCGGCCCGTGGCAGGCCAGGGCCTCGGGTGACGGCCCGCCGTGGCGCGGGCCCGGACGATGCTGTCAACGGCGCCACGCGCACCGGTGGCGCCGGGGTCCGCAGGGCGCGGAGCCGCCCCGGGGCTCAGACCACGCTGCGGTGCCGCGCGATGCAGGTGTCCAGCGTGTCCTCGCCCGTGCGCTGCCACCAGTCCAGCGCCGAGAATATCTCCACCTCGGCATAGCCCCCAAAGCCTGCCGCCTCGACCCACTGGCGGATCTTCTTGAGCTCAATCACGCCATCGCCCATCATCCCCCGGTCGCTGAGCAGGTCGCGCGTGGGCAGGCGCCAGTCGCAGACATGGTAGGCCAGCAGGCGTTCCTTGCCGGCGCGCGCGATCTGTTGTTCCAGCTTGGGGTCCCACCACACGTGGTACACGTCCAGCGCCACGCCCAGGCTGCCGCTGCGGCTGGGGTCCAGCGCATCGCAGATGTCGAGCGCGTGCTCCAGCGTGTTGATGCAGGCGCGGTCGGCCGCCTGCATGGGGTGCAGCGGCTCGATGGCCAGCGGCATGCCCACCTGGCGCGCGTATTCCAGCGACGCGGCGATGCCGTCGACCACCTCGCCGCGCGCGCGGGCGATGTCGGTGTAGTGCGGCGTGCCTTCCAGCGCCCCGGGCAGGGCGCCCACCACCAGCACCAGGCAGGCAGCGTCGAGCGTCTTGGCCTCGTCGATGGCACGGCGGTTGTCGTCGAGCGCGGCGCGCAGGCCGGCCGCATCCGCCGCCGGGAAGAAACCGCCGCGGCAGTAGCCCGACAGTTCCATGCCATGGGCGCGCAGCTGGCGCGCGGTGGCGTCCAGCCCCGCCGCGGCCACTTGGTCGCGCCAGGGGCTGATGGCGCGGATGCCGCGTGTGGCGCACTGGTCGATGATGCGCGCCAGCGGCACCTCGGCCCCCTGCTGCTTGCGCACGGTGGCCGTATTGATGGAGAGCCAGCGGTGGTCTTGGGTGAAATCACGCATGGTGGTCAGGCACTCACGCCGTGCAATGCCAGCAGGTGGCCCATGCGCTGCACGGCCAGTTCGGGCTGCTCCAGCAGGTCGGCCTGGTCGGCCAGCCGGAAGAGCTCGGCGAAGTGCACCAGCGAGCGCGTGCTCTGCTGCCCGCCCACCATGGTGAAGTGGCTCTGGTGGCCGTTGAGCCAGGCCATGAAGACCACGCCCGTCTTGTAGAAGCGCGTGGGCGCCGCGAAGATGTGGCGCGACAGCGGCACCGTGGGCCCCAGGATGGCATGGAAGCGCGCCGTGTCGCCCGCGGCCAGCGCTGCAAGCGCTGCGCTCGCGGCCGGTGCGATGGCGTCGAAGATGCCCAGCAGCGCATCGCTCTGGCCCTGGCGCGGCGTGCCGCCGGAGCCATCGCCCGCGATGAGCTCGGCGTAGTTGAAGTCGTCGCCCGTGTACATGCGCACGCCCTGGCCGTCGGTGCCGCCCGTGGTGGGCAGGCGGCGGCGCATGGCGACTTCCTTGTCCTTGTCGAGCAGCGAGATCTTGATGCCGTCCACCTTGTCCGGGTGCGCGGCGATCACCGCCAGCGCCGTGTCCATGGCCGCATCCACGTCGCGCGAACCCCAGTAGCCCGCCAGCGCCGGGTCGAACATGTCGCCCAGCCAGTGCAGTACCACGGGCTGCTGTGCCTGGCTCAGGATGCGGTCGTACACGCGTTCGTAGTCGGCGGGGCTTTGCGCCACCCGGGCCAACGCCCGGCTGGCCATCACGATGAGCTTGCCGCCGAGCTTCTCGATGGCCTCCATCTGCTCCTCGTAGCCGCGGATCACGTCGTCCACCGACTTCACCTCGTCCAGCACCAGGTGGTCCGTGCCGCAGCCCGAGGCCACGAGCGCGCCCGGCCCGAAGTCGCGCGCCGCGTCGAGCGAGCGGCGGATCAGCTCCAGCGAGGTGGGCCAGTCCAGCCCCATACCGCGCTGCGCGGTGTCCATGGCCTCGGCCACGCCCAGGCCCAGCGACCACAGGCGCTGGCGGTAGGCAATGGTCGCGTCCCAGTCCACCGCGCACTGCAGCCACGGGTCGATGGCGGCCAGCGGGTTGGCCACCACGTGGGCCGCCGAGTAGGCGATACGGTTGAACGCCGCGCCCCGCTGTGGCGCGACCGGCGGGCGGCCTTGCAGGGTGTAGGGGCTGATGCGGCCGTCGGCCGTGGGCAGGGGGAGGCTGAAGGCCATGGTGTACTCGCAGAAATTTGAATGAAATTGGCCTTTAGCGCTTATCCAGCAAGCGCTAGCAGCTATCAAAACAGTAGTCGGTGGTTAAGCTTGCAGGGGGGCCACATCGACCCAGCGGCGTTCCTTCCAGCTTTCCAGCGCGGCTTCGACCAGCTGCACGCCCTTGGCGCCTTCGGGCAGGGTCCAGCGGTACGGCGCGTCTTCCACCACGTGGCGGATGAAGTGCTCCCACTGGATCTTGAAGCCGTTGTCGTAGACCTGCGAGTCCGGAATCTCCTGCCACTGGTCGAAGAAGTTCATGGTCTGCTTCTCGTCCGGGTTCCACACCGGGCGCGGCGTGGCCACGCGGCTTTGCGCGCGGCAGCTCGACAGGCCGGCAACGGCCGATCCGTCGGTGCCGTCCACGTGGAAGGTCACCAGGTCGTCGCGCCGCACGCGCGTGGCCCAGCTCATGTTGAGCTGCGCGATCACCGGCTCGCCGTTGTGGCCCGTGAGTTCGCAGGTGGCGTAGGCCGCGTCGTCGGCCGTGGCCTGGTACGGTTGGCCGGCCTCGTCCCAGCGCGTGGGGATGTGCGTGGCGCCGATGCAAGACACCGACTTCACCTCGCCGAACAGGTTGTCCAGCACGTAGCGCCAGTGGCACATCATGTCCAGGATCATGCCGCCGCCGTCTTCGCTGCGATAGTTCCAGCTCGGGCGCTGGATGGGCTGCAGGTCGCCCTCGAAGACCCAGTAGCCGAACTCCAGGCGCACGCTGAGCATGCGGCCGAAGAAGCCGGCGCGGCGCAGCATGTCGAGCTTGCGCAGGCCGGGGAGGAAGAGCTTGTCCTGCACGGCACCGTGCTTGAGGCCCGAACCCGACGCCAGGCGCGCGATCTCCACCGCTTCGTTCAGGTTGGTGGCGATCGGCTTTTCGCAGTACACGTGCTTGCCCGCACGGATCGCCTTGGCCAGCAGGGTGGGGCGCATCTGCGTGGTGCCGGCGTCGAAGAACACCGTGTCCTCCGGGTTGGAGAGCGCGGCGTCCAGGTCCGTGCCCCAGCGCGCGATGCCGTGGGCCTTGGCCAGTGCCTCCATCTTCTCGGCATTGCGGCCGATGAGGATCGGATCGGGCATCACGCGGTTGCCGTTGGAAAGCACCACGCCGCCCTGCGCGCGGATGGCGCAGATGGAGCGGATCAAGTGCTGGTTCATGCCCATGCGGCCGGTGACGCCGTGCATGATGAGTCCGAGTCGTTGGGTTGCCATGGCGGTGGTGCTTTCGTTCAGTTCAAGGTTGCAAAAAATTGGGCAAAGGCGCGGCCTGGCCACCCCCACGGCAGGGGCTGGCGGTGCGGTGCGGCGCGAAGGGAATTACTGTGTGGGCGAGAGTCCGGCGGCCTTCACCAGCGTGGCGTTGCTCTTGATCTCGTCCTTGATGTAGGCATCGAACTGCTCGGGCTTGAGCGTCCAGGCATCGGCGCCGAGTTTCAGGAAACGTTCTTTCACCTCGGGCGTGGCCAGCGCCTTGACCACCTCGTCGTGCAGGCGGTTGACGATGTCGCGCGGCGTCTTGGCGGGCACCATCATCCCGATCCAGAAGTTGAATTCCGAGCCGGGCACGCCGGCCTCGGCCGTGGTGGGCACATCGGGCAGGGCGGCGGCGCGCTTGGGCGAGCCCACGGCCAGCGCCAGCAGCTGGCCGTCCTTGATCTGGCCGATCACGGGCGCGATGGGCGAGAAGTAGTAGTCCACGCGGCCCGACAGCACCTCGGTCACGGCCTCGGCCGAGCCCTTGAAGGGGATGTTCTGCGCGTCGATCTTGGCGGCCAGCTTGAACTTCTCGGCGTTCAAATGCGTGGCGCTGCCCTGGCCGGCCGAGGCGAAGTTCACCGTGCCGGGCTTGGCCTTGGCCGTGGCCACCAGGTCCTGCAGCGTCTTGATGCCCTTGGCGGGCGAGATCACCAGCGCATTGGGCAGCGACGAGATCGGCGTCACGCCCGCGAAGTCGCCCACCGTGTCGAACGGCAGCTTGGCGAAGGTCGAGGGGCTCACCGTGTGCGACGACGAATGGATCATCACCGTGTAGCCGTCCGGCGCCGCCGTGGCCACGGCCTGCTGGCCGATGGTGCCGCTGGCGCCGCCGCGGTTGTCCACCACCAGCGTCTGGCCCATGCTCTGACCCATCTTGTCGGCGATGGCGCGCGCAATGATGTCGGTGGTGCTCCCCGCCGCAAACGGCACGATCACGCGGATCGGCTTGGTCGGGTAGCCGCCTTGCGCCAGGGCGCCGAAGGACAGGGTGGTGAGCGCGGCCGCCGCCAGGGCGGTGGCCGCAGCGCGGCGGGTGGTGCGGGTGATGGGCATGGATTTGTCTCCGTGGGCAGGCTTGGACTTGCTCTTTAATTCACTGAATGGTGAATAGAGAATATTTTTAGACATCGCTGCGCCTGCGTCAACGCGGACGCGGGTGGTGGGGGTAGGGGTTTACCCGTGGATTGCGGTGAAGCCAACGGTCGGCGGCCGTGCCGCGCTGCTACCTTGCGCCTACAGGCTCAGCGGTCAAGTTGCAAACCAACTGAGTGGCCAGCGAGTTGCGCGCTCAACGGGATGGCCTCTTTCGAAGTTTGGCGACGGCATAGCCGGTGAAACCTTGGTGCACAAAACTACCGAAAGCCATCAGCAAGACCCACGCCGGTAAGTACTGCGGCAAAGAAAGCAGCAGGCCGAGAGACGCCAACAACGCTATGGCAAAAGACAGGTCGCGCCAGGCAAACAACCGCGCGCATCCTTCAATCCCCTCGGGCGGGCGCGAAATCCACTGACGGGTGAGCGCGACACGGTGCTTGATACCCAGTTGATAGGCGCGCCAGAGCAGAAAGCCCGCCATGGCGGCGGGTGCAACGAGGAGGATCAGGACGGCGGCGATTTGCATGGTGTGGGCCCGTTCAGTTCCTCAGCACGTACCCGAGGATCACATCGCACATGTGCGAAAGCCGCTCGCTGCGCGCCTTCGGGGCCATGAGGTCGCGCCCGAAGATCGCCGACAGCGTGTGGTTGTTCGACAGGTAGAAGTACGACAGCCCGGCGATGGACACGTACAGCTGCAGCGGATCCACCCCGCCGCGGAAGCTGCCCTCGCGCCGCCCACGCTCCAGCACCTCGCCCAGCGTGGCGATCAACGGCGAGTTCATCTCGCGCGCGCGCTGCGACTCCTGCAGATGGCGCGCCCTGTGCAGGTTGGCGCTGTTGAGCAGCGTGAGGAACTGGGGGTTCTCCAGGTAGTAGGTCCAGGTGAACTCCACCAGCCGCCGGATGGCGGTCGCGGGCGGGAGGTCCAGCAGGTTGAGCTTGCGCTCTTCCTCGCGGATGTGCAGGTAGGCCTGCTCCAGCACGGCCTGGAAGAGCTTTTCCTTGTCCTCGAAGTAGTAGTAGATCAGCCGCTTGTTCAGGCCCGCCCGCTCGGCGATGCGGTCCATGCGCGCGCCGCCCAGGCCGTGTTCGGCGAACTCGTCGCGCGCGGCGCTGAAGATCACGCCCTGGGAGCGGTCGGCATCCCGCTGGCGCTCCTTGGCGGGGGTCTCGGTGTCTTTGGTCATGCCCGAATAGTTCACTATTTGGTTAACAAAATCCAGTGCATGCTGGATTCGGGGGCCAGGGGCGGTGATGCGGGTGTGGCGGCATCAGGTGGCGCGGACTGGATTGTGCCGCGCAGCCGGCCTGCCGGCCGGACGCCGTGCTGCCCCTGCCCGGCAGTGCGTCATTGCGCGTAGTCCAGCGGCAGCGCGGTGGTGAACTTGATTTCTTCCATCGCGAAGCTCGAGCTCACGTCCGACAGCGCCACGGCCTGCGTCAGCCGCCTGTAGACCGCATCGTAGGCGCGGATGTCGGGCACCACCACGCGCAGCAGGTAGTCCACGTCGCCGCTCATGCGGTAGAACTCCACGATCTCGGGAATGCCCATCACCACGTCGCGCAGGGTCTCGAACCACTGCTGGTGGTGCTGGTTGGTCTTGATGGCCACGAACACGGTCACGCCCACATTGACCTTGCGCGGGTCCACCAGCGCCACGTGGCGTGTGATGAACCCCTTCTCGCGCAGCCACTGGATGCGCCGCCAGCAGGGCGTGTTGGACAGGTGCACGGCATCGGCCAGCTCGGCCAGCGGCGTCTCGGCGTCGTGCTGCAGCAGGGCAAGCAATTGGCGGTCGATGGAATCCAGATTCTGTTTCACGGCAAATAAGGAAATCTGTTTCTCGCATTTGGCGTGAAATGGGGCATAAAAGCAAAATGATTTTCATCAAGTCGTCACATACTTGATGGGCGTTCCCGGCGCCCCCGGGCCGTCCGCCGTGCCCCACAGGGCGGCGGTTTCACCACCCTCCCTTTCCAAGGACCTTTCACCATGACGGCTTCTGTCTTTCGACGCCAACCCACCCGCTGGGGCCTGGGCATCGCCGCGCTGGCCCTGCTGGCCGCCTGCGGCGGCAATGACGGCCCCGGCACGCCGGTGGCCAACCCCGAGCCCGTCGAGCAGTACGTGCCGCCGGAGCCGCCCTCGGGCTACACGCCCAAGGCCATCAGCTACGCCAACAAGGACATGGTGTCCACCGCCAACCCGCTGGCCACCAAGGCCGGGGTCGACATCCTGGCCAAGGGCGGCACGGCGCTGGACGCGGCGATCGCCGTGCAGATGGTGCTGAACCTGGTGGAGCCGCAGTCGTCGGGCATCGGCGGGGGCGCGTTCATGCTGCACTTCGACAAGGGTGCCAACAAGCTGCTCGCCTATGACGGCCGCGAAACCGCGCCCAAGGCGGCCACGCCCAATCTCTTCATCGGCGCGGACGGCAAGCCGCTGGCGTTTCTGGCGGCGGTGGATGGCGGCCTCTCGGTGGGCACGCCCGGCGTGCTGCGCATGCTCGAAGCCGCGCACAAGGTGCACGGCAAGCTGCCCTGGAAGGACCTGTTCGAGCCCGCGATCCAGCTCAGTGAAAACGGCTTTGCGATCTCGCAGCGCATGAGCGTGTCCATCGCCGGCTCGGCCGCGCGCATCAAGGCGCAGGGCGAGCCCGGCGCCAGCTACTTCCTCAATGCCGACGGCACGGCCAAGGCGGCCGGCACGCTGCTCAAGAACCCCGAACTGGCCGCCACGCTCAGGGCCATTGCCGCGGGCGGCGCCAACGCGTTCTACCAGGGCGACATCGCCAAGGACATCGTGGCCAAGGTAGCGGGCCACCCCACCAACCCCGGCAAGCTGTCGCTGGACGATCTGAGCAGCTACACCCACAAGGTGCGCGAGCCCGTCTGCGGCGTCTACCGCACCCAGTACCGCGTGTGCGGCATGCCCGCGCCCAGCTCGGGCGGCATCGCCGTGCTGCAGACGCTGGGCCTGCTGCAGGGCTTCGATCTGGCGGCCATGAAGCCCAACACGCTGGATGCGGTGCACGTGGTGTCCGAGGCCTACCGCCTGGCCTATGCCGACCGCGCGCTGTATGTGGCCGACCCTGACTTCGTGAACGTGCCGCAGGCCGGCCTGGTCAACGCCGACTACCTGCGCGAGCGCGCCAAGCTCATCAGCCTGAGCAAGAGCATCGGCACCCCCGTGGCGGGCACACCGCCGGGCGTGAGCGGCGCCAAGGGGCAGGACAACTCGCTGGCCCTGCCATCGACCACCCACCTGTCCATCATCGACAACGCGGGCAACGCGGTGTCCATGACGACCACCATCGAGAACGGCTTCGGCAGCCTGCAGATGGTGCGGGGCTTTTTGCTGAACAACCAGCTCACCGACTTCTCGTTCACCGCCACCGACGCTGCAGGCTTGCCCATCGCCAACAGCGTTCAGCCCGGCAAGCGCCCGCGCAGCTCGATGGCGCCCACGATCATCTTCAACGCGGCCACCGGAGACCTGGAAGGCGCCATCGGCTCGCCCGGCGGCAGCGCCATCATCCAGTACACCGCCAAGAGCATCCTGGGCATGACGGACTGGGGGCTGAACGTGCAGCAGGCGATCAACCTGCCCAACTTCGGCGCGCAGACCAACGCGACCACATCCATCGAAAAGGGTTCGGTCATCGACACGGCCGCCATCCGCGACGGCCTCAAGGCGCGCGGCCACACCGTGGCGCAGACCGACACCTTCACGAGCGGCCTGCACGGCGCGGTATTCAACGGCCTGCGGTCCAATGGCAATGCCGGCCTGCTGGCGCGCAACCCCGGCGCGGGCACGTATGCGGGCGGCGCGGACCCGCGCCGCGAGGGCACGGCCCAGGGCAACAACTGAGGACACCGTGGCGGCCTGAGCCGCCACGGCGGCACCGCAGTGCGGTGTCCCTTGGGAAAATGCCCCTGGCGCAGGATGGATGGCGGGTTTTTGCTATTCAAAATATAGCAACTGCCGCCGCCATACCCTGGGGCTGCTCCGGTGCCGCTGCTCCAGGCGGCACCGCGTGCCAGGGCATCAATCCGGTGTGCCGTCGCGCGGCTCGGCCGCCTTGCGCGCCCATTCGCGCGCCAGGGCCGCGTTGCGCGGCACGCCTTCTCCGCGGGCGTACATCAGCGACAGGTTTCGCTGGGCCTTGGCATGTCCCTGCCCGGCCGCCTGCTGGTACCAGTGCACGGCCTGCTTCTTGTCCCGTGCCACGCCGTCGCCTTCGTCATAGGACACGGCCAGATTGAACTGGGCCTTGGCATGGTCCTGCCCGGCCGCCTGGCGGTACCAGTGCACGGCCTCCTTCTTGTCCTGGGCGATGCCCTCGCCCGCGTCGTAGGCGAGCCCCAGGTGGTACTGCGCGGATGCAAGATCGTTCTCCGCCGCGCGCCGGTACCAGTGCACGGCCTGCGCCAGGTCCTTGGCCACCCCGTCACCGTGGTAGAACGCCATGCCGAGCTGGAACTGCGATTCGGGATGGTCCTTCTCGGCGGCCTTGCGGTACCACTGCACGGCCTGCCGGGGGTCTTTGTCGACCCCCTCGCCCTTGTCGTACGAAATGCCCAGGTTGTACTGCGCATCGAGGTGGCCCTGGGCCGCCGCCTTGCGGTACCACTCCACCGCCTTGCGGAAGTCCTGCGGCACCCCCTCGGCCTTGTCATAGGACACCGCCAGGTTGTATTGCGCCTGGGCGTGGCCGAGGTCCGCCGCCTTGCGGTACCACTGGGCGGCCTGCACCCGGTCCTGCGGCACGCCCAGCCCCTCGTCGTAGGACACGCCCAGCTCGTACATCGCATCCGTGTGGCCCTGCTGGGCGGCCTTGAGGTACCAGCCCACCGCCGTGGCTTCGTTCAGCGCCACGCCGCGGCCTGCGTCGTACATGCGGCCGAGGTGGTACTGGGCGTCTGCATGGCCGGCCTGCGCGGCGGGACGCAATTCCTTCAGGGCTGTGGCGTATTCCCCGCGCTCATAGGCGCGGACTCCCTCTTTCGGGCCCGCCGCGGCGGGCCCTGCGGCGCACAGCAGCGCACCCAGGCAGGCGGCGGACACGAGGGAGGACAAGGAGGGGGTCAGACGTGGCATAAAAAGTAGATGGGGCGATGGGCCCGGGGCGGCCAGAAAAACGCGGATGCGGGCAAGCAGGGGCCCGCCGTTCGGCGCCGCCCACCTGCCACCGGGGTGCGCAGCAGGGCACGGCGGGGACGGCGCGCGGCACCGGCGGCGGCGCCAGTGTGCCCGCACGCATCGTCCGTGTGGGGTTTGTTGCCGCCAGTTACACGTGGGCGCCGCAGCGCGAGATCGCCATGGCCAACCGGTCCTCCGGCGTCAGGGCGTGCCCTGCCGCGCCAGCGTGTTGAGCAGCGTGGTGAAGGTGGCCGTGGGCCCCATGTTGTCCGCCGAGCGGTACACCAGGGTGAGCGGCACGTCCAGCCGCCCGCCGTCCACCAGCGGGCGGTACGCGATCGCGTGGCGGTGCACGCCCACCATCGACGACGGCACCACCGAGATGCCGGTGCCCGCCGCCACGAGGTTCAGGTTGGTCAGCATGCGCGCAACTTCCGCCACCACCCGGGGGCGCACGCCTTCCTCGTCGCACAGGGCCAGCAGGTTGGCGTACAGGCCCGGGGCACCCGGACGGCGCACCAGGATCATGGGCTCGCCCTCCAGGTCCGCGATGCGGATGGCCAGCGGCTTGCCGCGCCGCTGGCGCAGCGCCAGCGGGTGGTCGATGGGCAGGGCCACCATGGCGGGCTCGTGCTGCAGGGTGTCGAACGCCAGGCCCTCGGGGCGGGCCACCGGCACGCGCAGCAGGCCGCAATGCAGGCGGCTCCCGGCCACGGCCTCGGTGATCTCGGCGGCGTTGTTCTCGCCGATCTCCAGCACCAGACCGGGGTGCCGCGCGCGGCACTCGCGCAGGGCGAATGGCGTGAACTCGTGCGCGGCCGCCGAGCTGGTGAAGGCGATGGCCAAGCGCCCGGTCTTGCCCTCGGCCAGCAACTGCATGCGGCCTTGCAGCGCATCGAAGTCGTGCACCAGGCGCGTGGCGTCGGCCTGCAGCGCGCGGCCCGCTTCGGTCAGTGCCACGCCCTTGGCATGGCGTTTGAACAGGGCCATGCCCACGGTGCTTTCGAGCGCCTTGATCTGCTGGCTCAGCGGTGGCTGGGCCATGCCCAGCTGCTCGGCGGCGCGGGTCATGTGCCCGGCTTCTGCCACGGCGAGAAAGTAGCGGAGCTGGCGGATGTCCATGTCAGCAGTGCAATGGCTCAGGGAGCGGGTTCATATGCAAATCGTATCGGAGATTGGAGATTTGCCTATTTGACGTATCGGAGCCCCGTTTCTACGATGCGCAGCTGCTACCCACCGCCGCCATCATTTCAACGGAGACCTTCCCATGACTGCTTTGCCGCCGCTTCGCGCCTGGCCGCGCCGGACCGTGGCCGTACCGGCCGCCCTGGCAGCCGCCGTCTTTTTCGCTGGCTGCGCGCCGGTTGCCACCCAACCCCAGGCAGTGGCGGAGGCCGCGCCCGCCGCCACGCCCTGCCCCAAGGACCTGGCGCCCATTGCCCGCTGCCTGTCGGGCCAGGATTCCGCAGGGGCTTACTACCTCATCGCCATGCCGCAGCAGTGGAACGGCCACCTGGTGCTGCACGCCCACGGCGGCCCGGCGCTGGGCGCGCCCAGGATGGAGCGCGCGGTGGAGGACCTGGAGCGCTGGTCCATCATGGTCCGTGCGGGCTACGCCTGGGCGGGCAGCACCTTCCGCCAGGGCGGCGTGGAGGTGCGCGCGGCGGCGGAAGATACCGAGCGCCTGCGCAAGATCTTCGTGCAGCAGGTGGCCCGGCCGCAGCGCACCATCCTGCACGGCCAGTCGTGGGGCGCCAGCGTGGCGGCCAAGGGGGCCGAGATGTTCCAGGCCACGGCCGGCGGCCAGCGCCCCTACGATGCCGTGCTGCTGACCAGCGGCGTGCTCGCGGGCGGCACCCGCTCGTACGACTTCCGCACCGATCTGCGCGTGGTCTACCAGTACCTGTGCAACAACCACCCCCGCCCCACCGAGGCGGCGTACCCGCTCAACATCGGCCTGCCGCGCGATGCGGCCATGACGCAGGCGGATCTGGCGGCGCGCGTGAACGAATGCCTGGCGCTGAACCGGCCCGCTGCAGAGCGCACGCCCGAGCAGCAGCGCAAGGTCAAGACCATCGTGGATGTGATCCGCATCCCCGCCAGCTCCATCCAGGGCCACATGAACTGGGCCACGTTCCACTACCGCGACGTGGTGCAGCACCGCACCGGTGGCGCGAGCCCGTTTGGCAACCAGGGCGTGCAGTACAAGGGCTCGCCCGACGATGCGGCCCTGAACGCCGCCGTGCTGCGCTACCGCGCGGACCCGGCCGCCGTGGCGCGGTTTGCGCAGGACACGGACCTCGGTGGCCGCATTCCCGTGCCCGTGCTCACCGTGAAAGGCGTGGACGACCCCACGGCCTTTGTCGAGCTGGATGCGGCTTTCAAGGCCACCATGGAGCAGGGCGGCAGCGCGGTGCGCCTGGTGCAGACCTTCACCCAGCACCATACCCACAGCTACCTGAGCGATCCCACCTACCCGGCGCTGATGACCGCCCTGCTGCGCTGGGTGGACGAGGGCGTGAAGCCCACGCCCGAGGGCATCGCTGCGCAGTGCCCGGCCTTCGAGGCGCAGTTCGGCAAGGGCTGTGCGTTCCTGCCTGCTTACCTGCCCGCGGCGCTGAACACCCGCGTGGCCGACCGCGACCGGCCCTGATCCTGGGGCGGTAGCCACGCCACTTACTTGTCTCCACCGCCTGCGACATGAACGGTGGCTCCGCTGCGGGCCGCCTTGTCATCCTGGTGTGGTCGGGCAATGAAAAAAGGCCCCGACGGGCGGGGCCTTTTTAGGGGGCGGGCGGCTTGGCTGGTTGTTTACGCAGCCACGGTCTTCAGCGCCGCGTTCAGCGTCTTGCTGGGGCGCATCACGGCGTCCAGCTTGGCGGTGTCGGGCAGGTAGTAGCCGCCGATGTCGGCGGGCGCACCCTGCACCGCGGCCAGCTCGGCCACGATGGTCTGTTCGTCGGCGGCCAGTTGCTTGGCCAGCGGCGCGAACAGCTTGGCCAGGTCGGCATCGTCGGTCTGCGCGGCCAGTTCCTGCGCCCAGTACAGGGCCAGGTAGAACTGGCTGCCGCGGTTGTCGAGCTGGCCGGTCTTGGGCGAAGGGTTCTTGTTGTTGTCCAGGAGCTTGCCCGTGGCGGCGTCCAGCGTCCTGGCCAGCACCTTGGCCTTGGCGTTGCCGGTCTTCAGGCCCAGGTCTTCCAGCGACACGGCCAGCGCCAGGAACTCGCCCAGCGAATCCCAGCGCAGGTGGTTTTCTTCCACCAGCTGCTGCACATGCTTGGGCGCGGAGCCGCCCGCGCCGGTTTCGTACATGCCGCCACCGGCCATCAGGGGCACGATGGACAGCATCTTGGCCGAGGTGCCCAGTTCCATGATGGGGAACAGATCGGTCAGGTAGTCGCGCAGGATGTTGCCGGTGGCGCTGATGGTGTCCTGGCCGCGGATCACGCGCTCCAGCGTGTAGCGCATCGCACGCACCTGGCTCATGATCTGGATGTCCAGGCCCGCCGTGTTGTGCTCGTGCAGGTACATCTTGACCTTGGTGATCAGCTGCGCCTCGTGCGGGCGGTACGAGTCGAGCCAGAACACCACGGGCATGCCGGAGTTGCGGGCGCGGTTCACGGCCAGCTTGACCCAGTCGCGGATCGCGGCGTCCTTGACCTGGCACATGCGCCAGATGTCGCCGGCTTCCACGTTCTGGGAGAGCAGCACTTCGCCGGTGGCCAGATCGGTGATGTTGGCCACGCCGTCTTCGGTGATCTCAAACGTCTTGTCGTGCGAGCCGTACTCTTCGGCCTGCTGGGCCATCAGGCCCACGTTGGGCACCGTGCCCATGGTCTTGGGGTCGAACGCGCCGTGCCACTTGCAGAAGTTGATGATCTCCTGGTAGATGCGGGCAAAGGTCGATTCGGGCATCACGGCCTTCACGTCCTTCAGGCGGCCGTCGGCGCCCCACATCTTGCCGCCGTTGCGGATCATCGCGGGCATGGAGGCGTCCACGATGATGTCGTTGGGCGAGTGGAAATTGGTGATGCCCTTGGCCGAATCGACCATGGCCAGCTCGGGACGGCCTTCGTGGCAGGCATGCAGGTCCTTCAGGACTTCTTCGCGCTGGGCCGTGGGCAGCGTGGCGACCTTTTCGTACAGGTTGGCCATGCCGTTGTTCACGTTCACGCCCAGCTCTTCGAACAGCTTGCCGTGCTTGGCGAACGCGTCCTTGTAGAAGATCTTCACGCAGTGGCCGAACACGATGGGGTGGGACACCTTCATCATCGTGGCCTTCACGTGCAGCGAGAACATCACGCCGGTCTTGCGCGCGTCTTCGATTTCCTTTTCGTAGAACTCGACGAGTGCCTTCTTGCTCATGAACATGCTGTCGATGATTTCGCGGTCCAGCAGCGAGACCTTGGGTTTGAGCACCACGGTCTTGCCGCTCTTGGTGATCAGCTCCATCTTCACGTCGCGGGCGCGGTCCAGGGTCATGGACTTTTCGCCATGGTAGAAGTCGCCGGCGTGCATGTGCGACACATGCGAACGCGAGGCCTGGCTCCAGTCGGCCATGCTGTGGGGGTTCTTGCGCGCGTATTCCTTCACGGCCTTGGGGGCGCGGCGGTCGGAGTTGCCTTCGCGCAGCACGGGGTTCACGGCCGAGCCGATGCAGCGGGCATATCGCGCGCGGATCGCCTTTTCTTCTTCGGTCTTGGGATCTTCCGGGTAGTCAGGGATCGCATAGCCCTTGCCCTGCAGCTCCTTGATGCAGGCCTGCAACTGGCCCACCGAGGCGCTGATGTTGGGCAGCTTGATGATGTTGGCATCGGCCTGCAGGGTCTTCTTGCCCAGCTCTGCCAGGGTGTTGGGCACCTTCTGTTCGGCGGTCAGCGATTCGGGGAACTCGCCCAGCACGCGCGCGGCCACGGAGATGTCGCTCTCGGTCACGTTGATGCCCGCAGGCGCCGCAAAGGTGCGGATGATGGGCAGGAAGGAAGCCGTGGCCAGACGGGGTGCTTCGTCGGTCAGGGTGTAGATGATGGTCGGTTGCTGGGTCGTCATGGCTTGTCTCACGAAACAGAGTATGTAAATGTCCCCGGCCGGGTCGCAGCGGGGCCAAACGCGGATGCTCTCTGATTCTCCTTCCTTGCGGCGTTCCGTGCCCCCTGTTTTTGCAATCGAATCCCATAATGCAAAATTTACCGACGGGTAAAGCCTTTTTTTTCATGGCGGGCCCGGCCGAGGCGCCCCTGAAACGCGGGCTCAGGCGCTGGCCGGCCGGCGCGGCACTTCGCGGACCCGGTCTCCAGCCACCGCGAACCGCCGCGCAGACGGGGGCACCGGCTGGCTGGACATGCCCGTGAAAGCCCCGAACGCGGGCAGCACCAGAAGCCCCGGCTGCCACGCGAAGCAGGGCAGGCGGACCGAGTCCCGCGCAGGGCCCTGCAAGGTGGCCACCGGGTGCCAATGCCCTGCCAGCACCGTATCGCCCGGCCCCGCCTGCGGATGGTGGCAAGCCAGCAGCCCGGCCCCCTCCACGGGCCGCCAGGGCTCATCGGCCACATCGACGCCCAGCGGCGCGGGTGGGTCGCCCGCATGCAGGTCGTGGTTGCCGCGCACCAGGGTCATGCGGATGCAGGCGTGGCGCTCGCGCCAGGGCAGCAACTGGTTCCACAGCGGCGCGCCGGCGCCGCTGCGCGCGTGCAGAAAATCGCCCAGGAAGACCAGGTGTCCGGCGCCCGTGGCCGCCAGCACCGCGTCGAGCCGGGCCAGGTTGTCGGCCGTGGTGCCATGCGGCACGGGCTGGCCCGCGCGGCGGAAGGTGGCGGCCTTGCCGAAGTGCACGTCGGCCACGAAGGCCGTGCGCGCGGCGGGCCACCACACGGCGCGCTGGGGCAGCAGCCACAGGGCAGTGCCGCAGGGCAGGGTGATGGCCTGGGCGCCTGGGGGAGGTGCGGTGGGTGAAGGGGCGAAAGAAGGGTCTGCGTTCACGGGCAAGGTCGGTCGTCGAGGTGCTCAGAATCCATGGCGCCTTCTCGGTCGGCGGGGCGTGTCGCCGGCATCGCCTCGGCGCGCGCGCCGGGGCGACGCGGTGGCCCCGTCGGGCACGTCCCAGGCCATGTCGGCCGGGGCCACGGGATGGTCGGCGTGGTGGGTGCCGGTGGTGTCGTCGTCGGCCTTCTCCAGCGCCTGCACCATGCGCGCCAGGCGGTCGGCCAGCGTTTCGGTGCTCAGGCGCTCGCGAAAGCGCTCCACCATCAGCGGCAGAGCGAATGGGGTGGGGCGCGTGAGGGCATGGATGGACAGGGTCTGCGCCTGCATGCCGCGCAGGGTGCGGGCCAGGCGCTCCATGTCCAGCTCGTTGGCCAGCAGCTCGGCGCGGGCCTGGGCCAGCAGCAAGTTGTCCGGGTCGTACTGGGCGAACACGTCGTAGTACAGCGAGGACGATGCCTGCAGCTGGCGGCTGCTGCGCTGCTCGCCCGGGTGGCTCTGGAAGATGAGGCCGGCGATGCGCGCGATCTCGCGAAAGCGCCGGCGTGCCATCTCGGTCGCGTTCAGGCTGGCCAGCACTTCGTCCTCCAGCCCGCTGCCGATGGTGGTGTGCGTGCCCTCGCCGATCAGGCGCGGCAGCAGCGCGGCCCAGTCCACGGGCTTGGCGGACAGCAGCTCCAGCCCATAGTCGTTGACCGCGATGGAGAAGGTGTTGGCCACCTGCTGCGACGCGCGCCAGGCCAGCAGCCCGGCCAGGCCCAGGTGCACCAGGCGGCCGGCCAGCGGGTACAGGTACAGGTGCCAGCCCTCGCGGGTGTGCAGGGTTTCGGCCACCAGGCGGCCGGGCGTGGGCAGGGCCGACCAGGCGTGCTGCAGCGCGAGCAGCGGCTGGGCGCACAACATCTCGGGCGAGGCGTAGACGCCGCGCTCGGCCTGCTCCAGCATCTCCAGCATGGCGTCGGCCAGCGTGTTCGACAGCGGCATGCGCCCGCCGTTCCAGCGCGGCAACGCGGCGCTGTCCTTGGGCGCCACGCGCACGTAAGCGGTCATCTGCTGGGTGCGCACCAGCTCCAGCAGGCGGCCCGCGAACATGAACACGTCGCCCTTGCGCAGCCGCGCGATGAAGCTCTCTTCCACCGACCCCAGCCGCCCGCCGCTCACGAACTGCACCTGCATGCTGGCGTCGCTCACGATGGTGCCGATGTTGCTGCGGTGGCGGCGCGCCAGCCGCGCATCGGGCACGCGCCACACCCCTTCCTCGTCGGGCACGGCGCGCTGGAAGTCGGGGTAGATGGCCAGCGAGGCGCCGCCCTGGCGCACGAACTGCAAGGCCCATTGCCAGTCGTTGTCGGCCAGTGCCGCATAGGCCGGCGCGCGGCGCACTTCGGCCAGCAGCTCGGCAGGCACGAAGCCGCCGCCCAGGGCAATGGTGACCAGGTGCTGCACCAGCACGTCGAGTGGCGCGCGCGGCGTGTGCCGGTCTTCGATGCGGCCCAGCGCCAGCGCGTGGCGCGCGGCGGCGGCCTCCACCAGCTCCAGGCTGTGCGTGGGCACCAGCGTGATGCTCGACGTGCGCCCCGGCGCGTGGCCCGAGCGGCCCGCGCGCTGCACCAGTCGCCCCACGCCCTTGGCCGAGCCGATCTGCAGCACCTGCTCTACGGGCAGAAAGTCCACGCCCAGGTCCAGGCTCGACGTGCAGACCACGGCCTTGAGCAGGCCGGCCTTGAGCCCGTTCTCCACCCAGGCGCGCACCTCCTGGCCCAGCGATCCGTGGTGCAGCGCGATGGTGCCCGCCCAGTCGGGCCGCGCCTCCAGCAGCGCCTGGTACCAGCGCTCGGCCTGCGAACGGGTGTTGGTGAAGACCAGGGTGGACGTACAGGCCTCGATGGACTGCACCACCTGCGGCAGCAGCGCCAGGCCCATGTGGCCGGCCCAGGCAAAGCGGTCCACCTTGGCCGGCAGCATCACGTCGACCTGCAGCGCCTTGTCGATGCGGCCCTGTACCAGCACGGCGGGCGGCACTGCGGGGGCATCGTGGACCGGGCGGGGCAGCAGCGTATCCAGCGCCTCCTGCAGGTTGCCCAGCGTGGCCGACATGCCCCACACCTGCAGCGCAGGGTTCCAGCCCGACAGGCGCGCCAGCGCCAGCTGCGCCTGCACGCCGCGCTTGTTGCCCACCAGCTCGTGCCACTCGTCCACCACCACCAGCCGCACGTGGCGCAGGCGCTCGTGCGCATCGGCCCGCGCCAGCAGCAGCGAGACGCTCTCGGGCGTGGTCACCAGCAGCGTGGGCAGGCGGCGGTCCTGCGCGGCGCGCTCGCCACTGGCGGTGTCGCCGGTGCGCAGGCCGCTGGACCAGTCCGGCGCCAGGTCGGGCAGGGGCTCTACCAGCGCACGCAGCGTGTCGGCGGCCAGGGCGCGCATGGGGGTGATCCACAGCACCGTGAGCGGCGGCGCCGCCGCGCGGCGTGTGCGCAGGGCCGTGCGCGCACTGGCGTCCGCCGTGGGTGCCACGGGCGCGCCTGCCAGCGCCAGGTGCTGCAGCGCACCCAGCCACACGGCATAGGTCTTGCCCGCGCCGGTGGTGGCGTGCAGCAGGCCCGAGCGGCCCTCGCCCATGGCGCGCCACACCTCCTGCTGGAAGCCGAAGGGCTGCCAGCCGCGCGTGGCCATCCAGCCTGCGGCCGCGCTCGCGGCCACGGTGGGCAGCGGCTTGCGCGGACGGCGCGCCGTGCTCATGCGGCAGCGTCCTGCCCCGGCAGCAGGGCCATCAGGGTCTGCAGGGTATCGGCCTCGGCCACCGTCTTGTCCTGGCGCCAGCGCAGCATCCGTGGAAAGCGCACGGCGATGCCGCTCTTGTGCCGCGGGCTCCTGCCGATGCCCTCGAAGCCGAGCTCGAAGACCATGGTCGCATCCACGCTGCGCACGGGCCCGAAGCTCTCGCGCGTGGTCTTGCGGACGATGGCGTCCACCTGCGCGATCTCCGCATCCGTCAGGCCCGAATAGGCCTTGGCGAAGGGCACGAGCTGCCGGTCGGGGTCGTCCTGCGGCCCGGTCCACACGGCAAAGGTGTAGTCGGTGTACAGGCTGGCACGCCGGCCGTGGCCGCGCTGGGCGTAGATCAGCACGGCGTCCACGCTCATGGGGTCGATCTTCCACTTCCACCACACGCCCACGTCCTTGGTGCGGCCCACGCCGTAGTGCGCCTGGCGGTGCTTGAGCATGAAGCCCTCGGTGCCCATGGCTCGGGCGGCCTCGCGCTGGCGCGCGAGGTCCGGCCAGTCGGCGCCGTGCAGCAGGGCGCTCAGGCGCAGTGCGGGTGGGGCTGCGGGCTCTGCGATGGCGTCGGGTGGCTGCAGCACTGTCTCCAGCAGTGCGCGGCGGGCCTGCTGGGGCTGCTGGCGCAGGTCCTGGCCCGCATGTTCGAGCAGGTCATAGGTCACCAGCACCACGGGCAGTTCGCGCAGCAGCTTGGGCGTCAGTGTCTTGCGGCCGAGGCGCTTTTGCAGGTCGGCAAAGGGGCGCGGCTGGGGCTCGCCGGGCAGCCATACGAGGATTTCGCCATCGACCACCGTGCCGTCGGGCAGTGCCGCCATCGCGGCATCGGCCAGTTCGGGAAAGCGGTCGGTCACCAGCTCCTCGCCGCGCGACCAGACCCACACCGCGCCGCGCCGGCGCACGATCTGCGCGCGGATTCCGTCCCACTTCCATTCCACCAGCCAGTCTTCGGGCGCGCCCAGCAGCGCGGGCATCTCGGCCAGGGGCTGGCTGAACGGGTGGGCCAGGAAGAAGGGGTAGGGCTGGCCTGCCATGGCCGTGTCGCTGCCCGTGCTGGCGGCGCCGTCTTTACCCTCGTCCACGGGGGCCACCAGCGCGCTGTAGTCGCCCGCCTGCGGCTGCCGGCCGATCTGTGTGTAGCCCATGAGCCGGTGCGCGATGCGCTTGGGGTCCAGCGCGCTCACCGTGGCGAGTGCCTGCGTGACCTGCAGGCGCGACACCCCCACGCGGAAGTTGCCGGTGATGAGCTTGAAGTACACGAAGCGCTGCTCCGGCGCCAGCATGTCCCACTGCGCGCGCAGGCGGGCATCGGCCTCCTCGGGGGGCAGGGCGCGCAGGGGCAGCAGCCGGGCCATCCACTCGGCCAGCGGCAGGTCCACCGGCTGCACGGGCGGTGGCAGCAGCAGGGCCAGGGTTTCGGCCAGGTCGCCCACGGCCTGGTAGCTTTCCTCGAACAGCCATTCGGGCAGGCCGGCGGCCTCCTGCGCCAGGGCCTTCAGGCGCTTGGTGGGCACCATCTGGCGCGGCTTGCCGCCCGCGAGGAAGTAGGTGGCCCAGGCCGCATCGGCCGCTGGTGCCGCGCGCAGGTAGGCCACCAGCGCGGCCAGCTTGGCCGACTGCCCGGTGGTGGAGTCCAGAGCATGGAACAGTTCGGCAAAGGCCTTCATGGTGCCGCGGCCTCCGGCGCCGGTGCATCGGCCTGCGGTGGCGGCGCAGCAGCCCCTGCGTCGTCCTCGTTGTCGTCGGCGCCGTACTCGGTGGCGAACACCTGCGCATCCAGTCCCTGCTGGCACAGCCAGCGCGCCATGACCTCGGTGCTGCCATGGGTCACGATGATGCGCTCGGCCCCCGTGGCGGCTATGGCCTTCTGCAGGCTGGGCCAGTCCGCGTGGTCGCTCATCACGAAGCCCCGGTCCACACCGCGGCGCCGGCGCGCGCCGCGCACCAGCATCCAGCCGCTGGCAAAGGCATCGGAATGCTCGCCAAAGCGCTTGAGCCAGGGCGTGCCCGCCGCCGAGGGCGGTGCCAGCACCAGCGCGCGGCGCAGCTCGGCCTTGGTGGCGCCCGGGTCCGTCACGCGCAGGGTGGGCGGCAGCGCCACGCCCGCCGCGCGGTACACGGCGTTGATCGGCTCCACCGCGCCGTGCACGACGATGGGGCCGATGCCCGCATCCACCCCGTGCAGCAGGCGCTGCGCCTTGCCAAAGGCGTAGGCATACAGCACGCTGGCCTTGCCCGCCGCCGCATTCGCGGCCCACCAGGCATTGATGTCGGCGAACAGCGCGGGCTGATAAGGCCAGCGGTAGATGGGCAGGCCGAAGGTCGATTCGGTGATGAAGGTATGGCAGCGCACCGGCTCGAAGGGCGGGCAGGTGCCGTCGTCCTCGAGCTTGTAGTCGCCCGAGGCCACCCACACCTGGCCGCCATGTTCCACCCGCACCTGGGCCGATCCCAGCACATGCCCCGCCGGGTGCAGTGACAGGCGCACGCCGTGGTGGTCGATGGTGTCGCCATAGGCCAGCGTCTGCAGATCGATATCGGCTCCGAGTCGGTTGCGCAGCGTGCCTTCGCTGTCCTGGTGCGCCAGGTAGTGGGCCGAGCCCATGCGCGCATGGTCCGAATGCGCATGCGTGATCACGGCCCGGCTGACCGGCCGCCAGGGGTCGATGTAGAAATCCCCGGCCGGGCAGTACAGGCCTTCGGGGCGGTGGACGATGAGGTCGCTGGGGGGCACGGTCAGGGCATCGTAGGGGGCACGCCCCATCCGGGGGGCGGGCTGGGGATTGCAGAAAGAGGTTTTGTCCCTAAAATTTAGATAAAAATGACTTCCAGCGCTTATCCATCAAGCGCCAATAGCTATCAAAAAATGAGTAAACTGCAACCTGCCTGCTGTGCAGGCGGATAGTTCGTTGCGCCATCCCATCATCCTGCGTGGACCTCCCCTGTCTGCAGGCCAATACCGCTTTCGTATGCACACAGAAATCGCCCGCCCGTCAGACGCCGCCGCCATCGCGGCGGTGCTGCACGAGGCCGCGCAGTGGCTGGTAGACCGCCAGATGCCGCTGTGGGCCGTGTCCGATTTCAGCGAGGAACGTGTGCAGCAGGATGTGGATACCGGCCACTTCCTGGTGGCCAGGGTGGGCGATGACGTGGCGGGCGTGGTGCGCTGGCAGCGCGAAGACCCCACTTTCTGGCCGGATGCGGAACCAGGCACCTCCGCCTTCCTGCACAAGCTGGCCGTGCGGCGGGCATGGGCGGGGCAGGGGGTGTCTGCCGCGCTGCTGGCGTTCGGGCGCGAGCACGCCCGCAGCCTGGGTGTGCGTTACCTGCGGCTGGACTGCGTGGCCGATCGGCAGCCGCTGCGCGCACTCTATGAGGGCTTTGGTTTTACCCTGTACGACTGTGTGCTGAAAGGCCGCAGGGAATTTGCGCGATACCAGATCGCGTTGTAGGCAGCGTGGGTGCCTGCCGTCCACCAAGGAGCAATGCATGCGCCGTGTTTGTGTGTTCTTCCAGTTCTTCCTGCTGTGGTTGGGGGTGGCTGCCCTGGCCGTTGCCCAGGACGGCAGCCCCGCCCCCCGCACCAATGCCTTCAACGACCCCTTCGTCCAGGTCACCAGCGCCATCCCGCAATGCCCCGTGCCCGAGGGCCCGCTCTACACCGACGCCGAGGTGCGCGAGCTGGCGCACACGCGCTCGCAGCATGGCGGCAGCTGCCACCGCGTGGGGCGCTGCCGGCTGCCCAATTCCTACCTGTACGACGCGGAGCTCATCCCGCGCGTGCAGCGCTATATCCGCGAGGAGGGGCGCTTCGACGACACCAGCGTCTGGGTGCTGGGCGAGCGGCGGCTGGTCACGCTGATGGGCTGCGTGCAGTCCGAGGCGCAGTCGCAGGCGCTGGAGAAAGCCGTGGGGCTGGTGGATGACGTGATGGGTGTCATCAACCTGCTGCAGGTGGGCACGGCGCGCGCGGGCGCGCGCTACCCGCTCGCGCCCGCGCGCCCCTGACGGGGCTTCATTCACAGCGGTGGGACCCGGTGCGACCAGGGGTCGGCCTGTTCCAGTTCATAGGCCAGTGCGAACAGCGTCTGCTCGTCGCCGACCCGCGCCGCGAAATGGCTGCCGATGGGCAGGCCGCGCGCGCTCAGCCCCAGCGGGACCGACATCGCCGGCGTGCCCGCCACGTTGTGCAGCGGCGTGTACGACGCATAGCGCATCAGCCGGGCCCACAGCGTGGCGCCGGGCACGGTGGGGGCAAGCCACCCCAGCGGTGGCGGCTCGCTGGCGGCCACCGGGCTGAGCACGACATCCACGGCGTCGAACCAGGCATTCACCTGCGCGCCCACGGCGGCAAAGTGCGCGCCGGCGCGTGCCGCCGCGCCGGCGGGGAGCGCGCGCGCGTGCCGTGCCAGGTGCAGGGTCCAGGGCTCCAGCAGCGTGTCGGGCGGGCGGCCCGTGCCCTCGGCCTGCTGCAGCGCCCGCTCGGCGCCGCCGCTCCAGGCCACCATGAAGGCATCGAAGAACCGCTCGCCGTCGATGCCGTGCGCAAAGGGCAGCACCTGGTGCCCAAGCCGTTCGCACAGCCGCGCGACGCGGGTGACTTCCTGCAGCACCGCGGGGTCCGGCATCTCGCCAAAGAGGTTCTGCGGCGGGAAGCCAATGCGCAGGCGCCGGGCCGAGGGCCCGTGCACCGCGGGCATGGGCGGCAGCGGCGCGGCGCCATCGCCGCGCTGGTTCCACCAGAACAGCGTGGCGCTGTCGCGCACCGTGCGGCTCACCGCGTGGTCGACACCGGCATCGCGCGGGCCGGAGCCCTGCATGCGCGAGCGGCTGGGCTTGAGCCCGAACAGCCCGCAGCACGAGGCGGGGATGCGGATCGAGCCACCGCCATCCGTCGCGTGCGCCATGGGCAGCATGCCCGCGGCCACGGCCGCCGCAGCGCCGCCCGAGGAACCACCCGGGGAGTGCAGCGGGTTCCAGGGATTGCGGACCGGGCCGCCAAGCAGGGGTTCGGTGGTGGCGCTGAGCTGGAACTCGGGCGTTGCCGTCTTGCCGATGGCGATCAGCCCGCTGGCTTCGCAGCGCGCCACCAGCGGCGACGAGGCGCTGGAAAGTGCCGCGTCCGCCTGCAGGCGCGAGCCGCTGCGCCGGTGCGTGCCTTGCAGGTCGACCGCGTCCTTGTAGGCAAACGGCACGCCCCAGAAGGGCCCGGGGGAGGGCTGCCCCTGCCACTGGCCGCGGGCCCGGTCGGGGCAGAGTTCCACCAGCGCCTGCAGCCTGGGGTTGACGTCCGTCACGCGCGCCAGGCTGGCCTGCACCAGCTGCGCGGGTTGCAGATGGCCCGCCCGCACCAGCGCTGTCTGGGCCGTGGCATCGAGCGCCAGCAGGCCATGGGTGGCGCCGCGGGCGAAAGCGGGGCGCAGGGGGGCGCCCAGTGCGGTCAGGCCCATCAGGCCCAGAAGATCTCGTCGTTGCATGGTGTGTTTGCACAGGGAATGAAGGAGAGGGCCATCGTCCCTGGGCCGGGCCGCGCCAGCTTGTATAAAAGCGCCATGGCCGCGCTTTTTTGCTACCACCTGCTGCCCGCCTGCCTGGGCGATATCGACGAACGCCCCCACGCGCTGCTCGCGCGGGCCGTGCGCACGCAGGTGCAGGGCTTCGTCACCCACCAGGCATATGTGGCGCAGGTGCTGCGCGGCGGCCCGCAGGCGCGCGGGCAAGAGGCCCGGCGGGAGGCGCGCCTTGCGCTGCTGTGTGCGCTGGACCTGAACCCGGTGCAGGCGCTCCTGGCGCCCTCGGCCGCCGTGGGCCGTGGGCCCTCTGCGTTCGTGGACCGCTGGAACGCCTACAACCGGATGGCGCCCCTGGGCGTCAACACGCAGCTCGATGGCCAGGGCGCGCTGCGGCGGGAATCCCCCATGCTGCCGGACCGCGCCCTGCGTGCCGCGGCGCAGCGAAGTGCGGACATCCGCGCGGGCATTGCCGCCTCGTGCGTGAGCGTGCTGGCGCGCGGCGGCACCAGCGGCAGCCCGGCGGATGCGCCGCGCACGCTGCAGTCCCTGGCGCGGCGGCTGGGGTGCGCGAACGAGGTGCTGGACCTGCTGGCCTGGTGGCGCGAGGAGCCTGCCCTGGCCCTGCCCGACGCCGCCCGCCGCCTGGGTCGCAGCGCGCGCCAGCTGCAACGCGATCTGGCCCGGCACGGCCTGGGCTTTGCCACGCTGCGCCAGGCCGCCCGCATCGAGCACGCGCAGCAGGCCCTGCTTGGCGGCACGGCCAGCCTGACGGGCATCGCGCATGCCGCGGGGTTCTTCGACTCCGCGCACTTCGTGCATGGCTGGCAGCGTGCCTGTGGCGTCAGCCCCAGCCAGTACCGGCAGCTGGCCGGTCGCCTGGACGCCCGGGGCTCCCTCTGCGCCCCGGGGACCGTGCGCAGAGGGGTGGATGTCGTGGAAAACGCGCAATAGGTTTGGCGGTCCGCTGCGGCATATTGCGGCTTCCATCCCTGCAAAGGAAAACATATGCCCCGTAGGTTCCAGAGCTTCCTTCCTCACCTGTCTCCGCGCACTGTTGTGTCCCGCGTTGCCGCAGTGGCGCGGCACCCTGCGCACCCGCAGCCCGCCGCGCCCCGCGGGGCCGGCACCGCAAGGCTAGGCCGCCGCTGGCTCGTGCCCGCGCTGGCCATGGCGGCGTGGGTGGCCGCGATGCCGGGCGCGCACGCCAAGACGTTCCGCTGGGCCGGGTCCACCGACATCCAGTCCATGGACATCCACTCGCAGAACAGTGCCCTGGGCAATGGCATCCATGCGGCGGTGTACGAGTCGCTGGTGATGTTCAACAGCCGCACGCTCAAGGTCGAGCCGCTGTTGGCCACCTCGTGGCAGCAGGTCAGCCCCACGCAACTGCGCGTGAAGCTGCGCCAGGGCGTAAAGTTCAGCGACGGCTCCGCCATGACGGCCGATGACGTGGTGTTCTCGCTGCAGCGCGCCATGAGCAAGAGCTCCACCTACGCCATCTACACCCAGGGCATGGACCGCATCGCCAAGGTGGACGGCGAGACCATCGACATCTTTCTGAAGAACCCCAACCCGGTGCTGCTCAACCAGCTGACCGAGCTGCGCGTGATGAGCAAGGCCTGGTCGGAGAAGAACAACGCCGTGGAGCCCAAGGACATCAAGTCCAAGGACGAGACCTTCTCGCACCGCAATGCCATGGGCACCGGGCCCTTCGTGCTCAAGGAATGGGTGCCCGACCAGAAGCTGGTGTTTGTCGTCAACCCGCAGTGGTGGAACGCGGGCAAGACCGAGGGCAACGTCACCGAGATCGTCTACACACCCATCAAGTCCGAGGCCACGCGCGTCGCGGCCCTGCTCTCGGGCGAGGTCGACATGGTGCGCGACACCAGCCTGCAGGACCTGGAGCGCCTCAAGGCCAACCCGAACATCAAGGTGATGGAGATGGTCGAGAACCGCACCATCTACCTGGCCCTGGACCAGTTCCGCGACGAGCTGCCGGGCAGCAGCGTCAAGGGCAAGAACCCGCTCAAGGACCTGCGCGTGCGCAAGGCGCTGTACCAGGCCATCGACGTGGCCACGCTGCAGCGCGTGACCATGCGCGGCATGTCCAAGCCCACGGGCGCCATCGTCTCGCCCCTGGTCAACGGCTGGACGGAGGCGGTGGACAAGCGCCTGCCCTACGACACCAACGCGGCCAGGGCGCTGCTGGCCGATGCGGGCTACAAGGACGGCTTCGAGGTCGATTTCGCCTGCAGCAACAACTCCATCATCCAGGACGAGAACCTGTGCCAGGCCATCACCTCGATGTGGGCGCGCGTGGGCGTGAAGGCCAAGCTGCGCACGATGCCCTCCATCACCTACTACCCCATGGCCCAGCGGCACGAGGCCAGCATCACCCTGCTCAGCTGGGGCGTGCCGACCTTCGACGCGCTGTACACCCTGCAATCGCTCACCCGCACCAAGACCACGGGCGGCGATGGCAACTACAACCTGGGCCGCTACAGCAACGAACGCATGGACTACATCGTGGACCGCGTGAAGACCGAGACCGACCAGCCCGTACGCAACCGCCTGCTGACCGAAGGCCTGCAGCTGCAGAACGACACCGTGGCCAACATCCCCCTGCACAACCAGATGCTGGCCTGGGCGATGAAGAAAAATGTCGAGCTGGTGCAACGCCCCGACAACCGCATCGACTGGCGTCTGATCAAGGTGAACTAACCCCCTGAGTCGCTTCGCGTCATCCCTCTTTCTCTCAAATCGCTGCCCGATTTGGGAAGGGGGACGCCCCCAGCGCGGCGGGGCGGCCCTTGCGCGGGGGCACTGGCGTCGGGCGCGCCAGTTGCGTCGGCTTGCGCTTGCTGGTGATGCGGGTTCTGAGGGCCTCCTGCGCGATGGAAGGTCAGACAGCGTCGAGCGGAAACACCGGCCGGCGCACGTGCTTGAACGGAAACAGCGCATAGTTGGAACTGGTCACGCCGGTAGGGCTGTCGCATTCGACCAGCGCATGCGACAGCGGCACGAACACCGGGCGGCAGTACATGCGCGACTTGAGCAGCACGAAGCGGTGCGCCGTGGGGTCCACCCCCACGCACGAGAACACCCCCAGGTCCCAGGGTTCGTGCGTCTTCTCGGTCACCACGATGAGGGCGCGGCCGGTGTCGAACAGCACGGTGCGGCCCATGGCGCAGCGCGCGCCGGTGTAGATGGGGCCGGTCACGGTGTACTCGCCGTCGCTGATGGCGCGCACCGTGCCGCTGAGCGCCACGGGCTCCTTGGAGACGTTGAGCTGGGTGAGCGGCACCTTGTTGCCCAGGCGCACGGTGCACTGCGCGCCCACGCCGGCCGCCACGAGTTCGGCCACGGCCTCGGGGTCGCACAGCGGGCCCACGGCGATGTCCGACAGGCCCTCGGCGAGCGCGGCCTGCAAGACATCCATGGAGTCGCAGGTGCCGCCGGACATGCAGTTGTCGCTGTGGTCCAGCAGCAGCACCGGGCGCTCGGCGCCTTGCGCCAGGGTCTGTGCGCGCTGCAGCGACTGCGCCAGGGGCTCGCTGTCGTAGACGAACTCGGTGCGCTCCTGCCAGATGGCGGCCGCGATGCGGTCGGCCACGGCCTGGGCTGCTTCGGGTGCATCGGCAAGGCCGGTGACCACCACGCTCATGAACGGCGCCTCGATGTCGGCCAGCGAGAACCCCGCGAACACCGACACGGCCGGCACGCCGTCGGCCTCGGCAGCGCGGGCGGCGTCCACCGCGCGCAGCATGGCGCCCTGCAGCGTGGTGCTGCGCAGGGTGTGGCCCATCATGGGCAACTGGTGCCAGCGCACGCTGTAGCGCGCCTGGCCCTGCAGCATGGCCAGCAGCAGGCGGCCCGCGTGCTCGCCGGTCTCGTACATGTCGATGTGCGGGTAGGTCTTGAAGCCGACCATCACATCCGCGTTGGCGACCATCTTGGGCGTGATGTTGCCGTGCAGGTCCAGCGCCACGCCGATGGGCACGCCGGGCGCCGCTGCGCGCACGCGCGCGAGCAGGTCGCCTTCGCCGTCGGGGCTGTTCTCGGCCACCATGGCGCCATGCAGGTCCAGCAGGATGGCGTCGCAGCCCGGCGCTGCCTCCACGATGCGGCGGGTCAGTTCTTCGTAGGCCGCGGCGTGCACCTTGCCGCTGGGGTTAGACATGGCCGACACCGGCGTGACCAGCGTGGCGCCCAGGCCCCGGGCCAGGTCGATGAAGGCCGCCATGGCCGTGCGCATGCCCAGGTTGTCGCGCAGGGCATCCTCGCCGTAGGTGGGTGCAAACGCCTCCAGGGGCGTGGGCACGGGCGAGAAGGTGTTGGTCTCGTGGTTCAGGCGGGCGATGAGGATCTTCATGCGGCGACCACCCGGGCGCTGCGCAGCATGGCCTGCAGCAAGACGTTGCACCCGGCCTCCAGGTGCTCGGGCTCCGCGTCCTCGATCTCGTTGTGGCTGATGCCGTCGGCGCAGGGCACGAAGACCATGGCCGTGGGCGCCAGGCGCGCCAGGTACACGGCGTCGTGCCCGGCACCGCTGACCACGTCCATGGCGCTGTAGCCCAGTGCCTGGGCATCGGCGCGCACGCCTTCGACCAGCGCGGGCGCAAACGGCTGCGGCGGGAAGTACACCACCTGCTCCACCGCGATGGGTGTGCGGTGGGCCGTGCCGATGCGCTCGCAGGCGGTGCGCAACTCCGCATCCATCTGCAGCAGCATGGCATCGTCGGCGGCGCGCAGGTCCACGGTCATGTGCACGCTGCCGGGGATCACGTTGCGCGAACTCGGGAACACCTCCAGCACGCCCACCGTGCCGCGCGCATGCGGTGCATGGGCCAGGGCGATGCGGTTCACCTCGGCCACCAGCGTGCTGGCGGCCAGCAGGGCATCGCGGCGCAGCGCCATGGGCGTGGGGCCGGCATGGGCCTCCATGCCCTGCACGCTCACGTCGTACCAGCGCTGGCCCAGGGCACCCTGCACCACGCCGATCACGCAGCCGTTGGCCTCCAGCACCGGGCCCTGCTCGATGTGCGCCTCGAAATACGCGCCCACGGGCGGCGTGGGCCCGTGCTCGCCGTCATAGCCGATGGCGGCCAGCGCCTCGGCCACGCTGGTGCCCTGCGCGTCGCGCTGGGCCAGCGCGTGCTCCAGCGTGAAGGCGCCGGCGAACACGCCCGAGCCCATCATCACCGGCACGAAGCGCGAGCCCTCTTCATTGGTCCACACCGCCACCTCGATCGGGGCTTCGGTCACGATGCCCAGGTCGTTCAGCGTGCGCACCACCTCGATGCCGGCAAGCACACCGTAGTTGCCGTCGAACTTGCCGCCCGTGGGCTGGGTATCGATGTGGCTGCCGGTCATCACCGGGGGCAGGGCGTCGTTGCGCCCCGCGCGGCGCGCGAAGATGTTGCCGATGGCGTCGGTTCGCACGCTGCAGCCGGCCTCGCGCGCCCAGCGCACGAACAGGTCGCGGCCTTCGCCGTCCAGCGCGGTGAGGGCCAGGCGGCACACGCCGCCCTTGGGCGTGGCGCCGATTTGCGCCAGGTCCATCAGCGATTGCCACAGGCGCGCGCCGTTCACGCGCGGTTGCAGGGCAGGGGAGGGGGTCGTCGTCATGTCCACAGTCGGATTCCTGAAAAATCTATGCCAGGCCCACGCTCAGATAGCGGTCCTTGATGGCGTCGTCGGCCAGGAAGGCGGTGTTGTCCGCCTCGTGCACGATGGCGCCCTGCTCGATCACGTAATGCCGGTCGGCCAGCTGGGTGCAGACCTCCAGGTTCTGCTCTACCAGCAGGATGGCCACGCCCGCGGCCTTGATGGTCTTGAGCTGCGCCACGATCTCTTCCACGATCACCGGGGCAAGCCCTTCCACGGGCTCGTCCAGCATCAACAGGCGCGGCGCATTCATCAGCGCGCGGCCGATGGCCAGCATCTGCTGCTCGCCGCCCGAGAGCTGGCCGCCGCCATTGCCGCGCCGCTCCTTGAGGCGCGGAAAGATGCGGTAGATGTCCGGCAACTGCCAGGGCGAGCGCTTGCGCTGGCCCAGCAGCAGGTTCTCCTCCACCGTGAGCAGTTTGAAGATACCCCGGTGCTCTGGCACCAGGCACACGCCGCGCTGGGCGATGGCATGCGTGGCCAGGCCCTGCACCTCGTCGCCCGCGAAGCGCACACGGCCCTGGGTGGGCGGAACCACGCCGCAGATGCTCTTGAGCGTGGTGGTCTTGCCCGCGCCGTTGCGCCCGAGCAGGGTGACCAGCTCGCCGTCGCCCACGCGCAGGTCCACGCCCTGCAGCACATGGCTCTTGCCGTAATGGGCGTGCAGCCCCTGGATGTCGAGGATCGTCATGCCGCCTTGCCCCCCGTGATCATGTTGCCCAGGTAGGCGCTGCGCACCCGGTCGTCGCTGCGGATGGCGTGCGGGTGCCCTTCGGCCAGCACGCGGCCCTGTTGCATCACCGTCACGGTGTCGGAGATGTCCATCACGATGTTCATGTTGTGCTCGATGAGTACCACGGTGTGCTCGTCCTTGAGTCCCTGGATCAGCCGCTTCATGTCATCCAGGTCGTCGATGCCCATGCCCGAGGTGGGCTCGTCCAGGAAGATCGCCTTGGGCCGCGCGGCCAGCGCCATGCCCACCTCCAGCCGGCGCTGCTGGCCGTGCGAGAGGTTGCCCACCGGCGTGTCGGCATGGCGCTCCAGCCCCAGGCGCGCCAGCACGCTGGCCACCACCTCGGCCTGCGAGCGCGCGCCCTGCGGCGCATGCCAGCAGTTGAGTGCATGGCGCGGCGCGGTGCCCTGGGCGGCCAGGCGCAGGTTCTCGCGCACGGGCAGAGTGAGGAACAGGCTGGTCACCTGGAAGGAGCGCGCCATGCCGCGCTGCACGCGGCGGTGGTCGGGCTCGTGCGTCACGTCGTGCCCGTCGAACACGATGCGCCCGCCGCTCACGTTCTTGGTGCCGGTGAGCATGTGGAACAGCGTGGTCTTGCCGGCGCCGTTGGGGCCGATGACCGAATGGACCGTGTTGGCGCGCACCTTGAGGTCCACGCCCGCCAGTGCGGCGAACTTGTCGTAGCGTTTTTCCACGCCCACGGCTTCGAGCAGGATGGGGGAGGGGGTTGCGGTGCTCATGCGTGGCCTCCTTGCGTGGCAGATGCGTCGGCCTTGCCGCCACGGCCCTTGCCGCGCAGCAGGTTCCAGGCCGACTCGCCCAGGCCCCACAGGCCGCGCTGCATGCCGAGGCTCACCACCATCAGCACCACGCCCAGGATCAGCAGCCAGCGCGGCCACAGCGTGGACAGCCAGTCGCCCACCAGCAGGTAGAAGGCCGAGCCGAGCAGCGAGGCCAGCAGGTTGCCCGTGCCGCCGATCACCGTCATGACGAGGATCATCTCGCTGGTGTGGTACTCGGCGCTCGCCAGCGGGGCGATGCCCGTCATCATGGCGTGCAGCGCGCCGGCCAGGCCCGTCACCGCGCCCGAGATCACGAAGGCCTGCAGCTTGAGCAGCTTGAGGTTGTAGCCGATGGCGCCCGCGCGCTCCTCGTTGTCGCGCACCGCCAGCAGCGTGCGCCCGAAGACCGAGGCCGACACCTTCTGCAGCAGCCAGAAGGCCACCAGGAACACCGTGGCCACGAAGCCGTAGTACTGCCAGGGCGAGGCCAGCGGCCACAGCGTGAAGCCGCCCACGGCCAGCGAGGGGCGCGGGATGTCCATCAGCCCGTTGTCGCCGCCCGTGATGCCAGGCATGGAGTAGGCGAGAAAGTAGAACATCTGCGCGAAGGCCAGGGTCAGCATCACGAAGTAGGTGCCGCGCTGGCGGATGGCCACCCAGCCCACGATGGCCGCGCCCAGCGCGCCCATCACCACGGCGAGCGCCAGGGCCAGCGGCATGGGCAGGGGCCAGCGCGTGAGCGTGAGGGCGATGGTGTAGCTGCCCAGGCCGAAGAAGATGCCCTGCCCGAAGGACAGCAGCCCGGTGTGGCCCAGCAGCAGGTTGCAGCCCATGGCGGCCAGGCCATAGATCAGCACCTCGCTGGCCAGCGAGCCCGATTGCATGGTCAGCGGCATCACCAGCACCACGGCCAGGGCCAGCAGCAGGTGGGAATTCTTGCGAAAAATCGTCATGGCGGTGTTCATCCTTTGCGGCCCAGCAGGCCATGCGGGCGCAGCAGCAGCACGGCGGCCATGGCGATGTAGATCATGAGCCGCGCCCCCTCGGGCCACACGGTGCTCATCACGCTCTGCACGATGCCGATCAGCAGGCCGCCGATCAGCGCCCCGGCAAAGCTGCCCATGCCCCCGACCACCACCACGATGAAGGCCACGCCCAGCGCCTCGATGCCCATGAAGGGCTCGGCCCCGCGCATGGGGGCGGCCAGCACGCCGGCAATCGCGGCGGTGGCCGCGCCCAGTGCGAACACCAGGCTGAAGATGCGGAACACGTTGATGCCGAGCAGCGAGACCATCTCGGTGGATTCGCTGCCCGCGCGCACCGCGCTGCCCAGGCGCGTGCCTTCGAGCACGTACCACAGGCCCACGGCCAGCACGGCGGTGAAGCCGATCACGAACAGCCGGTACTTGGGGTAGACGATGCCGCCCCACATGACCACGCCCTGCAGCAGGTCGGGCACCGGCACGCTGTCGCCGAGCGGGCCCCACTGCAGGATCACCAGCTCCTGGATGGCCAATGCCAGGCCCACGGTGACGAGGATGTGGAACTCGTGCGGCTTGGAATACACGTGGCGCAGCACCAGCTTTTCGGTGAGCCAGCCCAGGGCGCCCACGACCAGTGGCACCACGGCCAGCGCCAGCCAGAAGCTCAGGCCCCAGCGCGTCATCTGGAAGCAGAAGTAGGCGCCCAGCAGGTAGAACGCCCCGTGCGCGAAGTTCACGAAGCGCAGCAGGCCGAACACGATGGACAGGCCGACCGCCAGCAGGAAGTACAGCATGCCGATGCCGATCCCGTTGATGGCCTGTAGCAGGTAGATGTTCATGGGCGAGAGATGGAAGGAAAAATCCCAAGGCGCGCGGCTGCGGGCCGTGGAGGAGGGCGATGCGGCAGAGCTTGCGAGCGTCACCGCGGGTTTGCATTCAGCCGGATGGCCAGGCGGGAAGCCGCAGACAGTGCGTTAGCACGGCAAGGCTTCCCAGCGACGCCAGCCGGTTGAAGGCCAATACGTGTCAGGTGAGCTTGCAGCCGGTCTGGTCCAGGGGCAGGAAGGACTTGCCCGAGCTGACCACGTCCACGTAGTCGTCCTTGTTGGCCATCTTCGCCTTGGCCTTGCCCTTGAGCAGGTAGTAGTTCTTGAGCACCTGGTGGTCGCCCTTGCGGATCTCTTCGTCGCCCGTCAGGCCCTGGTACTTCATGCCTTCCATGGCGGCGATCACGGCCTTGGGCTCCACCGTGCCGGCCTTGATGATGCCGTCGATCATGAGCTTGGTGCAGATGTACGAGCCCGCCAGGCTGTAGTTGGGGTTGGACTTGAACTTGTCGTTGCTGCGCTTGACCAGGTCGAGGTTGAGCGGCGCATTGGCCGTGTGCCAGTACTGCGCGCCGAAGTAGATGCCTTCGCACAGGTCGGCGCCCAGCGACTCGAACTGCTCCAGCCCCGAGGCCCAGGCCACCAGGATGGTCATGTTCTTGTGCATGCCGAAGCTCACGGCCTGGCGCAGCGCGTCGGACGACTGCGAGCCGAAGTTGAGCAGCAGCAGCACGTCGGGCTTGGCGGCCATGGCGTTGGTCAGGTAGCCGCTGAACTCCTTTTCGGTCAGCGAGTGGTAGCTGTTGCCCACGTGCTCCAGGCCCTTTTCCTTGAAGATGTTCTTGGCGGCCGACAGCAGGCCGTCGCCGAACACGTACTGCGGCGTGATGGTGTACCAGCGCTTGGCCTTGGGCAGGGCCTCGGCCAGGGGGCGCACCGTCTGCTCGATGGCGCCGAAGGTGGGAACCGACCAGCGGAAGGTGGCGGCGTTGCAGTCCTTGCCCGTGATCTCGTCGGCGCCGGCGGTGGTGATGAAGATGCCGCCGGCCTTCTCGGCCTCCTTGCCCATGGCCAGCGATTCGGACGACAGGATGCCGCCCGCGAAAAAGCGCGTGCCCTGCTGCTGAGACGACTCCTGCACCTTGCGCACGGCCGTGGCTGGCTTGCCTTCCGTGTCCAGCACCGTGTAGGCCAGGGGGCGCTTGAGGACCGTGCCGTACTGCTCGATGGCCAGCTTCATGCCCAGGTCGGCGAACTTGCCGTTGGCCGCGAACGCGCCCGACATGGGCACCGGGCAGCCGAACTGGATGGCACCGCTGGACTGCGCCCAGGCGCTCTGGGCCAGGCCCAGCGATGCGGGCAGTGCGCCCAGGGCAGAGAGTTGCAAGAGGTGGCGACGGTGCATGGGGGGCTCCTGTGGAGGGGTTGAGGCCGGTTGGCCGATAGCGGGGCACGGCTTGTGCAAAGCACACTGCGTGCCACCGCCGCAGAGCGTCGTTGGCGCTCATTTCTGCTATTTATAGTGATAAATAGAATAAACACCGTGCGTGGAAACCCTGCATCCCTTCCGCTGCCCCCTTGCGGTGCATACACTGCACCATGAGCGGTACTTCGCCGCGCGGAGGCACCGCCGTGGCTGCCGGCCGACCAACGACAATTCCCTGAACATGGCAACCAAAACGTCCACACAGAAGCCGCTCAAAGCCCTCAAGCGCCCCGACCTGGTGGCGCAGGAGATCAAGCGCCTCATCACCGAGAAGAACCTGAGCCCGGGCGACCGCCTGCCGCGCGAGAGCGAGCTGCAGGCGCAGTTCGAGGTGAGCAAGGGCACCATCCGCGAGGCGCTCAAGTCGCTGGAGGTGCAGGGGCTGGTGACCATCTCCACCGGCCCCTCGGGCGGGGGCACCATCGCCGAGGTGCCGCTGGACCGCACCCTGCAGTTCATGCAGAACTACCTGTTCTTCCAGGAAGTGACCATCGACAACATCTACGCCGTGCGCCAGTTCCTGGAGCCCGAGCTGGCCGCCGGCGCCGTGCCGCACCTGACCGAGGCCGATTTCGAGGCGCTGGAGCACTCCATCGCCTGCTGCGACCCGGCGTCGAGCAGCGAGGACATGCTCAGCCAGCGGCGCGAGGACGTGAACTTCCACGACATCCTGGCCGCGGCCAACCCGAATCCGTTCCTGCGCTTCAATTGCGAGCTGATCAACGAGATGCTGCGCCAGCTCATCGTCTACGGCAACCGCACGCCCAAGGCCGAGCACCGGCGCTTTGGCGAAGTGAATGCCAATTTCCACCGCGAGATCGTGCGGGCCGCACGCGTGCGCGACGTGGAGACGGTGCGCACGCTGATGGCGCGCCACATGCAGGACGCGGCCAGCAGCGTCAAGCGCATGAAGGGGCGCATCCAGGGCCGGCTGATCCTCGATGCCGACACCCTGCGCAGTCCGCGCTCGGCCCATGTGCGGCCCAAGGCCACCAAGGGCGTGAAGTTGCCGAAGGCCGGGGAATAGGTGTCAGCGCGCGGGTTGCAGCACGATAAGCGCCATGCCCGCCAGCGCGACCAGCACGCCCGCCACGTCCCACGGCGTGGGCCGGATGCCGTCCACCACCCACAGCCACGCCAGGGCCACGCCGATGTAGACCCCGCCATAGGCCGCGTAAACGCGCCCCGCGCCTGCCGTGTCGTGCAAGGTGAGCAACCATGCGAACAGACCAAGGCTCAGTGCCGCGGGCAGCAGCAGCCACATGGGCTTGCCCTGCTTGAGCCACAGCCAGGGCAGGTAGCAGCCCACGATTTCAGCCAGGGCGGTGGCGATGAAAAGCAGCAGGGTCTTCATCATGTCCCGGGGCCGAGGAGGGGGATGGATGGGGGTGCGTTGGAGGTGGTGGCCAGCCACTGGCGCAACGCCAGCTCGCCCTTGGGCGTGAAATGCACCACGCGCGAGCCCTGTGCGCGGTGTGCCCAGCCGCCCTCGAAGAGCCGCTGCAGCAGCGCAGCCCCCAGCGCGCCGCCCAGGTGGTGGCGGCGTTCGCTCCAGTCCAGGCAAGGGCGGCACAGCATGCGCCGCTGCTGGGCCAGGGCGGGGGTGTCGATCCCGACCTGGGCAAACCATTGCGCGCCGGCGGGCGTTACCGCCGCACCCTGGGGCGTGGTCTGCAGCAGCCCCTGGCGCACCAGGGCTTCATAAAACTGCACGCCCACTTCGCCGGCCAGGTGGTCGTAGCACATGCGTGCGCGGCGCAAGGCAGGCTCGCGCGGGCTGGAGCGCAGGCGCACCGCGCCCGCGCGGAAGGCCACGTTCATCAGCGATTCCAGCAGGTGTGCCACATCGCGGTCGGCCAGCCGGAAGTAGCGGTGGCGGCCCTGGTGCTCGACGGTCAGCAGGCCCGCATCGAGCAGCTTGGCCAGGTGGGCACTGATGGTCTGCTTGGTGACGCCGGCAACTTCGGCCAGCTCGGTGGCCGTGAGCGCGCGGTCGGACATCAGCGCGGTGAGGACTTCGGCGCGACCGGCGTCGCCGATGAGCGCGGCAATGCGCGCAATGTGGGGACCATCTTTCATGGTTCGATGTTGAGCGAACCATCACGGGTCGTCAAGCGCCTATCGTGAGACCCTCACAACGCACTGGGCCACGCACCATGATCACCTGCTTCATCCGTTACGACATCGACCCCTTCCAGCGCGAGCTGTTCGCCGAATACGCACGCCGCTGGGGCCAGATCATCCCGCGCTGCGGCGGCCACCTGATCGGCTACTTCCTGCCGCACGAGGGCAGCAACTACGAGGCCTGGGGGCTCATAGGTTTCGAGTCGCTGGCCGCCTACGAGGCCTACCGCGCCCGCCTGCGCTCCGACCCCGAAGGCCGTGCCAACTTCGCCATGGCGCAGGAAAAGCGCTTCATCCTGCGCGAGGAGCGCACGTTCACGCAGGGCGTGGAAGGCACGCTGGACCTGCCCGCACACCCACTGGAGATCAGCGCATGATGGCCGTCATTTTCGAGGTACAGCCCGCTCCGGGCCAGCAGGACGCTTATCTGGGCGCTGCCGCTGCGTTGCGGCCTTTGCTGGAGCAGATCGACGGGTTTGTCTCCATCGAACGGTTCGAGAGCCTCAGTGCTCCCGGCAAGCTGCTGTCGCTTTCGTTCTGGCGTGACGAGGAGGCAGTTGCGCAATGGCGCCAGATGGAAGCCCACCGCGCCACGCAGAAAGCCGGCCGCGAGCGGATCTTCGACAACTACCGCCTGCGCGTTGCCGCCGTGGTGCGCGACTACGGCATGCATGACCGTGACCAGGCTCCCGCAGATTCGCGGTCAGTGCACGGCTGATGGGCGCGCGGGCTAGGCGGCGTAGCCAGTGAGCAGTGCGTGCTCCCAGTCCGGGCGCCCGTGTTGCCGGGCCAGCGCCGCCATGGCCGCGTGGTCGTAGGGCACGCAGATGTGTTCGCAATGCCAGCCGCCTGCGCGCTGTTCGATGAAGGCATAGCGTGCGTCGGGTGTCCCGGTCTGCACCGCGTGGGGCACGGGGTGGTCATCGCTGTAGGCCTGCAGTCCCACGCTGCCGGGGTTGACCAGCAGGCTTGCACCCTGCCGCACTGCGCGGGGCACGTGGGTGTGGCCGCATGTGATGACCGGTGAATGCTCGCCGCCCAGCCGGTCGGATATCTCTGCTGGGGTGGCCAGGCGCAGTGTGCTGCCGTCCAATGTTTCCAGCAGATATTCGTGGTCGCTGCGCGGCGAGCCGTGGCACAGGTAAATGTCGTCGCTGAAGCGATGCCAGGCCTTGAGCGTGCGAAGCCAGGTGAACTCCGCCTCGGTGAGCTGTGCGTGCGCGTACTGGTCCGAAGGGCCGCCGCGCCCGGGGCGCAGTTCCAGAACCTGGCGCTCGTGGTTGCCCGCCAGTGATAGCCAGCCCGACGCCATCAGCCACTGCGCCGTCTCGCGCGGCAGCAGCGGGCCCGAGAGGTTGTCGCCCAGGTTTACCACCTGATCAGCGCCCCGGCGGCGGATGTCTGCGGCCACCGCTTCCAGCGCGGCGAGGTTGCCATGAATGTCGGAGACGAGAGCTATGCGCATTTGGCAAAACTGGCTATGGAAGATTGTAGTGTGTCGAGGCGTTCGCCGATGTTCCTGTTGCAATCAACTACCCAAGGTATGCTTGAACTTCTTTAATATTTTTTGAAGAGCGCCATGGTCAAATTTCGTTGCGTTTCGGTATTGGTTTCCTGCGTGTTGGCTGCCTGTGGTGGAAGTGACGGCGGTGACGTTGAGCAGGTCGGCTCTGTGCCGGTCGATGCCACGCTGGAGGCGTCGCTGAAGGCCAATTGCAATGTTGCTCCTCCCCCCATTCCTGCCGGTAAGAGCAGAGAGGTGATTCTCCTGAAAGATCACAAGACCATCTATGCTGGTGCAGAGTCCTATGGTTCGGCATTGGCTGCCTCGGGCAGTTCATTCCCGGTCCTTCAAAACTACGAGCTTATTGCCACCAGGTCCGACAAGGGCTCATCCTCCGAAGCCCAGGGCCTCGCCAGTATCACGGGTCCACTGGGCGACAAAGCCATGGCTTGCGCCGTGAATCTTCGCAGGCCGTTGCCTGCGAACGCCAGCATGCGTTCCTACTACGGTGGATGGAATGTCCAAATGACCCTGGACGGAAAAGTTGTCGATTTCATCAACCACTCAAGCCGCGGCGTTTGGGGTGGTTTCGAGGTCGGTGCCAACTTCAGGCCCCGCCAAGCAGCGCTGAATTTCACGCTGCCCAATACGCAGCAAGTGTTAAAAGACGCGGCAATCTGCCAAGTCTATTTCCACATGGATACCAACCTGATCAAATGTGTGTCGGCAAAGCCGGGTGCGGTGTCGGGGAGCTACAGTGCGAATTGGGCAGACGTCGTTGCTCCTGGCGTCAACGAGAACTTTTTTAGCGTGATCCTAATTTCGACCATACCGAGGGCCTAGGGATAACGTGACGGGTGCGTGACGATCCTTGGAGGGTGTCCGCAAACCCATCACCGCCCGGGTTTTCTCGTCAGCGCTGGTACTGCATGAGCGCGCTCCCGAATCAGGGGCGCCTTGCAACTGGATGATGCGCAGAAATCACAGCGCGAAGATCTTTCCCGGATTCAGGATGTTCTTCGGGTCCAGCGCCCGCTTGATGGCGCGCATCATGTCCACCGCGCCAGCCCCGGTTTCATCGAGCAGGAAGCCCATCTTGTGCAGGCCCACGCCGTGCTCGCCCGTGCAGGTGCCGCCCATGCTCAGCGCGCGGGCCACCAGCTTGTGGTTCAGGTCTTCCGCGGTCACGCGCTCTTCGGGGATGTTGGGGTCGAGCAGGTAGCCAAAGTGGAAGTTGCCGTCGCCCACATGGCCCACCAGGAAGTAAGGGATGCCGCTGTCCTCGGCTTCCTGTACCGAGTCGAGCAGGCAGTCGGCCAGGCGGCTGATGGGCACGCAGGTGTCGGTGCTGATGGCGCGGCAGCCGGGGCGGCTTTGCACGGCGGCGAAGTAGGCGTTGTGCCGCGCGGTCCACAGGCGCGTGCGTTCTTCGGGCGTGCTGGCCCATTCAAAGGCATTGCCGCCAAACTCGCTGGCGATGTCCTGCACCGTCTCGGCCTGCTCCTTCACGCTCGATGGCGAACCGTGGAACTCCATCAGCAGCATGGGTTCTTCGCGCAGGGTGAGCTTGCTGTGCGCGTTGACCATGCGCACCGTGTGGTGGTCGATGAGTTCCACGCGCGCGATCGGCACGCCGAGCTGGATGGTCTGGATCACGGTGTGCACGGCGGCCTCGATGCTCGGGAACGAGCAGATCGCGGCGCTCACGGCCTCGGGCAGCGGGTACAGGCGCACGGTGATCTCGGTCATGATGCCCAGCGTGCCCTCGCTGCCCACCATCAGGCGCGTGAGGTCGTAGCCCGCGCTGCTCTTCTTGGCGCGCGTGCCGGTGTGGATGACTTCGCCGCTGGCCGTGACCACCTGCAGCGCCAGCACGTTCTCGCGCATGGTGCCGTAGCGCACGGCGTTGGTGCCGCTGGCGCGCGTGGCGCTCATGCCGCCAATGCTGGCATCGGCGCCGGGGTCGATGGGGAAGAACAGGCCCGTGTCCTTGATCGCATCGTTGAGCTGCTTGCGCGTGATGCCGGGCTGCACGGTCACGGTGAGGTCTTCGGCATTGATGCTCAACACCTGGTTCATGCGGCTCACGTCAATGCTGATGCCGCCCTGCACGGCCAGCAGGTGGCCTTCGAGCGAGGAGCCGGCGCCGTAGGGAATCACCGGCACCTCGTACTGGCTGGCCAGCTTCACGGCGTCGGCCACGTCCTGCGTGCTCTCGGCGAACACGACAGCGGAAGGTGGCGGCGCCTGGAAGGAACCTTCGTCCCGGCCATGCTGCTCGCGCACGGCCTGGGCCAGCGAGCACCGTGCACCAAAGCGGGTCTGCAGCGCTTCGATGAGGGCCTGGGGCACTTCGCGCAGGTTGATTTCGGGGAGAAGGTGGGCGGCGGCGGTGGGGGCGTTCATGGGTTGTCTCCAGGGTGGTCGAAAAGAATACCACCGGCCTTTGCGGGGCGCCATGGCAGTGGTCAGGCAGGTGCAAGCTGGCCCGGACCCCGCGGGTGCACAAGGCGCGCGGGCACTGCGCGGCGTGGTGCGGGTATTCACGGGCTTGTTGGCGGGTGCTCGCTTAAATACATTACGTTTGAAATGTATATTGTGAAAGCGCCATGAACCACCGTGTTTCCCCCAAGGCGGGGGTGCGCCGCACGCATGCCGAGCGCAGCGCCGCCACCCGCCAGCACCTGATCGCCACGGCCATCGATGTGATCCAGAACCGCAGCCTGGAGGAGATGTCCATCCATGAACTGGCCAAGTCGGCGGGCATGACGTCGGGGGCGGTGCAGCACCACTTCACCTCCAAGGCGGTGCTGATGATGAACGTGCTCAGCGAGCTGATCGAGTCCAGCGTGCTGTCGGGCGCACTCTGGCCCGACAGCACGCTGGCGCCCCGCGAGAGGGCGACCCTTTTCGTGCAGGCCGTCTGGGGCCTGGTCTATGCGCAGCCGCGCTTCATCGTGGCGTGGAACATCTACCTGGGCTGCCGCAACCAGCCGGAGGTGCTGGGCCACATTGCCGAGCTGCGCCAGAGCGTGCAGGCGCGCATGCGCGACGGGTTCTTCAAGGCATTTCCCGAACTGGCCCACGAGGCCGACCGCGATGGCCTGCTGGGCCTGGTGCTGTCCTCGCTGCGCGGGCTGGGGATGCTGCAGCTTTTTGCACCTGCGCGGCAGGACACGCCGGATGCTGCGCAACAAGCCCAGCTGGCCTGCCTGGCCGACCTGATCGCCACCCGCTGCGAAGCCGCAGCCGCCAGTGCCGCGCCCGCCAAGGCGCGAGCGCCTCGCCGCTAGGCCCTGGGTGCCGCCGCACCGGCGCGCACCTGCGCACGTTTGCGGGAGCCCCGCCAGGCGCCTGCGCAACGCCATTCCACTGCCACCCCCCAAAAAAACCCCAGGAGACAACACACCATGGCCCTTTCCTTCCCCCGCGCGCCCCGCATTCCGCTGCTGGGCGCCCTCGTGCTGCTGGCAGGCACCGCAGTGGCACAGCCAGGCGCGTACCCGGCCAAGCCCATCCAGCTCATTGCGCAGCAGCCGCCCGGCAGCGGCTCGGACGCGATGACCCGCGTGTGGGCCGACTGCGCCGCGCGTGAACTGGGCCAGGCGGTGGTGGTGCAGAACAAGCCGGGGGCCAACGGCGTGCTGGCAATCAACTACCTCAAGGGCCAGCCCGCCGACGGCTACAGCCTGCTGAGCATCGGCATGTCGCAGATGACGATCACGCCGTATGTGTACAAGCAGCCGCCGTACGACCCGCTGCGCGATTTCGATGGCGTGGCCGTGCTGGGCACGTCGCCGCTGGTGCTGGCCGTGCCTGCGGGGCAGGGCATCGCGAGCCTGGCCGATCTGCAAAAACGCGCACGCGCCACGCCGGGTGGCGTCAACTTTGGGTCGCCGGGCAAGGGCAGCCCGGCGCACCTGCTGACTTCGGCGCTCATCGAGCGCCTGGGCGTGGCTGGCACCCATGTGCCCTTTGTGGGCGAAGGCGCGGGCCTCACCGCGCTGATGGGGCAGCAGATCCATGCGATGACCCTGGTCATCGGCACGGCCGCAGCCCAGGTCAAGGCGGGCAAGCTGGTGCCGCTGGCGCTGTTTGGCGCGCAGCGCTCGCCCCTGCTGCCGGAGGTGCCCACCATTGCCGAAGCGTTGCCCCCTGCTGCCGACCTGGCGCGGCCCGCGTGGATTGCGGTGGTGGCCAAGGCGGGCACGCCGCCCGAACTGCTGAGCAAGCTCAATGCCGTCACCGAAAAGTGCCGGGGCGATGCGCAGTACAAATCGCGGCTGGAGGCCATGAACGTCACGCTCACTTCCTCGGTGCCGGGCGACGTGCGCGCCTGGGCCTCGCGCGATGCGGCCGTGTGGCGGCCCTTGATCGACAAGCTGGGCCTGGCCACGGAATGACAGTGGGCACAGCGGCACCCCAGGTCACGCTGCCCCACGGCGGCCAGCTGCGGGGTCTGTGGGACCACGGCGTGCGTGTGTTCCGTGGCGTGCCGTACGCCCTGGCACCACGTGGCGCGCTGCGCTTTGCGGCACCGGCGCCTGCGTTGCCGTGGTCCGGCCTGCGCGACGCCACCACCTTCGCGCCCATGGCGCCGCAACTGGCCCGCACGGCAAAAGCCGATGCACCCATGCTGGGTGGCCAGGACTGCCTGGCCGTGAATGTGTGGGCACCGCCCGCAGCGCCGGGTGCGGGCCTGCCGGTGTTGGTGTGGGTGCATGGTGGCGGCTTCTTTCGCGGCTCGGCGAGCGAACCGCTGTACGACGGCGCTTCGTTCGCCCGGCAGGGGCTGGTTTTTGTGTCGCTGCAGTACCGGCTGGGCATGGACGGGTTCATGCACTTCGAGGGTGAGGACGACGGTGCACCCGCCAACCGGGGTTTGCTGGACCAGATCGCTGCGCTGCAGTGGGTGCAGGACCATGTCCAGGCCTGGGGTGGCGACCCGACGCAGGTCACGGTGTTTGGCCAGTCGGCGGGCGCGGGTGCGCTGGCGTGCCTGCTGGGCATGCCAGCGTCCCGCGGCTTGTTCCAGAGGGTCATCCTGCAAAGCCCGAGCGTGGCCTGCCAAACGTTGGACGAAGCCGCCGCCGTGCGCCGCGCAGTGGCTGCGTTGGTGGGCGTGGCGCCGAGCCGCACCACGCTGGCCTCGGCACCCATCGGTTCGGTGCTTCATGCCGTCCACAGGCTGGCAGCAGATCCGTCGCTTCGGGTTCGGCATGGCATCGGGGGCCGCAACTTCTTTCCGCTGCGGCCCGTGGTGGATGGGCGGGTGCTGGCTGCGCCGCCGCTGCAGGCGATGCGCCAGCAATGGAGGGCCCGACCACCGGACCTGCAGGTACTGGTGGGCAGCAATGTGGACGAGATGCGCCTGTACCACGTGCCGGGCGGCGCCATCGACCGCGTGAGCGAGGCGCAGGTGCTGGCGTTTGCGCAGGATGTGGGTTTGCCCACGGAGGCGGTTCGCGCCTGCCGGGCGCTGTTGCCGGCTGCCCAGCAGACACCGGGCGAGCTGCTGTCAGCCTTGCAGTCCGATTTCTACTACCGCGTGCCCGCACAGCGCATCGCGGCGCTGGCCAGCGAATGGGCCCAAAGCGCCCACCGCTATGAGTTTGCCTGGGCATCCCCCCAGTGGCGGGGGCGGCTGGGCGCGGCGCACGCGGTGGAGCTGCCGTTTGTCTTTGGCAACCTTCACACTGCCCAGGGGCAAGAGTTCACGGGGGCTGCGCCGCCTGCCGCTCTGGCGCAGGCCATGCACCAAAGCTGGGCGAGTTTTGCGCGCCGGGGCGACCCCGGCTGGGCGCGCCATGAGGGCACCATGCCCTGGCTGCAGCATTTCAACAGCGCATCGCGCTGCGAAATCCATAGCGAACCCACCAGATTCAATCTGTGGCGAGGCATTCTTTGAGCAAGGAGGGCGAAGTCCGCTGAGCCCCCGTAGGGCGCCATAGACTGGCGCGCCACACTGGTGCATCCATCTTGTATACCAGTTGGCACGGAACCTGCAATCAGCAGGCGGCAATGACCACCGCCACCGAGATCAGCAACCGCATCATCGAAGCCGTGATGGCGCAAAAGCTCGCCCCCGGCTCGCGCCTGGGCGAGCAGCAGCTGGCCATGCTGTTCGACTGCAGCCGCACCATCGTGCGCGAGGCGCTCACGCGGCTGTCCACGCGCGGCATCGTCACCGTGAGCGCGCGGCGTGGCTGGTATGTGATCGAACCCTCGGAAGACGAGGCGCGCGAGGCCTTCGAAGCGCGCCGCGTGATCGAACTGGGCCTGCTGCACCAGCTCAAGGCGGTGGACAAGGCGGCCGTGCGCCAGCTCAGGAGCCACCTGCAGCGCGAGAAGGCGGCGCTGGCGGGCAGCGACGTGGGCGCGCGCAGCTTCCTGCTGGGCGACTTCCATGTGTGCCTGGCCGAATGCCTGGGCAATTCACTGCTGGCCGACACGCTGCGCGACTTCACGGCGCGCACCACGCTGATCGCCATGCTCTACCAGTCGTCGCACGATGCCGCGCAGTCGTGCGCCGACCACGTGCGCATCGTCGAGGCGCTGGAGGCGGGCGACATCGCCCAGGCCGAGGCGCTCATGTCCGAGCACATCGGCTCGGTGCAATCCGCGCTGCGCCTGCAGGCCAGCACCGACCCGCTGGCCGGGCTGCGCGATGCGCTGGCCCCGGTGCGCAAGACCACTGCCGCCGCAGCGGACACCACCGCGCAGCCCCGGCAACGCAAGCCCCGCGCTGCGCCCAAGAGTTCCACCCCGAAAGCGTCCGACACGGACGCAGCACCCGCCGACGCATCCACCTACCTAGGAGCCCTGCTATGACCGCCTCCCGTGCCTTTGTTTCCTCGACCCGCCGCCTGACACTGGGCGTGCTTGCCGCCACGGGCCTGTCGGCCGCGCTGATGGCCCCTGCCGCCCACGCGCAGAACGCGCTGGACAACATCCTCACGGCCAAGGAAATCAAGATCGCCATCCCCACCGACTATCCGCCCTACGGCTTTGTCGGCACGGACCTCAAGCCCCAGGGCCTGGATGTGGAAATGGCCAACTACATCGCCACCAAGCTGGGCGTGAAGGTCGAACTGATCCCCGTGACCAGCGCCAACCGCATCCCCTACCTGCAGACGCAGAAGGCCGACCTCGTCATCTCCACGCTGGGCAAGAACCCCGAGCGCGAGAAGGTGATCGACTTCACCGCCGCCTATGCGCCGTTCTTCCAGGCCGTGTTCGCGGGCAAGAGCCTGTCGATCAAGAGTTTTGCGGATCTGGCCGGCAAGTCGGTGGCCGTGACGCGCGGCGCCATGGAGGACCAGGAACTGGCCAAGGTCGCACCCGCCGGCGTGGACGTGAAGCGTTTTGAAGACCACGCGGCCAGCATCTCGGCCTTCGTGTCGGGCCAGACGCAGGCCATCGCCACCAGCGCGTCCACGGCCGGCACCATCATGATGAAGAACCCCAGCCTGCAGACCGAGTACAAGCTGCTGCTCAAGGACAGCCCCAACTTCATCGGCGTGGCCAAGGGCGAGGACAAGCTGCGCCTGCGCGTGAACGAGATCATCGCCGAGGCGAAGAAGTCGGGCGACATCGACAAGCTCTCCAGCAAGTGGCTGGGCCGTCCCGCCGGCGAACTGCCCCTGTGAACGCTCACCACTGACCATTTGCTGAACAGGCCTGGGGCGTGACAAGCGCCGCAGGGCAACCGCATGCTGATTGCGCTGGATTTCTCTGCCGTGCTGTCCTCCTGGCCGCTGCTGGTGCGCGGTGTGGTCTGGACCATCGGGCTCACGGTGGTGGGCACCGTGCTGGGCCTGTTGCTGGGCACGGCCTGTGCCTGGGCGCGCGCCCGCAACCTGGGGCCGCGTGCGCTGCCGCTGCGCTGGGCCGTGGCCGCCTATGTGGAGCTGGTGCGCAACACGCCCTTCATCGTGCAGCTGTTCTTCCTGTTCTTCGGCCTGCCGGCGCTCGGGCTCAAGCTCTCGCCCGAGGTGGCCTCCGTGCTGGCCATGGTGATCAACCTGGGCGCGTATTCGGCCGAGATCATCCGCGCCGGCATCGAGGCCACGCCGCGCGGGCAGATCGAAGCCGCGCAGAGCCTGGCCCTGACGCCCGGCCAGACCTTCCGCCGTGTGGTGCTGCCACCGGCGCTGCTCAAGGTGTGGCCGGCCATGGTGAGCCAGATCATCATCGTGATGTTGGGCTCGGCCGTGTGCGGGCAGATCTCCACGCCGGAACTGAGCTACGCGGCCAACCTGATCTCCAGCAACACCTTCCGCGCGTTCGAGGCGTTCATCCTGGCGACGGCCGTGTACCTGGCGCTGTCGATGCTGACCCGCCGCCTGCTCATCTGGGTGGGTGCCCGATTCTTGGTGGGGAGATAAGCCATGGTGGAATTTTCTCTGTGGGACATCCTGCGCAACCTGCTGATGGCCGCGCGCTGGACCGTCAGTCTCTCGCTCATTGCCTTCATCGGCGGCGGGCTGGTGGGCCTGTTGCTGCTGGTGCTGCGTCTGTCCAAGGTGCGGGGTACCGAGCGCCTGATCGGGGCCTACGTGCAGGTGTTCCAGGGCACGCCGCTGCTCATGCAGCTGTTCCTGGCGTACTTCGGCATTGCGCTCTTTGGCATCAAGACCTCGCCGTGGACAGCCGCCGCCGTGGCACTCACGCTCTACACCAGCGCCTATCTCACGGAGATCTGGCGCGGCTGCGTGGCCTCCATCCCCAAGGGCCAGTGGGAGGCGGCGCAGAGCCTGGCCCTGAACTTTGGCGAGCAGCTGCGCCATGTGGTGCTGCCGCAGGCACTGCGCATTGCGGTGCCGCCCACCGTGGGTTTTCTGGTGCAGGTGATCAAGGGCACGGCGCTGGCATCGGTGATCGGCTTTGTCGAGCTGACCAAGGCCGGCAGCATGATTTCCAACGCCACCTACCAGCCCTTCCTGGTCTACGCCTGCGTGGCCCTGCTGTACTTTGTTTTGTGCTTCCCGGTGAGCCTGGTGGCGCAGTCCCTTGAAAGGAAACTCCATGGCAACCGCAGTTGATACAACCCCGGCTCCCGCCCACGACGGCATCGTGGTGGGCGCGCCGCCCATCGTGGACATCACGGCCCTGCGCAAGTCCTACGGCACGAACGAGGTGCTCAAGGGCATCGACCTCAAGGTGCAAAAGGGCGAGGTGATCGCCATCATCGGCAAGAGCGGCTCGGGCAAGAGCACGCTGCTGCGCTGCGTGAACGGGCTGGAGGTCTTTCAGGAGGGTGCCCTCAGCGTCAACGGCAAGAAGCTCATGCACGACAGCCCCACGGCCATGCGTGAGCTGCGCCAGCAGGTGGGCATGATTTTTCAGAACTTCAACCTGTTCCCGCACCTTTCGGTGGGCCGCAACATCATGCTGGCCCCCACGCTGGTGAAGTCGCGCGACGCCGCCACGGCGGCCGCGCAGGCGCGCAAGCTGCTCGAGCGCGTGGGCCTGGCAGAAAAATTCGACGCCATGCCCGACCAGCTCTCGGGCGGGCAGCAGCAGCGCGTGGCCATTGCACGCGCCCTGGCCATGGAGCCACAGGTGCTGCTGTGCGACGAGATCACCTCGGCGCTCGACCCTGAATTGGTGGGTGAGGTGTTGCGCGTGGTGGAGTCGCTCGCGCTGGAAGGCATGACACTGATGATGGTCACGCACGAGATGGCATTCGCGCGCAAGGTCAGCGACCGCGTGATCTTCATGCACCAGGGCCGTGTGCACGAGACGGGCACGCCCGCCGAGCTGTTCGGCCACCCGCGCACGCCTGAACTGCAGCAATTCCTGTCCTCGCTGCACGACTGACGGCGGCCCTGTGCGACCACCACGCGCAAGAGCCTGCCCACGCCCTGGATTTCCAACGCGGGCAGGCCCACGGACACCCGCGCAATGCAGGGGCCGCTAAAACCCAGAGTTAGTCGTCAGGAGTTGGCCCCTTTCTCGAATTCGGAGCGAGACAGCGTGCCACTCTGATCGGTATCCAACGCTTTGAAACGTTGGCCGATCGCGGGTAGCTTGGAGGCTTCCTGGGCGTCGAGCTGTCCATCCTTGTTGCTGTCAGCTCGATCAAAGGCAGCGGATGCTGCAGTGGACTGGCGCGGTGCGGCCGCGCCCGATCCGGTAGTGAATCTGGATCCCGTCTGGGGTGCGGCTTTCTCGGCCGGCGCAGGCTGGGGCGAAGTGGAGGTGGACTGTGCCTGCAATGCGCCCACGCCACCCAGGGAGAGGGCGGCGAAGAGCATCACGCTGCGCGTATCGAACGAATAGGTGCGTCGTTGCAGTGCTTTCATGGAAGCTAGGCTCCTTCGAAGTTGAACAGGGTTTCATTGCACCGCAGCAGGCCGGGCAAGGCCAGCACTCTTGCCTGCTGTTGCCCGGGCCAACATTTCCCAGCGCGGTGTAACCGGCAGCGGCTGCTTTGTAGGGCAATGCGGAGGGGATGTACCCAAACGTAGGGCGCCACAGGCGCCCGCCCGACGCCGCGGGCCGGTTGCCGGATGACTGGCAGGCCGGGGCATGTCCTACATCGGCGTTCCCGCCTGCCCAAAACAATGCACTTCAGCATCCCGCTGGATGGATGTTTTTTGTTGTTTTATCCCAAGGAGCCTCTCATGCAAAAGCAAACCGTTGTGGCCGCCCTCGCCGCCCTGGCCTGCACCGCCGCCCTCGCGCAGGCGCCCGCCACCAACACCGCCCGCCCCCCTTCCGAGGTGAATCCCGCCGCTTCGGGCGGCCCTGCCGCCGCGAATGCGCAGAACAAGGCCGACAACCGTGCCAGCCAGAGCACGGCGGTGCCCGCCAACCCTGCCAAGGGCGATGGCCGTGGCGCCCCGGTGGCAGAGATCAACCCCAGCGCCTCCGGGGGCAAGGCCGCCGCCAAGGCGGAAACGCGGGTGAACGCCCGCCTCATGGACTCCAACGGCGACGGCATGGTGTCGCGCCAGGAGTGGGACACGTACCACGCCAATGCGTGGAACAACCTCAAGCCCTCGAACACGGGTGTCTCCACGGCGGACATCGACAAGCTCAACCGCTCGACGGCGACCCAGTGACCCTGGTGGCCGGCGGCAGCCGGTGGGCGGCAGCGCGATAGGGGCTGCCCGCCCCGCCCCTTGCACCGGGTGCGTGTGCAAGGGGCTTTTTTTTGAATGCCAGCCCGGCGGGCGCGGTGGCGGAAAATCGCGGGTGCAGATTCCCCGCGCGGCCCTGCGCCGCATCCCCCACCGACCAAGCAAGGTACCCATGGGCAACCGACTCACACAGATCGCCACGCGCACCGGCGACGCCGGCACCACCGGCCTGGGCAACAACGAACGCGTCTCCAAGCACAGCCTGCGCATCCATGCGCTCGGTGACGTGGATGAGCTCAACTCCCACATCGGCTTGCTGCTGTGCGAGCGCGTGCCGGAGGACGTGCGCGGCCTGCTCGTCGAGGTGCAGCACCAGTTGTTCAACCTGGGGGGCGAGCTGTCGATCCCGGGCTTCGAACTGCTCAAGCCGCAAGCGGTGCTGGCACTGGATGACGCCCTGGCCCACCACAACGCGGCGCTGCCGCGCCTGCAGGAATTCATCCTGCCCGCCGGCACCCGCGCCGCCGCGCAAGCCCATGTCTGCCGCACCGTGGCGCGCCGCGCCGAACGCGCCGTGGTCGCCCTGGGCAACGAAGAGGCGCTGAACGACGCGCCGCGCCAGTACCTCAACCGCCTCTCCGACCTGATGTTCGTCCTGGCCCGCGTGCTCAACCGCATGGATGGCGGGGATGACGTGTACTGGAAAAGCGAGCGCCTGGCGCAGCAGAATGCTACTGAATAGATAGCTTTTGGCGCTTACCCAGTAAGCGCTGGAGAGTAATTTTCTATAAATTCAACCCTGCCCGCTGCGGGTGGCGCTGCCCACCAGGGCAGCCCAGCAAGGGCCGCCCCGCAGCGAGGGCTGCGTCCCCCTTCCCGAGTCGCGTTAGCGATTCGAGAGAAGGGGGAAGGCACGAAGTGCCTCAGGGGGATGCACCTTATCTCGGCGCCAGGATCGCCATGGTCAGCCGCGACACGCAGGTGAGCTCGCCCGCGTCGTTGACCATGTCGATGTGCCACACGTGCGTGGTGCGGCCCAGGTGGATGGGCCGGGCGGTGGCCGTCACCCAGCCGCTGGTGGCGGAGCGCAGGTGGTTGGCGTTGATGTCCAGGCCCACGGCGTTGTGGCCCTCGGGGCTGGCGTAGTAGGCGCCCACCGAGCCCAGCGACTCGGCCAGCACCACGCTCACGCCGCCGTGCAGCAGCCCGAAGGGCTGTTTGGTGCGCTGGTCCACCGGCACGCGGCCGCGCAGGAAGTCGTCACCCAGTTCGATGATCTCGATGCCCAGGTGCGAGGCAGCGGTGTTGTGGTGGTCGGCGTTGAGTCGAGCCAGGTCGACGGGCTTTTTCCAGATGGGCATGGTGGCTTCGGTCGGACAGAGGGATGAATCTTTTCGGACCGGCCATTGTGCCCATCTTGCTCTCATGGGCGCAGCCCCGGCCCGGCGCCACCGTGGATCCGGCCCTGCCGGTCCACCGGAGGCGTCCCCCTTGAGGAACGGCGCGCAGCGCCCCAGGGGGTTACCCGATGAATTTGCCGTTGGCGCCCATCACGCCCAGGTCCAGGAAACGCGAGCCCACATAGGGGGCGCTGCCGGCGTAGTCGATCGTGAGGCCGCCCAGGTCGTTGCTGCGGATGCCGGCCAGCGCGTTGCGCAGCCTGGCGCGGGTCAGCTCGCGGCCGGCGCGCTCCAGGCCTTCGGCGAGCACGCGGGCGTTCACATAGCCCTCGAAGCTGCGGCTCGAGAATTCCTGAAAACCCACCGCCTTCATGGCGCGCTGGTAGTCGCGCACCAGGGCAACGCTGGTGCGGCCCGCGTCGGGCAGCACCATCGACAGCGCGATGCCCGCCGCCTTGCCGCCGAGCTGGCGCAGGTTGTCGCCGGACAGGGCCACGCTGGTCGCTGCCAGCGGGGTGCTGGGCGACACCTTCTTGAATTCGCTGACCAGCGCGGCCGACACGTCGCCCGCCGTCCCCAGCAGCACCGTCGTGGGCTTGGCCGCCACGGCCTGCCTGACCACGTCGGCCACCTGCGCGCCCTGTGCGTCGAGCTTGAACGCCTTGGGCGCGGGCTGCTGGGCCGCCTTCATGGCGTTGTTCACATCGGCCAGGAATTCGCGGCCGAAGGCGGTGTCCTGGTAGACGATGGCCAGGTCGGTGATGCCCATGGCCACCAGCTTCTGCGTGAGGCGCTGGGCCTCGTCGGAGTAGCTGGCGCGCACGTGGAACACCGAGCGGTATTCGGCCTTGCGCAGCGACGTGGCGCCGCTTTGCGGGGCCACGTAGGGGATCTGCGCCTCGTCCACCAGCGGCAGGATGCGCTGGTTGTTGGCCGTGCCCATGCACGACAGCAGCGCCACCACGCCGCCGTCGGCGATCAGCTTGCGCGCGTTCTCCTCCGAGCGGGCGGCGTCATAGCCGTCGTCCAGCGCCAGCAGCTTCAGCTCCCGGCCATGGATGCCGCGCACGTTCGCCTGGGCGATGCCCGCGTCCAGGCCCTGCTTGAGTTCCTTGCCCAGGCTGGCCAGGGCACCGGTCAGGCCGACGGAGCAGCCAATGGCCACGCTCCTGGCGTCCATCGGGTCCTGCACGCCCACGGCGCGCGACGGGTTGGCAAAAAGCAGGCCGGCGCTGGCAGCGGCAAGGGACTGGGTGAACTGGCGACGTTGCATGGCAGGAAAACTCACGGACAAGAAGGCCACCAGCCCCGCGAAGGGCTGGTGGCCGGTGAAGAAAAAGGAAAACGGGGGGAGGCCTGGTGGTCCGACGACCAAGGGTTAACCCTGATTCTACCCAGGGCCTGTGACAAGACCATGTTCTCCCTGCCGGCCGGGGGATTCGGCCGGGGCCTGGTCAGGCGGGCGCGCTCTGCCGCATGCTGCCCGTCTCCACGTAGCGCTGGTGCCAGGACAGTGCCTCGCCCAGCAGGTGCGGCGTGTGCTGGCCCACGGCGCCGCGCTTGGCGCGGGCCACATAGTCGTGCAGGGCCGGGCGGAAGTCGGGGTGCGCGCAGCGGTCGATGATGAGCTCGGCCCGCTGCGTGGGCGAGTGGCCGCGCAGGTCGGCCAGGCCCTGTTCGGTGACGAGGATCTGCACGTCGTGCTCGGTGTGGTCCACGTGCGAGGCCATGGGCACGATGCACGAGATCGAGCCGTTCTTGGCCAGCGAGGGCGTCATGAAGATCGACAGGTACGCATTGCGCGCGAAGTCGCCCGAGCCGCCGATGCCGTTCATGATGGCCGAGCCCATGATGTGGGTGGAGTTGACGTTGCCGTAGATGTCGGCCTCGATCATGCCGTTCATCGCGATCAGGCCCATGCGGCGGATCAGCTCCGGGTGGTTGCTGATCTCCTGCGGGCGCAGCACGATGCGCTGCTTGTAGTACTCGATGCGCTCGTTGAAGTCCTGCATCGCCGCCGGGCTGAGCGACAGGGCGGTGGCCGAGGCGCTGGCGAGCTTGCCCGAGCGCAGCATGTCCAGCATGCCGTCCTGCAGCACCTCGGTGTAGGCCGTGAGGTTTTCGAACGGGCCGTTGTTCAGCCCCGCCAGCACCGCGTTGGCGATGTTGCCCACGCCCGACTGCAGCGGCAGCAGGTCCCGGGGCAGCCGGCCCTTCTTCACCTCGTGCTGCAGGAACTCGATGATGTGGCCCGCGATGCGGTTCGAGGTGTCGTCGGGCGCGGCGTAGACGCTGTTGCGGTCGGGCTGGTCCGTCACCACCACCGCGATCACCTTGGACGGGTCGCAGCGCAGGTAGGGCTCGCCGATGCGCTCGTCGGGCCGCGTCATCGGGATGGGCCTGCGGTGTGGCGGCACGTCTGTGCCGTAGTAGATGTCGTGCATCCCTTCCAGGCCCGGGTTGTGCCAGGCATTCACTTCCAGGATGACCTTGTCGGCCTGGTCCAGCCAGGTCTTGTTGTTGCCCACCGAGGACGAGGGAATCAGCCGGCCGTCGGGCAGCACGCCCGCCACCTCGACCACGGCCACGTCGAGCTTGCCCAGGAAGCCGAACCACACGAACTGCGCCACGTGCGACAGGTGGATGTCCACGTACTGCATGTGGCCCGCATTGATCTGGCGGCGCACCGTGGGGTCGGACTGGTAGGGCAGTCGCATCTCGATGCCGTCCACCTGGGCCAGCGCGCCGTCCAGCTCAGGCGCGGTGCTGGCTCCCGTCCACAGCCCGATCTTGAAACCATGGCCTTGCGCGTTCAGGCTTTCGATGCGCCGCGCCAGCGCGCCGGGCACGGCCTTGGGGTAGCCCGCGCCGGTGAAGCCGCTCATGCCCACATGGGCACCGGCAGGGATCAGGGCGGCCGCCTCGTCGGCGGACATGGTGCGGGAGAGAAAGTCGGGGTACAGCACCCGATCGGCCAGGGACATGAACAAACTCCGCAAAAAAAGAAAAGAGGCCACCCGCCCGGTGAGCGGATGGCCCCGTGGACAAAACCCAGGATGCTAGCCGTCGTTCCTTACAAATTAAGGGTTAACCCTTGCAAATGCGGTACGTCCGCTCACGTCCGCTCACGTCCGCAGATTACGCCGCTTTGCGGTTGAGCAAGGCATACAGCAGGATGGCGCCGAACGTGGCCGTGCCGATGCCGCCCAGCGCGAACTGGCCGAACTTGAGCGTGAAGTCGCCCGTGCCCAGGATGAGCGTGATGGCCGCGACGATCAGGTTCTTGTTCTGCGAGAAGTCCACCTTGTTGTCCACCCAGATCTTGGCCCCGGCCACCGCGATCAGGCCGAACACCACGATGGAGACGCCCCCCATCACCGGCAGCGGAATGGTCTGGATCAGCGCGCCGAACTTGGGGGAAAAGCCCAGCACCAGCGCGAACACGCCCGCCAGCAGGAACACGGCGGTGGAATAGATCTTGGTCGCGGCCATCACGCCGATGTTCTCGGCATAGGTCGTCACGCCCGTGCCGCCCACGCCGCCGCTCACCATGGTGGCCACGCCGTCGCCGATGAACGCACGGCCCATGTAGCGGTCCAGGTCGCGGCCGGTCATGGCCGTCACGGCCTTGATGTGGCCCAGGTTCTCCGCCACCAGGATGATGGCCACCGGGGCGATCAGCAGCATCGCGTTGCCGTCGAACACCGGCGCGGCGAAGTTGGGCATGCCCACCCATGCCGCGTTCGCCAGGATCGACAGGTCGATGGGCTTGCCCAGGCCCAGGCCGTTGGTGAGCACCGCGTGGATGATGCTCGCCACGATCAGCCCCACCAGGATCAGGAGGCGCTGCACCATGCCGCGCGTGAGCACGGCCACCAGGCCCACGCTCACGAAGGTCACCACCTGCATCCAGCTGTCGAAATTGCTCGCCGCCATGTTCTTGATCGGAATGCCCGCCAGGTTCAGCCCGATCACCGCGACGACCGAGCCCGTGACCACGGGCGGCATGAAGCGCTCGATCCAGCCCGTGCCGATGGCCTGCACCAGCGCGCCGATCAGCGTGTAGAGCAGGCCGCAGGCGATGATGCCGCCCAGGGCGACGGCGATGTTGCCGTTGACCCCCTTGCCCGCATAGCCCGTGGCCGCGATCACCACCCCGATGAAGGCAAAGCTCGAACCCAGGTAGCTGGGCACCCTGCCGCCCGTCACCAGGAAGAAGATCAGCGTGCCCACGCCGCTCATCAGGATGGCCACGTTGGGGTCGAACCCCATCAGGATGGGCGCCAGCACCGTGGCGCCGAACATCGCGATCACATGCTGCACGCCCATCGCCGCCGTCTGCGGCCAGGGCAGCCGTTCGTCGGGCGCGATCACTCCGCCCTGCTGCAGCACGGCCGCGCTTTTTTCTTGCCAGTTCATGAATCCCATGTGTGTTGTTCCTTGTAGTTCGAGGCGCGAATGCTAGTGGATGAATGCGCACGTGGACGATGAACTTCGCCAGGCGAAGGTGCGAGGCGGCGGGAACGGTAGGATGGCTGCCTCACAGCGGCGGGCAAGAGGGCCGGCCCTCACCCGACGTCCACCATGCCGCCATCCGCCCCATCCTGCCCGTCGTGCCGCCAGCCCATGGAGGCCCATTCGTTCACCAGCAACACCGGGCACACGCTGGAGCTGGACATCTGCTACGCCTGCCAGGGCCTCTGGCTGGACCGGCACGAGAACCTCAAGCTCTCGCCCCAGGCGGTGGTGGACCTGTTCCGCCTGCTGCACGAACACCGCACCCATGAACACCGCCCGCTGCAGGCGCGCATGGCCTGCCCGCGCTGCAGCTGCGCGCTGGACCAGGGCTTCGACGTGGTGCGCAGCGGCCGCTACATGACCTACCGCTGCGCGCGCCAGCACGGGCGGTTCAGCACCTTTTCCTCCTTCATGGTCGAAAAGGGCTTCGTGCGCCACATGACGCGCCCCGAGATCGACGACCTGGCCCGGCGCGTGGGCGCCATCTACTGCACCAGCTGCGGCGCGCCCGTGGACATCCGCAAGGACCACGCCTGCCCCTACTGCCGCGCGGCGTTCTCGCTCATCGACCCCGATGCCGTGGTGCGCGCGATGGAGGGCTACGCCCGGGCTGGCGCCCGCCCGGCCCAGGCCGCGCACGGCACGCCGGCGGCGACCGTGGACATTGGCGATGCCCTGGTGGCGCTGGAGCGCGACCGCAGCCGGGCCGAGCGCGAGCGGCAAAAGAGTGCCTTCAGCGGCGCGCGGGATGGCGATGGCGACTCCTTCACCGGCGACCTGCTGGCCGCGGGCGTCTCGCTGGTCTGGGAGGTGTTGACCAAGCGGGTGTAGCCGCACCGGCCATTTCCCGCGTTTGCATATACCCTTGCGCGGCCCTGCGAAATGGGCACACCGGACCGGGTTCGGACCACAATGGCGTTCGCAGACTTCCCGGCGGCCCCAGTCCGTCGCCGCAGTCTCCCGTGGCGGCCAGCAGCCTGTGCGCGTGGCCGCCGTACTGCCTGCTCCCGTCCATCCATTCCGCCAAACGGGGCGCCCCTGCGACCACAGGAGGAGACGATCTTGCCGCTGCAGCCGCACCGAAGCCGACGCCGTCCCCGGGCATCCGCCGGGCGGGCGCCCGCGCCACGCAGCGCCGCGGCACCGGCCCCGCTGCGGCACGCGCCCTTGCCCGCCGTGCCCAGCACCCTGCTCATCCCGCTGGCGGCGCGGGCGCGGGGCAACCATTACTTTCCCTGGCTGGCCTGCGGCGACGCGGTGGCCGCCGGGCTGCTGGAGCGGCTGGGCACCGATGTGGAGCCCTACCTCAACGACCTGCCCACCGTGCTGAACGTGCTGTGGCGCACCCGGATCATCCGGGACACCGCGCAGGGCTTCTTCCTCAGGCACCCCGGGGGCCAGGGCGTGAACCTGGGCTGCGGCCTGTCGCACCATTTCCAGTGGCTGGACACCGGCGCCAACCACTGGCTCGACGCCGACCTGCCCGAGGTGATGGCGCTGCGCCGGCAACTGCTGCCCGCGCGGTGCCCGCGCACGCGGCTGGCCGAGGCGGACATCACCCAGCCCGGCTGGTGGCGCCGGCTGGGCCTGCCACCGCGCGCGGCGGGGAGCGGGGCGGCAGCGGCGCCCGTGCTGGTGGTGTGCGAGGGCGTGCTCATGTACCTGGAGCCAGGCCAGGTGCAGGCCGTGCTGCACGAGTTCGCGCAGTGCGCGCCCCCGGGCTCGCGCCTGGTGCTGGACGTGCTCACCCACCGGGCCGTGGGCACGGCCGGCCGGCACGCGAGCGTGGGGCCCACGGGGGCCGAGTTCCGCTGGGGCCTGGCACGCCTGGCCGACCTGTCCGCCGCGCACCCGCGCCTGGCGCTGCGGCACGCGCACAGCGTGGCGGAATGCTATGGCTGGGCGGGCCTGGCGCTGGAGACCCTGTGGTGGCCCTGGCTGGGCGCGCCGCTGTACGGCATGGTGGAGCTGGAAGTCACCACCCCCTGAGCGCCCGTGGCGTGGGCGCGGGCGCTGCCACTTCTTCCCTTCCGCGCGTGGAAAGGGGGCGGCACCCGGTGGCGGCCGGCGGGCTGGGCGGCGGCGGACGTGTCACTGCCGTGCCAGGCGCCCCAGCAGCTCGGTCCACGCGGGCGGCTTGCCGGTGAGCTGCCCCACGATGGCCGCCTGCAGCGGTGGCAGGCGCCGGGCGCCCTGCAGCACCAGCTGGCGCAGCAGGCGGGGCAGGGGGCGGGCATCGGTGTACAGCCGCACGATGGCGTTCGTGCCTTCGTAGATCGGCCATGCGTGGTGGTGGTGTGCGCGTCCATAGGCGGACAGGATTGCGCTGTCTCCGATATCGCGGCCCTGGCCGCGCGCGGCCAGCAGGGCGGCGGTCAGGCGCTCCACGCCGGCCAGGCCCAGGTTGTAGCCGTGGGCCGTCACCGGGTGCATGCCCACGGCCGCGTCGCCCAGCAGCGCGCAGCGGTGGGCGGCAAAGCGTTCCGCGTACACGGCCACCAGCGGGTAGGCGTGGCGTTCTCCGTCGAGCTGCATGGGCCCCAGGCGGTTGTCGAACTGCGCCCGCACCTGGGCGGCAAAGGCGTCGGCGGGCAACGCCATCAGCGTGGCGGCATCCGCAGCGCCTGCGGTGACCACGACCGAGCACAGGTGCGGGCTGCCGGCCGTGTCGGCCGCGTCTGCGGCATCCACCGCATCCGGCAGGGGCAGGATGGCCAGCGTGCGTTCGTAGCCGAAACACTCGTGCGCCACGCCGCCATGGGGCCGGGCATGGCGCATGCGGCAGACGATCACGGTGCGGCCGAAGTCCGCCATGCGCGCGCCAATGCCCAGCTGGCGCCGCGTGGCCGAGAAGCGGCTGTCCGCCGCGACCAGCAAGGGCGCCTGCAGGCGCTGGGGTGAAAGGGCCTCCGCGTCCGGGGCCGTGTCTGTGGGGGCAGGCAGGCGGTACTCCAGCTCGGCATGCGTGGCCAGGGTGGCCACGCGCGTCACCTGGGCGCCGGTGACGATGCGCACGCCGGGCGTTTGCGCGGCCACCGCATAGGCGGTGCGGCGCAGCGCGTGGTTGGGGACGATGAAGCCCAGCGCCCCGTGGCCCGAGCGCTGGGCGTCGAGCTGCAGCGCGCTGCGCTGGCCGAGCGGCCCGTCATGCACCTGGGCCTCGCGGATGGCGCCGGTCTCGTGCGGCGCCAGTTGCGCCCAGGTGCCCAGCCGCTGGAGCGTGGCGCGGCTGGGGTGGGTCAGCGCGATCTCGCGGCCGTCGGGCGCGGGGGCGGCCAGCGCGGCCTGGGGCTGCTGCTCGACCACCGTGGCCGTGAAACCGGCGTGGGCCAGGGAAATGGCCAGCGACAGGCCCGCGGGCCCCGCGCCGACGATGAGGACATCGCTGTGGGAGGAGGAGGAGAAGGAGGAAGTCATGGCAGGAAAAGGCAGGAGGTGGACAGCCTGGTACGCACCTCCGCGACCGGAGGGGATCGCCTGCCATTGTGGATGCGCTCCGCGCGCCGGGGGTTGCCCTGCGTCAAGTGTGCGCGCAGGATATGCTATTAAATATATAGCTGTCGGCGCTGATGTATCCAGCGCTAGGGGCCCCAAAGACCCCAAGGCCCGTGGATCAGGCCCGGGCCGGCTTGCGCGGCGGGCGCTTGGCCGCTTTCTTCTTTCCGGCGCCGCCGGCAGGCTTGCCGCGCAGGTGCAGGCCCCAGGTGACCAGCAGCCACAGGTACGACGCCAGCACGCTGTAGGCCGCCACGGCCGCCAGCGACAGGGGCGGGGCGGTGATGGAGCGCGGATTGGCCATGGTTTCCAGCAGCTGGCGGGTGCCGGCGCCCAGCACGGCCTCGCGGCTGCCCGAACGGGCCATGCGCGCCGCCATGAAGATGAAGAACTCCATCAGCAGCGCGCCGATCAGGAAACACGCCAGCAGGGCCAGCAGGTGCGAGAACGCGCGGCGGTCGCCCTTGGCCAGGAAATAGAAGGCCGACACCAGCACCAGCGCGGGCAACAGCAGGGCCAGGGCGGGCCAGGCGGACAGGAGAGCGTGCATCGGAGACAACAGGTAGCGGCGTGGGGCCACCGGTGGCAGGCAGCACACCGGTGAATCATCGGCAAGAGCGGCCCTGGGGGCACGCACGACTGCGGATGATAGGCGCTGGCCGCGTCCTGTTCGCCTTGCGGCTGTAACTGTTGGCGACACCGCGCGGCGGTGCGCCGAGCCACCCCGCACCGCACGCTGCGCCGCGCGGCCCCCCGCCGGGCCCCCTGGCTCCCGGGCCCGTCAGCGTGGATGGCCCGGGCCCGCCACAAAATCGGCCACGGCCGCCAGCACGCCATCCTGCTGCAGGATCTTGCGGTGGCCCAGCCCTTCGGTGGCCAGCAGCGTGGCGCCCGGAATGTGGTCGCGGTAGGCCTCGCCATCGGCAAAGCGGTTGATGCGGTCGCCCCGGTCGTGCACCACCAGGGTGGGCAGCGCGATGCGCGGACCCACGGCCGGGGGCTCGAACTGGCGCATCAGGATGCCCTCGCGCGCCTCGATGCGCCGGTGCATGGAAGCGCGCGTGCGCTCCGACAGGCCGAACACCTGCGCGAACAGGCGCGTGTATTCGTGGGGCGACGCGGGCGGCGCCAGCAGCACCAGCCGCCCGGTGGCCAGGCCCCGGCTGGCCGCATGGGCCGCCGCGTTGGCCGCGAGCGAATGGGCTACCACGGCGCTGGGCGCCGAATCCTGCGCATGCAGGCGGGCGGTGGCGTATTCGATGGCGCGCGCGAACTGCGGCAGGTTGCTCACGCGGCCCCGACTGCCGCCGTGCGCGGGCAGGTCCACCAGCACCGGGCGCAGGCCCCGCGCGGCCAGGGCGCCGGCCAGCGGCAGCATCTGGCGCGCGTGGCCGCCCCAGCCGTGCAGCAGCAGCACCGTGGGGCCGTGCGGCTGGGCCTGGGGCAGGTAGAGCGTGATCTCGGCGTCTTCGAACGGCCAGCGTTCCGTGCGCCAGTGGCCGGGCGGCACGGCGCTGCGGCCCGGTTTGCGCAGGGGCAGGGGCGTGCCGAAAAGGCGGTAGGCCGCGCGCACGGCCAGCGCGGGCCACAGGCGCTCGGTGGTGCCCAGCGCCACGCGCAGCAGGCGCATGCCGGGGTGTTCGCCGTAGAAGCTGGACGTGGCCTGCAGGGCGGTGGAGGAGGAAGGGGAGGCGTTCATGAGGGGCTCCGGAAAGGGAGGGAATGGGGGGCGGACGCGGTGGACGGTCAGTAGAAGATCCAGTCCCGGTTGCTGCGCGGAAGGCGGGCGAGTGTCTGGCGCAGCGCCCGGACGGCGCCCGCCGCGGCCACGATGGCGGCGATACCCAAGATGATCAGCATGGTGGTTCCTTTCTTCGCACGGTTGTGCGAAATTGGGGCAAAGAAAAACAAGAGGCATCCATCGCGCAAGAACAAGCAGAGGGGGAGGATCAGGCGGTCTGATAACTCTTGACGAGGCGCGCCCAGGACGCCTCGGCGCGCTGCACTGCCTGCGGATCGCGCAGGAAGCGAACGTCGTGCAACAGGCCCATGGCCATCGCATAGATCTCGCCCACCAGCTGGTCGGGCGGGGTGTCGGGGGGCAGGTGCCCGGCCTCGATGGACTGGATCACCGTGCGGCGCAGGGCCGCGCGCCAGCGGGTGATCTCGGCGTGCAGCAGGTCGCGCAGCTCGCCGTCGCGGTCGTCCAGCTCGAAGGCGCCCGCCGTATAGATGCAGCCGGTGAAGGCCTCCACGTCGCGCGTGCGGGCAATCCAGCGGCGCACGATCTCGTTGAGGCGCGGCAGGCCCTTGGGGTGCTGCATGGCGGGCACGAACACATCGGCCAGGAAGCGGCGGCCAAACTCCTCGATCACCGCCTTCTGCAGCGCCTCGCGCGAGCCGGCGCGCGAGAACACGCCGCTCTTGGACAGGCCCACGCGGTCGGCCACCGCCTGCAGGGTGATCGACTCCAGCCCCTCGGCCGCGGCCAGGTCCAGCGCCGCGCCCACGATGGCCGCGCGGGTGAGTTCCGATTTCTGGGTCTTTGCATCCATGGCGCCAATTTAGCACAATCGTGCGAAATTTGTTGATGCGTGAATTCCAGAAAATTTGAAGGGCCGTGTCCAACGGCGGAAAAATTCTCGTTGTTATGGTTCTTTTCCCAACTTGGGCCCGGCCATGACGGGTGGGTCCACGTCCAGCTATCGGTGGGGGAGCAGTCAAACCGGAGCCGGGGTATAGGCGGGGAAGGGGGTTGCAATGCAAACCTTGTCCCGGTGCTACTTTCAGATGGGCGCTAGGTGTTGATTCTCAGGAGGTTGTTCATGGCCGGAATGCGGCTCATGGGCGGCTGATGGTTGAGAGCGGAGTGTGGTCGA